>JAWKLB010000020.1:0-62480 GCA_041392955.1 Chitinophagales bacterium | reverse complement strand
CACTGGGCTATCACATAACCGCGATAATGTGCTCCCGGTACCAGACCGCCAACGGTAACCACGGAATCGGTGGTTGGTATTACGTAATATGGTGAGGGTCCATCGATGCGCAGCATGCAGAACTTATACTGCTTGGCACCATATAACCATTCCCAACCCATTGTTACTGAGTTAGGTGTGATATAATAGGGAACCACATGATGCAAGGGGTCGCATTGCTGAGCCTGTCCGTAAAAGGCATAAACGATACCTTCGCGGGTGAAACCCCCGGAATACTCATCGCCGGCCAGAATAATATCTTCGAAACCATCTCCGTTAACGTCTCCCGCCCTGCTGATGTTAGCACCCAGGCACATGCCACTGTCCGGGCCGGCAAATGTCCAGTTCGGCGTTCGCCGCAGTCCTTGCGGGCCGCCGAGATACAATTCTCCTTTTCCTGCATGAAACTGCATGCCGTTGTTATAATACTTGGCGCCCACCAGCAGATCTCCATACCCATCGTGATTAACATCACCGGCCTCATTCACATTGAAAGCCCAGCGCTCGTCATATTGCGATCCTGTGCCTATCCAACCCACTTCATCATGCAGTCCGTCGGGGCCTCCATAATGTATATGTAATTTGCCCGATTGGTAAAGGCCGTTCGCATCAAAACGCGGGGCACCTATACAAACATCGTCATACCCGTCGCCATTGACGTCCCCGGCCGTAGTTTGATTAATTGCATAGAAACTGGTATCCTCGGCACCACCTATAGCCATAAATTCAAGGTCTTCATCTATACCCGAAGGCTCTCCCCGGAAAACGCAGATCATCCCGTCACCGATCAGAAAAATATATCCTCCGATGGTGATATCCATATAACCGTCACCGTTGATATCTCCAGCCCTATCGAGGCTCACACCTATATTGGCATCCGTTTCCGAACCGATCTCCACAAAATTTTCAGTAGCAGCCGGACCGTCGGGTGTACCTAAAAACACCCATGCTTTGCCCGCTTTATTTCCAAGAGCCCCAAGCGTCTCGGTGGCGTCCCATCCATGTGCACCCACTGCGATATCGTCGTATCCATCCAGATTTACATCTCCCAGTATCGTTACCGCCTCGCCTAATTTGGCCCCTTTGCGGCCACTGACCATGGTCCAAGAGGGGAAATGTGCGAAGGTCACATCCGGCCCACCCGGATAAAGCCACGCACTTTGCCCTCGTTGATCCACATCCCTTTATATTGGTGTGCACCGATCAAAACATCATCATATCCGTCACCATTTACATCTCCGTTTATACTTACGCAATGACCGTATCCGCTGTTGCTCTGTTCGCCGTATTCTACCCAATCAGGTTCTGCAGATAAGCCCGAAGCTGAGCCAAAATAGATGACAACGGCACCTTCGCTGATCAGATCGTGCGTATAAGTAGGTGCCCCAATGATGATATCATCATATCCATCGCCATTCACATCTCCACCACCATCTATCCAAAAGCCAAATTCAGAAAACGACACACCACCCGTCACATACCAATCATACTCTTCGTGAACCGGAGGAACGATCATTCCCATGAACAAATAGGAAACAATGGTAATTAGACCCAGACGTAAGATGGGATTGGTCATAAACAATGATAAATGCTACTTAAAGGTAGAAGGAATACATTGCTTATCCAAAATGACTTTTATCAAATTTCCACACGCAATGTTGCCGACCAGTGTATACCGGCTTGCGGATATAGTCCCAACAACATGGATTCTGACCCGCCACTGATATATCTGTAGACCCATGCATTACTTTCATACAAAGTATTTGTGAGATTGAATATATCCAGATATAAAGAGTATTTTTTTTCGTCGCGTTTTTCCATGACCGCACCCAGGCGCAAGTTGTGATACAGATAAGGATCCAAACTCCGGTTTTTGTCGCCGGTATTATCTACGTATTGTCGTCCGACAAATTTCGACTCGAGGGCTATGCTCGGATGTATATGATCCCATGTTTTGGTGTTGAAAACATATTCCAGCTTATCATAGGCAATAACATCCGGTGAAAAGGCTATCGGCGAAGAACTATACACTATGGCTACCTGGTTGCCATCATCCCAATTATCTACATATTCTGTATGTGCCGGAATTCGGTTTACGGAGAATGCAGCATTGGCACTCCACTGCAATTGGTTAAAGAATAATTTATTCAGGGATACTTCAACTCCTGTGCGATAACTCTCCGGAACATTTGTGCGTATATATGCGCCCACGTCATTTAATGCACCTGTGAGCACGAGCTGGTCACGATAGTACATGTAATATATATTTCCCATAAATTCCCAGCCTTTCATGCGCAAGCGTTCCCCCAATTCCAGGTCGTATAAGATCTCGGGTTTAGGCCTGCTATCCGGTGAAGAAGCCACAAAATCATCGCGGTTTGGTTCTTTCCCCGACATGCCGATATATAGATATGCATCTGCATTGTTGCTCTGCAACCAGGTAACACCCAATTTGGGATTTGCAAACCACAACATCGCAGTATCTTCCAAAGCCGAGCCGTCATAATTCGCTCCGGTGTACCGGTATTGCACATTGCGCACTTGCATATCAGCAAATAACAGAAATAATTTCGCATAATAGGTCATCTGCACAAACGCATTCGCATCACCCTTCTGTGCATTATTCGTATAGTAGGTGTGATCATAACCTAATGTACTTGCATCTTCTGCCCATATTACTTTTCCATAATGATCACCGCCATAGGTATAATATGCCCCCCCGCTTTGTAAGGTCCAGGCACTATGGTAATGTGTATATTGCACAAACGCACCAGTAAAGTCGTTTTCCAACCACTTTTGTGTGATCATATCTGTAAAAAATGTCGTATCGGCGCCATGCACTGCCGGTTGCACACCATAATCGGCGAGTGCCTGCTGTTCCTCCAGTTGCTCATAGTATCCCGAACCTTTGGAATAATTCAAGGTCAATTGCAGATGATCTTTTTTCGAAATATCCAGATACTGATGCCACTGATAATGTGCTTGTGTATAATTGTCCGTTTGATTTGCATAGGTATAAGGATTATACGTGCGATCCGTATCTAATATTTCAACCGGAACCCCACCCCAGGCCTGATATGTTTTTTCTTTTCCGGGAAAAATATCGACGATAGAAGTATACTTATTCGAAGTATACGCTGCTTTGATAAATGCCGATTGCAGGTCGGCATATGCGCGATCGATATATCCGTCGGAATGTAATACTGACCCTCTCGCACTTACATACCAATGACCACCTAATTTTCCGCTGTTCACCGTGAAGGTATTGCGCAAAGTGCCAAACGAACCTGCGGTTATGGTATAATCCGCTGAAGCTTGCTCCTTGAGATTATTGGTATAAATATTTACTGCTGCGCCCAAAGAACTTACACCATACGTTGAAGTGCCGGCTCCTCTTTGTATTTGAATATCAAAAGCACTGGATGCAATATCGGGAAGATCCACCCAATATGTTTGTTGGGATTCGGCATCATTATAAGGCACTCCGTTTATGGTTACCGAAACACGGGTGGCATCACTTCCACGGATACGCAAACCGGTATATCCGATGCCATTTCCGGCATCAGAAGTTACCACTGCCGAAGGTGTGCTTTCTAAAATAAAGGGCATGTCCTTCCCCGTATTCTTGCTGCGCAATGCCTCACCTGAAATGTTTGTGATGGGTACCGGTTGTCGGTTTTTTGTTCTCCCTGAAATAACAACCACTTCATTGAACATGGTATTGGAATGATTGACATAGAGCACTACTTTTTCCACGTCTTCCTGCATGGCGTAAATGATCACTTTTGCAGGTTTGGATTCAAATGCGATATGCGATATCGTGTAATTACTACTGACCAAATGGTCCACAGAAAATGTTCCTGCCGAATCGGTGACAGCTATGAGTTCTCCGTTATTGAATACTCCTGCATACGGAACAGGGATCTCAGTACCGGTTACATATACAAATCCTTCGATATGATCCTGCGCTTGCGCAATGCAGGTCAAAGCAATGAAGTACAGCAGTATACTTCTTTTCATAGAAAAAAATTTAGCGTTACTTCCTGCAGATGGAGCCTGTGCGAAGGAAAGAAATAACCTCAATCCCTTTCCGGAATTACCCGGTCAGGTTCAATGGGTTTGATCTCAGTCATCTGCCAAATGGCGGATAACACCCCATGAGATAATGCAAAATTAAAATGTTTTTATGGTATTTTCAGAAAGAACATGTAAAACCTCTGCCATGCGTGCTTCCACTGTGCCACCCAGTTCAATGAAACGCTTTTTATATTGGATGAGATGTTCGCGGAACACATGATATAAATGCTCTCTGCGATTGGGATCTTCGCGTTGTGGATCAGGAGCCCAGGGAAAATCGGGTTTGCAGAGGAAATACACATCGGCAGAGCGATCGAGAAAGGCATGACTCAACCACTGTTCACAGGTATGGAACTTATCATCGGCCCAAATCTTTATCGTCAGCAGGTCCGTATCGCAGATCAGCAATCCGCCATGCATAGCCCGTATCCGTTCTTCCTCACTCATTTGCAACATGGCAATATTGAGGAGATCCTCATATTGATAAGGCCTGTCCAATCCGTGTATATAATCCCTTGCCACTTCCTTTACAACAGGCATTTGCAGATGTTTTCCCAAATGTTCCACCAGGGTGGTCTTTCCTGTGGATTCGGGTCCGGTGAAAACGATCTTACGCATGTGCGGAAACGGATTGTTTATATTTTTTTAACCAGGTCAGAAATCCGGCTACTGCTAAAATAGTGAATATCAGATACTGCAGCGAACTCATACATAATCCTTTGTACAAGAATAAGGGTACACAGGCTATATCTCCAATGATCCAATACACCCAGTTCTCGATCTTTTTTCTCGCCATCAGGATCATGGCAATACAAAAAACGGCTGTCGTGCTACCGTCCCAGTACGGAACATTTGAATCCGTGTAGGTATCCAGAATAAATCCGAGGAAAATGGCAAGCAGTGCGGTGAGAAAAATAAAATAAATATTCTCGACCTTGTTATTGCGGGCAATATGCGCCTCTTCGCCTCTTTTAGCTGTATATAATTCCAGGTCGGCATCCAGTTCATCGCTTTTCACCTCCGGTAATCCCTGCTGTATACGGCCACCGTGCAACCAGAAATACCAACCGTACACACTCACGATAAAATAATACGCATTAATGGCGGCATCTGCATACAATTTCACCTCCAGGCAGATATATACATACAAGAGCACGCTAACAATCCCAACAGGATAAACCAAAATACTTTCCTTGCGCGCATACCACACACTGGCAATACCGGTGATCACCGCAATGGCCTCCAGCCAGGTCATCGCGGGTAAGGATTCATGCAAACAGTTTCCGATATCCATATAAAAAACGGCTGCAATAGAAATTACAGCCGTAACACAAAATTAGATATTGTCAAGCGGATTAGTTGTCGCCGAATACTTCCTGGAGCAATTCGGTCACCTGATGGGAAATATCCGTACGTATCTTGATCTCTTCTTCACCTACCAGATGAAACATGCCATCCAATCCTTTATTGGTAGTATAATCAGCCAGATCGGTATTTACATCCTCGGCAAATGGGTTGAGATTGTACAGATCGATCACATCTTCCCAGGCCTGCTGCGCCCCAACTGATTCCAGCGCAGTTTGAATATCGGGCTTGAATGCCGTGTAGAGATCCGGAAAGGTATTGATGCGCAAATAATGCGTTGCTGCAGTATCTACGCCGTTCAGGATATCCATGGCATCCGTAAAAGTGATATTCAGGATCGCGTCTTTGAGAATCGGTCCCGCTTCGTCAGCGGCATCCTCGGCCGCATGGTTGAGTTTCTCTACAAAAGCATCCAGCAGAACAGTACCTCCGGGAATGATCTCCAGTGCTGTTTCAACTATGGAGGCTTCCTCGGGGAACAAGATCTTGATATCCGGATTGAGGAAATATCCATTATTCACCGATCCGTGCGATACGGCAGTGTCGGTACTGATGTTGAGTGCCTCTTTCAATGCGGCTACTACGTCATCATTGCTCAAAATGTTGTCCAGATTGAGGTTATCGCAGGAAAACAGGGCAAAAGTGGCGAAAAATGGAACTAAAACCAGGTATTGAAGTTTACGCATAATCTGTCGTTTGAGACACGAAGTTAAAAAACCGTGCCACTTTCACGGGTGTCGGATATCACCATGTTTTGTCGGAAAAGGGTGATTTCTGTCTTTTTATATGCAATTGCGGAGGAATATTTTTGTTGTAGAAATTGAGGATAAGTAGAATGAAAAGAGCGTATGTTGCCCTTGCCACGGGCTTTTTACTAGTTTTTGCCATGGGGGTTTTCACCGAATCTTGTAAGCATTTACCCCTGGATTTTCCGGATGAAGATGTGTTTATCACACCTGTGGATACAAGCGGTGGTACTGACACTCTGTTTTTAAGTACTTGCGATCCGGATACAGTATATTTTCAGAATGATATCCTCCCGCTTTTGTTGAGCAATTGTGCGATTGAAGGGTGCCACGATGCCACCACACATGAAGAAGGGATCATTTTAAGTACCTACGCCGATGTGATGAATCCGGGTGATCATCTGATCAACACCACCACTCCTGCCAACAGCAAATTGTATAAACAGTTGTTCGAGACCGGTGAAGACAGGATGCCCCCGCCGCCAAATGCACCCCTCACTTCTGCGGAAAAAGCACTCATTCTGACCTGGATAACCCAGGGCGCTTTAAATAATCATTGTGATGATTGTGATACTTCCACCGTAACCTATGCATTGAACATTCAACCCATATTAAATGCATTCTGTGTGGGATGTCATGATCACGCAACGCCTGCTTCGGATATCGACCTGACGGTATATAACGCTGCAGGTGGTTTTGCGGGAGTGCAGGATGTTGCAGCAGATGGAAGATTATACGGCTCGGTAAATCACGATGCAGGTTATGTAAATATGCCATCCGGTGGTTCATCCCTGCCACAATGTTTGATCGATCAGATCAGAATATGGGTGGAGAACGGTTACCAAAATGATTGACAATATATTTTTTCAAATAAACGTTTGCAAATTAAAATAAACCATATGCAGTATTTCTACAAGACAGATTCCAACTCCATCTTAAATACTGAATATGAAAACAAAAATGTGGTATAGATCCGTACTTGTTGCAAGTATTGTACTAACGTTCACCGCATGTAAACACAACACACTGATCGATCTCAGTGAACATACCGTAACCGATAATTGTGATCCCGATACGGTATATTTTCAAAATGAGGTATTGCCGATCATTATTTCAAACTGTGCCATGAGCGGCTGCCACAACGGAGGTGGCGGTGAAGAAGAAGCACATGATCTCAGTGACTACAACGCGATCATGAACAGCGGATACGTGAAGCCATTCAACGCAAATGACAGCAAGATGATCAAGGCGGTAACCACGGGCGGTGGTGAAGATAAAATGCCTCCATCTCCGCGCGAACCACTCTCCTCTGAGCAGATCGCAACGTTAAAAACCTGGATCAACCAGGGTGCACGCAATAATGAATGCACAGGTGGTTGTGATACCACGAATGTGACCTATGCCGGTACGATAGCACCCGTCATGAATAATTATTGCACGGGATGTCACGGTGGCACCTTCCCTTCTGCCGGTATTGATCTGACATTATATTCGAATGTCGCTGCCGTTGCTGCCGATGGAAGTTTGTATGGATCGGTCACACACACTCCGGGATACAACCCGATGCCACAAGGCGGCAATATGCTACAGGATTGTATTTTGGACGAGATCAGAATTTGGATTGAAAATGGATACCCGAATAATTGATATGAAGAAGATATTTTTTGCACTGACGACAGCTGTTGTCTGGATGACGGCAAGCACCTTATTGCACTCCTGTTATTACGATAGCCGGGAAGAGTTATTTGGCGGAAATACGTGCGACACGACAAATGTCACCTATTCACTGAATATTCTTCCCATTTTGGAAGCACAATGCTATTCCTGTCATAGCGAGGCAAATGCAAATGCACAAGGCGGTGGTAATAATTTAGAGGGTTACGTTAATTTATCGGATTTTATTACCCCAAATGACCCCGAAAATAGTTTACTTTACCAATCAGTTGCGTGGATACCGGGGACCTCGTTCATGCCTAAGGGTGGGCAAAAACTGAGTTCGTGTGAACTTGCTCAGATACGGACCTGGATAGTTGAAGGCGCAACCAACAACTAAAGGCTACCGTATGAAAAAACTGTTACTCTTTTTATTAGCAGGCGTGTGCAGTATATCCGCATTCAGCCAAAGCACCACTTATGCTTATGAGACCTTCCGGGATACGCGTGTGATCTGCGGACAAAGCGTGGAGACCAGCGTCAAAGGTCAGATGAAGTTTATTATCTCCCACCGTTTTGGTGATATCTATGTAGAAAATCCATACAGCATTCTGTATAATTTCTTCGGTTTCAGCGGTGGCGCGAATATGCGCATCGGATTGGATTACGGCATCACTAACTGGCTGGAAGTGGGTGCCGGAAGAAGCAATCTGAACAAAACGTATGACGGCTTTGTCAAAGCGCGCTTATTAAAACAAAGTTCAGGTGATAAGAACATGCCCTTTTCTTTGACTGCTTTTTCAGAGATGAGTATTGTTACAGATACAAACAGCACATTAGTAGATGCATATTTTTCAGATGGGTTCATGTTCAGCAACCAGTTGATCATTGCGCGCAAATTCAGCGATGGTCTCAGCGTGCAGATCATGCCTACCCACGTGCATCGCAATCTCGTAGAACTCAATTCCGACCCGAATGATATAATTGCCATTGGTGCTGCCGCAAAGATTCGCTTGAGCAAAAATGTCGACCTCACCGGTGAGTACTACTACACCCTTCCCAATCAATTGCCCACAGGCTATGACAACTGTTTGAGTCTGGGCGTTGATATCATTACCAAAGGACACGTATTTCAGCTGCATCTCAGCAATTCACCGTATCTGATTCCGGAACACTTTATCAGTTTGACCCAGGGAAGTATTTTCGATACCGTGAATGGAAAGCCCGACATCAACATCCGCTTCGGATTTAATATTTCGCGCACCTTCAAAATTGCCGGTCGCCAATATTGATTTGGCGAATTGTGTAAATTAATTATTTTTGCATCCAATGTTACAAAACAAGCATCGGTAGAACATTATATCCATTGACGGATCATACCTATTTATGAGCCCGGACAATGGTCCGGGCTTTTTTGTTGCATAAAAAGAACAATATGGAAAAAATAACATGCGACCCGCGCTGCACAGCGCAAGTAGAAACTCTATTACAACATTGAGTTGACCGTATCACATAATCCATGATACCCGGTACACTCAGTGCCGGGTTTTTTATTGCCTGTATGCAAAGGTCATCATCTGAAAATCATGGGTTATGACAACAAGGATCATTTTATGGTATGCCGGCATGGCCGCTGTTGCCGTTGTGAAAACAATGAGCACCGCGCTGAACCTGGCGCTGGGTGCAGCAGAATTGTGGAACGCCATGCGCGCCGCAACACGCACCGTGCGCAATACGCGCATGTTGATGCGTTTGGCACTCCTTCTGATCGTATTGCAAATATTAGAAACCCGGATGAACAACACATCATCTCTGGTTTTAGATGCAGTACGTATCGCGGGCCGTATCCGGATCGGCGCAGGAAATACCTTTCTGATAGGTATGTATATCTGCATGCTGCGTTCTGTTTTGGCTGCAATGGCCCTTTCGCTGATGGCCATTTCTACACTGTCCACATTGCTGCAGATCGGCCGCAATGCGCTGACCACTGTGAGCAGAGAAAGTATGCTTTCTGTGGCTTGGCACCGATATACGCGAAGTTGCATGTTCAACGATACAGGAAGTATCGGCTTTCCGGCCTCAAAAACCGTCCACGCCCGGGCGGTTTTTTTATGCCCCATACTACAGCCTACACAATTGCATTGTATTTTTGCTTTGCTGCAAAATATATGGTTGAGCCGGAGCAAAAGAACACAAGTAATAATACCGGGATCGCCGGTAAAATACGTCTGCTCAATGAAGCCTATCCCTTCCCAGTAAAAGTATTCCGAGTTGGGTTCAGAACGGCCGGCGTATTTGTTGCCGCCTTGTTTGTATTATATCTGCTGATCCTGGTCGGCGCGTTCGGACTGGTACCCGGTAAACACGCTTTAAAAGAAGTAAAAAATTATACTGCATCAGAGATCATCAGCTCGGACAGTGTTCTGCTTGGAAAGTATTTTATTGAAAACAGGACGAATGCAAAGTATGCCGACTTCCCTCCCCACCTGGTGCAGGAATTAGTGGCTACGGAAGACGCGCGTTTTTATGATCACAAGGGTGTTGACTTTGTATCCTTTGTCCGCGTACTTGTTCTGTCCATTGTGTTGAATGATGATGCCGGTGGTGGCAGTACTATCACCCAGCAACTGGCAAAGAATCTCTATGGCAGAAAAGATTACGGACCGCTCAGTATGCCGGTGAATAAATTCAGGGAGATGATCATAGCAGGCCGATTGGAAGATGTATATACAAAAGAAGAGATCCTCACCTTATATTTCAATACCGTACCCTTCGGAGAAGATTGTTATGGGATTGAGAGTGCTGCCTTGCGCTTTTTCAATAAAAAGCCCCAGGAATTAACGATAGAAGAAAGTGCTGTACTTGTGGGTTTATTAAAGGCGAATACCACATATAATCCAAGATCAAACCCTGAAAAGTCTTTTAACAGAAGAAATATTGTACTCGGACTCTGGGCAAAACACAATGCAATCGACACCGCATACGCCGATTCATTGAAACGCATCCCACTTACAATAGATTATCATCCTGAAAATCAGAATATCGGTAGTGCCACCTATTTCCGGGAATACCTGCGCAAGGAACTGGAAAAATGGTGCAAAGAAAATCCCAGGGAAGATGGAAGTCAGTGGAATATTTATACCGACGGGCTGATCATTCACACCACATTACACGCAGGTTTGCAAAAGTATGCGGAAGAATCCATGGCAGAACAAATGCAGGCACTGCAGAAACAATTCCTGCGCGACTGGGGTAAATCCGATCCCTGGAAAAACAGCAAGACCGATGTGGTAAAAGCTGCAGTAAAGCGCAGCGACCGCTATAAGGAAATGGAAGAAAACGGATATTCGGATAAAGGCATCATGAAAACATTTGCCGAACCTGTAGAAAGCCGGTTATTTACCTGGAATGGTATTGAAGATACCATCATCTCACCGCTCGATTCTGTAAAACACCAATTGAAATTATTGCAGACGGGTTTTCTGGCCATGGACCCGCGCAACGGAAATATTCTGGCCTGGATAGGCGGAATAGATTTTAGCTTTTTTAAATACGACCATGTATTGTCCCGTCGTCAGGTTGGATCTACTTTTAAACCGGTAGTTTATGCAACGGCCTTGGAAACCGGTATGGAGCCCTGCACCTATATACCAAATAAACTCACTACCTATTCCGATTTTGATAACTGGACACCTGCCAATTCGGATGGTGAATATGGAGGATTTTATTCTTTGAAAGGAGGGCTCACCTATTCAGTAAATACTGTTGCCGCACATTTGATCATGCAAACCGGTGTTGATGCGGTCATTGCACAGGCGAGAAAGATGGGCATTGAAGGTGAGCTTCCAAAAGTGCCATCCATAGCACTCGGTACTGCCAGCTTGTCCTTACAAGAAATGGTGACAGCATATGCCTGTTTTGCCAACCGCGGCATGCGGGTAGAACCAAATGATATCACATTGATCACAACAGCGGAAGGCGATACCATCTACGCGGCAAAACCGGCAAAAAAAACACGCGCACTCAGCGAAACTACAGCTGATGAAATGATACAGATGATGCGCAGCGTTATTAATAGCGGAACAGGAAGTCGTTTGCGCGGAACCTATGGCATCTCACTGGATCTTGCAGGGAAAACGGGGACCACGCAAAATAATACGGATGGTTGGTTCATTGCATATAACAGTCGTTTGGTGATGGGCTGCTGGGTAGGTGCCGAAGATCCTGCAATTCGCTGGCCTACTACCGCACACGGACAAGGCGCCGCTACAGCATTGCCGGTGATCGGAAAATTCCTGGGTAAGAGTGTAAAAGATAAAGACACCAGGAAATATGTATCCGGTGGTTTTACTCCTTTACCCGACAGCGTAATGATACAAATGGATTGTGCACTGTGGATGCCGGACAGTATACCGGTTGACAGTATGAGTTTCATCCCGCGCATGGTCGGAAAAATAAAAGAGTTTCTGAACAAGAACGGCAATGATTCCTTGATACAACAAAAATATCCGGGGGCTGAAGATGATTGAACCTATCTGGTTTAAAAAAGATCTGCGTATCGACGATTTTAAGCATTGGCTGGACAACACAATGGCTGAAGCTTTAAATATGGAATTTACCGGGATAGGCCCGGATTATTTGTGTGCAAAAATGCCGGTGACGAATGCCAGCCGGCAACCTTACGGTTTTTTACACGGCGGTGCTTCCGTTGCCTTGGCAGAAACAATGGGATCTCTGTGTTCTGCGTTAACGGTGGACCCGGAAAAACAGATCTCTCTGGGAATTGAGATAAACGCAAACCATGTGCGCACCATACGCGAGGGATATGTGTATGGCCGCTGTTCACCCTATACATTAGGTGCAACGATTCAAATTTGGAATATAGAGATCAGAGATGAACAGGATAGATTAATTTGCATCAGCAGGCACACGGTCATCATCCGAAAGAAAGCATAATGGAACCATCCTTCAACCAGGTGTATGACGCACATATGGTACATGACCTGCGTGAGGCTGACAGGATCAGAAGAAAGATTTTATTGAATTATTGCATCATCGGTTTTGTCCTGTTTGTGGGCTTCGTTGCAGAAACCGTCACCTGGATGTCCATAGCGATCCTCTTCATCATTGTATTTGTTTTCTTATATACCCATTGGTACGGAATACCTTATAACCGATATGAAAAAGCATATATACAAGCCATCACACAAAATACCATACATGCTTTAGCCCCCGGAATGCAGATAGATGTGAACAGTTATATCCGCCATAGCAGATTAGCTGCCTCCGGATTGCTGGACCCTGTCCCGGATATGTATTCCGGACGCTCCCTGTTATTCAATACAGAAAATACGGCACTGGATATCTCCGAAATATTTGCAAAAGAAACAACACAAGGCAAGGAACATATTCTGAATGCATTGGTCGGCATACGGCAACATGCTTTGCCGGAAGCAGAACTTTGGTGCATTACCCACGACGAGCAACATGCACGTTTATTTGCAGCATCCAAGCATACCGATCTGAAACATCAAAATGGTATGTATATATGTGCAAAAGGCGATGGCATGCAAGCCATGGATAATGCCTGGATAGAAATAGCAGAAAAGACATCACACACATTACATTTGCCCGTATTTATATCTGCAGTACAGGGAAATGTCTGTGCTGCCATTCTGCTCGAACCCAAATTCGTTTATTTTTCTACTTCTGTTATGCGCTCCGCAATGCATAAAGCACCGGCAGAAATTTATTATCTGCACATGCAGGAACTGTTGCACATTTTACAAAAAAAATAAGAGAAGACGGGGATCACTGCGGTCCGCGTTCACAGTAAGCCGGGATCATAATGGCGCCCAAACTGTCGATAAAAGTAGTTTCGAAATTGCTCACGTCATACTCTGTTCCGCAATATTCCACCACCTGGTCCCCGTCAATGGTTTGAGCGGTACATACCGTGCATTTCTGACAAGACACTGTGCAGAAAGACAATACGCCTAAAAAAGCTAAGAGGAGAACGGGCCTTTTCATACTCATTTGATTTGCATACAAATATAAGACTATTCAATAAACGCAAAGAAATACGGGAATAGTGCCCGCCCGGTTACCATTGTATTCTGACGGGCTTTTTGTCATCGTCTATAGCCACCATGGTAAAAATGCCTTCCATGGCTTTCTCCCGGTCGTCGGTGTACATATGCTCAATATATACTTCTACCCTTACAACCAAACTGGTAGTCCCCACCTGCTTAACGATACCGATGAGTTCTGCAATGGTACCCGCAGGAACAGGTTTCTTAAAATCCACCCTGTCGCTGGAAACGGTGACCATTTTCTGCCGGCTGAACCTGGTAGCTGTAATAAAGGCTATTTCATCCATCCACATGAGCGCCGTACCCCCAAATAAAGTATCATAATGATTGGTCGTATTCGGGAAGATCGCCTTTACCGTTCTGGTCAAAGATTTATCTATCCTTTCCTGCAATTTATTCATGGCAAAGTTTTTGTGTATTTTGCAAATGTAATCCGAACCCGGTGCACAGCGTCTGCGTTATGCACCTATAATCGTGCACAATATGATAAAATTTGCAATGTTCAGTATGTTTTTGGCCGCTATGCAGATAGCTACCGCATCTCCGGTTCTTGTTCCTGACACCAATGAGAACAGCACCGAAATAGTCATGGTTCAACCCGGGCTGGATGTATTCTTTTCCCAGGCAGATGCATTTATAAGCAAGGTGGTGGAAAATGGTAAAGTCGATTATGCAGGTATCAAAAGCAACCCGCAGGATCTGCGCGATCTGACCGAAATGATCGGCAATGCCGACCTCAGTGCAGCGGATAAAAACACGAAGACAGCATTCTATCTGAATGCATATAATATCTCTGTGATCAGCGGTGTGGTGGAAAAATACCCTATCGGCTCCCCACTGGATATCAGCGGTTTTTTTGACGCAAAAAAATATAAGATCGCCGGTGAATATCTCACTCTGAACGACCTGGAGAATAAAAAGCTCAGGCCCGATCCGCGGGTACATTTCTCTCTGGTTTGTGCTGCGAACGGTTGTCCTAAGATCATGGATGGGGCTTTTATGCCGGATAAAGTGCAGACACAATTAGACAGCCAGGTAAAAAAAGCTATGAACGACAGCAATTTTACACGCGTGGATGCCGGTGCAAAGAATTATAAGATCAGCCACATCTTCGAGTGGTACAATGCCGATTTTACACAAAATGGCAATACGGTATTGAAATTCATTAACCAGTACCGCGATGCAGATATTCCCGCCGATTATTCGCAGCTGTATTATGAGTACGACTGGAAATTGAATGCGCGTTGATGTATTTGAAATGCGTGTATGGTAAATCGAAATAAGGTGAACCTTCCGGTATTAATGCACATATTTGATCCAGGAAAATAATTTTCTGTTTTCCAGATAGTGCTCCTCTCCTTCCCGTCCATAGGCTTCGCGCTCAAAACAGATATTGCGATAGGCTGCATGATGTTTTTTATACCGCAGCCGGTTGCGCAGATAAGCGCATACATAGCAGAAGTAAAATGGAATGATCAGCATCTCTAATTGCTGACGCAGGTGTATATGCTCGTGTTGTACCAGGCGTTTATCCTGTATATATTCCTTTTTTTGAATGAAGATGAATGGATAGATGGTCATGCCATGCACATGCAACTTCCGGCATACTATCCATTGCCACTTGCGTATCTCATTAGGGCGCATAGCAGTTCACAAAAAAGCCCAGCGTAAAAAATGCGGCATGATAGCGCTCCAGGTATCCTGATCATGTGCACCACCTTTGATGATCACAAATTCAATGTCTTTATCTGAATATCCTTTTGCTTTCAATTCCCTGACCAGGTCAAGGGTATCGTCAATACTGTCGATCAGCCCATTCTTATTTCTGTCGGCAGCTTCATCCTTTGTTCCGCACTCGAACCAAAACTTCAGTCCTTCACGTTTCTCAGAATTCCGTATCAACTGATGAATGATGCGATGCTTATCGTCTTTATATCCCCTGCCGTACATTTTACTGCGCCACCAAAAACTCCCGCTGAAAACGCCCACCTTGCCAAATTGCTCGGGATAATTCCAGGCTATGTCAATAGCGCTCAATCCGCCCATACTCCACCCTGCGATCACATTTTTAGTTCGTCCACGGCTTACACTATATGCCGAGCGGATATAAGGCATTAATTCATTTACGAGGAATTCGCCGTATAAGCCCGCTTTTTTGCCTCTGTCCTTATAATCGGCAGCATAACTGCTCCCATATTCCTGTAAACGCTCTTCGTTGGCATGTACTCCCACCACTGCGATCTCGCGGAATCCTTCGGTCAAATACAGATTTTGCAGATGATCCTGCAAGCGCACGGAGGGTATATCCTGGCCATCGTTAAGCCACAAAACCGGATATGGTTTTTGTTTATAGTCAGGCGGGAGCAGAATGGTAAGTTCAACATCCCTGTATAAGAAGGAGGATGGGATACTACGCTTTTCAACCGTCGTCAGATCCACTTGCACATCGCCGTTGCGCATATGCAAATGTACTCTAAAAGGCCCAAAGGGTAAACAGATATAAAGTTTATATCAACACGGTATCGACGTTGGCTTTTGGGTTCAATTCACCTAACTTGGCAACTCCGGTTTTAACAAAAATTCTTGCACTTTTGGAACTCAACGAACAAAAACATAAATGGCAAAGTGCTGTCCTGGGTATCGAGATGGAAATGCTCACTTTCGGGACAGGCGGATTACCTATTGTGCTGTTCCCTACTTCTATGGGTATGCACAATGAAAACCGGGATTTCAAGCTGGTAGATTCCATAGGCTGGTTCATTGAGTCCGGGCTGATAAAAGTTTACTGTCCGGATAGCATCGACAAACACAGCTGGTATAACAAGGAAGCGAGTCCTGCCGACAGAGTGCGCAATCATATCTTGTACGATAAAATGCTTACTGACGAGCTCTATCCGGCTATGCGGCAGGATACGGGGTGCGATCGCATAGGTGCGGTTGGATGTAGTTTTGGCGGATACCACGCCCTGAATTTTGCATTCCGGCACCCGGATATCGTGGGTCTCATGGTTTCCCTGCATGCCAAATTCGATATTACGGGACAATTGGACGGGTATTACGATGATAATGTCTATTTTAACAACCCTCCGGACTTTCTTCCCGACCTGGACAATCCCAATATGAATAAAATGCAGATATTTCTGGGCTCGGCAGAGTTCGATATGTGCCTGGATGCTAATTATCAAATGGCCCGAATGCTTGGTGAAAAAATGATACCCCACATGCTGGAAGTGGAGCCGGGAGAAAAACACGACTGGCCCTGCTGGCGTCGTCAATTGCCCCGATTTTTGGGATTAACAGACTTCAACAAGATAAATAGTTAAAACTTATAATAACAAGAATTACAGATAGTTATGGTTAAAAAAATAGGCATAGTTACCGGTATGGAAGACTCCTTTCCGGATGCATTTGTAGAGCGTATCAACAGCAAGAATATCGACGGGATCATAGCCGAGAAGGTATTGATCGACAAAGTGATACAGGCAGATCCAAGTGGATACGCCGTGATCCTGGACAGGATCTCGCACGATGCGCCTTTTTACAGAAGCTACATGAAGAACGCCGCCATCAACGGAACTGCAGTGATGAACAACCCGTTCTGGTGGAGTGCCGATGAGAAATTCTTCAACAATGCGCTGGCATTGAAGATCGGTATACCGGTTCCGAATACGGTTCTCCTTCCCTCCCATGATCTGCCGCCAAATACCAAATCAACTTCATTCAGAAACCTGAAATACCCGCTGGATTGGGAAAATATTTTCAAGTACATAGGTTTCCCGGCTTATATGAAACCGCACGATGGCGGAGGCTGGAGGGGTGTTTCCAAAATTGAGCATGTAGAAGACTTCTTCGCAAAATATGCCGAATCGGGCACTGAAGTGATGATGCTGCAAAGTGAGGTTACCTTCGATTACTACTTCCGCTGTTACTGCCTGGGACGCAAATATGTGCACATCATGTATTACGAACCTCGTAACCCGCATCATCTGCGCTATACCTGGAATGGTCCCGAAGCACCTGCCGAGTTATTGGAAACCGTGCGTCAATATACACTGGCGTTGAATCAGGCCTTGGGTTATGATTTCAATACCGTGGAATGGGCAGTAAAAGACGGCATTCCCTATGCTATTGACTTCTGTAATCCTGCGCCGGATGCCGAAAAGGCATCTGTTGGTGCTGATAATTTTGAATGGGTGGTTGAACATGCCGCCTTGATGGCCATTGAAAGGGCTTTGGAGCATCAGGAAGGCAAAGACAACCTTACATGGGGCACCTACGTGCATCATTCCGTTGAGGGTATCCCGCATCTGCGCGACACCCAACCGGTTTTCCAATCCCAAAAAGCACAATAAGCCGATATGAGCCTTTTTAAGGACTTCACCCTGGGTATTGAGGAAGAGTTTCAGATCATTGATCCGGTAAGCCGCGATCTTTCTCATGCCAAACACAATATCATCGAATCTGGCAGTAAAGTTGGCCTGGATGTCAAGGCAGAAATGCATTCCAGTGTTGTGGAAGTGGCTACCACTGTGTGCAGAGATGTTCAGGATGCCAGGAACCAGTTGTTGCAATTGCGCAGAACACTGGCCGGACTTGCTGCTGAAGACAATTTGCGCATTGCAGCCGCAGGTACTCACCCTTTTGCAGCATGGGAAGACCAGCTGATCACAAACCACCCAAGGTACCAGGAGATCGTCAACGAAATGCAGGAAGCCGCCCGCAGCAACCTCATCTTTGGACTGCATGTACATGTGGGCATGCCATCCAGGGATGTAGCCGTTTTCATGATGAATTCCCTGCGGTATTTTCTGCCGCATATCTTCGCTTTGAGTACGAATTCGCCCTTCTGGGAAAGGCGCGATACCGGCTTTAAGTCGTTCAGAACCAAAGTATTCGACAAGTTCCCGCGCACCGGTATTCCGGATGTTTTCAACGATGCCAGTCACTTCGACAATTTCGTTGCTTTACTGGTCAAGACCAATTGTATCGACAACGGTAAGAAGATCTGGTGGGACCTCAGGGTACACCCCTATTTTAATACCATAGAGTTCCGCATCTGCGATATCCCCATGCGTTTGGATGAGACCATAGGACTTGCAGCATTGATGCAGGCCATTACAGCTAAGCTCTACAAACTGATGAAAAGCAATATCGGATGGCGCAATTACGATAAGGCACTCATTCAGGAGAATAAGTGGCGTGCCGCCCGTTACGGCATCAGTGGAAAGCTGATAGATTTCGGCAAACAGGAAGAAACAGACACCAAAGGACTCATACTCGAATTCCTCGATTTTGTGGACGATGTGGTGGATGAACTAGGCAGTCGGGAAGAACTGGAACACATTCGTTGGATACTGGACAACGGGACAGGCGCCGACCGGCAACTGGAATACTTCTATCACAATAACCACGACTATACCAAATTGGTTGACTTCATTCTGGAAGAGACCTATCACGGTCTCTGATCCTCACTGAACGATCATATCTTTCACCCAGTTGTACCCATTCACCTGTATACTCAGGGTGTACACTCCTGTAGCTATTCCTGCCGGCAGAGCGATATCCTCATCGACCACTCCCGCGCTCATTCCGGTATGTATGGACATTATTTCTTTCCCATACATATCGGTGATACGGATCAGCGCATCGGCGCTTTGATCTGTCCATATTGTCTCCAAGTGCGCATGCACACGATCCGATGCAGGATTTGGATACAATTGCAGGTCTGCAAGATCGGCCGGCGATAAAGCCTCTCCTTCTCTCAGCACATTGATCACGAGATACTCATCCGAAAGAATGGAACAACCATCCAGATCGACAGTGCGCACCGTATAATATCCCGGAACGGTGGCAAAATACTTGAATCCGGTGGCACCTGTCAAAACACTTCCATTCAGGTACCATTGGTAAGTATATCCGGGGATATTGGAAGTGGCCAATTTTACCGGGCTGTTGAGCAGTAAATTGTTCGAAAGAGATTTGAGTTTGATCTTTGGCTTCGGGTTATTCAACTTTATGGAGATCGTAGGCGTAGAATAGGTTGCACAAGAGCCTGAAGTGACCACAACCTGGAACGAACCGGGTGAATACACGGAATAGGTCATCGAAGTTGCTCCGGTTATCAGGCTGCCGTTCTTATACCATTGATAGCTGTATCCCACACCGGAAGGTCCGGCGGTCAGTTCTACAAAACTTCCTTTACAATAATATGCAGTGTCGGCCGGTGAAATGGTGGCCACATAGTCTACTTCATCATACAGTCCATTACAGTTATTGTCGAGGCCATCTCCGCAGATCTCCGGCATGCCGGGATTTACCATGGCATTGTTATCCATACAATCACCACCCACGTCTGCATAATCTTCGGGTGTTACAAAAGAAATCAGCGTAACGGCATCTTCGCCATAGCCATCATGATCCAGATCGAGGTATTTGGTCCATTCGGTGCCCAGTGAATCATCTACCAGACCATCGCAATCATTGTCCAGCCCATCCGGGATCTCAATGGCATTTACCAGATAACAAGGCATCTGGAGTAATGGGCCTGTATCGTCCACTGCCAGCATCATGCTATCCAGGATATTGCGATATTGCTCAACCAATCCGGCGTACTGCGGGTCAAAGATCAGATTATGGTCTTCCAGCGGGTCATTGACCAGATCATAGAATTCCTCCTCATAACAGTCGCAATGCGCATCTGCATACAGATAATTGAAACTTCTGACACCTCTGATTGCAGGCGCCATGGTTATGTCTTCATTGCTGCCCCCGAACTCAAAGCGCGCGTATTTGCGCAGTGTATCGGGACCATACAGGTCGCGCAGCGATATCCCCTGAAAGTTGAAGGTATCCGGAACGTTAGCCAGGTCGAGCAAAGTTTTTGGAATGTCTATCAATTCGGCAAGATCGTTATCTACCGTAGTTCCCGGGGCGAACCAGGGCGGGTAGCGCACAAAGAGCGGCACACGGATAGACTCTTCCATCGGATAAACCTTCGCACGCATGAGGTGTTCACCGAACATTTATCCATTATCACTGGAATAAATGATACAGGTGGAGTCTGTTATTCCATGGGTGTCTAAAAAATTAAAGATCGTTTGCACATTATAATCCACCCCTTTGATACATTCCATTCTGGCCTCGATCAGATTGTTCGTTTGCATGGAGTCTTTCACCCAGATGGTAGGTGTTTGTGCATAATAAGTTGGATACGGACCCGGGAAATTGTAAAAATTCTGAGGGAAAGGCATGGGTAATCCGAAATATGCGCCCTGATCTTCAGGTCGAGGGGAAGACGGCGGATGCGGGGCATTGTGAAAAAAGAACAGTGCAAAGGGTTGATCGTGCACTTGTACAGAGTCAAAGAAAGCTTGTAAGAATCCGTTATAGGCATTCGTCAGGTGGCCCGCTTTGAAAACAGGTGATCCATTTACATTATAAGTCAGGTTCTTGTATACACTCTCTTCATCATTCTCGACAAAGTAATCGAACTCAGTGGGTGTTCCTGTATTATTGAAATATTTACCAATAAACCCGGTATAATAGCCCTGTTGCTTTAAAATTTCCTGTATATAAATGAGATCACCGGGAAGAAAATCACCATTCTCTTCTACGCCATGCTGATGTGCATACAACCCTGTATAGATGGAGGCGCGGCTGGGGGCGCACATGGATGTTGGTGCATAGGTCCTGTTAAAATTCACCCCTTCGTTCGCAATACGTTCTATGCTAGGCAGTACGAACCAGTCGGGCGCACCGGTGATACGCGTTTCATCGTATCGCTGGTCATCCGTGAAAATAAAGATCAGGTTCGGCCGGGTCGTGTCAACAACATAGGGATCGGCCAGAAGGAATTTCGTGCTGCACAGCAATAAAAGGCACAGCACGAGTGTGCATTTCGTCAGTTGTCTCATATTGGTCTATGTTTTCAGGTTGGGCCAATAAAGATATAGATATTTCCTAAAAACTTAATCGAAGCTACTGATGTTGTAAGGATTAGGTTGTTGGGGTGTAAACCGGAGGTGGATAATTCGGGGTCTGTCCCATGTTTTTTTAGGTAAATTCGCCACGCAAAATGCCGAAAAAGCGCAAAATAAAACTTGCTTTACTGGACATGTACGACAATGCTCCGAATGAGGGGATGCGCTGCCTGCGGGAGTATGCCACGCAACTCAACGGCAGTGTGGAGTGGAAAGAATTTAATGTGCGTGCGAAGGATGAAATGCCGGGTGAGGATTACGATATTTTCCTCAGCTCAGGTGGTCCCGGAAGTCCGTTTGACGGAGACGGCAAGGCATGGGAGAAAAAATACTTCGACCTGCTGGACCATATCTGGTCGCACAACCAAAATGATCCCGATCGCAAGAAATACATGTTTGCCATTTGTCATTCCTTTCAAATGTTAAGCCGGCATTTTGCATTGGGAAATATCTGCACACGCAGATCCACAGCTTTTGGTGTATTCCCTGTCCATAAAACGGAGAATGCAAAACACGACAACTATTTCCGCGGATTGCCTGATCCTTATTTTGTAGTCGACAGCCGCGACTGGCAGTTGATAGAACCCGACCTGGAGCACATGCACGAACTCGGGGCGAATATTCTCGCCATTGAAAAAAAGAGAGAACATGTTCCGCTGCCGCGCGCGGTAATGGCGATCCGCCTTTCTCCGGAAATATGTATGACGCAATTCCATCCGGAAGCAGATGCTCAGGGTATGCTGCGGCATTTTGCCAAACCCGAGAAAAGATCGATTATCATTGGTCACCACGGTGAATGGAAAATAGAAGATATGATTCGCTCCCTGAGCGACCCCGATAAGATCCCGCTGACACATAAAGAAATACTTCCCACCTTTTTGCGCACCAGTGTTCATGCGCTTGAAGAATCTGAAAAGTAATATGCATGATCCCGGACCTGCGAACATTTTACAATGATCATTTTACGGAAGAGAAATATCAGATCTTTTGCGCAGAGCGAAGTGCGCGATTTCAGAAAAAAATAGAATTCAAGATCTGCGAAACGCCGGTTTTTATTCCCGAATCATTCCGGGATAAACTTTTTCTGGCTGGTGAGCAGATCATAGATAAAATTTGTGCTCCGGATTTTTTACATAAAACACAGCATGCTATTCCTATGCATGTAAACGTTCCCGGCGCAGAAGGTAAACCTGCTTTCATAGCCCTGGACTTTGGCATATGCAAAGGACCGGAAGGCGAACCGGAACCACAGCTTATAGAAATGCAGGGTTTTGCGTCTCTGTATGCATGGCAGCACGATTTGGGTATGTCGTATAAAAAGCATTTTAATATCTCTGATGGAGTACACCATATATTGAATGGCAAAAGCAATGAGGCATACGTTGCGCAATTGACCGAAACTTTATTGGGAGGATATGCACCTGAACACGTAATTCTGCTGGAAATAGAACCTGAAAAACAAAAGACATGGATAGATTTCTGGCTTACCCGTGCATGGACAGGAATAGAACCTGTTTGCATCACGAAGATCATTCCCGAAGGAGACAAAATATTTTATATGCGCAATGGCGTGAAAACGCGCATACACCGCATTTATAACAGACTCATTTTTGATGAACTGTTAGAACGAAAAGATCTGCAGTATGCATGGAATTTAACAGATCCCACGGATGTGGAATGGGTTTGTCATCCCAACTGGTTTTTCCGTATCAGCAAATATACCTTACCCCTTATACAGAGTCCTTTTGTACCGGAGACACATTTTGTACATACGCTCACATCGATCCCCACTGATCTGGAAAACTGGGTATTGAAACCTTTATTCTCTTTTGCCGGACACGGTGTTATTTTTCATGTGACGGAACAAGACATTGCGAAAGCACAAGCACATGGTGATGCATTTATTTTACAGAGAAAAGTAGAATATATACCGGTGATCGAAACACCCGATATACCTGCAAAATGCGAGATCCGCTTAATGTATCTTTGGGATCAGAAAGAGGAGCGTCCACAATTAGTGATCAACCTTGCGCGTTTAAGCAAAGGGGTTATGATCGGTGTTGATTACAATAAAAATAAATCCTGGGTAGGTGGTACTGTAGGTTATTTCAAATAACAAAATCTATGCTTATGCAAAAGATCATATTCTTTCCGATACTTCTCACCGCACTGATTTTTACAAGTTGCAAAAAAGAAGATATGCCCACCGATGGCGTGTTATTGGATAATGGCACATTTGAAAAAAATGGGAATTTCAATACGGATGGATGGGAGTTACACAATTGCAGTTCCGACACCGACGTGCCTGCCGGCGGCGGAAACTTCTCCCTCAAAGTATCCCCCGGTTCCTTTCCGGATGAAGGGTATGCAGATTATGTGATCGAAAATCTTTCGGGTAGTAAAACCTTTGTATTAAAAGCATGGCTGAAAGCATTCGACAGCTGGCCCGGCAATGTATCCCTGCGCAAAGTAAGCAGCGGTGGGTCCGTTTCTGTTTTGGGCCTGGAGGCAACCTCCGAAAATGTATGGGTCGAAAAGACGATAACAGCTACAACAGCATTTAATAATGGTGATGTTTTAGTGGTCCGGCTATCCGCAGGATCATCAGAGGTCCCGCTTACTTCGCAATATGTTTTATGTGATCTGATCAGTCTCGAAGAACAATAAATATTGGCAAAACCAAAAGCGAATGAACAATACAGTATCCGGATGTTGTTGATCCTTACAGGGATCATCGGCATCTTGCTCATGCGTTTTTATCCTGTGTACACAGGAACATCTGTCACCATTTTCAGCATCGTATTCATTGTTCAACTGATCGGCGTGGATGTGATATTGCGGGAAAGCAATATCATGCGTTCTCCGCTCTACCGTTTAATAAGCCTGTGCATTTCACTCTATGTGGTGGGCGCATTATTTATTATTTTAAAATACCCCTATGCGGGCATCATCATGGCATTGAGCATAGGTTCCACCGGCGTGTTATACAGTATACGCACCGCGATGAAAAAAAAGCATGGTCTGCTGGATTATGCTAAAGTGTTCTGGGTATTATCAGTAGCTCTATGGGCTCTTTCCGTACTATTTAAAACCGGCTTTCAGAATGCCCTGGGATGGATAGAGACCATTGCTTTTGCAGCTATGTTCGGCACCTTTGTATTATCCCCGGCGGAAGACAAAAAACAGGCGGACGCAAAAGACAGTTCTGACATGCCCATAGACAGAATGTGATCACTCGGTAACCAATTTGTCGTAGGCATCTATCTTATCCAATTCAAAAATCGTGATCCCATCTTCCCGGATAAAATAAGGCAAGCGGAATTTTGCATCCCAGATGATCTCATCAAAAGTATAGGAATATTTCGCATGAATTTCCTGGCCATTGGTCTCATTAAATCCTTTGATCATCACCACTAGTTCTACCGAACCGTCTTTGAGATCATTATATCCCATACCGGATAACGGACTTTCCGCATCTATCGGATGCACAATGGTCCAGTTCATCGGGAAATAGGTGATCCGGTTGTTATCGAATTTTAAATTGTGATACTTGCGTGTCTCCTTTCCGTTTTCCTGTATTACGATGACCATCAGACCGCGCACTTCCAATTCTGTAAGATTATTATTCAATTCATTGGCCACGCGGAACATGAGTCCATGTCCTTCACGGTAGGGACTTATCAAAGCATTATGCGAAAAGCGTATCCCGGGTTTCGGCCTGGAAAATCTTCCGTACATCAATCCGGTGAAAATGGCGAATCCCATTAATCCTACCAATGCCTCCGAGGCAGCCACAGCACTCACAACAGAGGACAAAGGATATAAAGATCCATATCCGACGGTAGTCAAGGTTTGGGCGCTGAAGAACAGAGAAATAAGGAAATGGCGATGTACCTCATAATCGCTGGTCATGCCTATGCCATCAATATCTATCAACATGTATAATCCGGCGAAGAGCAAATTCACTATGGCGTAAAAGGAAATGATATACAGAAAAAATTTTGCCCAACTCATGGTGAGCATTTCGTGAAATATCTGTCGCTTCTCTCCTATCCTGCGTACATTGAAAGTGCCATCTTTATTGATGATGCGTTTGCTGCCTTCGGCATAGGTATTCGTGAATCCGAATTCGTCGCCTTTTGCAGACTGTCCGGAAAACCGCTTGGCGAACATTTCCTTTACGTTCATAAGTTTGGGTTTAGGTTTTAGTAGTGATATAATATGAACATGTCACATAAAGTTCATAAAAGCGAAGCACATGTCTTGCGAACAGGTAAGATAAGGAAAGCAGGAAAAGTACCCGGGAAGCTCAGGCTGCGATATTCTGTCCCATTTTACGCAATATGCGTATATGCGACCCCAATGCATTCCAGAAGCTCGGGTTCTCGTAATAGGGGATCCCGAATTCAGCCGCTGTTTGCTTAACGATCGGAGCGATCTTGGGATAATGGATATGACAGATATTATAGAACAAATGATGTTCTACCTGATAATTCAAACCGCCGACGAACCATCCCAGTATCTTATTTTTTCTTGCAAAGTTTGCGGTGGTCTCTAATTGATGTATCGCCCATGCATTCTCAATTTCTCCGGCATCTGTAGGTAAGGGATGCTCTGTTTCTTCCAGCACGTGGGCCAATTGAAAAATGGTGGTCAGTATCAGTCCGGCAACCGCATGCATCAATAAAAATCCAAGAAAGATATATCCGAAAGTATAGCCTGAAAAGACAGCAGGTATCACCAGAAAAACAAGGAAATAAAACAACTTGGAAGCGATCAGTTTGATCATCTCCATAGCCGGCTTGCCGCCACTGCCTTTTGTCATACCCGTTTTATTATAGCGAATGAGTTGCACAAAATCTTTATTCAATGACCATCCGAAAGTAGCCAGACTATATAATAAAGGCGCATAGATATGCTGATACTTATGTATCCAACGCAGTTTACCATGTGGTGACAAACGCAATATGGGTTTATCGTGTATATCCTCATCCATACCATAAATATTAGTATATGTATGGTGCAGAATATTATGTTGTATCCTCCATGTGAATTTACTGCCTCCGAGCAAATACATGGTTCTGGAAAGCAAGGTGTTTACAAAAGGACTTTTGGCATAGGCCCCGTGATTAGCATCATGCATCACGCTCATTCCCGTTCCGGCAATACCCAACCCCATTAAAAACCACATGATAAAAGTTGCCCACACCGGCAATACACCTAACACGATGATGGTGAAAGGCAATAAATACAAGGTAAGCATAAAGAGGGTCTTGATGACCATGCGATAATCACCGGTCTTCTTGATCCTGTTCTCTTTAAAATAATCATTAACACGTCCGCGCAAGGTTTGGAAAAACTCTGTCCTTGGTCTCTCTACGAATTTAATAGCACCTTTCATGTTATAGTAAAGTTAATTATTATTCAATTATGACGTTTCTTTGGTTTGTGCATATCCTTACTGCGACCCTTGTGCCCTTTCTTCCTGGGAAAGGCCTCCTGTTCATTCTGCAATTCCACACGTATATTTCTTCCGCGGTAATGAATCCTGCGGAATGATTCGCGCACGCGACCTGTCATGGCATCCGGCACTTCAAAAAAACTATATGCACCTTTCAGCCGGACATCACCAAACTGATTGTGCGGTATACCGCTGACCTCCGATATCATATCCATCAAACCTTTGGGGGATAATTGATCCATTTTACCCAGATTGATAAAGAATTGCGCCATATTTCCTTTTTTACCGGCACGCTGCATTTCTTTTTTCTCTGCCTGCACATTCAGATCCTCGGCAAATCGGTAATAATCGAGGAAGCGATTGAATTCCAAACTGGCAAAACGCTTGATCACTTCTTCTTTATCCATATCGGAAAAAGTATTGCGCAATGTTTGTAAATGCGGTGCAATTGCATCTTCCTGTACATCTACTTCATGCACTCTGCGCATCAGGGACAATAATTGTTTTTCGCAAACTTCCATCCCTGTGGGCACTTGCATATGAATAAAACGCGCTGATATTTTTTTCTCCAGTTGTTTGATCTTGAACAGATCCCTTGGTGTAACCAAAACCAGGGATATCCCGCTTCTGCCCGCACGTGCCGTTCTGCCGCTTCGATGCGTATAATAATTGATGTCATCCGGCAAATGCAAATGCAGGATATGCGTCAGATCGTCCACATCAATGCCCCGCGCAGCGACATCTGTCGCAACCAGTATCTGGAGGTTGCGCGAACGGAAAGATTGCATGACCCTGTCGCGTTGTTGTTGCGAAAGATCGCCATGTAAACAATCGGCATCATACCCATCCTGCATCAACTGCGCCGATATCTCTGCCGTTTCCGATTTTGTTCTGCAAAAAATGATACCATACATATCCGGTTCAAAATCCAAAATACGTTTTAATGCAGCATATTTATTTTTGGCATTCACCAGATAATAATGATGTGCAATATTTACATTAGAGGTGTTTGCTTTACCCGCAGAAAACTCTTTGGGTTTGTGCATATATTTTGAGGCGATGGCCCTGATCTCCGCATCCATCGTTGCCGAGAAAAGCCAGGTATTTTTTCCGGAAGGTGTATCTGCAAGGATCACATCTATATCTTCCTGAAAACCCATATTCAACATCTCATCTGCTTCATCCAGGATCACATAGCGCACCTTGCTGAGATCAGCGATCTTTTTTTGCATCAGGTCCATCAGCCGTCCGGGGGTGGCAACAACGATCTGAGCGCCTTTTTTCAAGGCGTGTATCTGGTCGCGCATGCTGCTGCCTCCGTATACCGGTACGACGTGCAGATCGCCGGTATATTTTGAGAACGCCTGAAGATCTTTACATATCTGGACACATAATTCACGTGTAGGAGCCAGAATCAAAGCTTGTACATAGTGTTTTTTGTGATCCACCAGTTCTATCAGCGGCAAACCAAAAGCTGCGGTTTTACCCGTGCCGGTTTGGGCTAGCGCCACCAAATCGGTCCCTTCCTGCAAAAGCATTGGGATCGTATTTTGTTGAATAGGTGTGGGAGTAACAAATCCCAATTCCCTGATAGCATCCATAACGGAGGATGATAATCCCAATTGATCGAATGTAGACATATTCCGGTTTAAGTTATGCGGAGTACATTGTCGGCCGGGGTCCACCATCGGAGAACAAGATATTCCTGTTGGTCAAAGTTATGATACGGATTGGTGGGTTTACGGTGAAGTTAAGCCTCTTCCGCAAATGCTGCGGCCTTCTTGCGCTCGTGCTCCAGCAAATGGACCTTGCGCAAACGAATATTCAAAGGTGTTACTTCCACCAATTCATCATCGTCGATGTATTCCATTGCCTCTTCCAGTGTCATGCGATGCGGAGGCGCTAATTGCACTTTATCATCTGAACCGCTGGCCCGCATATTGGTGAGTTTTTTCGTCCGGGTAATATTCACCACCAGATCATTATCCCTGCTATGCTCACCGATCACCTGTCCCTGATACACATCTTCACCTGTTCCTATAAAGAAGTATCCGCGATCCTGCAATTTGTTCATGGCATAAGCAATGGAAGTACCTGTTTCGTGTACGATCAGTACACCATTGATGCGTGCAGGAATATCTCCTTTCCACGGTTCATATTCTTTGAATCGATGGCTTATGATAGCTTCTCCCTGTGTAAGGTTCAACACTTGTGTGCGCAAACCGATGATACCACGTGACGGGATATTGAATTCCAAATGTGTGCGATCACCCTTTGCATGCATCATGATCATCTCCCCTTTTCTCTGGCTTACTGCTTCGATCACTTTTCCCGCACTTTCCTCCGTGGTCTCAATGGCGAGTATCTCGATAGGTTCACATTTTTTCCCGTCTATTATTTTCACCAACACTTTGGGTTGGCCCAACTGCAGTTCATAACCTTCACGGCGCATGGTTTCTACTAAAATACCCAAGTGCAGAATGCCTCGTCCAAACACCATAAAGGAATCTGCGCTGGAGGTTTCTTCCACACGCAATGCCAGATTCTTTTCTATCTCTTTATATAATCTATCGCGTAAATGTCTGCTGGTAACGAATTTCCCTTCTTTACCGAAAAAGGGAGAATCGTTGCTGCGAAACAACATGCTCATGGTGGGTTCATCGATCGGAATGCCGGGCAGTGCCTCCGGATGCTCAAAGTCTGCGATAGTATCCCCTATCTCAAATCCTTCCACTCCGGTTAATGCACAGATATCGCCGCAGCTTACTTCTTCCACTTTTACTTTGCCCAGACCTTCAAAAACATACACATCTTTTATACGTGTCTTTTTGAGATCACCGCTGCGTTTTACAAGCGTGACCGGTTGTCCTGCTTTAATACTACCGCGAACTACGCGACCGACAGCAATGCGTCCGATATAGTTGGAGTGATCGATGCTGGTCACCATCAATTGTGTGGTACCCGTGAGTATTTGCGGTGCCTTTACATGTGCTACGACCATGTCGAGCAATGCACCAACATTATCGGTAGGTTGCTTCCAGTCGTTGCTCATCCAGCCATATTTTGCTGAACCATACACCGTGGGAAAATCCAATTGTTCTTCGGTAGCGCCCAGATTGAACATCAGGTCGAACATGGCCTCGTGCACTTCATCCGGTTTACAGTTGTCTTTATCTACTTTATTGATAACCACACAGGGTTTCAATCCGAGTGCAATGGCTTTGCTCAATACATACCGCGTTTGCGGCATAGGTCCTTCAAAAGCATCAACCAGTACGAGTGCCCCATCAGCCATATTAAGCACCCGCTCCACTTCACCACCAAAATCGGCGTGGCCGGGTGTATCAATAATGTTGATCTTGATGCCTTTATAGGTAACAGAAACGTTTTTGGAGACGATAGTGATGCCGCGCTCCCGTTCCAGCTCATTGTTGTCCAAAATCAGCTCATTCACATCTTTGCTGAACAACTGGCAATGGTGCAATATCTTATCCACCAGGGTTGTTTTACCGTGGTCAACGTGGGCTATGATGGCTATATTCCGGACTTCCTGCATAATGAGGGCGCAAAGGTAGCTGTTTTACGGCTTAAAAACGAAGAAACCCCAAAAGTGGCTTATTCGTTCCCGGCCTTCCTGTACACTATGCACAACAGCGGTCTGCAGGTTTTTGCTGTAATTGGTAATTTCGTCGCTGCATGAAGCGACTGTTCCGGTCATATCTAAAGGTCTATGATGGCATACCATCCCTATTTGATGCTGGCTGCGGTGCAGCTGATAACAGGGGTGGCAGCATGGTGCTGCCTTTTTGCTTGAGTACCTCACCAATTCCGAACAGATAGTATAGTGGATGCGGGTTTCGTGCTGACCATGTTCGGCGCCGGTAGCATGGCGGGTGGTTATCTGGGCGGATTCTTCAGCGATCGCGTGGGGCCTTTTCGGGTGCAGATATTCAGTCTGATCCTTGGCGGATTCTTTTTATTTGTTCATCCCGCTATGTCCCGATCTGTTCAGCTTGTGTGTCACGGTGTTTGTTTGCGCCTGCATCAATGACAGTCTGCGTCCTGCAAACAGCAGCATGGTAGCACATTTTGCAGGTGGTGAAACATTGACCCGTTCTTTTTCGCTCATCCGCATGGCATTTAATCTCGATTTTCTTTGGTCCTGCGCTTGCCGGTTTGCTTGCAGGGATCGATTATACTTTATTATTTATTGTAGATGCGGCCACCAATCTCGGTGCAGGTATCCTGTTTTATTATTATTTCAAGGGCCGCATACCGCTGCATCCGCCTGTAGAACATAAAAAGAACGAAACATCCGAAGCCTTTGCGCGATGGAGTATTTATGTTGAGTGGATTATTTGTGATCTTTTATGCCATATCCTTTTTTCAATTGTTCAGCGGACTTCCTTTGTATTACAAACAGGAATATGCCATGGATGAAAAGGGAATTGGATTACTGCTGGCATTGAATGGTGTAATTGTGTTTTGCCTGGAAATGATCCTTGTTTTTAATCTCGAGAAAAAATTTGCCGTGCGCACATTGATCATCACGGGTTGTTTATTATTGGCAACGGGTTATTTTATTTTTAATATGTACCATGGCATCATCGTATTGATCATTTCTATGGTGCTGCTCAGCTTATCCGAAATATTTGCCATGCCATTTATGATGTCTTATATCATTGCACGTGCCGATGCTGCCAACAGAGGAAATTATATCGGATTATATACCATCTTCTGGAGTATCGCAACCATATTGGCGCCCTTGATCAGTTCCCACACCATCGAATCATTTTCTTTCAGCACCTTGTGGTGGATACTGGGATCGCTTTCGGTCGGGACCTCCGTAGGTTTTGGATTTGCGATGCGCACGCCGAGGGCAAAAACGCTGCACACGGTGTCAAGCGATTGAATTTACAATAATTTTAATCTATGACCGGCCATTTCGGGGAGCAAAGATTGCAGGTTCGGCAACAAGTGATTTACCTTCGCTATATGTATCGCTGGATACTGATAGGACTCGTTTGCATGGTAACTGCATGTGATCAGGAACAACCGATCAATCTGGAAGCCCCGCAAAATAAATTCATACTTTGCAAAGGCTCTACTTTGTATTTGAACAATGGTGAAAAATGGCAGGCGAATACAGAAACCACCCAACGCATTGATGATATGATTGCACGAACAAATGCGTTTGCCGATTCTTCCGATCTGGATGCTTACCATGCCTTAGCGAATCATCTCAAAGAGGATTACATCTATATTTTTGAACATTGCACGATCATGGGCAATGCACATGAAATGTTACACGGTTATTTATATCCTCTGTATGAATTGATCACACCTATGCAGATCGGTGGGGAGACCACGTGTGCCAATCAGCTCACAAAATTGAAAGAGCATCTGGCCTTGTACCACACTTATTTTATCTGATCCGGCAATTCCTCGCTATATGGTAATTCAGGATCCAATGCTTCCGGTTGAGGCATATGTTCCGTTATATTATGTCGCTTGAAATTGCGATTTGCAAATAACATGCTCAACAACATAAAAACAGCACCTAATATATAGGCTGCACCTGCAAAGTGGACAGGTGCATGATCTGAGGTGAAAGCTGCGTAAATATTTGTCATCATCAAAGGACCAATGATGGAGGTAGCACCCATTAAACTGGTCAATGCACCTTGCAATTCGCCCTGTTCATTCATAGGGACCTGCCGGGATATCAGCCCCTGCAAAGCCGGCATACCAATGCCGCCCAAACAATAGGGTACGAGGAAAACGTACATCATCCAACCCCTGGAAGCTAATGCAAACAGGATCAACCCGACCGTATACAAGGTGAGACCGAGGAAAAGCGATCTCTTCTGTCCGAAACGAGGCATGGTGACCCGTATGAGCAAGCCTTGTACTAAGCCTACCAGTGCGCCAACCAACGCAAGGGATAAACCCACCTGGCTTTCCGTCCAACCGAAGGTGCCCATCGTATGGTACGCCCATACGCTTTGCACGGAATGCGCGGCTATATAAATACATATCATGGAGATGATAAAACCATAAGCTATCGGATATCGTTTTAACTGTAGCAGTGATCCAACAGGATTAGCACGTTTCCAGGAGAATGCCCGCCTGTTTTCAACCTTTAAAGATTCGGGCAGAATGAATAACCCGTATAAGAAATTCAAAAAGGTCAGACCTGCAGCAGCAAAAAAGGGCAGGCGCAGATCTATTCCACCCAACAGGCCACCAAGTGCCGGTCCAATGATAAAACCCATGCCGAATGCGGCACCTATCAATCCAAAATTCTGCGCTCGTTTTTCCGGAGGTGAAACATCTGCAATGTATGCCCCCGCAGTAGTTAAACTTGCACCGGTTATACCCGCAAGCATGCGGCCAACGAACAACCAGCCAAGCGTTGGTGCAAAACCCATTATTAAATAATCACCCGTAAAACCCAACAAGCTGATCAAAAGAACAGGTCTGCGGCCAAAGCGGTCGCTGAGGTTACCCACGATGGGTGAAAACAGGAACTGCATGCCGGAAAAAGCGAATATGAGAAAACCGCCTATGAGTGCGGCATCGGAATAATTGCCACCATGCAATTGAATGATAAGGTCCGGTATGACCGGTATGATGATGCCGAACCCGATCACATCGATGAGGAGCGTGATAAATATGAACACCATGGATGCCTGTTTTCCGCCGCGCATATATTAAGGTTATTTAACCGGCTCAAATTTACAATTCCGGCACATGCATAATACTTTTGTGGAAAAATAAACTTCAGGGGTTCATGCGCTCCCATTCCGGCTTCCTGCGAATTCTGTTACAAGTAACTGTTCTGTTCGTATTCACGGCTACGGTTATTTGTAAAGATGCCTATCACCTGATCGGGCATACAACGGAAGTGGTTTGTAATGGACACGACAGCACACAGCACCATTTTCATACGGAAGATCATTGTGCGCTGTGCGACTTTCATTTTTCTACCGGAAGCAGTGCGCTTGCTTTACATGTACCTGCATCGCCATGCGCCGGTGCAGAAATCGGAAATTCTCCCCAACACATTTCTCCTTCTGTTGCATCTGCAACAGATATCCTGCTGCGCGGTCCGCCCGTTTTGATCTGAGATCCCCTGTTTCTTTTTTCAGATCAAAAATTACCTTATGCAAGTAAAAAAACTATGGCTTGTATCATTGTGCATACTTTGTATAACGATACATGCAAACGCTCAAAATTCGTTAAGCGGAACGGTTACCGACGCAAATGATAACAGTCCGCTGATTGGTGCTACCATTTATTTCCCGGATATAAAAACAGTAGCCGTTACAGATCTTGACGGGTATTTTGAAATAAGCGACCTTCCCGCAAAAACACTAACAGTTCAGGTTACTTATGTAGGATACGCATCGGCAACACAAACGATCGATATCCGTGAAGTACACTCGGTACAATTTGTATTGAAAGCTTCCATCACAGAGATAAGCGAAGTGGTGATCACCGGACAATCACATGCTGCAGAAGCAAACCACACTCCCACACCGATCGCGATTGTAAATAATAAATACCTTTTGGAGAACAGTGGCACGAATATCATTGATGCACTTTCCAAGCAACCCGGTATTTCTCAGATCGGCACCGGACCAGCCATTTCCAAACCTGTTATTCGCGGATTGGGATATAACCGAGTGGTGGTGGTGCAAGATGGTATCCGGCAGGAAGGGCAACAATGGGGCGACGAGCACGGCATCGAAATAGATGAAGCAGGTGTGCACAGGGTGGAGATTTTAAAAGGCCCTGCGAGCCTTTCGTATGGCAGTGATGCCATGGCAGGTGTGATCCATTTTATCTCCACACCCACCCTTCCGCAAAATACGATCGGTGGTTCAGTCCGCACACAATATCAGAGCAATAATGGTGCACTGATGGCGTCGGGCGATGTTGCAGGTAATATTCATTCCTGGATATGGGATGCCCGCTTTACAGGCACTATGGCACATGCTTATCAAAATGCTGCGGACGGATATGTATTTAATAGTGGTTATACAGAAAATGCAGGAAATATCACTTTGGGCCGGACAGGGTCCTGGGGATATGTGCATGTGAAAGGAAGTATCTATCGCTTACAGCCGGGTTTGGTAGAAGGTGAAAGAGACAGTATTACCGGCGCATTTATTCGCCCATATGCAATTAATGACAGCACAGAAGAAAGTATCATCGTATCGGATGACGACCTGAGAAGTTATACTTTGTTCATACCAAAACAAGATATTTCGCATTATAAAGCATCTGCAAATGCAGATATATATGCCGGAGACGGAGACATACATGTCACCGCCGGTTATCAGGAAAATAACAGAAAAGAATTTGGTGATGTGCTGGATCCGGACGCCTATGCACTATATTTTACATTACATACCATTACCGGTGATCTGCGGTACGACCTTCCTGAAATACACGGATGGAAAATATCCACCGGATGGAACGGCATGTTGCAAACATCTGCTAATCTGGGTGAAGAAGTTTTGATCCCCGAATACTCCTTACAAGATGGCGGCCTGTATGCATACACTTCAAAAAACATACGCAAATGGGATCTCGCCGGTGGTATGCGCTATGATATACGCAAACTGCATGCTGAACAGTTTATGGAAGACGGTGCCGTGATATTTTCTGCTTTCGGCAGAACATATCAAGCGTTCAGCGGAAGTATCGGCGCAACATATCAATGCACGGATAAGTGGTACAGCAAAGCAAATATCAGTCGCGGGTTTCGTGCTCCGAATATGGCAGAACTTGGTTCCAACGGAGTGCATGAAGGAACTTTCCGTTATGAGACCGGCAACAAGGATCTGCTGCCTGAAACCAGTATGCAATTCGACCTCGCTTTCGGTTTTTCGGGTGAACATATTCATTTCGAAACAGATCTGTTTGCAAACAGCATAGACCATTTCATTTTCCTGGAAAAGCAAGATGCTGCCATAATGGTAGATGACACGCCTTTTGACGCTTTTACATATGCGCAAGGCAATGCCCTTTTATACGGAACGGAGATCGTGTTAGATGTACATCCGCATCCATTGGATTGGCTGCATTTTGAGAATAGTTTCTCCTATGTGCGTGCCCAACAATTGCATGCAACAGATTCTACCACGGATCTTCCATTTACACCCGGGCCAAAATGGATCAGCCAACTGCGCGCAGAAAAGAAAGCCTGGGGCGATCATGTTGCCAACCTTTTCGCCTCTTGTGAACTGGAATCTCATTTTGCGCAGAACCATGTATTCACAGCGTATGCAACCGAAACACCCACTCCGGCATATTATCTCTTGAATGCGTCCGTTGGATTTGATCTGCAGCACGCTGCGAAGACATATCTAACCTGTATTTTGAGTTGCAACAATATCACGGATGCCGTGTATCAGGACCACCTCAGCAGGCTGAAATATGCAGAAACCAATTATGCAACGGGCGATACCGGTGTTTTTGGTATGGGGAGAAATTTTGCCATTCGGCTTATTGCACCTTTCACCTTGAAATCTTAAAAGAATTGTAAACAAAAGTGGAGTGAACTTTTTACATGTTCAGCACCTTAATTTTGTAAAATATGGCTAAAGGATCTTTTTTCAGATATAGCACCATTGCACTTGGAATGGTAGTGCTGGTCGCTATCTTTTTTGTATACAAATATTCCCAACCTGAGCACAAAGCAATGCTCCCCTATTACGGGCCTGAAGGCACGAATGGCGAACCGCATTATGTCTCACCCTTCAGCCTCCTGGATCAGGACAGCACTACGATCACAAAAAATGCATACAAAGACAAAATTTTCGTCGCCGATTTCTTTTTTACCACTTGTCAGGGAATTTGTCCGCTTATGTCAGAACAGATGTTGCGTGTATACCACACCTTTGAAAATAATAATGATGTGATGTTCCTCTCCCATACCGTTGACCCGGGTCATGACAGGCCATACGTGCTGAAAGGTTATGCTGAAAGACGAGGTGTGGATGCCCGCCATTGGCACTTTGTGACCGGTGACAAGAAAGAAATATACGATCTAGCCAGGTATAGCTATATGGTAGATGCTTCTGAAGGGGACGGTGGCCCTACAGATTTTGTGCATACAGATAATTTTGCTCTGGTTGATCGCGAAGGCCGCATCCGGGGATATTATGATGGCACCGACTCCGTTGACGTAAATAAACTCATCGGCGACATTAATATTCTGTTGCAGGAATAAGCCGGCAGCGGTATTGCCCCGGCGAATGCTTACCTTTGCAGCCTGAAAAGAAAAGGCCTTTATGATCGCAATTCAAAATCTTTCCCTCCGCTATGGAAAACGCGTGTTATTTGAGGATGTCAATCTCAAATTCACGCGGGGCAACTGTTATGGCATTATTGGTGCCAATGGTGCCGGAAAATCCACTCTGTTGAAGATCATCGCAAACGAAATTGATCCCACAACGGGTTTTATTGAGATCACGCCTGGCGAGCGCATGGCGGTTTTGAAACAAAACCACTTTGAATTCGATCATCATCTGACCATACATACCGTTATGATGGGACACAAAAAGTTGTGGAACATCATTCAGGAAAAAGATGCGCTTTATGCAAAACCGGATTTTTCAGAAGAGGACGGATTGCGCGTTGGAGAACTGGAAGCCGAATTTGCAGAGATGGATGGTTGGAATGCCGAAAGCGATGCGGCTGAATTATTGAGCAATCTGGGTATCAGCGAAGACAAGCATTACATGTATATGAAAGACCTCAACGGTAAAGAAAAGGTACGTGTATTACTTGCACAGGCATTGTTCGGCAACCCGGATATTCTCCTGATGGATGAGCCTACCAACGACCTGGATATTGATACCATTGGTTGGTTAGAGAATTTTCTGGCCGATTATCAAAATACGGTTATCGTTGTTTCCCACGACAGGCATTTCTTAGATGCTGTTTGTACCCATGTGGTAGATATTGATTATGGGAAGATATCCATCTTTACTGGTAATTATTCATTCTGGTACCAATCATCACAACTCATGTTGCAATTGATGGCGCAGAAGAATAAGAAAACAGAAGAAAAACGCAAAGAACTGCAGGAGTTCATCAGCAGGTTCAGCGCAAATGCATCCAAGGCGCGTCAGGCTACAGCCCGCAAAAAGGCACTGGAGAAACTCAATATCGAAGAGATGCGTCCTTCTTCCCGAAAATACCCGGGTATATTTTTCAATCCCGAACGCGAAGTGGGCGATCAGGTATTACAGGTGAGCAATCTCTCCAAAACATATGGAGATAAAACTTTATTTAAGGACATCAATTTCACCATCGAAAAAGGTGATAAAGTGGCCATCATCAGTCGTGATCCTATGGCCATCACACATTTCTTTGATATTCTCGCTTCTGAAAAACATGCCGATCACGGCACTTTTAAATGGGGCGTAACCATAGGATTGAATTATTTGCCAAACGACAATACAGCCTTTTTCAGCGGGGAGATGAATCTCATTGATTGGCTGCGACAGTATAGCCAGGAAAAAGATGAAGCATTTATTCGCGGATTTTTGGGCAGAATGTTATTCAGCGGCGAAGAATCACTCAAAAGTTGTAAGGTGCTTTCCGGAGGAGAAAAAGTGCGCTGTATGATCTCGCGCTGCATGCTGCTGGGCGGGAATACGCTGTTGCTGGATGAGCCCACGAATCACCTCGATATGGAGAGTATCACTGCCTTCAATAACGCATTACAGGATTTCAAAGGTGTGTTGCTCTTCTCCTCGCATGACCATCAGTTCATACAAACTGTAGCCAATCGGGTGATCGAATTGACTCCCAAAGGCGCTATAGATAAACTGATGACCTACGACGAATACATCAATGATGAACAAGTGCGCAGTCAGCAGGAACAGATGTACGGCGCCCTGCATCTGGCATAAAGTACTTGTTATTAACAAATCTTTACAAGTATACAGAAACTAAACAACCCGGTTTTTGTTAGAACATCCATACCCTCCTCCAAAACGTATATATGCAAAAACAGATCATCGATATCATGAAAAAGCATTTAGCTATGCTGCTGATCGCAGTAATACCGGCGGTTGTTGGATGTACCCAAAATACAACTTCCGACCCACAAGCATCAGAAGCACAAATGGACAAACCTGCGGTTTCTCTCGAAAAGGCCGATTATGTGTGGGACGGCGTTAAGATCGAAAAAACGGAAAGTGAGTGGAAAGAGCAACTCACCACTATGCAATTTTATGTTACGCGCAAAGAAGGAACGGAACCTCCTTTCGACAATGCGTTTTTTGATAACCATGCCGATGGCATATACTACTGTGTTTGTTGCGGTATGCCGCTCTTTGATGCAAAAACGAAATTCGATTCCGGAACAGGATGGCCGAGTTTTTATCAACCTATCAATGACAAGAATGTTGCATCTGATGTAGATTACAAGATCGGCTATGCGCGGGATGAAGTGCATTGCGCGCGCTGCGGTGCCCACTTAGGTCATGTATTTGATGATGCTCCTTCTACACCAACCGGTTTGCGCTTTTGTATAGACTCTGCTGCTTTGATATTCCAAAAAAGATAATTTTATGCGGCGTTTTATATACGTCGCATACTTTTGATCCTGTATATCATTCATAAAGTCCCCTTATTCCGACGCATGTATTTTCATGCTGTGGGAAGGCCATTTGTGCGGAAAAAGATCAGGCCACTTCTCCCCCATTTACCCGAGAAGGATAAGATACTGGACATTGGCTCAGGGAACGGACTCGTTGCCTGCTTATTGCGTGAGAAAGGATTTGACCTCTCCCTCATCGACATTCATGAAGGACAGTATGACCCTTCTGTCAAACCTCTGGTATATGACGGAAAAAAAATCCCCTTTCCCGACGATCATTTTCATACCGGCATGATCCTTACCGTTCTGCATCATATTGAAGAACCGGAGTTGGCACTTGCTGAAGCCGCACGTGTATGCAAACGTCTGATCATCATGGAAGATATTTATTCGGGTAATTTTCAGAAGAAACTAACTTTCTTTCTCGATAGGGTTGCCAATTTATTTTATTCTCCCTGTCCGCATACCAATAAAACGGACACAGGATGGAAGGAAACGTTTGAAAAATTCGGACTAAAAATTACAGCTGTACACTATCGAAGAGTCTTGTTCTTCGTGCAACAGGGAATTTACGTATTGGAAAAAACTAGCGGAAAATAAATCTGCGGCTTGTTGTATCAAAATGAACGGCCGGACCTTTGAACCAGGAAGTAATGGTTCCGGATCGTATGAGATCCTCAGTAGCACCCAGTACATGTTCACCACCCGCCTGCAACAATAAACAATGCTGTGCAATATGCAAGGCATGCTCAACATCATGTGTAGCGCACACTATTATTTTACCCTGAGCGGCAATTTGCTGCAATAGCGCGTAGATCTCCCATTTGCGGATAATATCCAAATGGGATGTTGGTTCATCTAACAGGATGACCGGAGTATCCTGCACTAGTGCCCGTGCAATAAAAACCTTTTGTGCTTCACCATCACTTAAGGCATATAATGCCCTGTTGAGGTACATTTCTATACCCGTCCATTGTGCAACTTCTGAAAGGATACGTTTATCATCTTCCCGCAGCATGTGCAACGCACCGGTATATGGCGCCCTTGCCGATTGCAATATCTCAAATACACGCAATGACGGAATTACCTGATCACGACCTGTAAGCACTACGGAAATGCACTTCGCTCTTTCCTGTGCATGCATCGTATGAACCGGCATGGCATCCAGACTAATGCCGCCTGCAATGGGTTTATCGAGACCGGATATCGTTCTGATCAGGGTGGATTTACCAGAACCATTGAGGCCTAATACTGCCAATATCTGTCCGGAATGTACACTCGCCTCTAATCCGCTGTGCAATATTTTGGGGCCATACCCGATGCTTACTCCTTGTATGTGTAATTGCATAGTTTCCATCAGAAATATTTCTGCATCCTCCTGCTGCGAAATAAAATGAACACAACAAAAGGTGCACCCATTACTGCGGTGACCGCATTCAAAGGTAAAATGGCGCTTCCACCGGGAACTAAGGTCAGCATGTCGCAACCCAACATGATAATGATTCCCGATAGGATACACATGGGAAATAAAATAAAATGATCATTGGTGCGTGCTAGCATTCTTGCCAAATGCGGAACTGCGATGCCAATAAATGCGATCGGTCCGCAATATGCTGTGATACATCCGGTAATAATAGCAGTGCAAATGATCACTCCGATGCGCACCTGTAATACCCGAACGCCCATGCTGGCGGCATATGATTCACCCAATAAAAGTAAATTCAAGGGTTTAGCCAAACGAAAAGCATAAGCTATCGCGAGCAGTACTACGGGGAGCAACAAATATATCTGCGGCCAGGTTGTTCCACCCAAACTTCCAAATGTCCACATGACGAACAATTTCAACGCTCCTTTTTCACTGAAGAATTGCAATACACCCACCACTGCACTGATCGCCATGCCGAATAAAATTCCGAACAATAACAGAGCTATCGGATCTCTCAGCCTTCCTGCAACGGATAAAATAATGAGTAACATGAAAAATGCGCCGGCAATGGCAGCTGTTACAATACTCAGATCAGAAAAATGTGTTGCAGAAAAAATGGTGCCGCTCGTCAGCATGACCACTGCAACAAATAATCCGGAACCGGCACTGATACCCAAAATATCAGGACCGGCCACAGGATTGCGAAAATAGGTTTGCATGATCAGTCCTGCGACCGGCAATGCAGCGCCGGCGATCAGGGCCGTCACAACCCGCGGCAAGCGACCTTCCAGTAAAATGATGGAGGCAGGTGCATTTCTATCCAGTTTGCCGGTGAGGATGCTCCATATCTCTGCAATAGATATATGTACAGAACCTATGCACAGATCAGCAATAAAAAATGCGGTTAGCAAGAGCATGCCAATGATCCATTTCCAAGCACGCATCATTTATCCATTCTTTTGTAATAATGCATTATACTATCTGCACATACCTCCGGGTGAAAAATATGTATCAGGTCGGAAAGCACATCCTGCGGATTGGCAACAGCACTCTCCCAATAATCATTCCCTCCTGCCGGACCGACACGTGCATCGTTATTATATACCTGTTTGGTAGTAAAGGCTTTCAGGTGCACACATCTGGGTTCGATATCTAAAATATCCGCATAGCTTTGCGCTCCATCTGCGTTTAACCAAAAGGGAGCATCCACAGCATCGTGCAAGATCGTCTCGATAGAAACCGGGTAATTAAATGTGCGCTTATCAGCATCCCAGATATATTGTGCTCCGGCATCTGATAAAAATTGCGCAGCAAAACTTTTACCACCCGGAATGGTCCATTCTCCTTTAAAGGGAAGTCCGGTGAATACCAAAGGCCTTTTACTGTTTGCCACTGTATGCTGTAAATCTGTGTAGGCATGGACAATGGAATCGAATATCTTTTCGCCATCGTCCAGTTTGTCATAAAATGCTGCAAACACTTTGATCCATTCGGCCTGGCCCAATGGGTCAGTTTCCATGAACTCCGATATGATCACATTATGGACACGCAGCGCACTTAATTTATCCTGATCATCATAGGCATCATTTCCCGTGCTGTACGAAAACAATACATCCGGGTGCAATGCCACCAGTAATTCCGTATTCAATTGATCGCCGCTGTTCAGTTCCTGTATCTCACCCTGCTCTGCTCTTTTGCGCACAGCATCTGCATAGATATATTTTGTGCCACCAAATCCGCCGAGTGAATTTTCTTCACCCAGCTTCATCAAAAATCCAATATGCGTCGTGGATAATGCTGCGACTTTTTTCACCGGAATATGAATGGTTTGCGCTTCAGGTAAACGGGCATATCCGGCACCTTCACCTCTGACCAGATAATATCTGTGCAGTTCCTTGGTACTGTCCTGCACATCCAGGATGGAAAGGATAATAAACCCACCGTAATCAGACATCCTAAAACCTTTGGCATACGCGATGGTAACCGGTTCGGCCACATCGGGATAAACCTCTGTTGTTTTGTTGCCCGAGCAGGCAGCAAGAAAAATGCACAGGATGAGCAGAGTGGCACGCATAAAAAAGCGCCTCCCTGCGGGAGGCGCAAATGACTTATAATTTTATGAATAATTGAGTAGAAGTTCCTTCTGCAGTACTTACCGTAATAAAATAATTACCCGGAACAAGCTCTTCCAGATGGAGATCTGCATCTGCAGCATGCACATTGTTCTTTTCCAAAAGAACGCGACCGGTAAGATCGCTAACATACAGATCCTGCATGTCGATGGCACTGTGCACTTGCGTATTTGTTGATGCGGGATTTGGAGAGATGCCGAACTGCATGACATTTTCTTCCTGTATCCCGGTTGCCGTTCTCAGGTCAAATACAATATTGCCGGGAGAAACACCTGCATCGAAAGATGAAATCTCTACACCATCGTGATAAATATGTATGATGCCATAACTGAAGAAATCCGTTTCACTGGTATACATATCTCCGCTAAGTGGTTCGAAGGCAAGGGCATAAAAACTCTGTCCGAATTCTGTTTCATCTTCAATGCTGGCAGAAACAGGATCGTATTTACTCAAACTGGTGCCGAATAATTCCTGGTAATACACTGCATCATTGAAATATACAGAGGTGCCGCAACCTGCAGAAATATTTTCGAGATCAATCGTACTCGCTATATTATCACCGATAGTTATAGCAGAAACAGATGAACCTGTATAATCTTTATTATTCAAAGTGTATATATGATCTTCCGACAGCATAATGTTATCCGGGTTAATACCATTGGGACCGAGGTCAATGATGTCATCAATACTTCCACCCGCAACATCCAGAACAGCGACCATTCCCACTTCGTTACCAAAATCGAAACCGTTGTTCACGGCTATATAGGCTTTACCATCCAAGGTCACGATTCCTTCCGTAGCAAATGCGATCTCGGTATTTGGCACTGCATATTGAAAGGAAAGTGTATGCTTATCGAATACTTCCACGTAATCATCAAACGTTTGCAGATACTCGCCACGACTCAGGATCAGCATATCACCGGAAAGGGCGATCTTGCGGATACCGGGCACTGTTGCGCTGTGCAACAGCTCATCCGAAAAACGATCATATTGTAAGAGCTGGTCATCTGCAGCCACAAAATAATAATCGTCGTCCACAACGATGTCGCTGGCAAAACGCGCACCATCTATAGTATGTATAGTTGTATAGATCCCGCTTGCAGGATCATATGCACCGACACTAACCGGTGTTACTATGGTTTCGGTGAAATAATCGTAATAACCTTCATTGAGGATAAGTACACGTGACAAGGTGGCTTGAGCCGACAAGGTGTACGTTGCCGTCAAGGCGAACAGGAGGTAAAAGAACTTCCGCATTTTTTTCTGTTTAAAAGGTGAAATAAAAATGAGGCAAAACAAACCGGATACCGGTTACAAGCAACCCTTTTGCCCCAAAAGAGTCGATAGGCATACTCTGGCAGGTCTTCTGACTTCTCCTGGTATAGCGCCTTCCCGTTCATCACAGTGGCAGAGATGCCATACCGGCATATGGAGTTACAGCAGTGGGGACTGTCCCGGACTTGCACCGGATTCCCTCTTAGGATGCCACCGCGATGCGGGACATCAACCAAAAATGCAGTCTAAAGGTATGGAGATTGCAGTAAAATCAAAGATTTCAGGTAAATAGTTATGAACATGCAAGAAAAATGGCGCTTACATACAATAATGTATAGCAAGCGCCGTTTATACCTTGTCTTTTTCGCAGAGAGACGTTCAAGTACGAAAGGCGCTGCGCTCCAGGAGTGTGGCGCCCTTTTTTTTTACTTATAGTAATCATCTTTTTTATTGAAACCCAGCAGCAGGGTTATCCTGGTTCCTTCGTTGGATGGAGTCACTGCAACATTTACAGGAAAATTCACTCCCCAACTTTGCACATTATACCCGGCAACGAAAGCAACCGAGGAACCAGCCAAGGTAAATACGGGACCCATTCCGAATTCTATACCGCTGCTTAATCGGGCACCAATGATGGTAGTCAGGGAGGGGAAGACCAGATTCTGATCCAAACCACCCACCATGGGAACGAATTCTATTACCCCGCAGGAACCATCGGGCATATTAAAAAAGCGGCGTTCAAATTGCCAGCCGAACTGCGAGATCAATGGTGTGAATTGCGCATCGCCATATATTTCCCGGTAATTATTTGTATGGATCAAAGCATTGACATACACATTGCCGAGATAAGTACCGCCAACACGCGGTCCTGAAAGATTGATCTCTTTGGCTACCTGTTGTTCCATTGCATCCTGTGCTTGCATGGTCATGAGCGAAATAGAAAAGGTAAAAGCGAGTAACATGTTTTTGTGTAGCATATCTGTGTATTTTTTTGACAAAGCTATCTGCGCGAAAAGCACGATGGAAACGAGAATACGCCACTTGCTCCATTGCTGTTTACGGGATCCCGCAAGCCATATCTCGTGCCGGGGTTGTATTACGGAATTATGCAAATAATCAGGCTGCGGAGTATATTTACCGACACACATGGAAAATCCTTTTCAACTTTCTTTTATACAAAGGCTAAAAGACTCGCGGCCACCCGGGATCCAGCTGGCCGAGGAACTTTCAGAGGTATTACAGCTGAGCATGGATAGTGTATATCGCAGAATGCGCGGTGAAACTGCGATGAGCATAGACGAGGCCATACGTATATGCAATCATTACAAGATCCCCATTGCTCATTTTACGGAAGAGATACCCGGCCTTGTCAATTTCAAATATCAGGTGACCGATAATACCCGAAATGCCTTTTCCAAACATATCCATATGCTGCTGGAACACAGCGACAATATGTTGCAGTATGCCGACCGGAAGATCTATTACGCCGCGATCGACGCCCCGCTGTTTCTGCAATTCGGACTGCCCGCATTGGCGGCATTCAAACTGCATTACTGGATGTACACCATACTGGGAGTGGCGGGTGCCGGCAGTTATTATAACCAACAGGATATAGACCGGGAACTGATCACACTGGCAGGTAAAATATACGATACCTATCTGGAAATTCCTTCTTATGAAGTTTGGCCTTCGAATATTCTGGATACCACATTAAAACAATTGCAATTCTATTGGGACAGCGGATATTTCAAAAAAGCCGGCGACTGTCTTGAAATTTTACAGGATCTGCATATACTCATGCAAACTACACGGATGATGACGGAGCGAAACCACAAATTGGCGTATGGCGATAAAACCGCTGCGCGATATGCAGATTTCCATTTATATCAGAGTGACACCTTATTGGGAAATAATACCGTTGTGACGCATGCCGACGAAAAAGATGCCGTTTTCATAAGCCACATGACCTTCAATGTCATGTTCAGCAGCAACGCGATATATGCAGCGGAAACCATGCATTGGATGCAGCGATTGATAGGCCGATCTACATTGATCAGCGGAACGGGCGAAAAGAACAGGATGCTATTATTCAGAGAGCTGGAAGCAGGAATCTCCAAGATGGAAAAACAGCTGCGCGCTTAAACAGAAAATAGCAGGTACAGAAAATAAAAGGAAGCCGCAACACCTACCAAACCGACGATCAGATAGTTGGCAGCCGCCAATTTTTCACCCTTATATTTTTTAGGATCTTCTTTTATTTTTCGCCAACCCCAACCGGTTAGAAAACAAGAACCCAACAGCAGGATAGCAGCAAGGGGGATCAGGACAGGAGCGCTTAAAAATCCGATTGCAGCGGCTGCAGTTCCCAGTACCACTGTTCCGGTGCCGGTCAGGACCATCGGTTGAATCACCGGCTTTATCTCCGTGGTATCCGTTTTGGAAGTATCCGTCTTTAGAGAAAGCAATGGGTATTCCGGCAAAGAAAGTGCGGAGAAAGTTACCTGCTGCTCAGGAGCATCAGCTATAGACTGCAGCAAACCTGTTGCCTGTTTTTCTTCTTTTCCCACCGTTTCGTATACCTGTTCCGGGCTCATCTGATTGAATACACCTTGTTGCACGTATTTTTTTTCGGTAGTACAGGCAGAAAAAGCGCAGAGGATAAGTAAGCCAATGGGGAGTATCTTCACTTTCATTTCTTTCAGCTGTGCCCAAAAATAAACAATTATTGAACGCTTTATTCAAGGATCAATTGTATGCTCAGGGAGTTGTCCGGTAAAATGATGTGCAGGATATACAGGCCGGGTGGATACGCACATGCAATAGTGTGTGAAAAAGCACCACAGACATTTTCGGCCTGCAGCAGTGCCCCTGTTGCGCTATATATCTCTACCCTGTACTTATCGTAATCATCCAGCTGAATGGTGAAGCGGTCATGACAAGGATTGGGAAATACAACGGCAGATACTTGTGCTAGGCGCATTCCGGATTCCACCGTTGCCATTGCAGTCGCCATGCACGCATGCGCATCCATGGTCCAGATCGTATAAGATCCCGCCGGTAATCCGGTAAATTTTTTTGTGGTTTGCCAATGCGCTCCCGCGTCAATGGAATATTGTTTTGTACCATATCCTCCGTTGGCTTTCACGCTTATCTTACCATTCGCCGCACCGGGCACTGTTTCATTGACAATGGAGGTGACCGTGAGGCTTAGTGCAGGATCCTCTGCAATGGGAATATTTTGTACAAGCACCAGGCCGCATGCATCAGTGACTTTCACTTTATAATTTCCAGCACACAGGTCATGCAGACTTTCGTCGCTCATTGTCCAGGCCCCGCCGGGTGCCTTGTATTGTAATGTATACGGAGTACAACCATACATGCCTGTAAAAGAAATACTACCGGTACAAGTTCCGGAACAAATTGCATTCGACACACTATAGGATAGGACGAGCGGAAATGTCGCGAATTCGTCTGCACCAATGTCTGTATATGTTGCCAATATCCGTGCATCCCCGTCCATATCCACATCTGTTGTATCCACAAGCGTGTATGCGGGATCGCCGGCATTGATGCAGGGCGACGCATTTTGAATATGCAGATCAGGTGGTGAGAGTGCGACATTTACGAACAATGGATCGGCAGAAGAACAAAAGGTTGCTGTTCCGGAAAGCGATTGAAATGCCGATAGTCCGGTGACCAATCCACCGTTCCAGAAATATTTTGCCAGCGCATCACCGGCAGGATGGTGAAAAATATTATACGTGATCATATTGCCCATTGTGGCGTTCACCACTTGTGCATTTACCATATTATGTACTGTTTGCACATAAAAGATATTGTTCCTGACCGTACAATTCCATGCATATTGTATCCACAATTGGCCGAATCCTGAATTCAATATATCATTATCAAAAACGGTATTACCGGTAAAGGAACAATTTTGAACCTGTCCGGTGGCCGGGTAGTCATATCCTCCAAACGCCAGCCCCGCTTTTTCATTTGCATATAATATGTTATTTCTAACCCTATTATTCTGTGCAATGAACCCTGCATTTTCACAACCTACCTCTATCCCGATATCGCTGCCTGTTACGATGTTATTTTCCAATACGATATCCGATCCGCCATCTATATAAATACCACCGGCGAAGCCACCGCCGTATATGGAATTTGCATGGCTCACAGTATTATTCCTGCAAACGCCATTACGGCTATAATTTACTGCATCATTGGTATTCACCCAGTCTTCACCACCGATCATTGCGATGCCAATATTATTTATATCTGACAAGTTGTTCCCTTCGATCACAAAACCATCTACATTACCATTCACTGCAATGCCCTCACTGGGAGCCGGTTCAATATGGTTGATATTATTCTGAACGATCTGCACATTGCTATAAGGGGTGCTCACATGCGAACCTGCAAATAAAATGGCCACCGCATTTGATCCCAGGAGATCATGAAAATCATTGTCGTGTATAGAAATATCATCTCCCCTGCCCTCGCACAAAACCCCATAGCTTTCATTGCAATTAGTATCATATATTTCGCAATTGCTTATCTCCACATGTGAGCAATTTCCCAGCAAATGGATAACAGGTTGATAATTTCCATTATGGCCTGTAAAATGCAAACCACTTATTTGGATATATGCTTTGTTTTGAATGAGCAACATCTCTACCCCATTCCCCAGTGTGCTTCCATCCAGTATGACCAGATCACCCGGATTGTTGCGCAATGTCACGGGGGCTCCAGCCGTACCGCTCACAACCCAGGTATATCTGCCGGTATATGTGCCCGCCATGACATTTATCACATCGCCGGGAGCAACATGCGACAATGCGAACTGTATCGTGCCCCATGGTGATGCTGTTGTATTACCCGGATTTGCATTACTTCCGGCATTAGATACATAAAAATTCGCGGCCTCAGCCCGGGAGTAAAATGCGGTAGCCAGCAGGCACAGCAATGAGGTAAACCATAAGCGCATTCCCAAAAATAAAAAACCCCCGCCGTAAAGACAGGGGGCCTGTTGCATATTTTTTACATCAATGGAAACCGGAAATATATCTGTTGAGCTCCTGCACACTGCTATTGAAGGTAAACTCATTATTTACGACAAAATAATTCTGTTTATCCATACACCGGCTGTAGGCTTTTTTTGCCAGTTCCAACCTGGAACTTTCAAAGCTGAACATATGCATCATGCGTGCCACTTGCGCAGCGGTGAAATTATTACCTTGCAAAGTTTGTTCGGCAACGGTCATTTTAGAGCTGTCGAACCACTGCGCATCAATCGTATTGAGCAATTGTAAAAAGGTTCCCTCCGACATCGCATAGGGCACGGGCGCACAGGTATTCGGTGCGTGATAAGGATCATATTCCGGATAGGGATTGTAGGGATTGTAAGGCTCATATGGCATATAGGTAACCAATGGACCAACATCCTTTATTTGAAATCTTCCCTTATTATCTATCGTTGCGCGCACCAGTGAAGCCGGTTGAATATAGATATTGCCGCCGAATAATTTGTAGCGCTGCGTTGAACCGTAATAACCATTGTAGTTATTCCGTTCTACAAATACCTCCAGGAAGTGATTACCCGGAGCGACATTATCCAATGAGAATTTTCTCACCGGTTCATAGTAATAGTGCCCGTCAACCGACACCATGATCCGGCCGTCGCCATTGAATTTTAATTCAAAGGAACTCAGATCGTGATAATCTGTCATCGGAGGATAGGCAACCAGCGGGCTTGCGCTCAGCATAAGCCCCATAGTAAAAATGTGTAACCTGTTTTTCATAGATCCTCCATGTTTATACCTGTATATTCCACAATCATGCCAAGTTGCGAAAGTGCCTGCGCGCAAGGCTTTACAAGGCGACGTATATTTATTCTAATTTTGTTGTCCGCTTGATACCTAAGGATACCATAAACAAGATCATGGATGCCGCCCGCATTGAAGAGGTGGTAGGCGATTTTGTGCATTTAAAAAAACGGGGTGTCAATCTGATCGGTTTGTGTCCCTTTCACAATGAAAAAACACCTTCCTTCACGGTATCTGTCCCAAAAGGTATTTACAAATGTTTCGGTTGCGGTAAAGCCGGGAATGCTGTCGGTTTTATCATGGAACACGAGCATTTCACATATCGGGAGGCTTTGAAATATCTCGCCGGTAAATACAACATCGAAATTGAGGAGAAAGAACAAACACCGGAAGAGATCATTGCCGAAAATAAAAGAGAAAGCTTATATATTATCAATGCCTTTGCACAAAATTATTTTTCTCAGTCACTGTTAGAAACAGAAGAAGGCAAAGAGATAGGATTGAGTTATTTCCTGGAGCGCGGGTTGGGAAAAGAGATCATTGACAAATTCAAACTGGGCTACTGCCCCGCCTCCGGCGACGCCTTTACGCAGGAAGCATTGAAAGCCGGTTATCAGCACGAATTGCTGCAACAACTCGGGTTGAGCAATGCCTATAAAAAGATTTTTCAAGGGACGTGTGCTGTTCACTATTCATAGTGTAAGCGGCAAAGTATTGGGATTTGGGGGAAGGACCTTGCTCGCAGATAAGAATATCCCGAAATACATCAATTCTCCGGAGACAGATATATATATCAAAAGCCGTATTGTTTATGGCATTCATTTTGCGCGAAAAGCCATCGCACAAAATGATGTTTGTTATCTGGTGGAAGGCTATATGGATGTACTCTCCATGCATCAGGCGGGCATAGAGAACACTGTTGCTTCAAGCGGCACATCGCTCACACAGGATCAGGTCAAGTTGATACGCCGGTATACCAATAACCTGACCATTGTATATGACGGAGATGCGGCAGGAGTAAAAGCAGCTTTACGCGGATTGGAAATTGCCTTGGAAGAAGGTATGGCAGTCAAGGTGGTTTTGTTGCCAAAAGAACATGACCCCGACACGTATGTGCGCGAACACGGTTCCGAGGCTTTCCTCGCATTCATCCGCAAAAGTCAAAAGGACCTCATCCACTTAAAAACGGATCTTTTTTTAGATGAGGCGAATGGTGACCCCGTAAAAATTGCGCAGATCGTAAAAGACATTGTGCAAAGCATTGCGCGCATACCCGACTCCATTACGCGCAGTTTATATCTGAAACAAACAGCCCGGATGTTGCAGGTAGAAGAGCAACTGCTTATTTCAGAAACGAATCGTTTTCTGCGTAAAAAAGCGGGCGACAGGTTATCGGAACAGGATAGAGCTTCTGTAAAAGAGCAACCGGAGATACAACAACCACAGGAAGCACGCACTTTTACTTTTCATCTGGATGAACCGCAGGAGCGCGATATCATCCGACTGCTTTTGGAGAACAGCAATTTCGAGGTGGAAGGAGAAAATGCTATTGGCAAGATCCTGAAAAATTTACAGGATGTGGAAATAGAAAATCCACTGTATCGGGCCATCCTCAATGATTACAAAGTACACTATGACAAAGATGAATTCTTGTCACAGGCATATTTTATAAACCATACAGATCCGGCAGTGCGACAGCTTATTATTGACATGTTGCAAACACCCTATGAATTGAGCGAAAATTGGTTCAAGATGCATGATGTGGTGATCACGGATAAACAATTCCTGGTGAAAAAAGATATTGTCAAATCCATCTCGCTATTGAAACTGAAAAAGATCTTAAAGATGCGCGATGAAGTGGAAGCACATATCCGTTCACTCACCCAGTCAAAAACACACGACAATGTCGACGAGATCCAAATGTGTATGAAAGAACTTATTCAGTTACAGGACTACATCAAAAAGCTTTCGGCAGATACGGGGACCGTTATTCTACCCGCCAATAAATAGTAAGTCATGCGCAAACGCATTTTATTTTTGCTCAGTGCCCTATTTTCCGCGCACCTACTCTACGGATCTAAAAATGTATATTTCATCCGGTTGAATATAGACGAAAACAAGATCGAGCTCGGAAAATTTGAAACATTCCCCTTAAAGCAAGTAGAGCTAAGTATTCCTATCGGAGAGAACGCTGACAGTGCTTTATTTATTTCCTATATGGAAAATGCTCGCCTGCGATCGCCGGGTAGTTCGCTGTTCTTTCTGCATTGCATGTGGGGTGCAAATAACGGGTTTGTCCGATATCAGTTTCCACTGTTTGAAAATGATTTTCTGGGAGACAGCAGTTTACAGATCGGGACAATTTTTTATATTCTTTGGGACACAAAACCGGTTGGATACTTTGATAATGCGGAAAATGCAGCTGCAAGTGGCATTTTGCTGAACAAGGTTTTTCATTGGATGGAGGCAATCCCCATTGCGGAACGGGAACGGAATATTCTGTATTGCCACTCCATGGGTAACAAAGTATTTTTTACCGCACTCCATGGCCCCGAAGTGAAAGGCCCTGTTTTTGGACGGATGATTCTTGCAGCCGCTGATATAGATGAACAAGAATTTTATTCCTCTCTGCAAGATGGAAAATTATTCCAGTATTGTTCCCGCGTAGTACTCTTGACAAACACGTATGATTATGCTTTGCGTTTAAGCCGTGCGGCAAATGCATATTATCCCCTTGGGCTGGGTCCGCAAATGACTTGTTTGAAATATACACAGATCACAAACCATTAATTGCGCTCAGGATTATCCCTGTTGCCGATTTCAACTTGGCTCGGGATCATACTATTACAGAAGGAATACACAGTGCGTTCGGAAGTGGTTGAATGGCTCAGGTCAAACTGACTGAAACCAGTTCCGCCTTCCATTTATATTAAAGCGTCAGTACAGATCTGTCAGGTCCTCCCATTCTGGGTATTTTCGAAGGCGAGTGAATCACCTGCCAGCTTTCGAACCATTGACATCTTCATCTGAAAGCGGACGACTTTGTCGATAGCCATTCTGCAACATTCAGAGCGATCTCCCAGAACATTAATGGCGCCGTATCCGCGTGTGCATGCGATTGGCATGCCTGTATTCCTCCAGACGTTTTCGCAACACCCCACTACAGCAGCAAGTGTGTCATGGCAGCAGCAAAATACATAAATAATTAATTACCCGATCAGTGTGATGGTTCCATTTGTGCTTTTACGCCATCATTCTGTTTTCCATTGTAAGGTATACACATACATGCCAACTTCCTGGGCAACTCCATCTACAGTCCCATCCCACGCTACCACTCCATCTGTCGAGATATACACCAAAGCACCCCAACGGTTATATAACTCGAAGGAAAAAGCATTTCAGTGAATGTTACACACGACAGAAATACATCATCTGATCCATCCGCATTCGGGCTGAAAGCATTTGGGATATCGATAAAAAGCATCAAGTTTCTACAAATACGGTAACGCTGTCTGATGCAAAACATCCATGCATATCTGTTCTGCTTAACAGGTAGGTAGTGGTCATAGATGGTGTAGCAAGCGGATTGGGACAATCGGTGCACGATAAATCGGTTCCAAATTCCCACACATAATCACCGCCTGTTGTGCTGAATACCCTACGCTGCTGCCATATACAATCGTCGTATCCATTTCCGCATCAGCGGTATTTTCCCAGACCTGTATATGGGCAGTAGCAACAGCGGCACACCCATATATCGGTGTATTGATATGATATATATGGCCCGCCGGGCACCTGCAACACTCGGATCAAAATTGCTCATACCACTCCTGTTCCGAATACATCGCCCGCAGGTTCAGCCATTATAGTAAAGGTGCGAGTCTATATATCATCTTTGCATCGAAAAGAATGATCGGAAGCGGATGCACGGTAGAGTGCGGTCAATACGGTAGAATCACAACCTGGGTAGTGAAATACACTTATATAAATGCCCATATCTACAGAGACCCCATCAGGTAACAGGTATGACTCCCCGGAACATATTTCTGCATCGATAAATATCGTATCTGTGATGGTCACATTCAAATGTGTGTAAACGGTTGAATCGCATCCTGAAACAGTGGTAAGTAAACTGGTATAGATGCCGGTGCTATCCACCGGAGTTCCATCAGGCAGAACATATGTTTCACCATCGCATATATTGGCATAAACATCCGTAAACAAAGCTGTTGCCACATTCAGTATCGTGGTGATCACAGAATCACATCCAAATACACTGACGAGTGCTGAAGTATATATTCCACCATCAGCCACAACCGTTCCATCCGGAAGGACATATGATGCACCACTGCATATTTCCACCTCAACCGTATCATCATACACCGGCCAATAATTCAGATTGACTGTAACGATCGAGTCGGCCCCATCCATAGCGATGAGCGTAACGGAGTAAGATCCTGCGGTGTCTGCCATTGTTCCGTCGGGAAGTGTAAATAAAGTTCCTGCACACAAGGTAGTATCGATAACTGTTGAGCCCGTATCGGGGATTACTGTCACCTCATCGATAAAATAATACGCGCCATCGCTGCCACTTGGTGCAAACGCAGCATAATTCGTTGCAGCATCCGTATAAAAATTACCCAAAGTCAACCTGTCGTATGGTGCATCTGCAACAAAGCTGAATGTGATCAATTCCCATGCATCATTCCAGAAGATATCCGGGATAAAAACATCCGGGGCACCTCCGATGGGTTCATGGTCCAACTGAGACAAAGGACCTTCACTGAATCGGATACCGACCTTGTCAACACCACCTCTCGCATACCATGCCGATTCTCCATTCGTTATCCAAAAGGAGATGGCATACGACACCCCGGGCACCATAGGTTCAGTAAATGCTACGCTGAGATATTCCCTGAAGTTTGGCTCGTAAGACAGGTATGCAATAAAGCCCATGATGGCTTGTCCCTCATGAGGATCTACAGTGCCAAAGGTGGTAAATGGAAGATTTACACCCGCACCACCCAGATCATGCAGGTAATCCGGACTTGCCCAGGGCCAGGCGAATCCCAAATAACCATTCACATTATCCCAATCCTGGCAATCAAACCAATTGCCATAACCGGTTGGCAGGGTAAAATACGATTCGAAACTGTAGTTCGGGACGATATTTTGCGCACGTAATGCAACAGGAAATAAACTTCCTGTACACAACAGCATGATACATGCAGATGTAACAATGCAATTCCAGATATTTCCGGTACACCTCATCAATACCTTACAAAGTTGATAAGAATACATCCCGAAAAAAATGACATTTTTCACCTGTTTCCGCATATAGCGGGCAAAAAATGCTATGATCACAATCAGGAAATGTTAAAGTTTGGCAGTTGCCTACAGTTTGACCACGTAGCGCAGCATCAGGTTGCGCGTGGGTTCCATGATGGCAGGTCTCAGCATATACGGACGATTCAACATATTATTGCAAATAACTGCCAATTCATTCTTATCATTAAATAACCAGGCCACACGCATATCTATCACGGCATCTCCCCCATCATGCGTATCGCGGTAATGCTGTAAACCCGGGATGATATAGATGTCATTGTCATCGCCGGGCAGATCGATCACCGGATCCACAAATGCGGCATCCACTGCCTCCATAAAGCTGAAATAATTCACATCCACACCTACGCGCAATTGTTTGAAAGTAGATTCTATATCAAATTTAACGGTGTGCCGGAATCTATATTTTAACACATTGTAATCGGCACTGGAACTCGCATTTTGCAGAGAATCAAAATCCTGGAATTTCGGGTCGATGTACGTATAACCTGCGATGATGTTGGTAGGTATATTGCCGATCTTTCCTTCACCGAACACAGAAAACTCTGCACCCACAATTCGAGTATTACCAATATTTAATGATTTAAAACCCGGAATTGCAATATTTCCAATATCATAAAAATCAAATGTGAATTCCATCATATCGAAATATGCATTAATAAAACCGCTCAGATCCACATATCCGAGCCAGTTGGAAATGCGCACTCCCTGTTTGATACCGATCTCACTGCTCCATCCATGTTCGGAGCGCAGATCCGGATTTGGCAGGATCGTCAATGCGCTGACACGTGTGGAGATATATTTTTCAGCTATCGTCGGGAATCGATATCCCTGGCCCCAACTGGCTCTTAAATAAGTATACTCAGCAATCTGATAATTGGCTCCCAGCCGGAATACCGGACGACTTTCCTGAATGCCTTCTATTTGGTTGAACTCACTTAGCGTACCTTTGCTCACATTCAGCGCATCGAAGAATTTCTTATCGATCTGAGCATACTACTGCTTCATTGGAAGAGTGGAACAGCGAATCGCCATAGATCTCGGCGCTTACACTGGCATAGGATCCGGTGATACCACCTGTAAGTACCAGGTCCGATGCATCAAAATGTTTCTGGTATTGATATTCCCCATAATACAGATCATTGAAGTTGCTTTGTTCAGTCGTAAGCGTTGCATTGTGGTTGCCATAATATCTGAGCAGCAGTTTATGCCTGTTCCCCTGCTTGTCGTAATAATTCAGATAAGGATCTACGGTTACTTTAAAACCCCGGTTGATAGCAATGGTATTTGGATAGGGAATATACAAACCTGTGTCTATTGAACTCCAGAAGAAAAAGGTGGATGACCTGCTCCATTGTGCATTTGTATTTAAACCAATGGCCAGATTATTGTTGATCCGATATCTGGTATTGATATTTGCGCGCGCCCTTCTGTTATAAATATCCTTGAGATAACTGTCCTGGTTCATGACATAAGCACCGGTGACCAGATCAAATTTTCCGAATTTCTGTTTGTGCAGAAAGCTGGCACCTGCGGCAAACGGATAATTATCTCCCCACCATTTTTGCGCCGTATCCCGGGGTGCAAAATATACTCCATTGAAAAAATTGATACGGGTTTCAGGCGCTGAGCCGGGATATGCAGTGCGTACGTTGATTATTCCGTTCAATGCACTGCTACCATATAAAGCCGATGATGCCCCTTTGATCACCTCGACCTGTTGAATATTCTCTATGGGGATGAAATCCCAGGAAGAAAAGGCCGCATCGCCGGTGAGCATGGGCAGATCATCCATCAATAATAAAACTCTGGACCCTGCGCCATAACTATATCCGGATCCACCGCGAATGTTCGCCTGACCATCTATCACATTTACTCCGGGCAGCCGCTGTAATGTCTGATCGATCTTTACATCATTTGTATTTTCGATGATATCGGTCTTTAAAACATCCATGGAAACTGTTTCTTCGCCCAGGCGTTTTTCAAATTTGCTGCCGGTTACCACGATGGTATTTAACAAGCCCGCTTCTTCTCTCAAATAAATATTCTGCTGTACTTCACCCGCATCTGTCACATCTACACTTCCTTTCCATGTGGTATATCCTACATAGCTTACCGTGACCTGATGTGATCCGGCTTCTGTGGTGATGCTGAAAGAACCGTCGAGATCTGAAGAAGCACCATCACCGTTATCCAGCAATATGGTGGCGCCGATCAATGGTTGTGCCGTGCTGCTATCCAGTATTACACCGGAAAAAATACCGTTTTGCGCCTGCAGACAAAAAGAAAAAAGAATGCTCAGGAAGGTGAGTGTGTGTTTTTTCATCGTGTGTTGCTATATGTTGGTATGAACTGCATGCATGAACGAAATGTATATCATGGACCTGTTGTATCAACCGTATTTTGGATCACTTCCACTTCCTTGCCCACACCCGTCACAACGGTAAAAGCCTCGCGGTTGATATAATGCATATGATAGCGAAAAACGTCACCGTATTTCATCAAAACACCATCCAGGTCACCGCGCTGTTGCAATCCGAAGGGACGCACGAACATATCTTCACGGAATTCCAGTTTGCGTTTTCCCCATATCTTGTACATGACCTCTTTTGCACTCCAGTACACCAGTAATTTTTGCATGCGATTCTGATCGCCTACAACTTCCAGTTCCGGATCACTGAGAAACTTTTCTCTGATCTCTTCCATATTGCGATGCGGTTCTTCAATATCTATACCCACATCATAATCTTTGGAAATGATCGCAGCTGCATAGTTGTTGCTATGCGAAATGCTTACTTGCAGCGGAAAGTTATTGACGAAAGGTTTTCCATGCACATCGATGAGGAGTTCCACGAATTCATCGGTTTTCATGAGATGTTTCACCAGATATCTGCTCGCCAGCCAGCTCATCTTTCGTTTTGGATGACTGATCGAATCCAGGTAACTCTTTTCCCAATCGCTCAGAATGAGTGCCGACAGGTAATATGCCGGGTCTTCTTCCATTTTCCACACACCATAGTCTGCAACGCCGAGTAAATTCTCTTGCAAAATCAGGCTCATGCTCTAACTCGTTTCACTGCCTAAAAATAGACTTTTAGGCTTGAAGACATAAAAATTTGCAAAAACAGGCGCGATACCTTACTTTCACAAAGGAAACTAAGCGACGTCGGGCATGATCAAAACTTTTCAATTCATACAATCAGAGCAGGAGTATATCCATATTGAAGTCCCGGTGGGGCTCAGGGGTAAGCTTGTCGAGATCGTGATACAGGAAAAAGCCCCCGACCCCGATACACATCTGGATAGCACCGACGAGGAAAAGATGGAGCGCAAAGAAGCTGAATTACAGCTTATGGATAAATTGCGCAACCAGCTGAACAACTGGGACATCTGAACCTCCGGAAAGGCGACTTCTGCCATCACCTCTCATCTTTTTCTGCGCCTTTAGGATGCTGAAACTTAATTTCGCGCCCTGAACATGTACAGTCCGGGACAGATCGAAATAACCCAGCGCGCCCAGTTGCAAGGGCATGCTGCAGCCGTATTTGCACTGTCCCGCGGCCCGGAATACCGCTATTTTTACTCAGGTGCCGGCGATGGTATCATTGCCGCCTGGGACCTCGAAAACCCCGGTTCCGCCCAGGCTTTCGCCCGTATGCAGGGGAATATATTCTCCCTGGCCCTTTCCGGCAACGACGAGGTTTTGCTTGCCGGATCCATGCAGGGACAAATAGCGGTTTTTGACCGGAAGAACAGCGGATTGCGCTATACCATTGACAGACCCGGCAAAAGCGTCTTTTCCCTGTGCGTTATTCCGGGCGAAACCACCTGGATAGCAGGATGTCAGGATGGCACCCTGCTTGTTGGCTCAACAGATAGCAGTGAGCATCTGCAGAATATTCCTGTTGCTGCTTCGAGTTTACGCGCCCTTGCGCTTTCACAGGATGGCGGCAAATTGGCCATTGCATCCAGCGATCACAGGATATATATCCTCGATATGGCAGAAATGCAGGTGACCCGGGTCCTTACCGGTCATACTAATTCGGTGTTCAGTCTGCACTGGTTGCACCAGGATCAAATACTGCTCAGCGGTTCCCGCGATGCCACTTTGCGCGTATGGGATATGACAACTATTGCAGCGCATGGCTCAGAAATTGCAGCCCATATGTTCACTATCAATGATATTGCCGTGCATCCGGAAGGAACTCTGTTTGCAACTGCCGGCCGCGATAAACATATCAAGATATGGGATGCGCAAAACTTTTCCCTGCTTCGTGTTATAGATAAGGAGAAGTACGCCGGACATATCAACTCGGTGAATAAATTATTTTGGAGCAGGTGGAATAACTGCCTAATTTCGTGCGGCGACGACCGCTCCATTTTGGTGTGGGACATCGGGATACACTGATCAACATTACCTCAATACCTATTGCACATGATACTTACCGATAAAGAGATCCTCAAAGAAATAGATAAGGGGACCATATTGATAGAACCGTTCCGAATGGATTGTTTGGGTACCAATAGTTATGATGTGCATTTGGGCAGATATCTTGCCGTATATAAAAATCATATCCTCGATGCGAAAGCGCATAATGAGATAGAGGAGATCATTATTCCCGATGATGGTTTTGTGATCCACCCCGGCATATTATATCTGGGCGTTACTGAAGAATATACAGAAACACATGCGCAGGTCCCCTTTCTGGAAGGCAAGAGCAGTGTTGGCCGTTTAGGCATTGACATTCATGCTACAGCAGGAAAAGGCGATGTAGGATTTTGCAATACCTGGACCCTGGAGATCAGCTGTGCGCAACCGGTGCGCATATATGCGGGCATGCCTATCGGGCAATTGATCTACTTTGAGGTAAAAGGTGATATTGAAAATTACTACAACAAAAAACAGAATGCGAAGTACGTGAACAGGACCATTCGTCCGGTGGAAAGCATGATGTTCATGAATAAATTCTGACCTATCCTTCCAGGTGAATGCTGAAGAGCACCGTCCTGGAAAATAATTTATCTATTACGGCACTTTCTTGCAAATTCGGATCATACGCATGTATGTTGACGATGCCGCTGCTGAGTTTTATTTCGGGCGAAAAAATAAAATAGGGAAAATAAAATTCAAATCCCAATCCATAATCCAGTGAAACATCGTGGGCACGAACCTTCACAAGTTCCTGTGCGTTGCGGGCTGTGGCATTGGAGGCCAGATCATAACTGTATTTAACGCCACCCAGCACATACACTTTCATTTCTTTATATGCGGCACTTTTGAATTTCACATCAAAAGGGAAATCGATATAAATACTTTCTATGTTTTGATTGCCGATCGTGTTATCTGTATATGTATAGTTCAAATTCTTTTCGGCAAAAGAAAGTGAAGGAATAAAGCGCAGGTCGAGGTATTTGCCCAAACGCAAATTGGAAATGATCCCCAAATTAAATCCCGGCCCATTGGTTGCATCGGCCACCAGGATAGAATCGTGATTAATGAATTGTTCATTAAAATCTACCCGATATCCGGAAGTATTATAACCAAGTGAAATACCAAAATGGTATGGCTTGATAGAAAACCTGTTCTCATATTCACGCACGTTGAATTGCGCATGTAATATACATGGCAAACTCAACAGGAGTAAGCATATTATTTTTCTGCCATGTAGAGAGAACATATTCCGAAGCTTAGTCTTTTGTATCTGCACTGCGTATATCCGCACCGTTTCAATATATCTGTAAATGCTGCTCTTTCGGGAAAAGCTTTAACAGACTCGTATAAGTAAGTATATGCTTTCGCGTCGCCGGATATTAAACGACCTAATGCCGGAAGTATTGTACTGAAATAGAATTGATACAACTGCTTAACAGGAAATACATGCGGTGTGGAGAATTCCAAAATGAACACAGGCGCGCCTTTTTTAAGCACGCGGCGCATCTCGTTCAGCCCTTTTTCCAGATCGCCGAAATTGCGCACACCAAAAGCGACGGTAACGGCATCAAAATGTTCGTCGGGAAATACCAAAGCTTCACTATCGCCATGTTCTAAACGAATGCGATCCTGCAATCCCTTGCGTTGCATCTTGGCATTGCCTTTCTCGAGCATTTGGTCCGCGATGTCGACACCAATGATCTCTTTTGCACCTGTTTTCAATGCGGCGATGGAAAAATCCCCCGTACCACAGGCAACATCCAGGATGCGCCCGGGCTTATACCGCTTGAGTGCCCGGATAGCCACATTGCGCCAATAAATATCTATACCCAGGCTGAGGATACGGTTCAACAGGTCGTATCGGCCCGCTATCCGGTTGAACATCGTGCGCACCTGTGCTTTTTTCTCTTCTCCCGAACTATAGGGTGTAACCTGCTCTGCCATCCGCTGCAAAAGTAAGGCAGAACCTTGTGATTGAAGCCCGAGAGCGTGCTAAGCTTT
>JAWKLB010000002.1:0-191546 GCA_041392955.1 Chitinophagales bacterium | reverse complement strand
GATCAGTTTACTGATCGGCGAAGGCATTAATAATTTCTGGATAACTTTGGCTGACGGCCTCCCGACCGAGAAGCCGAAACATGAGCCAGGCGCCTGACGAACCACTACAGCAAGAAACAGTCCCGGAAAAAGAAAAGGACCTGAAGCGCGATTTTAATCCGCGCAGGATATACTTTTTTGTAGCCCTCGGCCTCATTTTTTCAGCCTGGCTGATCTATCGCTCCTTTGATTACGAAGAGCTGAGCAAGATCAACTGGAACAGCAAAACCATTTTCTGGATATTCCTCGGCTTTTGCATGATCGCAATCCGGCATGCGGGAATGATATGGCGACTGAATGTATTGAGTGATCATAAACTCAGCACAAAGCATAGTTTTCAGGCTATTACTTTATGGATGTTCTCCAGTATGGTAACACCATCCACCATCGGCGGCGCTGCGGTGGCCATGTATATTTTGCGCAAAGAAAAACTCAGCATGGGAAAAAGTGTGTCGACCAGTATGACCACCATTTTTTTCGATCAGTTATTTCTCGCCATCATTGTTCCGATATTTTTACTGATCATCGGCGGGCATCACATGTTCGCCGAAGGACTGGACTGCAGTAGTAAGACCAATCTTCCGGGCATGCATTTATTTCACAGTGTGCGGGAAGTATTCTTCATTTTATATTTTTTCTTTCTGGGTGTTATTCTTTTATTGGGTTATGGCCTTTTCTTCAATGCGAATAGTCTGCGTTCCCTTATTGTAGGTTTTTGCAATATACCCGGTTTCAGAAAATGGAAAAATGCGGCGCGCAAAACCGGTGATGAGATCCTGATCGCATCAGAAGAAATGCGCAGTAAAAAAGGAGGATATTGGGTTAAAGTGGGCGTAAGCACTTCTATCAGCTGGCTGGCTTTCTTTTTCATTCCCGTTTGTCTGGTATTGGCATTTTACGATACCTCCTGGTCATCTATTCCCATCATTTACGGCCGGCAATTCGTTATCTGGATGATCATGCTGATCCCTGCAACACCCGGCAGCATCGGCATTGCAGAACTGAGTTTCAGCGCCATGATGTGTGATGTGACGAGTCCGGGTTTTGTACCGCAAATAGCGCTGCTCTGGCGCATCATCACCTATTATCCGTATCTGGTTGCGGGGAATATTATTTTGTCGCGGTGGATGAAAAGGGTGTATAATGGTTAATTAGCCAATGAGCCGATTAGCTGATTAGCCAATGATCTTCTAAGATGGTGAATTGTTAATGAGGATGTTTGTTGCTTCGGAGGAGGGGAATGTGATGATGTGCTGATGTGATGATGTGCCGATTATCTTCTAAGATAGTGAATTGTTAATGAGGATGTTTTTTGCTTCGGAGGAGGGGAATGTGATGATGTGCTGATTAACTTTTTAGGATGATTTTTACGTAATGAGGGAGAGTGATGCTTCGGATGGTAAAGAATTAGCCAATTAGCAAATTAGCCGATTAGCCGATGGTCTTCTAAGTTTGAATTTCCTTGAAATTTTGAATTATCATTTTGGAGTGAGTACTCCATTCCCCCTCACGGAGGGGGCTAGGGGGAGGATAATTCAAATCAGCTTATGAGTTGATTAGCCGATTATCTTCTAAGTGAGTGAAATGATAGTGAGGATGTTTGTTCCTTCGGAGGAAGGGAATGTGATGATGTGCTGATTATCTTTTTAGGATGATTTTTACGTTATGAGGGAGAGTGATGCTTCGGATGGTAAAGAATTAGCCAATTGGCAAATTAGCCGATTAGCCAATGATCTTCTAAGAGAGTGAAATGTTAATGAGGGTGCTCAGCGCTTCGGAGGAGTGTGCATTTGCTGATGAGCCGATGATCATTTGTTTAAGAAAATTGTAGTTAAGAAGGATACTGTGACTGTGACCGCGACTGTGACTGCGACTGCGACTGTGACTGCGACTGCGACTACATCCTTTACAATGTGATCATGCTTTCAGAAATAAAAAAACCCCGACATCACTGCCGGGGCCTCTTTCTTAATGCATCTTATTATAATGCAGTAATGGTAATGCTGATCTGTGCTGTGAGTCCGTCGCGGTTGGTAACGGTAAAGGTGTATTTTTCGACATCACCGGGATTTGCACTTACAAAAGCCGCGAAATCATTGTCGTATTCGTCTTCCATTGCCTGCGGAATATCTTCATCATACACAGAAACGTTTGTGCCTCCGTTTAAGGAGCGTGAAATATTGAAATGCTCCAGCACGTCTTCTGATTCTGACTCTGCATCGGCTTTTTTGGCAATAACGCCGGCCAATACCGGACTACCGGCAGTCAGCGATACATCCGATGAGGTGTACAAACCGCCGGTTTTGAACTGAATGGTTGGCGGTTTCATTTCGTCCTCTTTTTTACAAGAACTCATAAAGCTTATTGTAGCCGTAAAGACCACCATAGTGATTATAAAATAGATCTGTTTTTTCATTGTATTTGGTTTTTAGTTGATTTAGAAAAATAGATATGGCATTGTATGATAATATTTGTGCCTATGTTCAGATATCCCAGTGGTTTAAAGCGGGACAGATGGTCATAATAAGCGGTATTGAGCAAATTATTACCGGTGAGCATACATTCTACCGGATGTTCACCCACTTGCAGCATGCAACCCAACCCGGCATTTAAAAGTGTGTAAGATGGCGTTGACGTCTCTTCAGGTGCTATCTCATTTTGTTCCTGCACGAGGTCGCAATTGACAAAAACATACATATCCTGCAGTTTCTCTTTGTCTTTTGGCGTATACCGAATCTCGGGAGTGATCTTATCTGCAGGAATAAAAGGCAGATAATTGCCATCTTCGGTTGTGGCATGCATCCCCGACCATGCGCATTTCAATTTCCAGTGCTTATTCGGATCCAGAGTTACAGAAGCAGAAACGTCAGCGCCATAGAGATCCGCATCTTGTTGTAAATAGCGATAGATCGGGAAGCCGAACCACTCTTCGCCTGTTGGTGTCAAGTAGACATAGTTGTTGAAATGATCATAAAAAATATTGCCTTCTACATGTAAAGCAGCGCCGGCATATGTAATACTCACGTCTGTATTGATGTTCATTTCATTTTTCAGATCCGGATCACCGATCTCATAAGAAAAAACACCTTCATGCAATCCGTTACTCGATAATTCGGCGAGGTTGGCGATGCGCACGCCTGTACTCACATTCGCTTTGGCATTCCATGGCCCTTTATTCAGGCTGACACCTGCAGTGCCATTTCCGAACGGACGCGTAAAAGCAAAAGGGGCGATATCTTTATCCGGCGTATTCACACCGGCAGTCAGCAAAGAAGTGATATGACGCACACCGCCACCGGCACCTAATTCAAACACTGCAAAGTCCGTGGCATGCTTGATATATGCAGAAGCACTGCTCTCCCATATCCAGGCATCGGGAACAATGCGTTTTTTACCGTAATTGGTATTGTTCTCCAGCGTTGATAACTGTGCAAACACCAGGTCGGTACGCGTGCCGATCTTTTTCTCCCAGCGCAGGGTATATGCTCCGGTGATCAGATGCATATTTAAACTGATAGCGCCGGACCCTTCATCTTCCATGCGCTGATTGGATTGCAATCCAACATCGCATTTCAATACAGAATGGTCGAGGTAGAAAGTATTTTGCGCATTGAGCAAGTTGAGCAGTACGATATGGTGAGGACCCGGATATTCTCTGCTGTAGCGCGCATCCGGTGCTTCAAAAAAATCGGTGATATCTGCAAAAATAAATCCGAAGCGATTAAATGATCCTGCATAATTCCAATCGCTTTTCCAGTTTTTTTTCTGAAAGCCATAGGTTGCTTTCAAATAATATCCGTCAAAGCGACTATTCAAAACACGCGTTCCATTTCCATCTGAATAATCAGCATGGGTCTCCCCTGCTACGCGAATGCGGAGCCAATGATCACCATAATTTGCTTTGTATCCATATTGCAGCATGCCCCCGGCAGTATTGCTAATGAGTTTGACACCCAGGTCGCTTTCTGCTTTTCCGATAGCCGGTTTATCTTCTTCAATAATATTGATCACGCCTGCAACGGCTTCCGTTCCATGCAAAACAGAGTATGGCCCTTTGATCACTTCAACCCGTTGTATGCCCACTTCACTCAATCCGAGTCCGTGCTCATCCTGCCATTGCTGGTTGTCGAAACGCATACCATTTATTAATACCAAAACACGGCTTCCATACAAACCGTGAATGACGGGTTTGCTGATGGCAACGCCTGTGCTCAGCTGGCTGAGGCCGGGCATTTTTGACAGTGCGTCCGATATATTGAAGGCACCGCTTTGTCGAATTTCCTGAATGGTAATGGGCTCAATTTGTATGCTTGTTTCTTCGGGCCTTTCCGTGCGATATGCACTCACTACGACACCGTGCAATTGCACCGTATCTAATTGCGCATATATCGGGCAGATCGAAACAAAGAGGAACAAACAGCATGAGCACCATCTGATAAAATGTTGCTGCATGAATTTTGATTATTCTGTTATCGAAAAAGATCAACCGATACAGAAGATCCTGGGAGGCGGAGTGGTGAGATAGGCAAACGGTTCCATTGGAAATTCCGTTGCATAGGTTATATATATACATTCTGCGGCATCCTGCATTTCTGAAAACAAAACAGGCTCCTGATAAAAATAAAAAGTGAAAAAAGGAATGGTTTGATGTGTATTTTTTTGCGCACGCGCGAAATCGGAATGGAGCTCTGTTTCCCTTTCATCCCCGGAAACAAAAAGTTTGACCTTTCCCGATTGGTCCCGCTCAACAGAAAATACATCATATTTATTCCCTGCAAAATAAATCTCGATGATGCCGCCATGTATTTTTTCCTTCGGCAATGCATCAAATGTTGCTGCACCCATTACCAAAGTTTCACCTTCTCCGGTGCGTGCAAAATGTGCAGCCTCTTTTCGCGCTTCACAACGCGCATGCGTCAATGCAAGGAAATAGGCCCCACTGCCCGCAGATAGCAGAACAATGCATATACCGGTAACAGCCAGGAGGCGCCTGATCATACTGTAAAAATAAACGATTACAAACTAAGGAATCCTGAACCGGGTCATCCTTTCAATACACCAAGGTCTTTTCCCACTTTGATAAAGGCGGCTATGGCTTTGTCGAGGTGGTGCATGTCATGTGCAGCCGATATCTGAACGCGTATGCGCGCCTGTCCCTTGGGTACCACCGGATAATAAAAGCCGATCACATAAATCCCTTCCTGCAATAGCTGTGCTGCCATATTCTGACTGAGCACCGCATCATATAACATGATGGGCACTATAGGATGCTCACCGGGTTTAATGTCAAACCCCGCTGCCGTCATTTTTTCACGAAAATATTTGGTGTTGGTCTCGAGTTTATCGCGCAATTCTGTTGTCTCACTCAACAGATCCAGAACCGCCATGGATGCACCTGTGATACTAGGCGCCAGCGTGTTGCTGAATAAATATGGACGGGAGCGCTGACGCAATAATTCGATCACTTCTTTTCTGCCTGATGTAAATCCGCCGGATGCGCCGCCCAAGGCCTTACCGAGTGTTCCCGTAATAATATCGATCTTGCCCATCACACCGCGATGTTCATGTGTGCCTCTTCCGGTTTTACCCATAAAGCCACTGGCATGGCATTCATCTACCATGATCATGGCATTATATTTTTCTGCCAATGCAACGATCTTATCCAATTGTGCGATGGTCCCGTCCATACTGAATACGCCATCTGTAACGATGATCCTGCTGCGCTGCGCCTGTGCATCCTGCAATTGTTTTTCCAGATCATCCATATCGTTATGGCTATACCGATAACGCACAGCTTTGCACAAACGCACACCATCAATGATACTTGCATGATTCAATGCGTCGGAAATAATGGCATCTTCTTCACCGAACAAAGGTTCGAACACGCCGCCATTCGCATCAAAAGCTGCGGCATATAATATGGTATCTTCCGTACCGAGAAAGGCAGAAATTTTTTCTTCCAGTTGTTTATGTATATCCTGTGTGCCACAAATGAAGCGCACGCTGCTCATTCCATATCCATGACTGTCGATCGCTTTTTTCGCCGCCTCGATCACTTTGGGATGCGAACTCAACCCGAGGTAATTATTTGCACAGAAATTGATCACCTTGCTGCCATCTGCCAACGTGATATCGGCACCCTGGGGAGAAGTGATGATGCGTTCATTCTTATACAGACCGGCTTCGCGGATACCTGCGATCTCTTCCTGCAGGCGATTTTGGATACTATACATAGATCGTTTTTTGACAGGGCTAAGGTAGAAAATGAAAAATGAAAGATGAAAAATGAGAAGGGTTATATACCTACTCACTATACCCACTTGTGTCCATTGTGATTTAGCTCCTGCCAGAGGTAAACGTGTATTTATATGTATAGATTCACTGCTGTTCTATCCATTGTATCGCTTGTTTGATCTTGCTGTCATTGGTGAGATCATCGAAATTATTTTCACCGATAACCATCAGGTCGGGCATTATGGTTTCCGTGAAGATGGTGCCATTCCTGTCGGCATTAAAATGCGTACTCAACATCATGGTCAGTTCCGGTGAAAAAGCATAATAGGAATTGCCGGTGATATATCCTTTTGCAGTTGGCTCGCCAATAAACAGGGTGTTTTTTCTGCCATGCAAGGCAATAGCAGTTGCGGTACCCGAACTTGCAGTAAGCGGTCCTGTTAAAACAGCAACCGGAAGATATATAGCGCTTTCAAAGCATGCAGCAGAAAGAGAATCGAGTAAAATCCTCGTATCGGGATATTGAAAATACAATTTACCATCTTCGAGCAGCCAGGTAAAATCTGCCGACGCCCGTTCTCCCGGGTGTGCACTGCCCAAAATACCATTTCCCAGTATTGCGGAAAGGCCCGTGATCATCGGGTACATATTTCCGCCGGAATTCAAACGGAGGTCAACGATCACAGCTTGAGCATATTGATCCAACAATGTGCACAATGCCTCTGCGATGACATCTCCTTTCTCCGAACCGAATGCACCGAAAGCATATATGGCCGGAATACGCAGATAAGCGATCTGGTCATCCAACATCACAGCATATATTTTTCCTGTTTCTTCCTGCATTTTTGCTAAGTCGGGTTTAAGGCGGACATACACAGAATCATCTAAACCTATATAATAATTATAATTCTTTCCTTGATATTGGATGGAACTATGCACATCACCCATGATACGGAATACAACAACAAACATTTGCAGCGTATCTTCAGCAGATGTAGCTTCTGACATACCTTCATAAAACAAGTGGTCCACCTTTATCCAGTTCACTGAATCGCGGAAAACGGAATTGTTTTTTATGGTCTGATAGATGTCGTCAACCGGTATGGGCTGAGCTGAACTTCCCATGCGGAATAACAAAAAAAAGGAAAGCAAACAGAGTTTACTTACACGTGCCGGGTATGTACACATATTGTTCCTCTTTTTCATGACAGTAATTCCTATCTTTATTTGCAGATCCACAAACCTCTATATGCCACGAAAATACTGCATTTTCTTTTTTGCATTTTGCGCTTTCGGTATTTCCTATTCCCAAACGCCTGTCAGCGGAGTGATCAACACCTATGCCGAAGTATCTGCGATAAATATTTGTCAAAATACCATTACGCTTGCCTCCGCTGCAGGATTTACCATCGGCGATGAAGTGTTGCTTATTCAAATGAAAGGCGCCGAGATCAATCAGACGAATTCTGCTTCTTTCGGAAACATGATAAATTACCACAATGCAGGCAGATATGAATTTGGCATTATTTCTTCCATCAGCGGAACTGTTGTGACCTTGCAAAATACATTATTACATACCTATGATGTGAGTGGAAAAGTACAACTTGTGCGCGTGCCCGTATATGACGATGTGCATATAGTGGACACGCTGCGCGCAGCTGCATGGAATGGTGCAACGGGCGGCATACTTGTTTTTGATGCCAATCATGTTTTTATGGATGCCGACATCCAGGTTTCTTACCTCGGGTTTCGCGGCGGACATGCCCGCAATTATCCTTCGAGTTGTCCCACAGGTTTAGGCACCTCGCTGTATTATTCCGATACACTTTCGGGAAAAGGCGGTACCAAAGGCGAAGGTATTGTAGTGCTTGCAGATGCATATCTGGCGTGCCGTGGTAAAGCGTATAACGGTGGTGGAGGTGGTAACGACCATAATGCCGGGGCCGGCGGTGGCGCCATGGGTGGTTCCGGCGGGATAGGCGGGATCAACGATGAAGCTGTTTTTTCCTGCCCGGGAAGTGCGGGACTCGCATCGCTTGCACCCGACAATACAACCGCATTCGACCGCATATTTTTAGGTGGCGGAGGCGGTGCAGGACATGGAAATAATACAAACGGAACCAGCGGCGGTGATGGTGGTGGCATCGTGATCATTCGTGCAAATACTATTTCGGGGAACGGCCATTATATCCGAAGCAATGGCGAATCGGTGACCGGACTTGCATGGGGCGACGGCGCCGGTGGTGGTGGCGCGGGAGGAAATATTCTTTTGCAATTGAGCAACGCCACAGATCTGCATATTGAAGCAAAAGGTGGTAAAGGTGGTGATGCCGGTGCCAATCAGTGTACCGGTCCGGGTGGCGGCGGTTCCGGTGGCATCATTAAATATAATGCAGGTGTTTTATGGCCGGGTATAACGTATGATCTCAGTGGTGGAATCAATGGCACAATAACTACAGTTACATCACCTTGCTATGGATTGACCAATGGCGCTTCACCCGGTGCAAACGGAACAACCTATAGCGGAAATATTTTGGCAGAAAGCACGACCATGTACACGAATGATTTTGCAAATGCAGGTGCAGATGCCGGCGTATGCCCCGGTGCTTCTGTTACATTAAACGGAAGTGGCGGAGTAAGTTATTTATGGACACCTTCTACCTATTTAGATGATGCAACAAGCGCAACGCCATTGTGTACACCGGCAGCTGATATTACCTATATACTGACCGTTACCAATGTGAATGGTTGTAGCGATATGGATACTGTATTGGTACATGTATATCCTGCAGCTGTTGCAGATGCGGGTGCTGATGTAAGTGTATGCGCGGGAGAAAGTGTCAGCCTGAATGCAAGTGGAGGTGTTATGTATCATTGGACCCCTGCATTCTTTTTAGATGATAATGATATACCCAACCCGCTGTGCACACCGGCAGTTGATATAACATACACTGTCACGGTGACCGATGTACATGGATGTACGGATAATGATGCCGTTTTTGTGGATGTGCTTCCGGCTAATTTTCTTTCCGTTACTGATCCGGTGAGTGTGTGTACGGGTGGCAGTGTAACACTAAATGCAAGTGGAGGATTAACGTATTCCTGGTCGCCGGGCACTTATTTAGATGATGCGACAAGTGCAACACCAATTTGTACTCCATTGACGAACATCACATATATCGTAACAGCGGAAAATGCAAGCGGATGTTCTGATATAGACACTGTACATGTAATAGTAAATGAGGTAGCATTTTTAACAGCCGACGATGATATTGCAACATGTGCCGGAACAAGTGTTATGCTGCATGCAAGTGGTGGCGTAAGTTACTCCTGGTCGCCATCAACGTACCTGGATGATGCAACCAGTGCAACACCTGTCTGTACACCCTTGACAGATATAGTGTATATTGTTACCGCATATAATGCAAGCGGGTGTTTAGATACCATAACAGTACATGTGTATGTATCTCCGGGTGATTTTGCCGTGAGTGATGCATTGGTAAATACGTGTTATGCCACATCCGTTACTCTGCACAGTTCCGGTGGCACAGCATATAGTTGGAGCCCTGTTACCTTTTTAGATGATCCCACGAGTGCAACACCCATCTGTACTCCAACATCTGACATCACCTATTATGTAAGTGTAAGTGGTGCAGGTGGATGTATCGATGTAGATACCGTTGTTGTACAGGTCGCACCTGCACTTGTTATCAATGCAGGTCCGGATACAACAGTTTGTTACGGGGGACAATTTAAATTGCATGCAGAAGGCGGTGTGGAATATTTATGGACCCCCTCTACTTTTCTGGATGCACCGGTATTGGCAGATCCAACCTGCAGTCCGTATTTTGATATCACCTATATTGTATATGTAACGGATGCTTCGGGTTGCGTGGGAACGGATACCGTTGTGATCATTGTGCATGCACCGCCGGATATTATTGCAAGTGATGATCTTACTATATGTCGGGGCGATACGGTTTTATTAAGTGCAAGTGGCGGTATCTCCTATACCTGGACACCTGATCCGCTGGAACCATGCGTTGGTTGCGCAAGTGTGGAAGTGTCGCCGTTGGCTACTACGACGTATACAGTTGTTGGCACCGATATTAATGGTTGTGTTAATTCCGATGAGGTAATAGTTACGGTAGATATTTGTAACGGCATTGCAGATATCATTCCGGGAGGCATACAGATCTATCCGAATCCGGCCGCAGATATATTACATATCGTATTATCCGGATCGCCGGAAAATATCATCACCCTGCATCTGCAGAATATATTCGGTGAGCGTATAAACGCAAACAGAACCCTGCATCAAAGCCAGGAAATATACATTGGCGAACTGAGTGCCGGCATGTATTTTCTCGTTTTAGAAACGGATGGAAAGCAATATGTGATTCCTTTTGTAAAGAATTAAGGTGTAGTATTAGGATGGCATAGAAAAAATTTGCCGCTACGACATTCAGACAATATAAAAGGTCCAACATATCACAGTATCAATCCATTCCCGATATTCTAGCTTGCTGACATTATAATAGCATATTCAATCCGCCAATCATTGTTTCAAACCCCGGAGGGGTGACATTATAATTGCAGATTCAATCCGGTTACCATTGTTTCAAACCCCGGAGGGGTGACATTATATAGCATGTGCAATCCGGTTATCATTGTTTCGAACCCCGGAGGGGTGATATTATAATAGCAGATGTATCCGCATATATTCATCCGAACCCCGGAGGGGTGACATTATAATAGCATGTGCAATCCGATTATCATTCATCCGAACCCCGGAGGGGTGAAATGTACACCATATCCACAGTCATATCCGTGTACAAATATTAAACGATTAAAAACACAAAATAAATATTATTATCAACTACATTTAATGCTTGATGGCCGATACCTATTGTCAAATTTATCTCCATCTTGTATTTGCAGTCAAGCATCGGTCGCGTGTCCTCCTTCCGGAATGGGATAGTGCATTATATAAATACATGTTTGGCATTATAGATGGCAAACAGAATAAAGCGTTCATTGTAAATGGGTGTTTGGACCATGTACATATCCTATTCAGCCACAATCCTTCCACATTGATCTCTGATGTGGTCAGAGATGTAAAAAATAATAGCACCAATTATTTGAACCGAAATATCTTCCGGAGTAAAGGATTTGCATGGCAGGAAGGATATGGAATATTTTCGCTTTCTAAAAAGGAAGTGCCTCGTGTTTATAGGTATATTCAAGAACAAAAAGAACATCATAGGTCATTTAATTTTCGAGAAGAATACGTGAAGATGATGGAAGAAGAAGATCTATTAGGTCCGAAAAAATATACATTCGATTGGTTTGAATGAAAATATGCAAATGTCACCCCTCCGGGGTTTGTCGGTGGTTGGCAATTCGTTTTTCTATTATAGTGTCACCCCTCCGGGGTTTGCCGGTGGTTGGCAAACCGTTTTTCTATTATAGTGTCACCCCTCCGGGGTTCGCCGGTGATTGGGCAAATCGTTTTTCTATTATAGTGTCACCCCTCGGGGGTTCGCCGGTGATGGGGCAAATCGTTTTCTATTATAGTGTCACCCCTACGGGGTTTGCCGGTGATGGGGCAAATCGTTTTTCTATTATAGTGTCACCCCTACGGGGTTGGTGGGTGTGATTTCAGCATTGCGCTATCTCTCCAAATACATGAATGAACAATTCATTTTTCTTCTTGTTTTTATTCCATGATCAACCTATTCATCAGCGTCCTGCTCAGTGTTGCAACTATGCTGCCAGGTGGGCCAAACGATGCCAAACTCGTTATTGAGAATCCGGGAATGCTGCCGCATACCGTTTATGTCCGCGTGGCACTTCCCGATGATACGGAAAATCACAATAATGGATTTGTACAAACCATTCAACCCGGTAAAAAAATAATATATCATTATCCGGAGGGCACCGTTGTATTTGCTTGTGACGGGAAATATTGGGATGATTACCATCCGAAAGAAAAAAATATCGTCACCTTACAAGGCGGAGTAATATACAAATATGTTGTAGCAGATTTTAAGGTAAGATAAAATTGAAAAAAATTGCCGTTACGACGTTTTGACGTATTGCTATGTCTGCACGTAATAACGGCAACTTAATGTATTATTTTACCAACTTGATCTTGGTACCTGATTTCAAGGTTTCGTTCTTATTCATATTATTCAACTCGCATATTTTATCTATGGAGTTTTCGGGATATTTCTGCGAAATGGCCCACAAAGTGTCTCCCGGTTTTACTGTGTAGTAAATGATCTCTGCTTCTTTTGCTGCTTTATCTTCTGCCGGTGCCGCACTGATCAACTGAATATCGGTGAGCTTTTGTTTTTGCGCGAGTGTCATTTTATTGATCTCGGCATATTGCTCTTTATTTTTTTCCGGCACCATGATCTTCAGCTTCTGACCGGGTACGATCTTGGTCGTTTTTAGATTGTTCCAGGATTTAATCTGAGTAACCGTACAATCAAACCAATCTGAGATATATCCCAGGTTATCGCCTTTTTTCACATAATAATATACCGGAACAGGCTCCTCGCTATTGCTCGTAGATTTTGCTGCTGTTGCCGTACTTCCTGAAGAGGTATTTTCTTTTGCTTCCGCTACCAAAGTGCTAAGATGCTCTGCAGCTTTTGCATCCAGAGATGCATATAAACTATCCTTGTTGCTGTAATACATGGCAACGGCATTCATCGGCAAATGAATGGGGTAAGGATATGGTGATCCCGGGATGGTTTTTGTTTTGAGTGCAGGATTATAGATGGCGATCTCATCTGCCGTCAATCCAACATAGGGTGCAAGCTGGTCGATCGTGAGCTTACGCGTGATCATGAGGGTATCCACCATCGTAAAATCATAACCGAACTGCACCGGACGAATATTATGCTCCTTGTGATATTCAAAAATATAGGTAGCTGCTATGAAAGCGGGTACATAGCCTCGCGTTTCTTTCGGCAGATATTGTTCAATATCCCAAAATGTCTTGTCACCGCCACCCGCTCTTCGTAAGGCCTTGTTCACATTTCCGGGACCACAATTATATGCCGCGATGGCAAGCAGCCAATCGTCGTAAATATCGTAGAGGTCTTTGAGGTAGTGCACGGCAGCTTCCGTAGCCATGTGCGGATCGCGGCGTTCATCTACATAGGTATTGATGGTCAAACCCATCAGTTTACCAGTTCCGTACATAAATTGCCATAAACCTGCTGCCCCTGCCTTGGAAACGGCGTTGGTGTTGAGCGCCGATTCAATAATGGGCAGATATTTCAACTCGATAGGCATGTTATTCTTATCGAGTTCTTCTTCGAACATGGGAAAATAGATCTGACTCAGTCCCAGCATATTGCTCACCTGGGTGCGGCGGCGCATGGCATACAGGTCGATGAAGGACTGCACCGACGCATTATATGTATAGGGAATGGAGGAACTGATCTTAGAAATCCTGTCGGCATACACCTGCGGTGTAAACTTAGGCGTATCGGTTTCGGCATAGCCGAACAGATCGTATTCTTTCTTATTGAAGGTCCAGGCCGGGTTAGTAGAGAAGTAAGCTGTGAACATCGAATCGAGAATATTCACACTCTCGTCCGGTGTGCTCAGCTGCACATCCGCTTTTGTATTTCCCGCAGAATTAGAGACCTGTGCTTTTGCTACCCCTGCCAGCAAAAGGCATAATACGGTAATTCTGATGTACTGCATTTTTCCGGATAGAATTTAGTTAGGCTGTAGGTTAATTATATAAAACTATAAAATTAGGGTTTTATTATTCCGAGGCACAAATAAATGCTTTTCCACAGCGGAATTTTAATAATTCTTAAGCATGTGGCGTGTCACAGATAATAAGAGGTCTTCCCTGTTGTAATCAGCCATAAATTGGAGCCCGAAGGGCATTCCGTTGCTATGTCTAAATAAAGGGACAGATATAGCAGGGAGGCCTGTAATGTTAGCCTGCACGGTAAAAATATCTGCCAGATACATCTCAATGGGATCCTTGGTCTTCTCCCCTAATGTGAATGCAGTGGTGGGGGTTGTGGGCAGAAGTATCAGGTCATATTTTTCCAAAGTACGAACGGTATCGTCACGAATGATCCTGCGCACTTTTTGTGCATGTGTGTAATACGCATCGTAGTAGCCGGAGCTCAATACAAAGGTACCGAGCATGATACGGCGTTTTACTTCGTTGCCAAATCCTTTGGAACGGGAACGTTTCACAACATTTTCCATGTTCTCCGCTTCCATGTCACGATATCCGTAATGTATGCCCGCATAGCGGCTCAGATTGCTCGATGCTTCTGCAGTGGTAAGCACATAATAGGTGGGCACCAGATAATCAAGATATTGCAGATCCACGGGTTCAACGGTGTGGCCCTCTGCCTGCAATGAAGCAATGGTGTCTTTTATCGCCTTGCTGATTTCCGGATCTATCTTGGGGTTATCAATGGTTTGCGGATAATAGGCAATGCGCAGCGGGCCTTGAATTTCAGGGGCCTTGCTGTATTCCTGTGGTTCCTGTTTTTCACTGGTGCTGTCGTGCGGGTCGGGGCCGGCCATCACTTCCATCAGGAGGGCCATATCTTCCACCGTGTTCGTGATGGGACCTATCTGATCGAAAGAAGAAGCAAAAGCCAGCAGGCCATAGCGTGAAATGCGACCATAAGTAGGTTTCATGCCGAGTACACCACAGAAAGATGCGGGCTGGCGTATGGAACCTCCGGTTTCGGAACCCAGGCTTGCCATGCACAAACCGGCCTGAACGGCAGCCACCGAACCGCCTGAGCTTCCCCCCGGAACCCTGGTATTATCCAGATAATTCAGAACGGGACCGAAGGCAGAATTCTCATTGCTCGAGCCCATGGCAAATTCATCGCAATTGCAACGTCCGATAATGATCGCATCTGCTTCCAGCAGACGTTCAATAGCGGTGGCGTTATACAGAGAAGTAAAATCGTCGAGTATGCGGCTGGATGCAGTTACTTTTTGGCCTTTGATGCAGATCACATCCTTTACGCCGATTACCATGCCGAACAATTTTCCCGGAACCGCTCCGCTTTGCAGCCTGGCATCCAGCATATCAGCACGTTCGCGTGCACTTTCCGCAAAAATTTCCAAAAAGGCATTGAGGTGTTTCTCGGCCTCGTTGCGCTGCAGATAATATTCTACCACCTGTCGGCAGGTGATATTTCCTGCACGCAGTTCTTCCTGCAATGTGACGACATCCTTATATATAAACGACATGGAAGGAGAAAGGAGGGTTATTTCTCTTCCGACTTCTTCGGTTCTTCGTTCATTCCTTCGCGTATCTCGCGGCTGACATTGTTTTTGGCATCATTGAATTCGCGGATACCTTTTCCGATGCCACGCATCAGTTCGGGAATCTTTTTACCACCGAAGAGGAGCAATATCGCTAATATGATGATGACCCATTCCATACCGCTTGGCATGCTTAACAGAAGCACTGTATTCATTTCCTTAACATTTAATCCACAAAGGTACTAGATTTTACAATGGCAAACGGGAGAATGGAGGAATATATTATTTGGGCATATCATTGCCGGAGCACGTATCGCACCAGCGTTTCAGCCTCTGACGGCAAGAGATCGGGGTGTGGTGCCATGGGTACACTATCCCAAACACCGGTTCCTCCGCTGATCACTTTTTGTGCGAGATGTTGAACGATGGTATCCGGATAACCTGCGTAACGCGCAGCAATATCATGGAAAGAAGGGCCAATGAATTTTTCCGCCGGCTTATGACAGGTCTTGCAATTGTTTTTTTCCAAAAGGGCGAGTGCCGGATCTATTTCCGCTTTTTTTTCTGAAGAAGACCCTCCGCAGGATCCAAAGAGAATACATACGAAGATAAGTACTGCAACATTTTTCATGTGCGCGACATTTCCGTTAAAGGTCTGTGTATTTCTGCGGGAAAGGAATGATATGTATCACTCAGCAATTATTTACTGATCCACAGCGAAGGATCGAGAATGGTGGTATTTTTCCAGATCTCGAGATGCACTTCCGTTTTATTTTCCTCCGGATCTTCCCATGCTGAGCCAATCTTTTGTTTTGTGGTCACCTTATCACCTGCCTTCACGGTAACATTTTCCAATCCGGTATACACCGAATAATATTCGCCGTGTTTGATGATCACACCTTTTTGAAAGGCGGGATTAAAAATGATGTTCACCACTTCCCCATCGAAAATAGAGCGCACAGTAGCTCCTTCTGTCGTCGTAATATCGATGCCATTATTCTCCACGATCACATCTTTTAATACAGGATGTTCGTGTGTGCCAAATCGTTCGGTTATGGTGCCGCGCTCCACCGGCCAGGGTAATTTTCCTTTATTGCCTGCAAAATTTTTGGAGATCAGTTCCATCTCCGGTGTAAGCCCCACATTCGTGGATGTATTTGTTGTTTTAGATCCGGTATTCGTATTGGTGTTGCCGCTGTTGGCCGCATTCTTTTTGGCAGCCTCCGCCGCAGCCTTTTCCTTTTCCTTGCGTATCTCTTCCGCAATAATGGCCTGGATCTTTTTATTCAGGTCGGTGGATTCCTTTTTCTTTTTATCGATCTGTTTTTTCAGATCCGATTCCTGTGCCTGCAGATCTTTAACCGATTTGTCTTTGGTCTCTTTTTCTTTGCCCAGTTTATTCCGTTCGCTTTCCTCTTTTTCCAAAAGCGCCTCTTTTTCTTCTTTTTCTTTTTCTATGATCGCCAGTTTTTCTTCCAGGTCGGCGCGAATCTCTTCAATGGCAGAAACCTGGTCTTTCCTGAAGGCATGAAAGGATTTGATGTATTGCACCCTCTGAAAAGCTTCATTGATACTTTTGGATGAAAAAATAAAATGCAACGGCTTGTAATCATTATCATTCATATAGGTGTAATACACCATATCCGCATATTGCTTCTTTAATTCTGTAAGATCACTTTCCATGGCACGTATGGAAACACTGGTCTCCTTCATTCTGCTGTCGGAATTCTTCACCTGTTGTGCAATAGTATGGATCACCTCTTCGCGCATATCGATCTTGCGGTTGAGCAATTTCAGATCGTTCAGGGAAGTTTGTTTTTTCTTTTTGGTAGAATTGAGGAGATCTTCGGTGTTCTTTATCTCTTTCTGCAGATTATTATATTTTTTCTGCAATGCATCTTTGTCATTTTTCTGAGCATCTGCCCGCATAGGCATGCCGAACAGAAATACGCTACAAGTCAGGAGGGATATAATAAAATACTTAATCGACCCGTATATATTTTGGGTTGACGTTGAAGCTGAAGTCGAAAGGTTCGTTGATCGTGACATTATTGAATTCGATATCTGCGGCGAGTTCGCCTTTTGCTTTGATCTGAACGGAACGCAAAAACGCAAATTGCTGCTCATTTATTTTATCGAAGTTGTCGTATGTGAGCGTCAGCGTACGCTGCTGTTCCAAATCTTCAATAAACATACGCAGGATATCAAAGCCCGGCGACAGAGATACCGTGTTTTTATACACAGCACTGCGGGCATATAGTATATAATTTTCGTCACTTTCACCGGTGCTAATTACAGCATCATCATAAAAGATCGCGTTCCCTGCGATCAGGTTTTGCAGATCGGAAAAGGAGATGCGCAAGCTGAATTGTTCTTCAATAAAGGAATAGGCGCGGGGGAGATATTCCTGATGTAAGCGGTCGAGTATCAACACGGAATCCGGTGTGATCTGCACCCTTGCTCCTTCCACACCCAACACGCGAATGGAGATGCCTATCAGGGAATCTTTCCGCATATCGATCACCGCACTTGCATTTTGCGTACTGCCATCGATGGTGATGGCAAGTTTTGCTTTTCCTTTGAAGGTTTCATAAGAAAACGCGTGTGCGCGCAGCATACTGTCGACCCCGGCGGCATCCATGGGCATTATCTTTCCCCCGGTCACCGAACGGGTGGTACTGCAGGAAGCAAAGATGCCTGCCAGCAGAAGGGCGAAGAAAGCTCGTTTACTCATGGAGGGAACCATTATTTATCTTATCCTCTATCAAATTCGATGCCTTTCCTGTTGCTTTGGCTTTTTTCCAGTATTCCAAAGCCTCGTCAGGACGTTTCAATCGGAATAGCACATCGCCATAATGTTCCAGAATCACGCCACTTTTCGCGCCGCCATGTTGCAATGCTGCATGCAGCCATTTTTCTGCATCTGCAAAACGCTCCTGCTGATATAAGATCCAACCATAAGTGTCTTCCAGATACGCATTTTCCGGCTCCAGTTTAATGGCGCTGAGAATCATCTTACCCGCTTTATCCAGATCTGTATTTCGCTCGGAGAGAAAATAGGCATAATTATTCAGCGTATACGGATTATCGGGAACCAGTTGCAAACTATTATCAAAAGCTTCATCGCTGAGCGCATACTGACCGGTATAATAATATGCCTCGCCCAACTCGCCATATATATCTGCCCTCAATTTTTCATTCGTGGGTGTAAGCGGCAGTGCGCGCTTTAAAACGGTGATGGCAGCATCATGCTTATCCAAACTATTTTTCGCCACACCATTATAATAATAACTCAGGGGTTGATTGGGAAACAGGTCTATTGCATCATCACTCACTTGTTGCAAACTGTCGTACTGCATCAATGCCGCATCTATATAAAACATTTTGATCCAGACATCATATACATCGCTGCGCAATTGCAAAGACTGAGCATAATTTGTACGCGCTTGTGTTCTGTCGCCACTGTAATATAAAAAGTCGCCGCGCATTGCGTAGGCTTTTGCATCTTCCGGATGTGCAAGCACCAATAATCGCGTCCACTCCAATATGCTGTCCTTGCGTGTGAACATCGGATGGTCAATGGAGTCAATAAATATGACGAGGTAGAAAATTTTCAGATCGATATTTCCCTTGCTGTTGCCAAAAGCTTCCCGCATGGTGCGATAATAACCTTCCGTATCACCTTGTTTTTGCAGTAAACTCGCCTTTTTGAATTGCAGGTCCACATTATCCGGATCCGCTTTCAACAATGCTTCAAAAATATCACCTGCGTCGTCGGGCCTGCCCGCCTGTTCATAATATTCTGTCAGCAGGCGCAGATATTTCGGGTTGGTTGCATCTATGGCGAGCAAACGTTCTACCTGCTTAACGGCATTGCCATAATCTTCCATGCGTGCATATAATCGCTGCAATTCAAAAGCTGCAGATTCCACATCACCACTTTGCTTCTCCATATTTTCATACACATGGAGTGCATCATTCATTTTGCCCATTTTCTCATAGCAATCTCCCAGGCGATAATAGGTCTCGTAATTATCCGGATCAAGTTTGAGCAGATCGTTCAAAATATTTATCGCATCGCTGTATTTCGCGCCAAACATCAATACTTTGGCATATAATTCCAGGTAATAGGTGTTGGTATAATCATATTGCACGGCTTGCTCTAAAAAGCCAAGCGCATCATTGAAGTTGCCGAAATTGTAGTAAATGCTTCCCAGCTGATAATTGGCAGCCGCATTGTGCGGGTCTATGCGCAAGACATCTTCAAAAGCATGTACCGCCTTATCGTAATCGCCTAAAGCCAGATATTTACATCCGTCGATATATACGCGCTCGAGCTGAACCGTGTCGTTCCCTTTTCTGGATCGGGTAGACGGCACTGTAATGCTGCTGTCATCTGTTGTGCGTGTATTCTTCTCAGTGGAGCATGCCGATATATATATTGCAGAAAAGCAAAGGAGGAAAAGTAAATATCGTTTTGCGTTAATGATCATCCGTGGGTAGAATAATCGCCGAGGCTCAGGTCATCCGGTTTGCCTTCTACCCTGGCAAAACTTCCGATCATGGAGTTTGCGATATTTTTATCTGTAATAGTAACGTTATTCTGAACAATGGAATTCCTGATTAACGAATTTTTAACAACCGTATTGTCACCAATGCTGGCGTGCGGGCCAATTACCGCATTTTCCAATACCACATTCTTGCCGATGTAACTCGGAGCTATGATCACCGCATGATGCAGTTGCACATCATCGCTCACCAGCTGTTCGGCATCTTTTTTCAATTCGAGTATACGCTGATTGGTATACACCGTTGCGTCTTTATTGCCACAATCTAGCCATTCATCCACCTTGCCGGGAACAAATGAAAATCCTTTTTTGCGCATGGCATCGAGTGCATTGGTCAATTGGTATTCTCCTTTATCGCGGATATCATTATCGATCAGATATTGCATTTCTGCGCGCAGTGTGTCGCCGTCTTTGATATAATACACACCGATGATGGCCAGGTCGGAAACAAATTCCTTCGGCTTCTCCACGAAATTGCTGATCTGACCTTGCGCATCCAATTCAACCACACCGAAATTCTGCCATGCGTCCACTTTATTCACCCAGATGATACCGTCTTTTTCTTTGTCAATCTTAAAATCGGTCTTAAATAAGGTATCGGCAAAAGCGATAATGATATGACCACTCACCGTATCTCCGGCGCATAAAATAGCATGTGCCGTGCCGAGTGGCTCATCCTGATAACAGATCTTGCCTTTGGCGCCCAGTTTTTCTGCAATGCGGATCAGGCCATCTTCCACTTCTTTACCAAAACGTCCCACTACAAAAGCGACCTCCTCGATAGGTTCATCGGTTGTTTGGGCAATATCCTCCACCAGTCGCTGCACGATGGGTTTACCCGCAACGGGAATGAGGGGCTTCGGAACGGTGAGTGTGTGGGGCCGCATGCGTTTTCCCATGCCGGCCATTGGTATGATGATCTTCATTTCAGTTCTGCGATTCGGGCTGCAAAGATAGGCAGGACAGGGCAGAGCTTCAAGGCAGAAGCCAATTTCCGGCTTACACGCCGGTGCTGCCAAAACCTCCGGTATCGCGATCCGTGCTGTCGAGCATTTCCACTGTCTGCCAATCTACCCGCGCATGAGCTGCCACCACCATCTGTGCTATCTTATCGCCATTGCGGATCACAAAAGGTTTATCTCCCAGGTTGATAACGATTACTTTGATCTCACCACGGTAATCGGCGTCAATGGTACCCGGACTGTTCAGCATGGTGATGCCGCTGTGAATGGCCAGGCCGCTGCGGGGGCGGATCTGCGCCTCGTACCCAAGGGGCAGGGCGATAAACAGGCCAGTGGGAATAAGTATGCGCTGCATGGGAAGCAATTCTACCTCTTCCGGCAAAAAAGCATGCAGGTCCATACCTGCGGAATGCGCCGTGGCATAGGCCGGCAAAGGGTTACCCGATCTGTTTATGATCTGTATCTGAAGTAGGTCCATCCGTTCAATTTTTTGCCCTTTTTATAATTGCGCGTATGTCGAGCCACCATCCGGCCAGGAAGAAAACCCCGAACAGCAGAATGCGCAGAGCTATCGCAAGCAATGTGTTATCGAGGTGATTATAGATCCACAGGCCAAGCATACACAAACCAAAAGCTGCCGCCAGGTAAAAAAGGATCTTGCGCAAATTATAGGGCACGTGATAATAGCGCTGACCGATAAAATGACTGAGCAATACCATAGAGCCATAGCAACATAAAGTGGCCCAGGCAGATCCGGTATAGCCGATGCGCGGGATCAGAATAATATTCAAGGTCAGTGTGATCAGTGCACCTGCAATGGGAATGATGGTTGCGAATGCAGTTTTATCTGTGAGCTTGTACCACACACCCTGATTGTAATAAATACCGAGAAATAAATTAGCCATCAACAATATCGGAACGATATGCAAACCGCTTCGATATTCCGGACCGATAATGATCTTGAATACATCCGGGAACATGCCCACACCCAAGAAAATAAAACAGCAGATCAACACAAAATATTTCATCACCTGCGCATAGGTAGCGGGTGCGTTTTTTTCTGTTGCCTGACTGAAAAAGAATGGTTCTGCACCCATGCGAAAACCCTGCACGGCAAGCGTCATGAAAATAGATATTTTATATACGGCAGAATAAATACCCACCTGTTGCAAATTCTCCTCCAAAGTGCCACTGCCCCAGTATTTGAGCAATACGCGGTCGAGCGTTTCATTCACCATTCCCGCCAATCCGATGATGATCAGGGGCAGGCCATAGCGCATCAATTTACGCCACACTATGGAATCGAAATGCAATTGAAACATTCCCGGCAGAAAAATTAAAAGGGTCACTGCACTGGCAACGAGATTTGCAATGAACACATAGGCAACACCATATTCCGGTTGATACACAAAACCGAATTTTTCGAACATATCATAATTGTGTTGCAAAGCCGGCCAGAGGAAAAAGAAATTCAATGAAATGTTGATACAAATATTCGTGAGCTTGATGCCGAAATATTTCCATGGGCGGTTTTCCAAACGCAATTTTGCAAAGGGTATATTTACGAGGGTATCACTTGCGATGATGAGCGCAAAGAAGATGACATAATTTGCATGTCCGGGATAAGATAACCATTCTGCTATCCTGCCCGACAACATCAGCAGAACCGACGTGAGCAAAAAGGTGGTGACCAGCAGGGAAGACTGTGCAGATCCGAATACTTTATCGGCCGGTATCCATTCCTGATCTCGGTTGCGGGAGGCGAAGCGGAAAAAGGCCGTTTCCATCCCATACATAAAGATGACATTGAGGAAGGTGACATAGGCGTACAGCTCGGAGATCACCCCGTAATCGGCCTGATTGGAAAAGACGTTCGTGTGGAGCGGCGCCAGCAAATAGTTGAGCATTCTGACCAGAATGGTAGACAAGCCATAGATGGCAGTTTGCCCTGCCAGGCGGCGCAGCGGTCGCATGGGTGTAAAGATAGCACCTTAGGCGGGCTGGGAAAGAGGGACGAAATATGCAATTTTTTGTTACATCTGTAAGATTAGCTTACCTTTGCGCAAATTAATTCACATTTTATTTTTATTACATGAAAAAAGGAAAAGTAAAGTTCTTCAATAACACGAAGGGATTCGGGTTTATTGTCGACGACGAAACCGGACAGGATGTATTTGTTCACAGCACCGGACTTGTTGACGAAGTGCGCGAAGGTGACGCAGTTACATTTGAGGTTACCCAAGGCAAAAAAGGTTTAAATGCGGTAAACGTTAGACGTGCATAATAAAGATCTTTTTGTTGCTTCAAACCCGCTCAGCGGGGGTTTGCTGTTTTAGGGCGTTTCTGTAAGTCCCTTCTTCCCTTCCTTTTCCACTTTGCTGTTTTCGTTGTAAAATCCCTAACTTAGTCATCTTGCAAGGTGCCTATGCATAAACTCTACACGACACTCCTTATTGGGATTTCCATAATTTCTTCTGTCCAAGCCCAAACTTTTGAGCTGTTCACTGAAGACTTTAATACCCCCACAGCATCCTTTCTGTTGAACACCCCGGGGCCCGGTACCGGCACGGGAACGAACCAGTGGGTGATCAATAACAGCTATACAGGCGGCTTCGGCTATCCGAATACCACCACCCAGGATATAACTGCCGGAGGGACCATCGGGGGCGCTCCCACCAGCACCTATCTCCACGTGTACGACCTGGAAGGTGCGCCGGCAGTGACTTGTGCGAGTTATGACCCAACGGACCCGTCCGACAATTTTGCCGAAATGGCCTACGGATTTTGTACCCTCGGCCTGGTTGACATAGAATTTACCTTCTTCTATTTATGTGAGGGCAGCCCGGGTGCATACGGCCAGGTATACTATAGTGCCGACGGCGGACCCTGGACCGCATGCGGCGAAGCCTTGTATAACGACCAGAACATCTGGAAATATGAGGTGATCACGCAGCCTGAATTTGAGGACGTGGCCGATCTGCGCTTCGGATTTCGCTGGATCAACGACGGTGGTGGAGGCAGTTCTGAGATGTCTTTTGCTATAGACGACATCATCGCCGTAGGTACTTATGATGAGGCAGTGCACGCCGTTGACATCAATATCGATTTCCTGTTCCCCGACCCGGTTTGCAAGCTGAGCACCATCATTGTTGGTTGGTCGCTGACCGATCCCCTATGCGAGGGAACCTATGAGATACGCCTGAGCAATGCGGCAGGTGTTTTCGCTCCCGGCACAAGCCTGGGTGTTTTCACTATACTGGCAGAAGATACTGCAGGCGCTATCGCCGCGATTATTCCCGGCGCAGTTCCGGACGGCAGTTGTTATAAAGTGCGCATCAACCGAACGTCACCGCTGCCAACGATAACGGGAATGGAAAGTGATTGTTTCACGATAGAGTCCTGCCCGAATACCATTACTACACTGCCGCCGGTCGTCACCTTCGATACAAATGCAGTTTGTGTGAACAGCGTAATTGATGTACCGTTTTATTCAACAGGTGTGTTTCTTGCAGGCAATGTATACACTGCAGAATTAAGTGATTCTACAGGAAGTTTCGATTCACCCAGTGTAATCGGAACATTTTTCAGCTCAGCAACTTTTGACCCCGCTTTGGGATCACCTCCGGGTACTGTGAGTGGTATTGTGCCGGTGGTACCCCCGGGTTGTAATTATTATATACGCGTCACGTCGAGCAGTCCTGCTGTTGTAGGTTCGGTGTATGGGCCGATCTGTATACAGGAATGCGATATTGAAACAAATGATATTGAAGATGTATGGGTTTGTATCTCGGAAGAAGTGGGAGATACTATTACCATTACCTATGATACGAATGTATTCGACGACATTGAAACATATTGTGATACCAATACTTTCTGTGTAGAAATTTTAGATGCGATGTTCTTTACGCAGGCCAACCTGTGCGGATTAGGATTTACCGTAGACACGGAATCCGGAACCATTGATCTGGAAATTCCCGGATATTTTGATCTGTTGGCATTGGGACTGGATGCCGGTGTTTGGTATATGCGCATCATCGCCAATTGCGGAACACCTTCTGAAAATCAACTGGGAACCTTGGTGCATCTGATCATTGGTGCACCTGCAGATAATCCGCCGGTGATCATTCCGACAGATACTTTATTATGTGAGGGGTCGATCGGCAGTGCGCTGGTGGTACCCTATAATCCCAATTCCGATTATCAATTCCAGTTCGATACGGGCACGCCATTCATCTGGCCTTACAATCCGATCTTCATCAATTTCGCGGGCGTTACCGGTGATATCACTTTGCGTGTTCGCGAGATCAGTTATGAATGTCCGGGGCCGTGGAGTGAATATGTCACCTTCCATATCATCGATGTGCCGATCGTAAGCATCAGCGGTCCGCCAAAAGCATGTACCGGTGATACCACTTATTATTCTGTTCCGTATTTCCTCACAACATATTACGATTGGTCGGTGAGCGGCGGCACCATTGTAGATACTGCAAATAATGAAATAGGCATTGTGTGGGATGAAGCGGGAACGTACACCATTTCCATCTTCGCATTGAATATGTGCGGTTCTGGAACGGGCACAAAAACCATTACGGTGATCACTACTACCTATGTAGATGGCGGTGATGATGCAACGATATGCGACGGGCAGGCTGCGATCTTCAATGCACTCACTACAGATATATATGATTACACCTGGTACAATGCATCAGATAATTCAGTAGTAGGCAGCGACTTCTATTTCAATATATATCCGGATACTACCACCACATATTATGTATTAGCAGAAGACGAGAATGGTTGTCAGAGTTGGGATACCGTTGTAGCTTATGTAGAATATCCAACGTTTGAATACGACAGCACAACGTATTGTATAGGTGGCAATACCGATCTGGATGCGGGCTATCCCGGCTCTGCGTATGCATGGAATACCGGTGAGACCGATCAAAGCATAACCGTTAATGCACCGGGTGATTATTCGGTTGTGATACAAACACCTGAGTATGCCTGTGTGGTAACGAAATTATTTCATGTAGAAGAAGTGATAGATAATTGCGATCCCATCATCAATGTGCCGAACGCATTCTCACCGAATGGCGATGGCTTCAATGATAATCTGCTGATAACAGGTGCTGCCATTGTTGATTTTGAGATCCAGATATTCAATCGCTGGGGCGAGATGGTATTTCAATCATCTGATCTGAATATTTTGAATAACGCTTCTCTCGGATGGGATGGAAGATATAAGAACGAAGACCAGGAAATGGGTTCTTACGTATATTATATCTATGCCACCGGTGGCAGCGGAAAAACAGTGAGCCTGCAAGGAAATATCACATTGGTGCGCTAAAAGGCGCCGCGGTACTTGTATGAAAAGAAATGTATTGTTGTACCTGTGTATCCTATTGATGCATACTATGTATGCACAGCAACAGATGCAGGTAAAAAAGAACAACTATACTTCTTTTTCCTATTCCGGGAAACAGATCAGTTCCGAACTGCGCACCTATACCGATCCCGCGTTTTACACGCATCCCGATTTTGGCTTAGCTCCTATCAACACGCCCGACAGCAGTATGGAGTTGATACAAAAAAGAACGCTGGATTCGAGATATTATATTAAAACCGGTTCGCAGGGCCATGACTTCTTTATTCAAAAATCCAGCGGTCCTATCAATTATTACGACATGCAGGGCAATCTGCGCGCCATTGATTATTATCTGCATCCATCCGGCACGCCCGATGTCTTTATTGCAGATGCACAACCTTTACCCACCACCATCGATTTTGTAAATAACTATACCGGCATCCGCATCAAGGATCTGGATTTTAAATACAACCACGATCTGTATGTAAAATATCAAAGCGGTAACACGTATTCCACAGGTCAATTTTTCAATACCGCGCAACACACTGTTGGTGATGACGGCGCTTATATTTCGGATATTTTTACGGGCATAGATGCAGAGATCGCTTTCCGCAAAGGTGCGATCAAAACGAATTTCATTGTGCAGGATAAAAGTGTTCTGGATCCGCACTCCGATTTCCTGGTGATCGAAGAATTCATACCACTGCCTTCGGGATTTTATTTTGAGCAGGATACCACAGGTGTACTATCCGGAGATGGCATGTGGGAAGGGGACGTAGTATTAAAAAATAATTTCGGCTTGTCGATGTTGCGCATACAACGGCCAATAGTCATTGACGCAAGCAACAGACGGCAGCATACGGCAGAAGATATGGATGCGATTGGTTATGACATCGTTCCGCAAGATGGAGGCGTTCTTTTCCGCATCAAGGTGCGCACGTCGTGGTTGATGGATCCTGCACGGATATTTCCTGTGACCATTGATCCAACCCTCATCGGGGAAGCAACATATACTGCCGGTGATATCGGATTTGAATTCAACCCGGTGTGCTGGAACGATGCAGATTATTGCAATTACTTTCTGGATATCGTAGTGCCCGGAAAAACAACATTGACCGCTGCATATTTTGACGGCACTTATTATTCTCAATTATTTGGCTGCGGCGGATTTGATTGCTGGATGAGTGAAGCCGCATTCCGCATTCTGGGTCCCTGCGATGACTCGCCCGGGCCATCGAGTTTCTGGACCTGTCTGCCACCGGTCGGCGATAGCGCGGGCACCTGTTGGGGTATCGATCTCGATATGTTCAATACGATCGCCTGTATACCGCCGCAGTGCGACGATTACAATTTCACATTCGAGATGCGCACCTTTCATTGCAGTTGCAGCAAACCACCTTGCAGTATCACCTGTCATTATATGCCAACAGATAGTTGGGTGATCACCATAGAGGGGAAAACGGTAGAAGAAAATCCGATCGAATCAAATTTATTCCCCGATTTCACCACCTGTGCCGGCGATACGATAGATCTGTTTGCCGGCGGCATGTGGGGTGTGCCGCCTTATCAATATGAATGGTTGCCGGGTGGAACCTTTACCGACACTTTATTTATAGCACCCACTTCCGACATCGTATATACTTCCATAATTCATGATCTGTGCGACATGAAAGATACTGTGGAACAACTTATCACTGTAAATCCTTTGCCCGTCGTAAATGCGGGCCCTTTCGAAGGATGTTATACCACAACCCTTTTTGCACCGGCCGGTTATACTTCTTATATATGGACCGATGCTGACAGCAATGTACTGGCAACAGGTACCAATCAATTATTTATTGATTCAGCAGGATCTTATTTTGTAACGGTAACGGATGGCAACGGATGCACCGGTACATCTTCGCCTATTACAGGGATCATACATGTGGCGCCGGAGATCAACGCATTCCCGGATACGGTTTTTGTGAGCGATGGCGCATTGGCATTACTCAGTGCGGAAGTGATCACAGGTGGTGATGTGAGTTTTTTATGGACGCCTCCCGATGATCTGAATTGCCCTTCCTGCCCCACCACTTTGGCGTATGCCGCAGGCGATGAAAATATTTATTATGTGACGGGTTCGGAATTCGGTTGTATATCTGACCCCGATTCCATCATTGTGATCATGAGTGAAAGTGCATTGATCATTCCAAATGCCTTCACGCCGAATGCAGACGGATTGAATGATGTATTTCATATTCTGAATCCGATATTTTATCCGGAATTTACTTTCGCTATTTACAACCGCTGGGGGCAACAGGTATTTTTCACGAACGATGTGCTGCAAGGTTGGGATGGCACTTATGAGGACAGAGATCAGGAGATCGGGATGTATGTGTGGGTGGTGACCTATGAAAAAGCAAATGAACCGGGTAAACAGTATGCATTGCGTGGAACGGTTACCTTGTTACGATAAGCAACACGCTGATCGCGCTGCCTTTATTTACCTTATGCACTTATGCAATGGCAAAACCCTTGAGTCAATGATCAGCGAAAGTGCAATCCAATAAGGTTGCATAATGTATCCGTAAAAAGCCAGATCCGTTCAAGTGTAATTCCACGCATTTTTTGCACATTGGATTTATGTGATCCTCTCATTGGCACCATTTCTTTTTAGTTTTACACGATGACTGAAGCAGCAAAAACATTTGATGCGATCGTGCGAGCGCGCAGGTCGATGCGCATATATGATCCGGTAGCTCCTTTCGACCGGGAAGCAGTTTTGCGCAGCTTGCAACGGGCCGTGCTCGCACCTAACAGCAGCAATATGCAGATGTGGGAATTCCATTGTATACATCAACCCGAACAAATAGCCCGAATAGCTAAATACAGTATGGGACAACGCAGTGCGCGTACCGCCCGCGAATTAGTGCTTATCACTGTTCCGAAACATATCTGGAAAAAGCGCGCCAAAGCAAATTACGCTTTTCATCACGCGCGTTTTGACAACCGCGCATTTGAAACTTTAACATCCAGAGAAAAAAGGAGGTTGCAGTATTACAGCAGGCTCATGCCCATGTATTATTTCCAGGATTGGTTCGGTATATGGGGATGGATACGCAAATGTGTTGTTGGCATCGCCTCTTTCCGTCGGCCTGTGGTATGGCAGGTCAGCAAAAACGATCTGCGCGTAGTTTGCCATAAATCTGCCGCCCTGGCAGCGCAAACATTTATGCTGAGTATGCAGGCGGAAGGATATAATACCTGCCCGATGGAAGGATTCGATTCTGTGCGTGTGAAACGCTTTCTACACTTGCCGGCATCTACCGAAATAAATATGATCATCAGCTGCGGTCCGGGAACGAAAGAAGGTATATATAATGAACAATTCCGGGTGCCGGAGAATGAAGTTATTTTCTTTTGAAAGGTATATACTGCAGACTGACATTTTGTTGCGATCTTAAGATGAAAGCGGCGCGGTTGCAGGAGCAGGGGCAGTGGCAGGGGCAGTTTGATATAATGAAATGTACTTACATCTATAAGTCCACTCTTTCATTACTGAGTACTGATTACTCCTTAATCCTTAATCCTTATTCCTTATTCCTTATTCCTCCACCCTGCGGGTGGTCCGCCTACCGGCGGATATTGCTATATCCCACATCCGGGCACAATGCCACCAGGAAGGCACAAGGAATATTACTGTATGAACAGCCGTTTAAAATCTCGGACAATCGATCGGTTTGGATTTCGGATTCGTATCGATACATCCCCAATAAATGAAGGAGAGTTCAATACCTCCGCGATAATCGGTTACGGTAGATAAACCTGAAATATTGATATCGTAGCTCAATCCGAAATTGATATTGTTATAATCCAAACCCAGGTTCACGATCACGGCATCGGCCACATCTAAATTATCTACAGTGCGGTAGTGCAAACCAGTATAGGCCATGGAAACACCTTTTTCCAACTGGAATCCCACATCTATTCCACTATTCATCTGCACGTTGGATCCTTCTGTTTGTTGCATATATAAGAAGGATGGGATGACCACGGTGCTTTTGCCCACGCCGAATTTAAAGGAACCATAACCGATATAATGTGCATTCAACCTATTCACATTATAGTTATAAAAAGTTTCCACCGGTTCACTCAAGTGAAAATATGCACCGCCGAATTGCAGAGCGAATTTATCGCTCACGCGGCTGCGGAAATTGATACCTGCATTATAATCGAGGTAAGAAAAATTATCGTCGCCATATTCACCGCTTGGCAAAGTAGGGTCAACACCATTCGCGCCAATTTGTGATTCAAAAATGAGTTTATTGTAATCCACTCTTTTTTGCACCAGACCTATCTGACCGCCCAGTGAAAGATAGGTACCGCTATTACCCAATTTTTGATGATAAGCCAGCGAACCCATGATGGTGAGGTTGGTAAGTGAACCATCACCGGAAACATCGTTATACGCCATACCGCCCACACCGAAAATATTATCGTTGAGTTTCTCTCTCCACAAACCTGCATCGAAGCTGCCACTGAATGTTTGATAGGATGCGGGACCCACTGCACTCGCCCATTGGTTCCTGTAATTCAGGGCCATGCGATAGGTACATGGTGTCAAGCCTGTGAGGGCAGGATTGAGCGTGAGAGGGGATTGGGTATACTGCGAAAAATGAATGTCTTGAGCAGAGGAGGCCAATACCGCGATGCTTACTATAACCGTAAACAGGATTCTTTTCATATGCTTGTTATGGCTTACTGTATCAAAAATACTAATAATCTATATTCCACACAAAATTAACACACAGCGGGGTCATCCTAATGTAAAGAAAATCAGGCCTTTCAGGCCTTCAGTGCATGACCACCATGCTGCTCACAATGTCCAGCCCGTCGGACTCCAGCCGCACGTAATAGGTTCCCGGCCGGAAACCGGACACATCGACATCCACCTTAAAGAAGCAACCGGTGCAGGCGTATCGGTCGAGATAAACGCGCCGGCCCATGATATCGTATATAGAAAGTGCGGCAAAGTCGACCTCGGTATCCACTGCAATATGCAGGGTTTGGGAGGCGGGTTTGGGATAGATGATCAGTGTAGCATCATCTGCGGGGTCGGTTTCCTGAACAGCGGCCATCCTGCTGAAGACGCTCACACAGCTGTCGTTTCCATACTCAACAAAATTAGTAACCGTGTACAGCCCGGCAGCCGCATAGGTATATGGACCCGGTATCAGATCGCCGGAAGTATTTCCATCGCCAAAGTCCCACCAGGTATCCGAGTAAGTGCCGCTTAAGGCATAATCTTCAACAGACATAGATAGATCACCGTAGGTGGCTACCTGAAAAGTGGCTACGGGAGCATTTTTCATATTGAGATAGATCTTTTGCATATCAAATCCCATGATGACGCCGGTAGCTGTGTCTTTCATTTCGAAATACAAGAAGAGATGATCCGTATTTTCAAATACCGTTTGCGGAATATCGGCAGTGGAAATATCTGCACTGGTTCCGTTATATACATTTCCGCTCATATGCATATACCAGGTATACGTATATCCTTCAGGAGGTGAAACAAATTCTCCCTCTTCATTTTTCAGAACTACGGTACCGTGTATAATATCTCCATAACCGATCAAACAATCGGGATCATCGATATGTATATGTGCCGTGTACGCTCTTTGTAAATACAGGGCGCTGTCGGGCATCCATTGTTGTAAATATTGTATCACCGGAGCATAGTCGGGATCGGCGGCAACATTATTCCATTCGTACGGATCTGTTTCCCGATGCACGCCCACATCATATAATTCTTCTTCAAAACCCACATAGGCCGAATCGCAAAAATTCACTGCAGCAGTTCCGTTATTATTTTCGCGATAGCGTATATAATGAAATCTGCTATCGCGCACGGATACATGCGGAAAGCAGGAACCCACAGAAGTTGTTTTTTTATATGCGGCGATTACCGGCTGTGTATATGCGATAGAAGGATCGTCCAGCGTTGAAATAAAACTGTGCCCGTCGAGATAAGGACCGCCATTTGCTGAAACAGGATAGTCAACACCCGCCATATCACACACTGTAGGAAAAAGATCCAATAATGAGACCACCTGATCAGCCACCTGTTGTCCCGGCCTGTTCGGATCTATGATGATAAGTGGCACGCGCAAGTCGGTATCCCATAAACCCCATTTTGTCCAATGTCTTTTTTCACCAAGAGAATATCCGTTATCACTGGTAATGATGATGATGGTGTTTGCAGAAAGAACAGGGTCAGCAAAAACGGCATCCACCACTCTTTTGATCTGCGCGTCGATAAATTGTACGGCAGCTATATAGTTAATATCATACTCTGCTTTTACATATTCCGCTATCAGGAATTTTCTATTGCCGTCAGAAAGTAACGGATCTATTTCGGGAAGAGGATACAATGCGTTTACGTATCCGGATATTTTATCGTACACACCGCCAAAGTCGGCCATACTCTGCGCAATGGGTCCGGGTAGCGAAAAATAATCGGCGTAAGGGACATCCGGTTGATATGGCATTACAATGCCATTATAGGGATACGCACCAACGGGGTTATTAAACGGGAGGGTGAATGGCTCTGCATATATATCCTCTTCGATATGCACCGGATAATATTTTTCCGGAATATATCGCTCTGTATGTGGCCTGTAAAATCCAAGCGCAAGAAAAAACGGGTTAGCGCAGGTATTTGTCACACCTGCTGAATAATCCTGCAAAAATTGAACCGCACTATCTGCCCCAAGGTTATCTTCTAAGTATATCTCAAGCGAATCGGGAATTTTGCCCCAATCATTGAATGGCGGAATGGTATATTTTTCCAGGGACAGCAACAAGGAATCGCTATCCGCAAATTGGGTCATACGGTTCCAACTTAAGGACTTGCTGCACATGTCTGTCCCAATAGATTTGTCAAAATCATTTTCACTCGGATTGTGAAATAATTTATTTATCCCGAATGTAAAATAACCGTTATCCTTCAGAATTTCCGGCAGGGTAAACACCTCGGCATTACCTTTTGCTTCAGTAAAATTTTCTCTGAATTTACCCGCATATTCATTATTGTTGTAAACCTGTGTATACTGCAGATCTTTCCCGCTAAAAAAACTTGTTCTGGACGGTGCACAACCGGGCGCACTCACATAAGCATTTGTATAGAATGTGCCGGCAGCAGCGGCGGCATTCAGTCCCGGTGTTTTTATTTGTGGCTGATCGGTCAGTCCTTCGATCATATCGTTCAGATCATCAATCACAATAAATACAAAATTGGGTTTATCCGGGACCTGCGTCAGGCACTTTCTCGTTGGCAGGACGCAACAAAAACCGGCGAAAAAAATATAAACTGCTATCGAGCGGATGAACGAATACATACAGAATGTAAATGCATTTACGGAATATGACCGGGATAAAATCCCAAAACAAACATTTAAAGGTAAAAAAGATGTGCTAATTACATCACACCTTATACTTCCCGATGTAGCGTAATGTTCAACTTTTGCGCAGCGGTAGACACCAAAAGAAAGAAAAATAACCCCGGCGTGCCGGTTTTGGAGATCCTGATCAGTGTATGATCAATAATTTTTCTGTTCGGATATACTTCTCATTCTGTACTGAAACAAAATACATTCCACCCGGTAAGTCTTTTACGCTAAAGGTGAAATATGGCGTCAAACCAGAATACGCATATTGATCTACACGTATTCCATGTACGTCTAAAATCCGAATATCTGCTTTTTGCACATCCCGCATTTCCAAACTGCAATATGCCGAAGCGGGATTGGGAAATAAATGCAGTGAAAATTGTTCGGGCGGTGTAAGTTCTGTGTAAACGGAATAAGTAACTTCCAGTTCACAAGATGCATTTCCATATTGAACAAACAAGGTCACTTCGTGATACCCTGTGGTATCATATGTTACTACTGAAGGCGTTTGATCATAGTATACAGGGCCTTCTCCCAGATCCCACCAATAATGCGTATAGTTCCCTTCAAGGAGCAGATCACTTATCGCGGCCTGATAATCATTGACCATTTCGATATGAAAGGAAGCCATTGGTGCGCTATCCGGGTTAATAAAATATGTCTTTGTGTCAAAAGCGATCAATTGCCCGCCGTTGTCATACACTGCTACATATACCATACACGTGTTTTGTGCATCAAAAACGTCTTCCGGAATCAGTGCAAGCGGAAAGTTCAGTGCATTTCCCGTAAAAACATCTCCGGTCAGATTGTTTGTCCATTCTACCGTATAGGTTGTATCGTCCGGGAGTTCCAGACCAAGGGTATCGAACAGGTGTATATACGCATGCAATGTATCGTCCATCGTCAACAAGCAGGGTAAACTATCGTTGTAGATATTTACCGAAAAGGTATTTTGGAGGTACAGGGCGCTATCCGGTAAGAATTGTTGTAAATAATTAATAACAGGCGCATAATCGGGATCATTGGCAAGGTTATTCCATTCATTTGGATCTGTTTCCCGGTTTAAACCAATATCATATAGCTCCTCTTCGGTCAAACTTGAATCTATATTACAGGTCAGGTTACCATACACATTATTTGTCGCATATTTGATATAATGAAAGCGGGCATCGCGGATGCTGTATTGCGGAAAACAACCGCCCTGCGAAGTTTCCTTTTTCTCTTCGTAGGTAGAAATTACCGGTCGCTCCCAGATCATTTCCGGGTCATTCATTATCGGCAGCAGGCTTTTCCCGTCCAGATACGGTGAACCATCAGGAAAGGCTGGATAAGCAATTCCCGCCATTGCACAAATGGTAGGGAAGATATCCAGCAGGCTAACTGTTTGTTGCGCAACCTGTTGTTGCGGATTGCGCAAATCGGCTATGAGCATCGGAATCCTGAGATCTGTTTCCCACATTGCACCTTTGAACATGTGGTGCTTTTCGCCTAAAGAAAATCCATGATCACTCACCAACACCAGAATAGTATTATTATATATCTCGGGTTGCGCCTCCAGCGCATCCAATAATCTGCCCAATTGCGCATCCGCATATGTAATTGCCGCCATATATGCCATTACACCATTCGCATAATTTGTCCGGCCTAAAATCGCATATCGCTCTTCATCTGTCAAGGTTGGATCAATGAGCGGCCAGGGGCTATAGGTGCTCGGGTAATCCAGAATGTCACTGAGTAAAATATAAAAGGTCAATTGCCTTGCCACGCCGTCTTCGGGCAAATTTTCATAATCCTGAAAAGGTATTGCAGGCTGTGGAGGCATGATAATACCATTATACGGATATGCATTTTCAGGATAATTATACGGGTATCGGAAAGGCTCTGCAAACACATCCATTTGCATGTATTCCGGAAAATATTTTTGCGGAATAAAATAAGGCACATGCGGTTTTTTTAGTCCTACTGCCAGAAAAAAAGGCCTGCCGCAGGCTATCGAGGGATCATCGGTATACTCATATAAAAAATCAATGGCGGAATCAACAGCTATATAGTCGCCCATATATTTTTCCATGGTGTCATTCAGCATGGACCAACGAAGTCTTTCCCCTCCACCCAGATCAGCCTCACCTGCAACTACGATATCGGCAGAGTCATCGTAATAAAAAACTTTGTTCCAGGATAATTCTTTGGCGCAGGGGTCAGCAGTAACATCATCATAATCGTTGTATTTATCATCACAATGATTGATTTTATTTAATTCATATGTAAAATAGTTGCCGCTATCTTTTAGCCATTCCGGTAAAGTAAATACCGTTTCATTATTGTACATAGGCCGGAATGCGCCGCGGAAATCGTTGCACTTGTAGTCCAGGTTGTTATAAATACCGGTATAGAAGCAATCTTTACCTGTAAGCATACAAGCCCGCGACGGGCCACATTGCGGAGCCGCGGTATAAGCATTCAGGAAAAGGGTACCCAAATTTTCGACATACTTCCAGTTGGGTGTTTCCACTTGCAGTTGCCCGCCCAAACCTTCTACATAATCATTGAGATCGTCAAATTCAATAAATAAAATATTGGGCGGATCGGCAACTTGTCCTGTTGCTCTGGCACAGCACATAGTCAAAACCAGTAGCAGCTGTATGCTAAAAGTACGGGGAAGCATGCATTAAAGATACATATACAACATATACTTTCGTACGGCTTTGAGTGAAACCGCACTTCTGCAGGGTAAAGTGTACTTTCCGCTGAGTGAAATCGCTATCTCGCCACTTCAAAGATCTTATGCAATAAATGTATTCCCGAGCGCACTTCGAGCAAATAGGTGCCCGCCGGCAATGCAGAAATATCCAGTGTGTAATCGTTCAGCACTCCGGCTATATGTTCTGACGCACATTGCTGTCCCATGATATTCACAACAGTAATTGTTGCATCGGTAAGGTGCTCGCGGAACAATATATGCAGATCGGTAGATGCGGGATTCGGATATACTGTCCACTGCATTTCAGGTTCACCTTCCCGCATAAGTATCGCATTGTGTTTTATCACGCGTGAACAGCCATTGCCGAAGGCGATATAATTCTTCACGGGATAAACCCCTGCTGCAGCATAATGATGTGTGTCGGGAATAAGGTCGTTATTTAACACGGTGCCGTCTCCAAAATTCCAGGAAGTGGAAGCATAGGTACCGCTGATCGTATAATCTGTAACGGTTGTGCTCAGGGAAGGCACATCATTCAGCAAAGTATAGGTCGCATTGGGCGTATTGGCTGTATTGATATAAAATGTGCGTGTATTAAACGCAACGCGTGCACCGGATACATTATCGATCACATCGAGATAGAACATGATATGATCCTGCGCGCTGAAAACTGCCGGCGGCACGGTCAACATATTGAATGCATAGGTCTTTCCGTATGAGATGGCACCGGTCAAACTATTGGTCCATATAAAGGTATATCCAGCGCCACCTAATGCAACGCCTGTTGTATCATACAAGTTTGCTTTCAGCTTTATTTTCGCATTATTCGGCAGCATGCAAGGCAATGCATTTACGGCATTGATATCAACCGAAAAGGCTCTGCGATTATACATAGAACTGTCGGGAAGAAACTGGAGCAGATATTGCATTACCGGTGCATATTCGGGATCATCCCACAGATTATTCCATTCATTCGGATCCGTTTCGCGATGTTCTCCCACATCATATAATTCATATTCCAACTGACTGAGCGCCTCATTGCATTCCAGATCGGGAGGTATATTGTTCGTTGCATAGCGGATCAGATGAAATCTGTTCGTACGCACAGAAAATTGCGAGAAGCAACTACCTTCCTGCAGAACACCACCGGCTTCTTTCACCCGTATGGTTCCCAGTGCCGGCCGTTCCCAGTGCAGGTTGGGGTTGTTCACCAGGGGGAGAATGCTATATCCATCCAGATAGCGACTGCCATCTGCAAATGTGGGCTCGGGCACATCCAACATATCCAAAACCGTTGGGAAGAGATCCAGATGGCTCACACTTTTATCACATACCTGATACACGGGATCGCGCATGTCGATATATATAAAAGGGATCTGCATATCGGGTTCCCACATGGAATATTTTCCCCAATGTTTTTTTGTGCCCAAGCTAAATCCATGATCACTGGTAATGATGATCACACAATTATTATAAATGTCGGGATGTGATTGCAATTCGGTAAAAAATCTGCCCAACTCATAATCCAATAAATTGACACCCGCCAAATAAGCGAGTATGGCATTTGCCCGTTGTGATTCATTTAATATTTGAACGCGCTCAGAGTCGGTAAGATCCGGATCGATCTCGGGCAACACAGCCAAACCGTCGCCGTATGCCGCAAATTGATTCTCTTCATTGGTAGAAGCAAATAGCTTACCCATATATCCCAGCGAATCGTAATCTGCCCAGCGCGGCTCCGGTTGCGGCGGCATGACCAAACCATTGTATGGATATGCGTTATACGGATCATTGTACGGTTTGTTATATGGATCGGCAAAAAAATCATCTAAATAATCTGCACTGAAAAAACTCTCCGGAACGTAAAAAGGTGCATGCGGTTTCTTTATCCCAAGGGCCAGAAAGAACGGGTCGCCGCAGGTAATCGCCGTTCCCTCTGTTGCAAATGCCTGTAAAAAATCGATGGCCTGGTCTACCGAAACATCATCTTCCATATAGGGCAAAATGGTATCATTCAAATGCGCCCATTTCAACAGATATAAACCGTCGTTCTCAGCATCCCCTATCGGGTCGATGATATCATCTTCCACATATACGAATTCGTCGTTCCAGCTATATTGTCTTGCGCAGGCGTCTGCAGTAGCATCATCAAAATCTGAATAATTTTCATAGCAATGCAGGATCTTGCCGATATTGTATGTGTAATAACCACAGGAATCCTTCAAATATTCGGGCAAGGTAAATACCTCTTCATTGCCTTTTATGACATTAAAATTCTTTCTGAAGTCGTTGCATTTATAGGTAGTGTTATCATATACCTGGGTATAGGTGACATCTTTTCCCGTGAGCATGCTGGTGCGCGAGGGAGCGCATTTAGGCGAAACACAATGCACATTCGTAAATACGGTTCCGTTCTGCTCCATAGCATATAAATTGGGTGTTGTGGCCTGCGGGAAAGCCGGATAACCCTGAATATATGTGTTCAGATCGTCCATTTCGATGAGGATGATATAGGGCTTTTCAGCAACCTGAGCAGATAGACGGAAGGCACAAATGATCAGAAAAAACAGGGATAGTGTTCTCACAATGATAATTTTTACGAATGTAGCCCAATGTACTTACTTTTACAACAGGTAATTGCGAAAATATATGCGCATCGTAACATATAATCTCAACGGTATTCGAGCAGCACTCACTAAGGGATGGGCAGAATGGCTCCAAAAAAATCAATTTGACGTGATCTGTGTGCAGGAATTAAAAGCCGAACCGGGCCAGCTTGATCTCGGCATTTTTGAAGCCCTGGGTTACCACCACTACTGGCATCCTGCACAGAAAAAAGGATACAGCGGCGTGGCCATTTTTTCCAGGAAAAAACCGGATAATGTGGTGATCGGTTGCGGCAATGCAGATTATGACAGTGAAGGACGTGTTATTCGCGCCGACTTTGGCGACCTCAGCGTGTATTCTATTTATTTCCCCAGCGGCACCACAGGTGATATTCGCCAAAACGTGAAATACAAATTCTTAGATTATATGTTCGATTTCCTGCAGGACGTAAAAAAGAAACGGAAAAAATTAGTGGTATGCGGAGATTATAATATCGCCAATAAAGAGATAGACATTCACGATCCGAAAGGAAATAAAAACTCATCGGGATTCTTGCCTGAGGAGCGCGCATGGCTCGACAAATTTTTTGCGGCCGGGTTCGTAGACAGCTTCCGGGTATTCAACAAACAACCGCATCAATACACCTGGTGGAGTTTCCGCGCCAATGCGCGAAAAAATAATAAGGGTTGGCGCATCGATTATATCGCCGTTACGGAAAATCTGGTGCCCACTTTACAAGGTGCTGCGATATTGCCCGATGCCATGCACAGCGACCATTGTCCGCAGGTGCTGGAACTGCAATAATTTCATTTGAATTTTTCCACCTTCAACCCGATGTCGGTGACATAGGGCAAGGGATCCATGCGCATATCCTGTTCGAGGATAAAGGTGTACGTGCCCGCTTGCGGAAAGGTGAAATTCTTTTGTATGAGAGCGGTGTTGAAACACATGCCATCCACGCACTGTCCTGTCCAGTTCCCTTCGGGCTTCGACAAGAATACATTCAATTTCGATTCTTCTTTTGTGCTGTCCGGAAAAACGGTGATCAGTTTCACCCAGAGATTATTGTAGGGATAAGCATCGGTGTGCCGCACATTCACGAACATATTATAAGCAGATGCAGTGTCGAGGATATTTACGGTAAAGGAAAAATCGTCGTCGTATGACCAACCATTTTTATCTATGGAAAGATTTTTTTCATACACGCGCGATTCATCACAGGAAATAAACAACAAAAAACAACATGCCGCGCAAACCACGCCGGCATAACGCATACGCTGTGCGATATTACGCATTCCCATTATTTTTGTTATTGGGATTATTCCGGTTGCCCCTGTTCCGCCTGTTCTTATTGTTCCTGTTCGGGTTATTTTGATTGTTGCGGTTGGGATTACTTCCCTGCGGCCTGTTCTCCTTGCGTTCGTTCTGCTCCTGATTGCCCTGCGTTTTCTGTGGATTTGCGTTTTGATCCCTGGGTCCTTTTTGGAACGGTTTATTATCTCTGTTGCGATTTTTATTTTGCTGTTTCTTTCTCTTCTGCGATGCTTTTTCTATGGACTTCAAGCTCACCTGTTCAATCACTGTTGCATATTCCACTTCTTTCACTACGGCTTCCTCTTCTACGATAAAACCGTCGAGATGTTCAGGCAATTCACCGCGCTCGTTCATGTCGAGTATCTCTACTACTTTTTCAATGGTAAGCGGGAACTGTTTGGATGTTTCGCGGTATTCATATACCATCAATTTTTTGAAGATATCTGTCTTTATCAGGCGTGCATCACCGGCTTTTGTTTTGAGGTAATCTGCTTTTTTCGGGAAGTCCTGCAGTGCGTCCATATAGGTATCCAACTCGTAATTCAAACAACATTTCAATCTGCCGCATTGGCCGCTGAGTTTGGATTGGTTGATGCTCAGATTCTGATATCTGGCCGCATTGGTACCCACCGATTTAAAATCGGTGAGCCAGGTGCTGCAACATAATTCACGTCCGCAGGATCCCAGTCCGCCGATCTTTCCCGCTTCCTGTCGTGCACCTATCTGGCGCATTTCTATTTTCACTTTGAATTCGCGCGCATATACTTTGATGAGCTCGCGAAAATCGACGCGGTCATCTGCTATATAATAAAAAGTTGCTTTTCGCTTGTCGCCCTGATATTCCACTTCTCCGATCTTCATGTCGAGTCCAAGCTCGCGCGCCAGTTTTCTCGACTTCAGCATGGTGGCACCTTCCATGGCACGGCCTTCCATCATGCGCGTGATATCATTTTCGGTGGCCAGGCGCAGGATCGCAGGAAAATGTCCTGTATCGTGCACCTTTTTCTTCTTCATTTGCAATTTCACCAGCTCGCCGCTGAGTGAAATTCTGCCCACATCAAAACCACTGTCGGTTTCCACCGCCACCAGATCGCCCGTCATCACATCCAGTTTGTTGGCATTGTTATAAAAGCCTTTGCGGATACCATTTTTAAAACTCACTTCATACACCTGGTATTCCATGCCCACCGGCACCGGTAAAAAACTCAGCCAATCATACGTATTCAATTTATTGCAACCACCTGTAGCACAGTGGCCATTACTTTTACAACCGGCGGGGGCACCGCCACTATTTCCCGTAGAACATCCTGCACATCCCATACATATATATATTTAAGCCTCCCACTCCAGGAAGAACGGTTTATTATTTTGTTTATACTGACCGCGGAATTGCTGCATGATACTCACCGAAATGTAGGTGATCAGTATCCGGGCATTGGCATTCCGCTCTACAAAGTAAATACTTTTATCCAAGAGCCCTGTGATATGGGCAATGGCATCCGGGCTCAGCGCACCTTCCACTTCTCTTGCCGTCCTGATCTCAGCGGGTGTGAGTTTGTCTGAAACATCCAGCCCGGCGCTCTGCAGGAGCATCTGCCGGTAAAAGTGCATGGCATAATGCAGGAAGCTCTTCTGGTATTCGCGGCCCAGTCGTATCCACTTGTCATTCCAGGCGAATAGCGCTTTGACATTGCTGTGCCGGCAGGCATGGATCCATTCCTGCAACAGCAGGGTATTTCCATCTTCCTGCGTATTCAGAAAATGCAGTGCCGCCTGAAAATCGCCTTCGCTCATGGCGGCCAGTTTTTTAGACTGTTCGGAGTTCAACCCATGTTTTTCTACCAGGGTGCTGCTGATCTCGGCTTCACTCAGGCGCGGGAATTTCACCATCTGCATACGCGATAAAATGGTGTTGATAATACGCTCCTGATCATTGGCAACAAACAGAAAAACAGTATTGTCAGGCGGCTCTTCGATGATCTTCAGCAGTCTGTTGCCCTCTTTTTCCAAAAATTCCGGCAACCATAGGATGAGGATCTTATAGGGCGCCTCAAAATTTTTCAATGTAAGGATGCGCAGTATTTCCTGGCATTCATGCGCAGTGATATTCCCCTGTTTACTTTTATCTATTTCGTTCATGCGCACCCAGTCTTCATAGTCACCATAGGGGGTTTCTGAAATGAAGTTGCGCCACTCGGGCATCCAATCGGCACAGGTTTCTTTTTTATCCACTTTGAAGACCGGAAAGGTGAAATGGATATCGGGGTGTATCCATTTTTGCGCTTTGGTGCAACCCGGACAGGTGCCGCAGGAATCGCCATGTTGTTTGTTCTCGCAATTGAGGTATTGTGCAAAGGCCAGCGCCATAGCGAGGTTGCCGCTCCCGGAGGGACCGAGGAACAGCTGGGCATGGCTCACGCGTTGTTCTTCCACAGCGCGTTGCAGTTGCACTTTGATCTGATCCTGTCCTATGACATCTGAAAATAACATGCCTTGTCAGTTGGCAGACAACAGGGCGAGCAGTTCGGGGTTAGCGGGTTCAACGGCAGGAGGGAACACGGCGATGAGCCGGCCTTCTTCGTCGAGCAGGAATTTTTGAAAGTTCCAGCTGATCTCTTTATTCTCACCGCCTCCGAAGTCGCGGGTGGTAAGCCAGCGGAACACGGGGTTCATTTCCTTGCCGATCACATTGCTTTTGGAAGCGAGCGGGAAGGTAACCCCGTACATATAAGAACAAAAATTCCTGATCTCTTTATCCGTTCCGGGTTCCTGTCCGCCAAAATCGTTGGAAGGGAATCCCACAACAGCCAGTTTTTCGTTGTATGTGGTATACAACTCCTGCAATTGCGTATACTGTGTGGTATACATACAATCGCTTGCTGTATTTACCACGAGCAGTTTTTTACCTGCAAAATGCGCAAAATCAATTTCCCCGCCTGTTATGGAAGGGAATTTGAACGCATGTATCGAACGTACACCTGTCATCAGCACAATACATGCAAATCTAATTTATTTTGGCAACCTTTGTATGCACAGGTTTGTTACCCGTTTTATGAAGGCAACCGTAAGCAGAAGAGCAACTTTCAATGCAGCGCACCGCTTGCACAATCCGGCTTGGGATGATGCAAAAAATGCGGCGGTATTCGGTGCGTGCAACAATCCGAATTACCACGGACATAATTACACCTTGTTCGTATATATCACGGGCGAGATAGATCCGGAAACAGGATATGTGATAGATCTTGGCCTTGTTTCCAAAATGATCAAAGAGTTAGTTATAGAACCTTTCGACCACAACAATCTGAACCTCGATGTTCCGCAATTCAGGGATCTGATACCGAGTGCCGAAAATATTGCGCGTGTTATCTACGAAGCATTCCGGGAGCGTTTAGATGCGCTATATGTTGTGCGGATCAAGTTGATGGAGACGGAGAATAATACGGTGTATTTTCCAGGGTAGAACAGAGATGGGAACACGGATGTAACTGATTGAACGCCTGGCCTGCCGCAGGTACGGGGTAAAAACGGATGTAAGGCAATAAGCAGCAACAGAAAGATATGCGCATAATGGCTATAGCTTTTTTGATACTTCTCCTGGCTGCATGCGATCAAACGGACAGGAAAGAAATTATTAGAAACGCCGACAGAATATCTTTCTCAACTACGGAGATGGATTATTATGCATCTGTATCACTGTTGTCCGGTAAAACCCAATTTCAAATATGAAATTCAACAGTAATAAGGGTTTTATGGGGTGTTCCGTTGATTTTTCAAGGTCCAGCCCCCTGGAATAAAGTCAATTGTGGCGATGGGGGATTGTAAATTGAAAGCACTTTTTCAGGATTAAGCAAGAACATTACTAAATTAAAATAACTCATTAAGTGATGTTTGATCATACCGGCGATGGATGCGTAACTTGTTTTTTTGTTTTTCTTAAGTTTATGCACCTGATCCTGCACCACTCTGACCAATAAATCGCAAATCAATGCCGCCCATATTTGTATTTTAATGGCATTGGGGTTGTCACCTAAAAAGTATTTAAGCGGATAGCGTTGCTTGATGCGCTTAAATAGTAGTTCAATCTGCCACCTGCGTTTATATAAGGCTGCAATTGTCTGCGGGTCGCTTACCATGTCATTTGTCGCAAACTGAAACTGCCTGTTCTTTTGCCTGTCAACAAAGGTGACGATACGAGCCTTTATTTGCGGTGTAACCTCCTTGTTAGAAGCTCTGCCAAGTAATACAAATTGATCATTCAAGACCCCTTCATCGTAGGCATTTTCTTCTACCGGCAGATTACAAATAACCTGAATACAGGCTCCTTGTTTAAGCCGGGTTACCCATCTGACATGGCGTTTACCCCAATCCTGAAACTGCTTATACTTGATATATCCTCTATCAAATACCACTGTTGAATCATCTGGGACAGGAGCCTGTTCTATGAAAACGAGATCATTCTCTTTTGCTTCTGTAATTACTACAAAAGCCGGAATATCATGCTTTGCATTTATCAAAACATGCGCTTTGGCTCCTCCCTTTTTCTTCCCATCTGCTGCCATGGTACCAGCCCCGCGCATAACAGAATTGAATAGGTGAACCGTAGTGGAATCAATGATGAATAAGTCCTTTTCAATGCTAAATCCGGCCCGGCTGTCCGGTAAACCAAAATACTGCTGATACAAACTTGCATACAAATCGCCTAGAAACTCTGCCGGACGCCTCTTGTTAGCATCAGACAATGTACTGCGTCTGGGAAAGTATTTTAATCCCAGGTGATTAACCTTGTTAGCACTGTATGCCTGAAGACCTGTCACCAGTTCGCGGATGCTTTGAGCACCAAAAAAACCAGCATATAGCATAGTAACCAGATGGTCATAGGCCATGAAACGCTTACAATACCGGTTAGCGTTATATCGTTTGGCCATAGAATCAATCATTGAACGTGGAATCAAAGAAAGTAACTGAGAGAATACCGGCTGTCCGGTAAAAAAAATACCTTTGCCCATAGTTGTTGTTTTTTGTCGTCAACTTAAAACTACAACCTATTGGAGTCCTTAGGGGCTCCTTTTTTGTTTATTTCTTTAAATCTTTACCGGACAACAGTGGCATCTGTATCAGGTAATAGCGATACAGCCACGCTTCTGAAAAAAACATTTTTATTCTTATCTGATCACACCGGTAAAGGGAATCTCCTTTCGCGATGCGACAGATCTGAACAAAATGGTATTTCATTATAAGAATAAGAGCCTAACCACATGGATAAGCCGGATAAATAACACGCAGGTGGTCTTTGCCATTGAAGAAACCAAATATGTGCTTGACCCTGAAAAAGAAGAACTAGTAATCAAAAACGTTTCTCAAATATTGGGTAAACGGCTGATCATAAAATATTAGTCTGCTATGTTGTATTAATTCGAGACATCAAAGCTATCTCATACTTGTAATTATCACAACGAAGCGGCATGCTCCTGTTCCATTTCGTTTAACCAATATGCAATCCCCCGGGATGCAAGATCTTATGCTCCATCAAGGCAGCAATATTGCGCGCACGTGTTTTCATTTCTTCTGCCTTTTCACCTGTATAATGGGCATCGATAGTAGCCGTGAATAATTCAAGCCAGCGCACAAAATGTTCCTCTTTCAATGGTTCTTTTGCGTGGAGCTGATAATGTGGTGTCATTGCATTGCCGGAATACTCGGCAGTGCCTAAGACCGTATGCTCCCAAAAGCGATACATCACAGGCAAATGCGCCTCCCAATCCACTTTGGCTATGTCGTTGAACAAATAACCGATCAGATCATCCTTTTTCACTTTCTCGTAAAAGGAATCAATAATAAAATGGATGTCATCGGTGAGGTGAGTTGCTTTTGCATTTTAAAATTCTATAAGGAAGGTTCAGAAAAATATATGACAATTCAAAAATTAAGCGGCGAAAATGCTCATTTTACTGGATATGTAATATGATGCCGATCATTCTTATTCATTTTTACTTTGCCCTCCCCTGTCTAATTTTTCCAACTTGTTCTGTTTACTATTAAAAATGAACATGCTTAACCAAGTTATCTTCAGTCGCAGTCACAGTCGCAGTATGTCCTAAATTAGATTACGCATAACTATGGACGGCCCTAACCCATAACCCCTAACCCATAACACATAACCCATAGCCCCTAACTTCATCAACCGAAAAACAATCACAGAAGTTGAAACCGCACATCATCCGATCACCATCGGCTAATTAACAAGCTTTATCCTTCCATTAACCTTTCTTAACTTTGCTATTCCAATACTTTCGGCACACACACTGTTAAATTTACGCCCCCGATCAAGTGTTGTTTTGACCAAACGTGATAATTTATGGAAAGTCTTGCTTCTGCGGACATTAAAGAACTAAATGACCGCATTCACCAGGAAAGCGCATTCATTGATCTCCTTCGCCTGGAAACCTCCAAGGCGATCGTCGGACAAAAAAACATGATAGACAAATTGTTGCTGGGATTGCTATCCCAGGGACATCTCTTGCTGGAAGGGGTTCCCGGACTGGCAAAAACACTGGCTATCAAAACGCTTTCTTCCGCCATCAGCGCCAAATTCAGTCGCATTCAGTTCACCCCCGACCTCCTGCCTGCCGATCTGATCGGCACGCTGATCTACAATCAGAAGGACAATAATTTCAGCGTGAAGAAAGGGCCCATCTTCGCCAACTTCATCCTGGCAGATGAGATCAACCGCGCACCGGCCAAAGTGCAGAGCGCGCTGCTCGAAGCCATGCAGGAACGCCAGGTGACCATCGGCGATAAAACCTATAAGCTGGATGAACCCTTTCTGGTGCTGGCAACGCAAAATCCCATCGAACAGGAAGGAACCTATCCGCTGCCCGAAGCGCAGGTGGACCGTTTCATGATGAAGATCGTGGTGAACTACCCGGGCAAGGATGAAGAAAAACTCATCATCCGCCAAAATGTTTCCGGCGCCGACACCACCATAAAACCCGTGGTGAAACCGGAAGAAATTCTCAAAGCAAGGGATCTGGTGCGGGAAGTGTATGGACGAGAAGATCGAGAATTATATCCTCGATATCGTATTCGCATCGCGCCAACCGCAGGATTATAAATTGACCAAGCTGAAACATCTGATCGCATACGGCGGATCACCGCGTGCATCCATCAACCTGGCACTGGCCAGCAAAGCGTATGCTTTCATCAAACGCCGCGGCTATGTGATACCCGAAGATGTGCGCGCCGTGTGTCCCGATGTGATGCGCCACCGCATCGGCCTCACCTATGAGGCCGAAGCGGACAATATCACGGCAGAAAATATCATTGCCGAGATACTCAATGTAGTAGAAGTGCCATAAGGCTAAACATATTTTATCTGTGCACCACACAGGTAAAGGATGACAAACATTTCCGGATAGACTGCTGCACATTGCATGTCCGGAAATACAGAACGGAAGTATGGATAAAGCAACATTACTGAAGAAGGTCCGGTTGATAGAAATAAAAACCAAAGGCCTTTCGCAGAATATCTTTTCCGGCGAGTACCACTCGGCCTTCAAAGGCAGAGGCATGAGCTTCAGCGAAGTACGCGAATATCAGTACGGCGACGATGTGCGCAATATCGAGTGGAACGTTACCGCTCGCATGAACCATCCTTATATCAAAGTATTTGAAGAAGAGCGCGAGCTCACCGTTATGTTGCTGATCGATATCAGCCAGTCGTCCTTTTTCGGCACACAAAAACAAATGAAGAATGCACTGATCACGGAGATCGCCGCGGTGCTTTCTTTTTCTGCCATCAACAACAACGACAAAGTGGGCGTTATCCTGTTCAGCGACAGGATAGAAAAATTTATCCCGCCGAAAAAAGGAAAATCGCATATCCTGCGCATCATCAGCGAACTGCTGGAATATCAACCGGAGGGAAGCGGCACGGACATCTCCACTGCATTGCAATATTTCAGCAACGTGGTGAAGAAGAGAAGCATCGCTTTTATTTTCAGCGACTTCATGGACAGCGGATACGACACGCCCCTCATGGTGGCTGCGCGAAAACACGACGTGATCGGAGTACATATTCACGACAAACGGGAAGAAGATATTCCCGATGTAGGACTTGTGCGCATGTTCGACCCCGAAAAAAATACCGTTCTGTGGGTGGATACTTCCAACAAAAAAATGCGCGAACAATACCGGAAAACATTTCGCGATAATGTGCAAACGTTCAAGAATGCATTTTTGCGCACCGGAGCTGACACCATTAGTATACACAGTGAACAGCCCTATATCAATGCCCTGCATGGTTTTTTCAGAAAAAGAATGAGCTTGCGTTAATATGAGAGCATTGCAGAGAACAGGTATTTTCTTTTTTATGCTGTTGAGCACACTGACAGTGCGCGCACAAATACAGGTGCACAGTTCGCTCGACAATAGAGAATATACGATCGGAGATTATATCCGTTTACAACTGCGGGTCACAGCCGATTCTACCCTCCATCTCCAATGGCCGGAAGCACAGGATATCACAGATTACACACTGATATCCGCCGGCCCGACCGACACCATCCACGATCCCCAACATTTCGGCTATGCACAGGAGATCGTGTACAGTATCTACGATTCGGGCATGTATTATTTCCCCTCCGTTTCCATTGCGTACACCCGTCCGCGCGATACAACAGTATATTACGCTACGAGTGATTCCATTGCATTTATTGTACACACAGTTGCGGTCGACACCACGCAAGCCATCATGCCCATTAAAGCACCCATCGAAGTGCAGGTGCGCAATATGCTGTGGATGTATATTCTGGGAGGCATTATTTTACTGGGCATTATTGGCTTCTCCATCTATTATTTCTTCTTCCGCAAAAAAGAAAAAGTAATAAAGCCTGTAGTGGTTACACCCTTGAGTTTATATGAGATCACGCTGCAGAAATTAGATGCGCTGGAAAAAGAAAAACTGTGGCAGAACGATCAATTGAAAAAATATTATTCTGAGCTCACCGATATTCTGCGCATGTGGATGGAAGGGCGTTTTCAGATACAGGCACTGGAAAGCACCAGCGATGAGATCATGGAACAAATGCAACGCGTATTCCCGGCACAGGAACAATTAGAGCATCTGCATTTTATTCTGGAAACCGCCGACCTGGCAAAATTTGCGAAATCCAGGCCTTTGCCGCAGGATAATACGCGTGCCATGGAATGGGCTGTTGCTTTTGTGCAACAGAGCAAACCCGCAGCAGAAGAAAAGGAGGTGCAGGCATGACCGACTGGATACGTGATATACGCTTTGAAGATCCCTGGTTGTTGTTGCTGCTCCTGCTGATACCGGTATTTATATGGTACCGGAAAAAACGCAGCAGGGAAACCTACGTTGAGTTGCGCATGTCTACGCTGGAATCGTTAGAAAATGTAAAACTAAAACCACTCAAAGTTCGCTTGTTTCCCGCACTCGACATCCTGCGCTATGTAGCCATGGGTTTATTCATTATTGCGATAGCGAGGCCACAAACCGGATTCAGCAATAAGCGCATAACGAGTGAAGGTATAGATATCATGCTTTCTCTGGACGTATCTCCGAGTATGTATGCCATAGATTTCAAACCGAATCGCATGCAGGCCGCAAAGGAAGCTGCCAAGGAATTTATTGACGACAGGCCGAACGACAGGATAGGTCTGGTTGTATTTGCCGGCGAGGCATTTACGCAATGTCCGGCTACACTGGACCACGATCTGCTGAAAAATCAGGTGGATGGTGCCGATAACTGGCAACTGCAGGATGGCACTGCCATTGGCGATGGATTATTTATGGCCGTGAACAGATTGGCAGATACAACGAACTTGCATACTAAAGTGATCATTTTGCTTACAGATGGTGTGCGCATGGGGGGAAAATTTTCTCCCCTCGACGCAGCGAACGCTGCAAAGCAATTGAATGTGCGCGTGTATACGATAGGTGTGGGGACAGAAACCAATCGCCCCATTCCTGTGATGGATAAAAATGGCAGAATGATCTTTGAACTGGATCCGCGCATTTCTTTTGATGAACCCACATTGGAACAAATTGCGGACATGACCGGCGGCCGCTATTTTAAAGCTACCAGCAAAGAAAAATTAACGGAAGTATATAACGAAATTGACCAGATAGAAAAAGAAAAAGTAGAAGTGGATATCACGCAGCGCTATGATGAACATTTCCGGCCATTTGTTATCGCCGGTTTTGTGTTGTTATTGCTCGCAACTATTTTAGAATATACCTGGTTCAGAACATTGACCTGATGCAATTTGAGGATAGAATATATCTGTGGTTGTTCTTGTTGCTGCCTTTGCTGACAGCACTGTTTTACCTGTACCTGCGCTGGCGTAAAAAAGCCATTGCAGCTTTGGGTGAAACAGCATTAGTGGAAGAGCTCATGCCCCGCCAATCGGTGAAAAGAAAATGGATGCGACTGCTTATTTTGCTGTGCACCTTTGCCGCTGTCATCGTCGCCATGGCCAATCTGCGCGCAGGAAGTAAGAAAGAAAAGATCCATGGTGAAAGTGCAGATGTGATCATCTGTTTTGATGTGTCGAACAGCATGCTCGCGCAGGATGTAAAACCCGATCGCCTGACGCAAGCCAAAATAACCGCATCGCAGCTTATCGAAAAATTAGCGGGCAACAGGATCAGCCTCATCGTATTTGCCGGAAAAAGTTTTGTGCAAATGCCGCTCACCGGTGATGCACGCGCCGCGCTCATGTACCTGAACACCATCAACACCGACATGATAGGTGCGCAGGGAACTGCTATTGGCGGCGCACTGGAAACAGCACTGAACGAATTTGAACAGGGCGGCGAAGAAGGAAAGGGAAAGGCTATTATCATCATCACAGACGGAGAGAGCCACGACGAGAATGCACCCGATATGGCAAAATCCGCCGCGAAAGAAAATATCCGCATCATCACATTGGGTGTGGGCACCGGCACCGGTGCTCCCATTCCAACGAAAAGAGGCGGAAATACAACAGGATATAAAAAAGACAGGGAAGGAAATATAGTACTTACCAAACTGGATGAGCAGATGCTGCGTTCTTTAAGTGAGAGCAGCAATGGCGTGTATATGAATATTGCAGAAGGCCGAAAGGTGATACAAAAAGTATACAACGAAGTGGATGCGCTCGACAAAACAAAAGACAATACATACACGTTCACTGAATATGCAAATCATTTTCAGATATTTCTCGGAATGGCCTTGCTCGGCATGAGCATATGGTTCATCCTTTCAGATAAAAAACCAAAATGGCTGGAAAAAATCAATATATTCGACGCAGAGAAATGAGATCACCCGCTCCCATATTTCTGCTCCTCAGCATGCTGATCTCGGGTACTGTTCTGGCACAGACCGAGAATCAGGAAATTCAGGATGGCAACTCCTTGTATTTTAAGCAGGACCTCGACGGTGCACAAAACCACTACAACAAAGCACTGGAGAAAAATCCCGAAAGCGAAGCTGCCAATTTCAATCTGGGCAATGTGTTGTATCAAAAACAGGATTTTGCCAACGCCCAGGAACAATACCAGCGCACAGCTGAAAGCACCGGCGATCCCGCTGTGCGCGCAAATGCCTATCACAACCTGGGCAATGCCTTACTCGAACAAAAAAAATATGCAGAGAGTATAGAAGCATATAAAAATGCCTTGCGCAACAACCCCAACGATCAGGACACAAAATACAATCTGGCCTATGCGCAAAAAATGATGGAGCAGCAACAAAATCAGAACAAGCAGAACGATCAGAATAAACAGGATCAAAATAAGCAGGACCAGCAAAAACAAGATCAGCAAAAGCAGGATCAAAACAAACAGCAACAGCAACAACAGCAGCAGCAACAACAACAAACCAAACAATATTCACAGGACGAGCTTGAACGCATCATGCAGGCTTTGAATGCCGATGATAAACAAGTGCAGGACAAAGTGAACAAACAAAAAGTGCAGGCGGGCGGTAGCGACGACGATAAAGATTGGTGAACATGCGAGGTAGCATATGGACAAGCATATTAGTACTCTTTTGCATGCCGGTATTCGGACAGGCAAGTTTCGATGCCACTGTGACCAAAACGGAGATCGGGGTAAGTGAGCGCTTTCAGCTTACGCTCACTTTCAACGGGAGTAATGGAAAAGATTTCAGGCCACCTGCCATGGGCGACTTCTATGTATTGGGCGGTCCCAATCAGTCGTCGAGCGTGCGCATCATCAACGGACAGATGTCGCAATCTGTTTCCTATTCTTATGTGTTGCAGGCAAAAAATATCGGGACCTTCACGATCGGTTCGGCATATATCAAATCGGGAAGTGAAACGCTGAGCACCAAACCCATCAGCATCCATGTGGTAGATAAACCATCATCGACGCAGGGCAGTCAGAATAATAACAATGCGGGAAGTACTACCGACAATTCCGGAACACAGGATATCAATGATTATATCCGGGATAACATGTTCATCAAGACCGAAGTTGGCAATACCGATATATATAAAGGTCAGGATGTAAGCGTGACCCTGAAATTATATAAGAAAAGAAACAGCAGTATTTATGGATACCGCATCCTGCAGGCTGTTAAAGCGCCGAAATACGACGGCTTTTATGCGCAGGACATAGCACTCAGTGATCAGCAACCCACTTTGGAAACATATAATGGCGCCACCTGGGAGGTGATCACTATTAAGAAAACCATTTTGACCGCACAAAGATCGGGTCAGCTGGAAATAGACCCCATCACGCTGGATGTGCTGGTTGGTGTAAAAGTGAAGAAACAAAAGAAAAACAACAGCGGTGATCCCTTTCAGGACATGTGGGATGATTTTTTCAATGATCCCTTTGGCAGCAACCAGGAAGTGCATTATGCATTGAGTTCCGGTTCATACAAAGTGAATGTGCGCGATCTGCCCGCAAATGCGCCGGCAGATTTTATCGGTGCAGTTGGAAAATTCAGCATGCAATCTTCTATCAATGCAACGACTACAAAAACAGATGAACCGCTCACTTATAAAATAACGATAAGCGGTGAAGGCAATCTCGAGCTATTCAATGCGCCGGTGTTAAATCTTCCCCCGGGCTGGGAAACATACGATCCGAAGCCGACACAAAATGGCAAGAGCATCACCTATGAATATTTATTGATCCCCCGTTCGCCGGGTGATTTTACCATTCCCGCTTACACCTTTTCCTATTTCGACCCCTCGAAAAAACAATATCAGACCATAGGCTCCGATGCATATCCCGTGCATGTAGAAGCTGGCCCGGGTTACAATCCTAGCATTAATAATTATGGAACTAACCGGGAAGATGTGGAGATGCTTGCAGAAGATATCCGCTTCATCAAAAAGGACACACCGCATTACAGCAATGGCGGCAGTTCCTTTTTTGGGAGTCCTTTCTTTTATGGTGCCTTGGTCCTTCCATTTCTGGCGGGGATCGGTGTGTTTGCTGCAACTGCACGCATGAAAAAATTATACAGCGACATGGTGAGCCTGCGCAGCAGCAAGGCGAACAGTATGGCGAAAAAAAGATTGGCAAAAGCGAATGGACTTGCGCAACAGAATGACGCAAAGGCTTTTTATGATGAGACCATCCGCGCCGTGTGGGATTATCTCAGCTTTAAGTTGAACATCCCGAAGAGCGAGTTGTCGAAAGAAAATATTGAAGAAGTGTTGTTGCGCGCACAAGTTCCTCAGAGCAGTGCGCATGCCACCCTGGAGCTCCTGCAAAAATGCGAGATGGCACTTTTTGCACCACAACTTGTTCCGGAAGCACCAATAAGCATATATCAAACTGCCACGGAGTTGATCACGAAACTGGAAAACGAAATAAAACAGGGATGAGCAGGATCGGCATCTGCATATTGTTCAGTTTGTCCTCCGTTCTGGCGTTCGCACAGAATGACAGCACCCGCGCGCCTATCGACTCCACCACTTTTGTGTATGCCAATGTGATGTATGATAAGGGCATGTACGACAAGGCCATTGAAGTGTATACTGCACTGCTGGACAAGAAAGGTGCAAGCGAGGAAGTATATTACAACCTGGGTAATTGTTACTACAGAACAAATAAACTGGGACCTTGTATTTTGAATTATGAACGCGCGTTAAAGATGTCGCCGGGTGATGGGGATGTAAAATATAATTTGAGTCTGGCGAATATGCGCATCCGCGATAAAGTGGATCCGGTGCAGGATATGATCCTGTTGGTATGGTGGAGGGATATCATCAGTATATGCAATGTGCATACCTGGGCCTTTATCACTATTTTGTTGTTGTGGATCGGCGGGGCAGGATTTATTTTGTTTCGCATGGCAGAAAAGCGCAATTATCAGCGATACGGTTTCTACACCTTTGCCGTCTGCTTTGTGTTATTTCTGTTTACGATCATTGCCACCTATTCACGCAATCATTTTGATACGAAGTATCGCTTTGGTGTCATCATGCAGCCGAGTGCCATCGTGAAAAGCGAGCCGAATGAAAGCAGCACGAACCTGGTGTTGATACATGAGGGATTGAAAGTGCAGATACTTCGGCAGGATGCCAATTGGTCGGAGATCAAAATGCCGGATGGCAATGTGGGTTGGCTGCTGAATGCAAGTTTTGAGCAGGTTTAAGCAGGCTGGTCAGGCTAAAACGGGAAGTCGCATTATCCTCACCCTTCGATATATTTTAATGAGAATAATTCTAGCCCTTAGCTCCTAGCTCTTTACTTTATTCCTCTCGCAGTGATGACGAGTTTTTATTTTGAACCTGATCATTCCACATAGCTTTCTTTTCATCTTTCCACCCTGCGGGTGATCCGCCTATCGGCGGACATTTTTCCACCCTACGGGTGATCCGCCCATCGGCGGACATCTTTCCTCCCTGCGGGAGATCCGCCTGCCGGCGGACATTTTTCATTTTTCATTTTTCATCTTTCATTTTTCATCTTTCATATTTCATCTGTTTCACACATAGATCACAGACACAGAGCAAAGCATTTTGCTACAGAAATATTACTGCTCATTGCTTACTACTTATTCCTTATTCCTTCCCGCTAAACATGATACATATTCGCCGCCACCATAAAACTGCCGAAGCCGATCAGGTAGCCGAGATATGCCTCCCGTTCGGTATGTGCGCCCAAAACTAAACGTGCTGTGCCGATACAACCGGCACATATAATGGTGCCGAGCAAAATAGGCCCCGCATCGATGGAAGCATAAGGCAGGAGCACCAGCACTACAGCGATCATACCACCTGCACCTGTGGTGTGCATGCTTACTTTCAGGGATAAGATATTGATGAGAAAATCGACAAATACCGCAATGGTGCTGCCCAACAGAATAAAAGCTATATGTGCATCAAAATGTTCTTTGTAAAAAACAACATATGCCCAAATATAAAAAAATCCTGCCGCCACGTAGGGAATAATGCGCTCCTGCCGGTCGCGGACATCCAGGGTGTTGATGAATTTCAAAGCGCGCAGCAATATGATCGTAAAAGCAGGAAAGAAAAACGTGAGCAGGAATATCCGGATCAACATGAAAATATTCATGCTCATATCGGGATGTGCATAGGGGTTAGTGAATAACACGAACATGGCGCCGTACACAGGCAGCAGCAAGGGAAGAAAAACAATAGAAAAAAAATGTCCGAAGATCTTTTTGACCACTTCCATTACAACTCCTTCCTTAATCGCGCAACGGGAATATCGAGTTGCTCGCGGTATTTGGCAACCGTGCGCCGTGCGATATTATATCCGCGCTCGCGCAGGTTCTCCATTAATTCCTGATCGCTCAGCGGATTCTTTTTGTCTTCACCTTCTATCTGCTCACTGAGTATCTTTTTCACCTCGCGCGTAGATACTTCTTCACCGCTGTCGGTGCTCAGCGATTCGCTGAAGAAATATTTTAACGGATAGGTGCCGAATTCTGTCTGCACATATTTGCTGTTCGCCACACGACTCACGGTAGAAATATCCAATCCGGTTTTCTCTGCAATATCCTTCAGGATCATCGGCTTCATTTGCGTTTCATCTCCCGTCAGGAAAAAATCGTATTGGTGTTGTAATATCTCATACATAGTACTCCACAAAGTATGTTGCCGCTGCCTGATCGCATCGATGAACCATTTTGCAGAATCGATCTTTTGTTTGATGAACATGATGGCTTCTTTCTGCTTCTTATCTTTTACCGCACTCTTTTTATAATCCACCATCATATCCCTGAAATCCTGGCTCACGCGCAACTCGGGTGCATTTCTGGCATTGAGTTTCAATTCCAACTCACCATTATTATTTAAGATGGTAAAATCGGGGATGATATATTGATACATGCTGCTGCCATCTTCTTTCGCGCTGCCTCCCGGTTTGGGATTCAGTTTGGTTATCTCCTGTATCACGGGCTTGAGCGTCTCTTCATCTACCTTCAGATGACGTGCCAATTTTTCATAGTGCTTCTTGGTGAATTCATCGAAATAATTCTCGACAACCGTCACTGCCATCTGCACATCCTTTGTCTGCCGTTTGCGCTCCAGTTGCAGCAATAAACATTCGCGCAGATCGCGCGCGCCAACACCGGGCGGATCGAAGCCCTGCACCAGGTCAAGAATTTCCAGTATCTCCTCCTCATTGCACATCACGTTGAGTGAGAAGGCCAGGTCGTCTACGATCGCTGATATCTCTCTGCGCAAATAGCCGTCATCGTCAATGCTTCCGATGATCTGCTTTGCGATCTTTTCTTTTTCTTCATCCAGCTCGCACATGCCGAGTTGGCGCATTAAATTTTCATGAAAAGTATCACTTACGGCATAGGGCACGGTTTTATTTTCATCCTCGTCATCGCCGTAATTATCATCCCGTGTTTTGTAGTCGGCGTAGTCGTCGTCATCGTTGATGTAATCATCCAGATCCAGCTCATCTGTTCTTTCCTCAGTTTCTGTCTCGCTACTTCCTTCTTCTTCATTCCCCTCGCTTTCTTTGAACAGATCTTCGGTGCTGTTCGGATCATCGCCGTCGCCTTCCTCGAGGGCCGGATTTGCTTCCAGTTCCTCTTTGATGCGCTGCTCCAGCTGGTCGGTAGGCACCTGCAACAGCTTCATCAATTGGATCTGTTGCGGCGACAACTTTTGCAGGAGTTTCTGGCTCAGCCTCTGTTTCAGCATACGGGTTTTATTCTGTGGTAAAATTACGCCATCCGCATTTCGGAAACAACGCAGAGGGCTATGGGATTTATGGGCAATTTTTTGTATTTGTTTTCGCTGCACGGAATGCCGTATATTTGCAGTATGAAAGCGGCTGTATATCTCCAGAATTTCTTCCATAACCCCTTTGGGGTTCACTGATCTACACGCCGTTGTGGCTACGCAAAATTTCCCGGAACATCCCGATAATCATTAACGACATTTTATATACGAATTATGCATATAGAGAAATTTCAATATATCAGTGAACTGTCCGCACATGTTGGCGGAACGGCAGAACTGCGCGGATGGGTGAGCAACAAACGCGACAGTAAAGGACTGGTATTCATAGTGCTGCGCGACGGAAGCGGCTTTGCGCAATGTGTGGTAGATGAGGCAAAGGTTGGCTCAGCCATGTTTGAAGAAGCAAAACGCCTCACTTTGGAAAGTGCAGTTATCCTGCGCGGAACGGTGGTGGAAGATGAACGACAGATCGGTGGCTATGAATTACAGGTGAGTGAAGTGGTGGTCATCCATATCGCCGAAGAATATCCCATTGCGAAAAAAGAACACGGCGTCGATTTTCTTATTGAGAACCGGCACCTCTGGCTGCGCAGTAAAAAACAATGGGCCATCATGCGTGTGCGCAACCGCATCATCTTTGCCATTCACTCTTATTTTCAAAAAAATGGATTCCTGCAGATGGACGCACCGGTATTTACCGGCAACGCCTGTGAAGGGACCACCACTTTATTTGAAACGGATTTTTTCGGCAAGCCGGCCTATTTGAGTCAATCCGGCCAATTATACGGCGAAGCCCTCGCTATGGCACATGGTAAGATATACACCTTCGGCCCCACCTTCCGCGCTGAAAAAAGTAAAACGCGCAGACACCTCAGCGAATTCTGGATGATAGAACCCGAGATGGCTTTTTATGATCTGGATATGGACATGGACCTCATCGAAGATTTCATTAAAAATGTGGTGCATGATGTGTTGAACGATTGCAAGGAAGAACTCGCATTGCTGGAACGCGATACCACTTATCTGCAAAATGCAGTAGAGCAAAAATTCCCGCGCATTCACTATGATGATGCGGTAAAGATCATCCGCGGAGAAAAAGATGTGGATGGCAGGAACAGTATCAAAACCCTGGAAGGCGATCTGCAGGAATGGAGAGATATGCGTGTGGCAATGGAAAAAGAAATTGCAGAACGAGAAGAGAAGATCGCATCCGGCAATATGAAGAAAGGTGAAGTGAACTTCAACAGGAATAAAATAGATACGCTGAAGAATGAAATAAAAGAGATCGACGAAAAGCTGACCAATATTCCTCAGTGGCTGCAGAGCGCACAGAACTTTGCCTGGGGTGGCGACCTCGGCGGCAGCGATGAAACGGTATTGACCCGTTTGTTTGCCTGTCCGGTAATGGTGTACAACTGGCCTGCAGAAATAAAAGCATTTTACATGAAGCGCGATCCGAAGGATACGCGATATGTAAAAGGGGTGGATGTGTTAGCGCCCGAAGGATATGGCGAGATCGTAGGTGGTGCAGAAAGGGAAGACAATCTCGACTTTCTTATCGAGCGCATCAAACACGAAGAATTGCCAATGGAGGCTTTTGAATGGTATCTCGATCTGCGCAGATTCGGCTCCGTTCCGCACGCCGGTTTCGGTTTGGGATTGGAGCGTATCGTGATGTGGATCACAGGCACACAGCATATCCGAGAGGCCATTCCGTTCCCGAGGTTTTATGGGAGATTGGAACCGTAACGCAGTTGGCAGTGGACGGTGCGCAGTTGCAGTAGAAAAGTTAGCCGCAATAGCTGTATAAAATCCGGTAAATAATTTCTGTCTTAAGATTCCGTTATATGTAGACAATGTCTAAGCATATCGCATATGCATGACCTAAACCTTTAAGTATGCCATTATTCTTCAGAGCGCTAATGATCGTTTCTACATCAATACTTTTTTCATGCAACATCAAAGAAGAAACTCTGAGTGAAAAAGAGATCATGCGGCAGGTATTACCTAATGTTTTGGATTCTATGGTGATCAAACTATACGTAATGCATTTACCCATCCCCAAAAACGATCTTTTTGATAGCGTATCCGGCAAAATGCTAACACACACAAACGAGAAGCATTCCTATGTTTATCGGAACATTGAAAGAAAATTGCGCTTGGGAAAAGAAGATTTGCATGTATTAGTGGTTCTGAATGATACAGTGCATGAAATTTCTTCCTATGATTATGATGTTAATACATATTATCATTTCTTACCTGAAATGCCTGATAATAAAATGTACACCATCGACTGGCAAATCGCAATGGAAAATAAAGGATATCAGGCCCAACTGACTTCAGAATCCGATGCATCTTTTGCGACTGATCTGATCACATTTAAGACTCTGTCTATTTCAAGGATCGCATTTAACAGAGCGTTCACAAAAGGTGTATTCACCTGTGAATACAATTGCGGACTTCTTTGCGGTTATGGGTATCTGATACATATTAGCATGCAAAACAACACGTGGTCCATTACTTCCATTGATTTTAACTGGATATCCTGAAAATGGATATGCCCTCGAATCAGTTTATTCCTGTTTGCTATATTTACTAAATAAAATCAATGATTTACAATTCAATCCTGTAAAAGTCTGACTTAGAAACACACTTCATTCCATGCAAGGCACCATCACCATTGAAGAAACCACCTACGAGGAAGTTTATAAGCACTTCCCAAATGAGAAATATAAAACATTCGGTTCAAGGCTTCAACAAGGATACGCCAGACTTATTATTTCACTAATTGTTGCCTTAGTTTTTGTCTTTATTGCGACTGTTTCTAATCTCAACTTATTTTGGACCTCTCTTAGTGGAGGAATAGCATTTCTCTCATCATTTAAAGCATTCAACATCACACATCAAAAAGAAAAAAAGATCTACTCAACTATCATAGCAGATAAAATTACCATCCAATCCGATTATTTCATTTATGATCCCGGCAATTTCGACAAGTTGCCTTCCTTATTCATTTATAATACACATAACAACGAGGAGACTTTCTTTCATTTGTATGGATTGTATTTTTCAGATATGGTTGAAGATGGCAGATTGCCGAATACTGAATTCACATTGTATTACGACAGGGAACCGGAAGTGTTGATCGGCATACATTGTTCCGGCGCCTATTGTGCGCCTGCATATATCTTTCCTGACACACCGGAATACAATAGCGACCTTTTCTATACCGATAGAAACTTTATCCCTAAGGATATATTGATCGGAATGTTGAAAAAGGAATTGTGAGCAACGAAATATATGAAAAAAGATCGTTGCGCCGGTTGCCCGGCTGAAAGAAATAGTTGTCGGGTTGTCGGGTTGTCAAGTTTTCCGGTTAATTCTTCTTCAATAACTTGATTTACGGCCAACCATCTAGCGCCAACTGCAACTGTCCACTGCCACTATTATTTCTGATCGTAACGCCGGTTACCCGGCTGAAAGAAATAGTTGTCGGGTTGTCAAGTTTTCCACTCTCCACTTTCCACTCTCCCCCAAAGGGTCCTTCGGACACTCTCCATTCTCCACTTTCCACTCTCCATTCTCCACTCCCGCAGGGGCCTTCATACTTCTTCAACCCAATTTCACGCAAGCGTTCATCCAGATATTCACCGGCAGTAATTGGATCGTATTGCAATGGATTTTCATCCGTAACACAAGAAGCCAGACAGCTCAGGTCCATGTCGGATTTTGGATGCAGGAAGAAAGGAATGCTGAAACGGGGTATGCCATTTTTCTTTGGGCGGATTCACCACGCGATGTGTTGTGCTGCGCAACATATTATTCGTAAATCGCTGCACCATATCGCCGACATTCACTACGATCTCTTCCGGAGCAGTTTTCACCGGCACCCAATTGCCTTCCGTGTCCATCACTTCCAAACCATCGGCGCTTGCACCTACCAATAAGGTAATGAGATTGATATCCTCATGTTGTTCTGCACGTATTGCAGATTTTGGTTCTTCAGTAATGGGCGGATAATAAATAGCGCGCAAAATGGAATTGCCGTTGTGTATCTTATCGTTGAAATAATCTTCCGGCAAGCCGACGAAAATGGCAAGCGCACTCAATAAATTACTGCCCGACGTTTCAAAATTCTTATATAACCTGTCACCCAACTCCATAAAGCGCGGCAACTCGGTCACGTGTACATTATCCGGATAATACTCTTTCATTACCTCACCATCTACCACCGTTTGCCCTATCTGCCAGAATTCTTTCAGGTCACCTGCATTGGAATGTTTTGCGTGCTCCTTTCCGAATGAAGTAAAGCCGCGTTGTCCTGCCAACCCCTCTATCTCATATTTTCTTTTTATCTCTTCGGGTAAGGCGAAGAATTGTTCAGTAGTAGAATAAAAATCTGCAACCAGTTGCGGATCTATACCATGGTTCTGCACGGCTACAAAACCTACTTCCTGATATGCTTTGCCGATGGCTTGCACAAAGCGTTCTTTGCGGACGGGATCACCACTAACAAAGTCGGACAGATCTACGGTGGGAATGGTATTCATGATGTTGTAGTTTGATGGAACAAATGTAGAGAAAATTTACAATGATTGATCAGCATACATACATGCTTTCGCGAGCAGTGAGCAACAAGCAAAAAGCAATTAAAGTGACCATAAAACAGAAAAGGATTATTTTACCACAGGACATTCCTTACTCCTAATTCCTTATTCCTTTTTTTTACAAAAAAGACCCGCCCAAAAGGACGGGTCCGTATCTTAAACAGAGTAAATCTTATTCTACAACAATGTTCTTCGTAACCACTCCGCCATCGGCACGTACCTGCACCTGATAAACACCTGCACCAAGCGCAGAAATATCTACCGGCAAGGTGTAATCGCCGCTCACGCCATTTGTTGTTCTGTGATATACTTCTTGTCCGGTTGCATTTGATATCACCACATCCAAAACATCGATATGTTCAGCACTCAATGCAACATTGAACTGACCGTTGCCCGGGTTGGGATATACATTCAATGATTGTAAAGCGGTCATATTTCCAACGCCGTTACAAACCAATACTTCTACCTCAGAACCTACGCGATCGCTCGGACAATCGAAGATCGTACTTCCGTTCACATGCCAGTCGTAGAAATAATACCAGCGTGTTTCATCAAAAGACGAATTCGTAATGCTCAATACGCCATCCACATCATAGGGATAACTGGTTCCATTCGTGCTGCGCTTTAATTTCGGATGAATATCACCGAAGGTCGCAGTATTCTGTGCACCATTGGTGCCCAAATGCATATCAGTACCGGCAGGAACATCGAAATTGAGATCAATAACTGTTGTTCCGACAGGAATATCTACAACTAAAGATTGCAATACCACATCTGCAGAATTGCGCAGTTCTATCTCGCGCACACCGGCATAATCTGTTTCCACTTTCACGGATTCCAGCGTGAAAGGTTCATAAGCCGTGAATACTTCGTATCCATTATAGGGTGAACCGGTGCTGTAATCACTTCCTTCGTGCGCAACTTGTCCTACGTGTGTGTCAAATGAAACTTCTGTTACGTCCACATTCTCTGCATAATACATGGTGTTCTCGAATAATGCAGGTGTTGTAAATGTATTTCCTGTTCCAACCATTGTTCCGCCTACAGGAGAATCCCACCACTGGATCATGGCACCTGTTGCATTGATGCTTGCAGACTCACCCGTACAAACAGGATCCACAGCATCAACAACCGGGGCCGCGGCGGAAACTATTTCTACATGAATGGTATCGGTAAGCAGCGGACCACAATCTCTGGAAACGCTGCAATAATAATCGCCGGGTTCTGTTACGGTGATGGTGCTTGTTGTTTCACCATTCGACCACAAGAATGCGTATCCAACAGGAGCTGCAGATAATTCTACAGATTCACTGGCACACATGGTTATTTGTCCGGGAGCTGTTACCACTCCGCCGGAATGTGTCAGGGGCATGAAGTCAACATCTTCGGGTTGTTCTGTCAAGGTGATGGGCATGTAAATAACATTATTATCATCACTCTCCTCAATATAATTCAGGTTGGGATCCAATTGCACCACCAACATATAATCACCGTTACATACGCCGTCGGGAATATTCACACTCATACCATCCAGCCAGTAACCATATATATCTAAATACCCAACGGAAATTCCCTGGTTGGTGATCGCGCAGTTGTAACCGCCGCCACCTAATCCGTAGTTCTCTATACCATTTGTAACAACGGTACCGTCATCCTCACGGCAATAACCATAATTCGCAGGAGATGCGCAGTTGGCATAATCCATCAGGCAAAATCCTGTTTTTGTTCCGTAACCAATGATGGGCCATTCAAGCGGATTTTCCACGCCATCGATTTCTTTCCGTATGGTATAAATGCCCCAGTTATCTGTGTGGAAGTGACCGTGTGCAGGGTGATAAGTCATGGTTCCGGCATCTCTTTCCCAATAGCTCATGGTGCTGCCACTTTTGTGATAGATGCGCTGTTTGATGATCTGGGAGGGAATGGTGCCATCGGGACATTCCGACAACCCACCCGGGCTGTATATCGTATCACCACCACATACATAATTATCGGTCGAAAGTACGCGCAATGGACCGTGACCAATATTGGGAGTACCAACGGAAAGTGTCAGCAAACCGGGATACTCGTTCGTTTCTCCGGGTTCTGCAAGCAGGTCATAAGATGCCGTGATATCAGGCAGCAGGTCGCATTCATCAGAACCATCGAGGCAGTCGCAGCCCGTTGCATTGGTAATGGTACACTGAGCCCACAGTGCCGCTGGAGCGGCGGCGAGCATAAAAAGTACAGTTTTCTTTATCATACGCTGGATTAAGGTTGTCTTAAGAGGGAATGAAGGTACTGTTTCCGCCCGCATTATGCAAGGAAATAAGCATTCAACTCTGTCATATCACAGCTTCCTGTGACCTCAGAATAGGGCCGGTTACTTGATATCCCAGGTTTCGTTACCGCGCAGGAGCTTGTCCAGATCGCCGGTGCCTTTGGCCAGGGCCTCACCCAATTGCTCGTTCAGAAGGTCTTCATAGGTTGCGCGATTCGGGTTCGCATAGAACACACCGAAAGGACGCGGCATATGTCCTTCTTTGGCAGGGTCATCAAAAATGCGCACGAGTATCTGCGCTTTGTACATATCATTTTCATTGTGTATCCACAGATCATCTTTCGATGCGCCGTTGTTCAGATCTACAACGATAGGATTGAAACCATCGAGTTTGATACCGAGATTATCATTCTCTCCGAATACCAAAGGCTGACCATTCTTTACGAAAAGATCATTCGCTTTTTTCGATGATTTTTCCGTGAACACTTCAAATGCACCATCGTTGAAGATGTTGCAATTCTGATATATTTCCACAAAGGAAGTTCCTGTATGTTGATTTGCGCGGATAAGTATTTCCTGTAAGTGTGCGGGATCGCGGTCCATACTGCGCGCAACAAAAGTTGCATCGGCACCCATGGCCAAAGCTGCGGGATTAAAAGGATGATCGATACTTCCCATCGGTGTGGACTTGGCCACTTTTCCTACCGGTGAAGTGGGAGAATATTGACCCTTTGTCAAACCGTATATCTCATTATTGAAGAGCAACACATTTACATTAAAATTTCTGCGCAGCAGGTGTATCATGTGGTTACCACCGATGGATAAACCGTCGCCGTCACCCGTTACGATCCACACGCTCAGATCTTTGCGGGCAGCTTTTAATCCGCTGGCGATGGCCGTTGCGCGACCGTGGATACTGTGCATGCCGAAGGTGTTGGTATAATAGGGAAAGCGAGATGAACATCCGATACCGGAGATCACAACGATATTTTCTCTCTCCACACCAATTTGCGGCAAAACGGTGTGCACTTGTTTGAGAATGGAATAGTCACCACAACCCGGGCACCAACGCACTTCCTGATCGGTTTGAAAATCTTTTGCGGTCAATTGCAAAGTATCACTCATATACAAAGTTTATCCTGTATGAATTGGAATTACATTTCTTTTAATATCACTTCAATAAGTTCCTGACTGGTGATCGGAACACCTTTGATCTTATTATATGCAATAGCGGGGATCATGAATTTATCCCGTATCACTTTTACCAGTTGTCCGTTATTTATTTCCGGAATGATCACTTTATCGAAAGCATATAATATCTCGCCGAGATTTTTCGGGAAAGGTTTCAGATAGCGCAAATGTGCATGTGCCACTTCATATCCGTCGGATAATAAATGGTTCACTGCACTTTGGATGGCACCATAAGTAGAACCCCAGCCGAGAACCAGCACTTTTCCTTTCGACGGACCCGCGTCAATTTGTTGCAGCGGAATATAGTCTGCAATGCGCTCCACTTTTTCTTCGCGCAATTTCACCATCTCCTCGTGGTTATCGGGTTCGTAGGAGATATTTCCGGTGAGGTTCGCTTTTTCCAAACCGCCGATGCGGTGCTCCAGTCCTTTTGTTCCGGGTATGGCCCATGGGCGACTCAATTTTTCATCTCTCCAGTACGGGAAGAATTGTTCCCCTTCTTTCAGCGGTTCAGCGAATTTCACTTCGATCTCCGGAAGGTCGGCAGAGGACGGGAATTTCCAGGGTTCTGCGCCGTTGGCAATATAGCCATCGCTCAACATCATCACCGGTATCATATGTTGCAATGCAATGCGGCTCGCTTCAAAAGCTACATCGAATGCGTCGCTCGGGCGCGAGGCGGCGATCACCGGCATGGGACATTCGCCGTTCCTGCCGTATAAGGCTTGCAGGAGGTCGGCCTGTTCCGTTTTGGTTGGCATACCTGTAGAAGGACCTGCGCGCTGGATATTCACCACAACGAGAGGTATCTCCAGCATCACTGCCAGACCCATGGCCTCGCCTTTCAGTGCAACGCCAGGACCGGATGTGGTGGTGATGGCCAGATGTCCGCCAAAGGATGCACCGATAGATGAACAGATGGCGGCGATCTCATCTTCTGCCTGGAAAGTGCGCACGCCAAAATTTTTGCGCGACGCGAGGTAATGTAAAATATCGGATGCCGGAGTGATGGGATAGGATCCCAGGAACAGGGGCAGTTTTGATTTTTGTGATGCGGCGATAAAACCGATGGCAGCTGCTTCATTTCCCATGATGCTGCGGTAGGTTCCCGGTTCGAGTTTCGCGGGTTCCACGGTATAGCGGGCGCTGAACACCTCGGTGGTATCCGCGTAGTTGTATCCGGCTTTGAGTGCGCGGAGGTTGGCTTCGAGGATATCGGGTTTCTTGCCGAATTTGGCATGGAGGAAGCGCTCGGTAGAATCCAGGGTGCGGCTGTACATATAATAGAGGAAGCCGAGCACGAACATGTTCTTACAGCGGTCCTTCTCCTTCACGCCCATGGTGATATCGGCCAGTGCCTCACGGGTCAGCTTGGTCACATCAATTTTGATCACCTGGTAGCCTTCGAGTGTGCCGTCTTCCAGCGGGTTGGTCTCCGCATTGGCGAGGCGCATGTTCTTGGCGTCGAAACCATCGGTATTGGCGATGATGATGGCACCTTTTTTCAGGGATTTCAGGTTCACTTTGAGGGCGGCTACGTTCATAGCCACCAGCACATCGCATTGATCTCCCGGGGTATATATTTTACGGCTGCCGAAGTGGAGCTGAAAACCGGAAACACCGGGGAGGGTTCCTATGGGTGCGCGGATCTCGGCCGGAAAGTCGGGGAAAGTGGCCAGATCGGCTCCGATAAGTGCTGTATTGTTGGTGAATTGTCCGCCGGTAAGCTGCATTCCGTCTCCGCTGTCACCTGCGAATTTGATGACAACGTCTTCGATCGTCTGAATATTCATAATTCGAGCAAGAAAAATTTCGGCAAAGTTAGTGTTTTTAGGTTAGAAAGGGTTCCTTAACGGGTAGAACTTTCTGTTGTCGGGCGAGGCCACAAAGACGGCAGGACACGAAGGTACACAAGGGTTCATGTCCTTTACATCCACTGCTTAACAAGACTATCGGTTTACCGGTTGATCGGCTTATTACATTCCGCCGAAGCAACAAACTCCCTTATTATAGAATTACTTAATGAGAAGAAAATTGGCACATTGGCACACCGGCACATCAGCACATTCCATCCCGCCGAAGCAGAACACATCCTTATTAAAGAAACTCCTTATAAGAAGAAAATCGGCTAATCAGCTAATTGGCTCATCGGCTAATTTTTCTCCCCCGAAGCAAAACTCATCCATATTATAGAAAAACCTTATTAGAAGAAAATCGGCACACCGGCACATCAGCACATTCCATCCCGCCGAAGCAAAACTCTTCCTTATTAAAGAAACACCTTATTAGAAGAAAATCGGCTAATCAGCTAATTGGCTCATTAATACGCCCTTACGTCTTTCTTATCCATGAAATTCATAAATGCGCGGTTCGCCACTTTATTACCGCCGGGTGTAGGATAGTCACCGGTGAAATACCAGTCGCCGAGATTATTCGGACAGGCTTTGTGCAGATTATCGACGGTCTGATAAATGACCTGCACTTCCGCGCGGATATGTTCGGCTTTTACAATGCGCGCGATGCGATCGGAAATTTCTTCATCGCTGAACAGCGCATATAATTTCTTTACTGCATTGTATGATTTCTCATGTGAGCCATTGGAGATGACCTCGCATTCTGCATATACCTCTTCCAGCAGATCTTCTTTATTGCGTTCCTGTAACAAGTCCAGCATGGCGCGGAAGGCGACAAAATCTCCCATCTTGCTCATATCGATGCCGTAACAATCGGGATAGCGTATTTGCGGTGCAGAGGAAACGATCACGATCTTTTTCGGATTGAGCCTGTCGAGAATGGCGATGATGCTTTGCTTCAATGTGGTACCGCGCACAATGCTGTCATCTATCAGCACCAAGGTATCCACTCCATTTTTTACAAGGCCGTAGGTGACATCATACACGTGGCTCACCAGATCACTCCTGTCGTTATCATTTGTGATGAAGGTGCGCATCTTCACATCTTTCAGTGCTATTTTTTCAATGCGCGGACGCATATGCAGGATGCGCTGAATTTCGTTTGTATCCTGTGTATCTTTTAATGCGGATATTTTTTCTGCTTTATGTGCATTCAACCAGGCTTCCACGCCTTGCATCAAACCATAAAAAGCAATTTCGGCAGTATTCGGTATAAAGGAAAAGACCGTGTTTTCCAGATCGTAGTTCACCGCTTCCAGTACTTTTCCGGTGAGCAGTTTGCCCAGATTTTTTCTCTCCTGATATATTTCCTTGTCGCTGCCGCGCGAAAAATATATACGCTCAAAACTGCATGCTTTTCTTTCCGCAGGCTGGCGGCACATCACTTCTTTTACCGCTCCTTTTTTCTTGATGATAAGTGCATGTCCCGGAGTGAGCTCTTTTACTTCCTCGAATTTCAGATCGAAGGTTGTCATGAGTGCAGGCCTTTCACTCGCAGCAACTGCGATCTCATCATTGGCATAATAATATACCGGACGAATACCATTGGGATCGCGCAACACAAAGGCATCGCCATGCCCCAGCATGCCGGTCATGGCATATCCGCCTTCAAAATCTTTGGAAGCGCGTGTAAGTATGCGCTGAATATCGAGGTCGCTGGCGATCAGGTGTGATAATGTTTTATTGTCGTGATATTCTTTCCGCTCGTCGAATAATTGTTGCACTTCATCATCCAGGAAGTGTCCGATCTTCTCCATCACCGTTACCGTATCGACGAATTGCGTTGGATGTTGTCCCAATTCTATCAATTGTTGAAACAACTCATCGTTGTTCACCATATTGAAATTGCCCGCCATAACAAGCGTGCGCGTCATCCAGTTATTCTCCCGCACAAAGGGATGACAGGTATCTATCTCATTATTTCCGTAGGTGCCGTAGCGCAAATGGCCAAGCAATACCTCACCGGCAAAGGGCACATGCTTCTTCACCCACTCGGTGTCCGGAAATTTTTCCGGATTCTTTTTTTCCAGCTTAGCCGCTTTCCTGTAGATGGATTCAAAAATTTCTTTAATGGCACCCTGGGAGATACTGCGTTTGCGGTCCAGATATTTATAGCCCGGAGGGAGGTCAATTTTTATAGTGGCAACACCTGCACCATCCTGACCGCGATTATGCTGTTTCTCCATAAGGAGGTACAACTTATGCAGTCCATAGAGGGGTGTCCCATATTTTTCATGGTAGTAAGAAAGCGGTTTCAGTAAGCGGATAAGCGCTATACCGCATTCGTGTTTGATCTGATCGCTCACTCAGCCGTTGGTGTAGGTTTTAGCGATACAAAATTAGGGATAATTTAGGGAGGGTTCGGCAGAATGTTCCAATAAAAAAACCCGGGAGCACCGGGTTTTTTTATGTTGCATTAATTCATATTTGCATCCAGGGCATCTGATTGTGTGCCACCGCCCATGTATTGGGCATCTCCGAACCCTAAAATAGGCCAGAAGATAAAGCTCAACAATGCGAGGCCAACGCCAAATCCTTCACTCTTGCCAAAGTTCTTCGCAATGGCGATGTCGACAATGATCAGAATGATAATATTCACGATGGGGATAATCAATAAAATGATCCACCATACCGGTTTCTTTGCTATTTCCAACATAACGATGATGTTGTAGATAGGAACGATAGCCGCCCATCCCGGTTTGCCGGCTTTCACGAAGGTTTTCCAAAATCCGGCAATCACCACTATGGCTATTGCCAAATAAACGATAATAAGAAAGGCCATTTTCTTTGGGTTTAATGTGATGCCTACTCTATACAGTTTTCGGCTTCCCTGCACTGTGAAAATAGGAAATTTAGCGGAGCAAACAAGGGTCAGGTAGTCTAATGCGCCTTCGGGATTAACAAATGCCTGAAATAGATATATTTGTTCACACAGAAACCCAGGACAGGCTTATGGAAAATCAGAATCTCGACCAACAGTTCAACCAAAACCAACAGGTGCCGAATGCCACGGCTGTGCTCGTTTTGGGCATCATATCCATTGTCATATGTTGGCTGTACGGCCTGTTCGGGCTGGCATGCGGCATCATTGCCCTGGTGCTGGCGGGCAAGGGCAGAAAGGCTTATATGGAGAACCCGGGCATGTATTCGGCCGCTTCCTACGCCAATCTGAAGGCGGGCCGCGTTTGTGCCATCATCGGGACCATACTTTCCGGATTGTATGTATTGCTGGTGATCATCGCATTCGCAACCGTGGGCACCCTTATCCTCGGCAGCTGGAAAGAGATCATGGATTCAGGCAACGGCTATTGAACGTTCACATTCCGCTATGACCGGTTGGTTAGAAACGCATATGTTCCGCTGCCCCAGTGTTACCTGGTTTGGCATGGAATGCCCCGGATGTGGTATGCAAAGGAGCCTGATATTCTTGCTAAAGGGTCAGTTCCTGGACAGTTTCCTGATGTATCCCCCACTCCTTCCTTTATTGGGAATGGTCATATATCTCGCACTGCACCTGCTGTTCTCTTTCAGAAGCGGTGCTAAAATTTTACAATATATGTTTGTCGGAAATGCGGTGCTGGTATTCCTGAATTATACACTCCGTATCTTTTTCAGCTACAGCTGATCAAAGCATACCCAGGATCAGTTCATCAATGCCAATGCCGTCAGCCTCTGCCTTATAATTGCGCACAATACGGTGACGCAAAACAGGTAATGCTACTGCTTTGACGTCCTCAATATCGGGTGAATATTTTCCGTTGATGGCGGCATTGCATTTTGCACCCAACACCAGAAATTGTGATGCGCGCGGTCCCGCACCCCAGCTCAGATATTGCGTGGCCTTCGGATCGGCTTGTGCAGTACCCGGACGTGTTTTCGTTGCCAGTTGCACTGCATATTGCAATACATTATCTGCAATGGGAATTCTGCGAATGAGATGCTGATAATAAGTGATCTCCTGTGCTCCTAACACTTTTTGCAATTCCGGCTTGCTGTCCATCGTAGTTGATTTTACCACCATGATCTCCTCGTCGAATGCAGGATAATCCAGAATGATATTGAACATGAAACGGTCGAGTTGCGCTTCCGGAAGAGGATAGGTTCCCTCCTGTTCGATCGGGTTTTGTGTTGCCAGTACGAAAAAGGGAAGTTGCAGTTTATGCATTTCGCCGCCGACGGTCACATTTTTTTCCTGCATGGCCTCGAGCAATGCGGCTTGCGTTTTGGGAGGGGTGCGGTTGATCTCGTCGGCGAGAATGATATTGGCAAATACGGGGCCCTTTAAAAATTTAAAATTTCTGCTCTCGTCCAATATTTCCGTACCGGTAATATCACTGGGCATCAGGTCGGGTGTGAATTGAATGCGTTTGAACGAGAGGTCGAGCACATCGGCAATGGTTTTTATCAATAGGGTTTTCGCCAGACCGGGAACACCTACCAGTAAACTATGTCCATCACTGAATATACTGAGTAGTACAGAACGCACTACTTCATCCTGTCCTACGATCACTTTTGCGATCTCTTTACGGAGCTTTGCATAATCGGCCGCCAGGGAATCTATGGCCTGCGCATCATTGGTAAATTCTTTCATAGGCTAAGCATGCACGAATTTCATGATTTATTGTTGTGTGCCGTCTGCTTTAACGCAATTTCACACATATTAGTTGTTAGATGCCTGCAATAGTTCCAGAAAATCACAATCGGAAAAGGAAGGATCGATCTGGATGAATTCTGTTTTTACTCTTTCCAGCACCCAGGCTTCCATGATCTGCATTTGTTTTCTGCTGAGAGCGGCATTTTGCAGTTTGGCATAATCGTCTTGCAGGTTGATCACGTGCGGTTCGGTTTGCGAGATGAGTTTTACCACACGCACTGCTTTTTCACCACGTTCCGTTGTGTAGGTCAGCGGCTTCGACATTTCACCCGGTTTCAGATTTTCTATCGCATAATAATCATCGGGAGATAATTGTCCGATCTCAAACGTATTTTCACCGGTTTGCGGATTCATCACAACGCCGCAAGTGCGGTTAGAATTCTCATCGGTCGAATATTTTGTTGCTGCCTCGCAAAAAGTAAGTTTGCCGGCATTCAATTCCGTGCGCAAACTGTCGAGCTCTTTTGTTGTAGCCGTGATGTTGATGTTGGTAACGGGCGGCTGAATAAGAATATGTCGCAGACATGCTTTATCACCCTGCCTGTCGTCCATTTTAATGATATGATAACCGAATTGTGTTTCTACCACCTCAGAAATCTCACCCGGTTTCAGTCGAAAAGCTGCTGCCGAAAATTCAGTGACATAGGTTTCGCGCGTATTGCATCCCAGGTAACCGCAATTATCTTTTTCGAGACTATACAGGTCCACCAATTTACAGAAGTCTTCACCATTTAAAATACGCTGACGGATATCTTCTGCTTTTGCCCTGGCGATAGCTTTTTGTTCTGTATTCGGTTTGGGCACAATGACGATTTGTGCATAGCTCACTTCTGCATTGATCAATGGCAAGCTGTCTTGCGGGATGGATGCATAAAATGCTTTTACTTCTGAAGGAGAAACACTGAGGCCGTCAAATATCTGATCCTGCATACGCTGGATCAGCAATAAATTGCGCAGGTCGTCGCGAAATTCCTCTTTGATCTCCTGCACGGATTTACCGTAAAAGGCTTCCATCTTTTCCTGTGAGCCGAAGAGCTGAATAAAATGGCGGATGCGGTTGTCCAGGTTGCTTTCCACTTCATCTTCCGAAACTTCAATACTGTCTTTTGCAGCTTGTATCAACAACAATTTTTGCGTGATCAGTTCCTGCAAAATGCGGCAGCGATAATCTTCGGGCAGATCGCCTTTTTGCAATTCATCCTGATAGAATGCTTCCACATCCGACTTGAGGATGATCTTATCGCCCACCTGCGCCACCACCTTGTCGATGACCTGCTGTGCATATACTCCACTTACTGTTGCGATACAGAGAACCGCTATTATTATTTTTTTCATTCTTCGTTGGTGTAGATCTCGGCATTGTTGCGCTGTAAACCATCGCTGTAAATGCGCTGGTATGTATTCTTCAACAATTCCAATTTCCGTTTATTGATAATGATATCTTTTATGCCTTCTTTATAATATTCAAAAGGAGCGATATTGCCTGCAAGATAGAAATCTTCCACCTTAACGTAATAGGTGCTCAGCGAATCAGCATATTTTACCGGTCCTTTCGTTCTGAATTGTCCGTTCCCGTACATCTTATATGGCAATAATTGGAACAGGTCATCCGCATTCAGCCACACATCGGTATTAAAAGAGAATTTGGAACAATTCTGTGCTGCATAACGCTCCAGGGGCACTCTGTATTTTTCAATTCCCCTGCTGAACCAATATTGAATGCTGTCAGACGATTTAACGGTAACCGGTGCTATGGCATAGGCCAACTTGTAGATATCGCTCTTCAGGGCAAAATCGGCTTTGTGATTATCGTAGTATTCCTGCAATGCCGCGTCTTTGACCACGGTATCGAGGTTCTCGGCAAGCCACTGACGCTCATAGGCGAACTGTATGAGCGACTCCTTATAATCTTCGGTTTGCTTATCTATTTCCGGTATGGAAGCGGCCACATTGTCTTCTGCCACTTTGAGAATGAGGTTATGGCGTATCCAGCCATCGATATATTCACTGATGATGCGGGCACTGTCATCAGAGCTGGTATTCTCGTTCAGCAGTCCGCTGATCTCGTCGTAGTACAAATATTTATCGTAAACCCTGGCGAGCGGTTTCCGGTCGTCTGAATCATTGTGTTTCTTACAACCGGAAAGCGCTGCGCATACCAGGATCGCTATAATACCATTTCGCAGCGGCAGATTACCGCACCATTGATTTAAATACATCCTCATTCACCTTAACCGGATATTTCGCGTGCAATTCGGCGATCCATTGTTTTTCCAGGTAATCCTGATACGCCGAGATCACATATCCGCGTGCTTCATCCAAAGTTTTATTGGTAGGGGGCACGACCTTATTGATACGAACAAAAGTGATGGTACCATCTGCATTGAGAATATCACCGCCGGTGCCTATCGTTTTATTCATATTGTCGACATTGCTGTCTTGTCCGGGCAGATACAAACCTGTTTTCACTGTAACAACCGTCGTGCTGTCGGTATTGTATTTGGCCATGATATCTTTATCGGAAACATTTTTCTTCGCCATTTTGCGCACCGCCTTATCGGTAGTGGCATCCGGAACTTTATAAATGGTTGCTTCAACGCGCTCGGGCCACATGTAATCCGCTTTATGTGCTTCATAAAAATTGGCGAGTCCGGTGGAGTCGGTAGAACCTTTTGACCAGATCTTTTTCTCTAACATGGCAAACAGCGGAAGGCCGTCGCGATATTCCTGCAGCAATCGCTTGAAATCGATATTGCGTGCAGCGAGATCATATTCAATGAGCGTTTGCTCCATTGCCTGATCATATAATTTACCGAATTTCTCGTCGATCGTATGATCGCGGTTTGCGCGCTGATTCAATTCCATATAAGAAGCGAGATCTTCTTCTGTGAACTTCCTGTCGCCGATACTGAAAACTGTTTTTTGCATGCTTTCCATGTTCGGCATTTTCCACTCGCCGGTGAGGAAGCTGCTATCGAGCATAGCATATACAGCTTTTTTTGCATCCATATTTTCCGTGAAGGGATATTTGGTTTTCACATTCGCAACAAAATCACTGCGCAATTTTGCATACTCTCCGGAGCGCTCTATCTTACCTTTTATCTCGTCCTTCATCTCATCATATGTTCCAAATGGTTTGCGTTCCATGAGTTTGATAATATGGAAACCATATGAAGTTTGCACAGGACCGGTGATATCACCCGGGTTTTTCAACGCAAATGCTGCTTCCTGAAAATTGTATACCATTTTACCTACGCCGAATGGTTCCAGGCGGCCGCCATTCACGGCACTCATTTTATCATCGCTATTCGTTTTTGCCAGATCTTCGAAAACGGCACCATTTTTTAAGAGGCCCATCAAACTGTCGGCTTTCATTTTTGCTGCGGCGATTTGTTCCGGCTTCGCATCTTTCGGTGTTTTCACCAATATATGTTCAACGGTAACTGTTCCGCTTGCGGGGCGCTCGGCTTTCACCATCACGAAGTGATATCCAAAGCGTGTTTTGAATACCGGCGATATACCACCCACTGCGGTGCTGAATGCCATGTGCTCAAAATTTTCGTCGTTGATCTGCATGGTGGTTATCCAACCAACCAGACCCGGGTCATTGGGATAGCTGTTATCCGTAGAAACTTCTCGGGCCACCTTACCAAAATCTTCTCCCTTCACCACACGTGCGCGTGCTGCGTTCAATTTTGCGATAATGGCAGTAGTATCTGCATCGGTGGTATTCTTATCCGTCATGATCATAACATGATATACCAACCGCTCTGTTTTCATTTGGTTGTATGTTTTTAGTGCTGCAGCTTCCAGTACTTCTTTATCGAAATTCGATTTGATCAGCTGGTCGCCGTACTTCTGTAATTCTTCGCGCACTTTTTCTGTAGTATCTATCTTCTCGGCACGTGCTTCCATCACTTTCAATTTGAAGTTGATGTAGAGGTCGAGATAATCCTGCAAACTGGCTTCACTGAAATCGCCCTGCTTATCAGGATTGTTTTTCTTGTACACGTAGAGGAATTCTTCCTTGGTGACAGGTTGTCCATTCACAGTGAACAACACTTCATTGCCATCCATTTTTGACTGGGCAGATGCAGGCAAAAAGGCCATGCTTCCTGCGATCATCAACAAACAGGCAAACATTTTCATTTTCATAATGCAACAGTACTTTATAGGTTTAGTTAATGGGATTGCAAAGCTAATGATAATTGGTCGCTAAACAACATCCGGTGCAGGTTTTGAAGGACGGGCCCCCGGGCACCCTTTCACCGGCGCCAATACATAGCAAAAATCATGCATAGCCCCGCAATAATGTTTACCTTTGATGCCTCTTAACAAAATTTAAAATATGTCCATTACTAAGAACAAGGTAGTTTCCCTGACATACATTCTTCGGGAGAGCAATGCAGAAGGCGCGCTGATCGAACAAGTGAACGCCGATAGCCCATTTGTTTTCCTGTTTGGCGCCGGTGGATTGCTTCCTGAATTTGAACAGAACCTCGAAGGCAAGATCGTTGGAAGCACCTTCGCTTTCGGCATTGTCGCTGCAAATGCCTATGGAGAAGTGGATGAAAAGGCGCTCGAATATGTACCCAAAAGCATCTTTGTGATCGACGGCAAAGTAGCCGATGACCTGCTGCAGGTTGACAGAGTGATCAATCTGCGCGATGCGGAAGGACATCTGGTTCGTGCCCGCGTTGTGGAAGTTGGCGAAGAAGAGGTGCTGCTGGATTTCAACCATCCCTTAGCCGGCGTGGACCTGCACTTCAGCGGTGAGATCCTCGACATACGGGATGCCAGTGCGGAAGAGATCGCCCACGGACATGTCCACGGCGAAGGTGGTCACCATCATTGATCCGGGAATTTACAGGCTTGCGGTCCTGCCGCCATCTACGGGCAGGTTGATACCGTTGATGTATCCGGCAGCTTCTGATGCCAGAAAGGCTACTGCTGCAGCTATGTCCTGAGGTTTACCAAAGCGGCGCATGGGAATTTCCTGCAGCATTTCCGCCGAGGCTTCCTCTTCGGTTACGCCCTGCCGTTCGGCCTTCTTTTGTACGATACCCTCCAGCCGTGCCGTTGCCGTGGCACCGGGGAGCACATTGTTTACGGTGATATTGTCTTTGCCCAGTTCGTTCGCCATGGTTTTTGCCCAGGCGCCGACCGCTGCGCGTATGGTGTTGCTTACACCCAGATTGGGCAGCGGGATCTTCACCGAGGTGGAAATGATATTGATGATGCGGCCGTAACCCGCTTTACGCATACCGGGTATCAAGGCCATGGCCAGAATATGATTGCAGATGAGATGTGCATTGAATGCCTGATAAAAGGCATCCACTTCGGCTTCGCTCACTTTACCCGGAGGCGGGCCGCCGGAATTATTCACCAGAATATGTATAGGCCCATCCGCGGTCTTGAGATATGTTTCCATGACATCGCGTACGACATCGGGTTCCTGGAAATCGGCAACTAAATAGTGATGCCCGGTGCCGCTTAAGGTGGCCACTGCTTTTTCCAACTTCTCCTGATTGCGCGCGAAGAGGATGACACGTGCACCCTGTACCGCCAATTCCTGCGCAGCAGCAAGGCCAATTCCCTGTGTGCTGCCACATACCAGTGCCGTTTTGTTTTTCAGTGATAATTGCATGTTCTCAGCATGTAGTCCGGCCAGTGGCGGAAGTGATCACAAACAGCTGCGCTCGCATTTCCTGTAATGTGATTATGATTAAATTTAGGGCTAAATTAAACATTAAAATTATGGCAGTAGCAGCACCTTTCAACCTCAAAAAATGGATAGAAGAGAACAGACATCTTTTGAAACCGCCCGTTATGAATCAGCAGATCTACACCGACAATAAAGATTATATCGTAATGATCGTTGGCGGACCGAACAAACGAAAGGATTATCATTTTGAAGACGGCGAGGAATTGTTTTATCAGGTAGAAGGCGATATCACCGTTGGCATTATCGAAGATGGTGTTGCAAAAGATATTCATATCAAAGAAGGGGAGATGTGGTTGCTTCCACCGAATATTCCGCATCAGCCGAGAAGGGGACCGAATACGGTGGGATTGGTGATCGAGCGTTACCGCGATGAGAATGAAGAGGACGCATGCATGTGGTTCTGCGAGAAGTGCCATAATAAATTATATGAGGAATTCTTTCCGTTGAAAGATATTGTTGGGCAGCTTCCCATGATCATGGAAAAATTTTATGCGAACGAGGACCTGCGCACCTGCAAGAACTGCGGGCATGTTATGGAGCCCCCCATGTGATGGGAACACGGGTTGAACGGGTTAAACGGGTAGATACGGGTTTAAAGTTTTTGTTTTGTGATTTTTTAATGTGTAAAGAAATGAAGGGATGGAAAGCGAAAAATCAAACTTGCTGCATGCAGGACTATCTAAAAAGATCATTGAAACCTATTTTAAAGTATACAATAAATTAGGATATGGCTTCTTGGAGAACGTCTACGAAAAATCTTTGTTAATCGAACTACACAATGCCGGGTTAAATTCTATCCGGCAAAAAAAATTAAAAGTGTATTATGACGATCATGAGGTAGGGCTTTATTTTGCCGATATTCTTGTGGAAAATAAAATTATTATCGAAATAAAGGCAGCAAAAGGATTGTTACCTGAACACGAAAATCAATTATTAAATTATTTAAAGGCAACTGAAATTGAAGTTGGGTTACTAATTAATTTTGGAACCAAGCCGGAGTTTCGAAGGAAAATATTTGAAAATAAGTTTAAGTATCCGTTCAGACCTGTTTAACCCGTTCAACCTGTGTTCCCATAAATAATTTGTATGATACATTGACATTTGACCTATGCTAAAGATCGATATCCACACACATATAATACCCGAGCATTTACCGAGATGGAGTGAGAAATTTTTGGATAACAGATATATCCATCTCGACCATCACTGCCCGGGTTGCGCGCGGATGATGCAGGGAGATACCTTCTTCCGCGAGATTGAAAGTAACTGCTGGGACGGTGCAGTGCGCATACAGGATTGCGATGCTACCGGTGTGGACGTTCAGGTGCTGAGCGTGATCCCCGTGATGTTCCACTACTGGGCCGCACATGCAGAACATGCACTTGAGACCTCCCGCTTTCAAAATGATTTTATCGCCGAAGTGGTATCCCGCAACCCGAAACGTTTTATCGGTTTAGGTACAGTCCCATTACAAGATCCGCAACTCTCCATTCAGGAAATGGAGCGCTGCGTAAAAGAACTTGGCCTGCCAGGCATTGAGATCGGCTCACATGTAAACGACTGGAATTTAAATGCCCCGGAATTATTTCCCTTTTTCGAGGCGGCAGAAAAATTGGGTGCCGCCATCTTTGTACATCCCTGGGATATGATGGGCAGCAGCAAGATGAAAAAATACTGGCTGCCCTGGTTGGTTGGCATGCCGGCAGAAACATCACTCGCTATTTGTTCGATGATCTTCGGCGGCATTTTCGAGCGGCTGCCAAATCTGAAAGTGGCCTTCGCGCATGGCGGCGGTAGTTTTCCCGCTACCATCGGCAGAATTGAACACGGATTTAACGTGCGCCCCGATCTGGTTGCCGTTGACAATAAGGTGAATCCCAGAAATTATCTCCAATCCTTTTATCTCGACACGTTGGTACATGACGAACCTATGTTGCGTTATTTGCTGGAATTATTCGGCGAAAACCAACTGAGCCTCGGCAGCGACTACCCTTTTCCACTCGGGGAACACCACCCGGGTAAACTGATCGAGTCTATGGAATTGTCTGATACGACAAAAGAAAGATTGTTGAGCGGAACCGCTTTGGAATGGCTGGGGTTGGAGAGGGAAAGGTATGCGTGATCGGACGTGAGATTTTGCAGCGAAATGATCCCCGGCACCTCTGTCAAGAAAATGAAAAATGTCCGCCGGTGGGCGGATCACCCTCAGGGTGGAAAGAGGAGAAATGAAAAATTTCCACAATGCCATTTGGCAGGTGGTCATTGATCCAGGCTAAACCAACACACCCTTTGTTTTTCTGTGTGAACAGCTTATTTTCTTTCCGGCATCAGTGCCTGCACTTCTGCATATTGCACATCATTGCCTAAACTCTGCCGGATCACACTTACCGTTTCGCCGGGATGCGCTGCTATAGCTTTTTGGATGCGTGCAATTTTCTCTTCCGGAATGAATTCTTCCGGGGTGATATCTCCATCGGGTATGCATTCCACTAAATGACCTGTGATGGTACTTATCGCCAGCTTGCGCATTTCCGCTATCTCCGGTATCGACCTGCCGCTGCGGAAATAAGCCAGCGTTTCTAACTTACTGTCGCCCTTCTTCTTCCTGCCGCGTTTTTCTTTCTTTAATTCTTTTTGTTGGGGTATATAGGGTGCGATCTCATCACTAGTAATGAACTGCACATCAGCATAATACAGGTTGCAGAATTTTTTTATTTGCAATTCTGTATCGCGCATCAGATCGCTGAGATATTTTTTGTACAATTTTCCTTTTGCGCTGTGCTGCAATTCCAAAGCGTGTTCCTGTAATGGCACATATATTTTATCCCGTATGTGGGAACAAAACCAATGTATCGCTTTCCGCATGCGTTCATTGCGCAGTTCCGCATCGCCGTCTAATAGAGCAGGCAGATTTTTTCTGAAATTACCCGCTACCTCTTCCATCTCTAACGCTGCCTGCAGAAAATCTTTAGCAAGTTTTAGTGCTGTCTCTTTTTCAGGAATATTCTTTGCGGGCACTTCTGCAGCGAAATCGGTCCACAGTGCGGTAAACTTTTCTGTTTGAAATGCATCCATGGTTTTGCGTTTCAGATACACATTTTTTTCTGCACCCAATATTTCTTCGAGTATATGTTCCGGCGTTTGTGTTTTGCTGAACGCAATAATGGCAGCATCCATATCGATACCTCGCCGCGGAATATCCGACAACAAAACCATGCCATCCAGCGTAGTGCATCTGCTCAATGCCACATATACCTGACCTGCAGCAAAACTTCTGCCCGCATCTATCACTACCTTATCGAAGGTCAGTCCCTGACTTTTATGAATGGTGATGGCCCAGGCCAGCCGGATGGGATATTGCTTATAGGTACCTACCGTCTCCTCCTCTATCTTCCCCGTATTCTTGTCCAGGGTGTACCGTATATTCTCCCAGGTGCTTTTTTGCAACTCCAGTTCAGAACCATCATCAAGCATTTCTACTGTTATACTTTTTTCTTCTACCCGTTTAATCGTTGCAAGCCTGCCATTATAATACTTTCTATCCTCACCACTATCATTCCGCACGAACATCACCTTGGCGTACGGTTTTATGGTGAGCTCCGGATCGGCAGGCAAGGCTTTCTCCGAAAATTCACCTTCCACTTCACCGGCAAAAGTGTAGCTCCTTCCGGGCAATTTCCGTAATGCAGTACTGTTTATATTATCTGCGATCGCATTGTGTGTAGTTATTGTAATATAAGCATCGTCCATCAATGGATCGAATGCGGGATCCAGGCGGCGGCGCAACAATTGCATATCATCATCCTGTATAGTATTGTTGCGGATATTATTCAGCAGATCTATAAATTGCTGTTCTTTCTGTCGATATATTTTTTTTAACTCCACATGCAACGGCGGATTATCTTCCAACACTTTCGATTGAAAAAAATAGGGCCCTGCATAATATTCATCCAGCATCAATTTATCCTCATCGCGCACAACCGGCGGCAATTGAAACATATCACCGATAAATAGCACCTGCACTCCGCCAAATGCAGCATGTGGCTTCTTCCGCACATGGCGCAAAATGGTATCGATCATATCCAACTGATCGCTGCGCAACATGCTCACTTCATCGATGATGAGCAACTCCAGTTCTTCTAAAACTTCGCGGCGCACCGTCGACAAACGCGATTTTTGAAACAATACCTGTTTCGTCACGGCGCGTTCATACCTGCTGCTGTGCACAGGTAAAAATGGCTCGAACGGAAGTGCAAAAAAGGAATGCATGGTCACCCCGCCTGCATTAATCGCTGCAACACCTGTTGGCGCCACCACTGCACAATTCTTCGGCGTATGTTCCACCACCTGCCGCAAAAAAGTAGTTTTACCCGTACCTGCTTTACCGGTGAGAAAAATATTCCGGTCAGTGCTTTGCAGCAGTTCAAGTGCCAATAAAAATGGTTTGTTCTGCACATCTGTCGCAACCATGGCATGAAGGTAGAATGCACAAGGGGAACAAACAAGAACGATGAAAATTTAAGTGGTCGCAAGCGCTTAACAACTATCTTTGCCATATGCAATTTGAAAATACACTTGCTTGTGCACAGGGCATGGACAGGAAGATCCGTTGCGTTCCTTCCGCGAGCTGTTTCACATGCAAAGCAAGGCGGAAAAATTGATCTATTTCTGCGGCAATTCTTTGGGGTTGCAACCAAGATCAACACGCCAATTTATCGAACAGGAATTGAGCGACTGGGAAACGCTGGGTGTAGAAGGCCATTTGCACGCAAAAAAATCGGGTTCTATTACCCACCATTTTTTGGCCGATCAACGGCGCGTTTGGCAGGTGCCTCGAAAAAGAGGTAGTTGTGATGAATACCCTTTCGGTAAGCCTGAATATACTGATGATCAGTTTTTATCGCCCGACAATGCCGATATAAGATCCTGATGGAATACATGGCTTTCCCCAGCGACAATACGCTGTGGAGAATCAGGTAAATACCACGGATATGATCCGCATGACGCCATTATCGAATTGATGCCGCGCAGTGGTGAATCTTGTATTCGCACCGAAGACATTTTACAAAAAATAGAAGAAAATAAAGACACCCTTGCACTGATCATGCTGGGCGGTGTGAATTATTATACCGGACAATTATTTGATATGCAACAGATCACTGCACATGCAAAAAAATGCAGTGCAGATATTGTTGTGGGTTATGACCTTGCGCATGCTGCCGACGTATTGCCCTTGCATCTGCACGACTGGGATGTGGACTTTGCCACCTGGTGCTCCTATAAATATCTCAACAGCGGACCGGGAGGATGCAGTGGTGTTTTTATTCACGAGAAACATGCACATAATGCAGCACTTCCGCGCTTTAGTGGTTGGTGGGGAAATGAAGAGGAAACGCGTTTTAAAATGCAGAAAGGATTTTATCCGCAAGCTGGTGCAGCAGGATGGCAGATGAGCAATGCGCAAATATTGCCGATGGCTGCACATCGCGCATCGCTGGAAATTTTCGATCGGGCGGGTATGGATGCATTGCGCAAAAAGAGTTTGTTGCTTACGGGCTATCTGGAATTTTTATTGCAGAACGCAACAACGAAAAATTTCAAGATAATAACGCCTTCGGATCCGGAACAAAGGGGATGTCAATTGAGTATCGTGATGGAAAAAGACGGCAAAAAAACCTTCGATCGTTTAACCGAACAAGGAGTTATCGCCGACTGGCGCGAACCGGATGTGATACGCGTTGCTCCCGTACCTTTATATAATACCTTCGAAGATGTGTGGCGCTTTGCAGATATATTCGCAAACGGATAGGAACACACCTGCCTGCCGCAAGCACGGGATCGCTCGGGTAGAACTGGTCGGAACGGATTTTAATGCAGAAAGTAATGTAATAGTTATCGTATGCATTCCCCACTTCTAAACATATATCTGCCGGGCTTCGGAACTATTTACTTTATTTAATTCCTATCCTCCACCTTCGTCCCCTCCGGGAGTGGGAAAGATTACCCACTCTCAGTTTAATCGCTGAATACAATTTTGATCATTGTTGCTCTCCACAAGAGTCCGACTACCGGCGGACAATTATGTCAAACAAAAATCTGACAGAATGTTCATCCGATTATAGCTACCCAACATTTAATAACTTTTATATATTTTTCAATTTTTTAATTTCCTCTCAGGCATTGACAAATAAAAAAAGACCCCCAAATCCCGGAGGTCTTTCTCAATATTATATCATGCACAATCACATTCCCATAGGCGGTTCATATGCCGGAACCACATTATCTACAGCAGGAATGGTTTGTAAATAAGCGAAGATGCTTTTCAGATCATCGTCGGTCATATTCTTGATCTCTTGCCAGGGCATGGGAGGCATCAATGGTCTGCCGTTTTCCATTCCTGCGTACCAACCATTTTTGATGCAATTGAGGAATTGTTCTTCGGTCCAATTTTTCAAACCACTTTCTGAAGGTGTCAGATTAGCCGCGTAGCTCACGCCCCATGGTCCGACGCAGGCCGTTAGACCACTGCTGAACAGCACCCAGGGACCGATCATATTTTTATCGTATGGCGCGAGGCTATCGCCTGCCGGATGTCCGGAAAGCATACGGCTCATATCGGGAGCAGGTCCCTGTGCGGTCATCATTTTGGGTGTATGACAATCGTTACAGCCGCTGGTTGCGACCAGATATGCACCGCGCTCCAGCATTTTTTCATGCGACATCACCATGTCGTCACCTGCAGCATCGTCATCATCAGAATCGTTACAAGAATATCCCAGCCATACGAGGCAGAGGAAACTGAATAGGATAAGGGTCTTCTTTTTCATAGTACGCTGTTTCAACACAAGGTAGGAAGAATTAATTGCTTATGCCAATCCTTGTCATTCCCCGACTACTGCCGAGGTATTACATTTGCAATATGCAAAATAAACATGTCGCAATTTTCGGAGCCGGCCTGGTGGGCAGTCTGTTGAGCATGTATCTTATCAGACGTGGCTATAGAGTAGATGTATATGAACGACGCCCTGATTTTCGCAAAAATGCCGCAGCAGGCGGAAGAAGTATAAACCTCGCGATCAGTGACCGCGGATGGAAAGCACTGCACGAAGTTGGCATAGAAGAAGCTATCCGCAAACTCGCCATCCCGATGCCCGGTCGCATGATACATGCAGTAGATGGCGCATTACAATTTCAGGCTTATGGAAAAGAAGGGCAGTACATCAATTCTGTAAGTCGTGGTGATCTGAATATTGCCATGGTAGATGCTGCAGAAAAAGCAGGAGCTGTTTTCCATTTCGATCAGCGCATTTTGGAAATGGATCCCGAATGCAACACAGCATATATGGAAGATGCGGTGACCGGAAAAAAATATACGCTTACACCCGACCTGCTGATCGGTGCGGATGGTGCATTCAGTATGTTGCGGCTCACGATGATGAAAACCGACGGTTTTAATTACGCGCAACAATACGAGGAGCACAGTTATAAAGAATTGCACATACCGCCGGCTGCAGATGGCAGTCACCGCATTGAAAAAAATGCACTGCATATCTGGCCGAGAAAAAGTTTTATGCTCATCGCACTGCCCAATTTGGATGGCAGCTTTACCGTGACATTATTTCATTTTACGAAAGGGGAAAATTCCTTCGCACAAATTACCGATACAGAAAAACTAGACGCATTCTTTGCGGAATATTTCCCCGATGTGGTACCGCATTTGCCCAACCTGCATGCCGATTTCTTTGGCAATCCAACCGGTTCGCTCATGACCGTTAAATGCTTCCCCTGGTCGAAAGGAAATGCATTTTTAATAGGTGACGCCGCGCATGCGATCATACCCTTTTACGGACAGGGGATGAACTGTGGTTTTGAAGATTGCAGCGTATTGAATGCCTTACTCGATGCACATGCGGATGATTGGGAACAAGTAATTCCGGTATATGAACGCACACGGAAACCGAACAGCGATGCGATCGCCGATCTGGCAAAATTGAATTTTGTAGAAATGCGTGACCTGGTCGCTGACCCCGATTTTCAATTCAAAAGAAAAATGGCCGCCAAGGTCGCAGAGAAATTTCCCGATCAGTTCATTCCCGTTTATTCCATGGTTTCCTTCAGTCATCTACCCTATGCAGATGCGTTGAAAGAATACAAAAGACAGGATGAAGTGTTGAGCACCTTTTTGCAAAAGCCGGATATCAGATCAGAGTGGGAGACGAAATATTTTGAGGAAATAGCCAATGCCTTGTGCAATTTGTGATAAGGACATTCCTTCTGTAATAGCAGAGGCACTTCATAATACTAACCCTTTCCCACTCTCGGCCGCCGTGTCAAGGTCGCATCCTAACAGATCAATAGTTATTTCGACACTCAACAGACAATTTTGGCATTTTATCATTTTGAAATTTTACAATTCCCTCGTCGGGGATGTTTCCCGACACTTAAATCCGTTTTCCCTTTTCCCTGTTTTGCTTACGATATGCCGGGAAACATCTCCGGCATGGCTGCGCACTGGCGTTGGTTGAATTTTCTTCGCATCAAGTTTACCACGCGAAAACATTTTTAATACATAAATCACTTTACCCTCAGCCGCCGTGTCGGGGTTGTATCCAGACACTTATATCAGTACCTCCCTCACAGTTTTGCATACGATATGCCGGGAAACATCCCCGGCATGGCTGCGCACTGGCGTTGGTTGATATCTCTTCGCATTAAGATTATACAGCCGTAAACATTTTTAATACGGAAATCACTATTCCACCGGATGCCGTGTCGGGGTTGTAACCCGACACTTAATGCAGTTTTCCCCCGTTTTTGTTTTGCTTACGAAACGCCGGTTGATGCACCCGCAAATAGAGACTTCCTTTTGTAAGAAAAATGTTTTATACGAGGAGATGTATAGAACAGAAATAAAAAAACCGCCCCGGATGCCGGAGCGGTTCGATATATGTTCAAAGGCCTTTATTAATTGCCGTTTCCGCCTGTTGCACCACCTTTTGTTTTGATGTCAACGTCGGATTTACTTTTACCTTTGTCTTTGATATTGATCTGACCATTATTTTCTTTAACACCCGGATCCGGTGCATCTTTTGTAGTGGTCGTTGTAGTAGAGGTAGATTTAGAGCTGGAGCTTCCGCCACTGCTGTGTGACATGTTCATCCACTCTTCCATCTCCATATTCAGGTGGGTGATGGAATCCATCAATACCTGCGTTACGCTGTCTTTCATATGGATCTGCATTTCCAGATCTTTGATCTTAGCTTCAGCTTCTTTGTCTTTGCAACTTGCAAGCACGATACCAAAGCCGAGGACAAATAATACGGTTGTAATTTTCATATTTAACGGTTTTTAAATTTTTTGGAATGGTATTTGACTACAAATGTAGCAATAACATGCATTGAAACCTTAATTTTGCAGGACTATTTTAAACAAAATCGATTTATGAAGACTAAATTTTCAGCATTATCCCTCGTGGTTTTAGCCGCCGGCTCCCTGTTCTTTGCAGGATGTGGCGAGAAGACCTCTCCACACCCGTTATTGTTCTCGATGGCGACGATCCGCTTTACGTTGACCTCGGCAGTTCTTATACCGATCCCGGTTTTACGGCTACGGATGACGAAGATGGCGACATTTCCGCTGATGTTACCGTGGATGCAACTGCGGTAAATACAAACATGGTTGACAAGTATGAGGTCAGCTATTCCGTTTCCGATAAAGCCGGAAACGTTGGCACTGCCATCCGCAACGTTTGGGTGCGCATGTTCCAAACTAAATATGTCGGCTCATACAGTGTACATGAGATCTGTGATATCGACGGTGACGGCATCCTGGGTGAGCCGGGCGTTCCTTATGAGATCAACGATTACACCGTTACAGTGAGCGCATCCGGTGTTGATGCTAATACATTGATATTCACCGGTTTCGGTGCTTATGATCCGCCGTGGTCCACACCGGTAGTTATGGGTGGCGATCTGAATGATGTTTTGACCGTGAGCGACTGGGTTCTTCCCGGAACAAGCGTTCATGTGGATGCGGACGGTGTTTTGACACTGGGCAGCACCACGGGCATTGAATTCGATCTCGACTATGTAGTTACTGAAGGTACAGACTCTGTACCTTGTGAAGCGCACTTCACTAAATTGTGATCGCAAACAATACATTTATACAACCCCTGCCGCACAGCGTGCAGGGGTTTTTCTTTATAGACCGGCAGGTATACATATATTTGTAGTGATGCGACACTACCTGTATATTCTTATTTGTGCGAGTTCCTTGCTTTTTGCCTGCTCCAAACAGGATGTGACCGCACCACGCATTATGCTGAATCCCGATACAACCGGCATTCATTATCGTGGCCATCCTTTTGTCGAACCCGGCGTGCACGCATTCGATGATCAAACCTGCTCATTGGATGATATACTGGAAATAAGCGGCTATGTAGATACCTCTCTGTATGGTTCTTATTATATCAATTATCAGGTAGAGGATGCAGCGGGCAATCCTGCCGTTGCCATTCGCCAGGTGGACATCGTATTGCCCGTAGAAGATCTCTACAGTATTTTTTGGGATGCCCATGACACCTGCACAACGGGCACTTATTTCTATACCGGTAAAACGCAGGATTGCGATTGCGATGCTTTCGCCGTGACCGTGAGCAATATCAGCGACTTTGGCGCTTCGGCAACTTTCACCTTACCCGTTTCCGGGCAATACAATCAGGAGATCGTCCTGGATACCGCGAAAAGTGGTGTATACTTCAACGGCCTGGGTACCATGAGCCGGAATGCCGATACCATTTATTGGGATTATACCATACAGGATACCATCGACACGGATGTTTGCCGTTCTGTTTGGGTCAAAGATTAAGCCCCCTCGGGCAATTTGATTATTTTTAAAGTATCTATGATCAGACGCCGGATTTTGTTTGTATGGTTGTGTTGCTGTGTGGTCGGAACACTGGGCGCTCAAAACGATCGTGTCCCCGGGTCTATTTTAGTCCAACTATTTCCGGGTGCTCAGATCGCTCAGGTATGCGAGAGGTTGCACACAGAAACGGGCGTGCAGGTTGCGAACCGGCGCACACTGAGCGAGAGGTTGCGCATATATGCACTGCAATTCGATGAGAAAAATATCGATGCGGAAAAAATGTTGCAGACCTGTATCACCGATCCCGACATACAGATCGCGCAATTCGAACACTGGATCAAAAGCAGAAGTATTATTCCTGATGACCCTTATTTTGATCTGCAGTGGAATATGTTGAATACCGGTGCAGATGGAGGGGTGGAAGATGCCGATATCGATGCAGACCTCGCATGGGATATCAGCGTTGGCGGTACTACGGCAGATGGAGATGTTATTGTTGCCGCTATTTGCGGTGAAGGTGCAAATTTTGGCCATGAAGACCTCGACTATTTTAAAAATACCGGAGAAATTCCTTTGAATGGCATTGATGATGATGGCAACGGATATATTGATGATTATGACGGCTGGAACAGCGTAGACAATAATGGCATCATTCCGGTGCGTCAGCACGGAACACATGTTGCAGGTATCATGGGTGCTATAGGCGATAACGGTGTGGGTGTTGCGGGGGTGAACTGGCATTTGAAGATCATGCCTGTGCTCAACGATTTTATTGAATCGGAAGTAGTGGAATCCTACGCTTATGTTTTTGCCTTGCGCGAACAATATGATCTGTCGAACGGCGCGGAAGGCGCATTTATCGTGGTAACCAACTCCTCATTCGGTGTTGATTTCGGAAATCCGAATGATTATCCACTGTGGTGTGCCATGTATGATTCACTCGGCTCACTCGGCATTTTGAGCGTGGGCGCTACTGCTAATTTCAATGCGAATATCGATGTGGTTCAGGACATGCCCACTGCATGTCCGAGCGACTACCTGATCACCGTTACCAATACCGACAATACCGATATGTTATATGCTGCTGCATATGGTGCTACCACTATCGACCTCGGCGCTCCCGGCAGAAATATTTACAGTACGTATACACCCGGCAATGCCTATAGCTATCTGACCGGCACTTCCATGTCGGCACCGCATGTAGCAGGTACCGTAGCACTGATGTTTGCTGCAGGTTGCGAAAAATTTATTGAGGATTATAAATTCGATCCGCCCGGCATGTCCCTTTTATTGAAGCAATATATTTTGGATGGGGTAGATTTTAATGCATCCCTGAACGGCATAACGGTGAGTGAAGGCAGGTTGAATACTTTCAATGCAGTAAATACTTTGGTAAATACAGGATATTGTCATCTGGGTGTTGAAACAGAAAATAATGAACTGCCTGCATTGTATGTATATCCAAATCCGGTTACAGATGTATTATGTGTTTTTGTTCCGAATGGCGAGTCGGAAACATTTCATCTGGCTGTTTTTTCACTGGCAGGAGAGAAAGTGAAAGAGTTACATAATATTTCAGGCGACAGATTGCAAAAGGGAATTTCCGTTGGTGATCTCGCCTCCGGTATGTATATCCTCAAATTGACGAGCGATACAAATACAGCTTATTTTAGTGCTCCTTTTATTGAACAATAAATGCACCTCAGGGTTTTGTGATGGAGAAAAGATGGGTAATTAAAGAAGTGGATGAGGCGCAGGCAGATGCGCTGCAAAAAGAATTGCGCATTCATCCCGTATTGTGCCGCTTGCTGATACAGCGCGGCATCACCACATTTGATGCAGCAAAAAAATTTTTCAGACCGGCACTCGAAGATCTGCACGACCCGTTCATCATGCGCGATATGGACAGGGCGGTGGAACGCATACATGTTGCCATGCAGCGCGGAGAACGCATTCTCATTTACGGAGATTATGATGTGGACGGAACAACGGCCGTTGCACTGATGTATTCCTTTTTCCGCAATTTTTATGACCGCATCGATTATTATGTACCGGACAGATATAAAGAAGGTTACGGTATTTCCATTGCCGGTATAGATCACGCACATGCGATCGGATGCACTCTGATCATCGCATTGGATTGTGGCATCAAAGCAAATGATAAGGTAGCTTATGCATCGGAACGACAAATCGATTTTATCATTTGTGATCATCACCTGCCGGGTGAACATATTCCGGAAGCTTTTGCAGTACTCGATCCGCACCGGCCCGATTGCGCTTATCCCTATAAAGAATTAAGCGGATGTGGCATCGGATTTAAACTTGCACAGGCATTTGCCCAGCAGCATGGCATTCCTTTTGAGCAGGTAATTGCCTTGCTCGATCTGGTGGTTGTGAGTATTGCCAGCGATATTGTTCCGATCACCGGTGAAAACAGGGTGCTGGCACATTTCGGATTAAAACAGCTAAACAGTGCACCGCGTCCCGGATTGCGTGCATTGATAGAAATAAGCGGGTATAAACCCCCTTTGAATATTTCCAACCTGGTTTTCGGTCTCGGGCCGCGCATCAATGCCGCCGGAAGAATGGATGATGCCACCAAAGCTGTCCGCATGCTTATTGCACAAACTACAGAACATGCGGAAGACGGAGCAGGGCATCTGCATGAAAAAAATACCGACCGCAAAGAAGTGGATAAGCAGATCACCGCAGAAGCACTCGATATGTTGCGCAATGATCCGGAAAATGCCGATCGCGTGACAACCGTTCTGTGCAGCAGCAATTGGCACAAAGGAGTGATCGGTATCGTTGCATCCCGGCTGATGGACCATTATTACCGGCCTACTATTTTACTCACAGAATCGAACGGTACCATATTTGGCTCTGCACGTTCGGTAAAAAATTTCGATGTGTATCAGGCCATATTGGCATGCAGTCAGTATCTGGAACAATTCGGCGGACATATGTATGCAGCCGGTTTATCCATGCGACCCGAAAATTATACTGCGTTCCGTGAAGCCTTTGAACAGATCGTACGCGAACGCATAACACCCGAGCAGCGCATACCTGAAATAGAGATCGATGCCGAATTACAACTGCGCGACATAACGCCGTCTTTCCTGCGCATCGTGGATCAATTCGGCCCTTTCGGCCCAGAAAATATGCAGCCTGTTTTTTCCAGCATAGGTCTGAAAGACAGCGGTGGCACACGTATTGTAGGTGATAATCACCTGAAGTTACATGTAAAGGACAGGTCTTTTTTCACATTGAACGGCATAGCATTTCAAAAAGGCGATTTCTACACCTCTATAAACGATGGAAATTCTTTTGATCTTTGTTACACGATCGAAGAAAATAATTTCAAAGATGTTACGCAGTTACAACTGAATGTGAAAGAAATAAAAATACAAATGCAGGAACATGATATTGCGATCTGAACATTTGGTAAAAAAATATAAACAGCGCACTGTTGTAAATAACGTGAGCGTGGAAGTACACCAGGGTGAGATCGTAGGTTTGCTCGGCCCGAATGGCGCAGGTAAAACAACATCATTTTATATGATCGTTGGCCTGATCAAACCAATGAGCGGAAAAGTATATATCGATGCAAAAGATATCACTTCCTTGCCCATGTATAAGCGCGCCCAGTTAGGTGTGGGTTATTTGCCACAGGAAGCAAGTGTATTCCGGAAACTCAGCGTTGAAAATAATATTGCCAGTGTTCTGCAAATGACCAAACTGAGTAAGAAAGAACAAAAAATAAAACTCGAATCCCTGCTTGAAGAATTTGGTTTGAACCATGTGCGCAAAAGCAATGGCGATGTGCTGAGCGGTGGTGAAAGAAGAAGGACAGAAATTGCGCGTGCGCTGGCCACCGATCCGAAATTCATTTTACTGGACGAGCCCTTTGCCGGTATCGACCCAATTGCCGTGGAAGATATTCAGCATATTGTCGAGAAATTGAAATTCCGAAAGATCGGCGTGCTGATCACCGACCACAATGTGCAGGAAACCCTCTCCATTACTGACCGGGCTTATCTGCTTTTCGAGGGCAAAATATTGAAGCAGGGGTCGGCAGAGGATCTGGCCAATGATGAGCAGGTGCGCAAAGTGTATTTGGGACAAAATTTCATTTTGCGTCCAAAAATGGCCCCTGAACAACTCGATCGTCCGGTCCATTAACCACAGCCCTCCATTCCGTAAATGCAGGCACCCTGCTATATTTGTGCCGTATGTCGATCGTACACAACGTAACCGCCAAGATCTTCAGCAGGCATATTGCCCGCATCCAAAAAGTGTGCGGAGATCCGGTGGCGGCACAGCAGCAGATGTTCCGGATGTTGATCGACAATGGCCGCAATACCGAATGGGGCAGAACATATGATTACGCGTCTATACGCACTTTTTCCGACCTGCAAAATCGCTTTCCGGTACAGGATTACGATTCATTGAAACCCCATATAGAGCGCATCATGCATGGTGAGCAGAATATTTTATGGAATGCGCCCATTACCTGGTTCGCAAAATCATCGGGCACCACGAGTGATAAAAGCAAATTCATTCCCGTGAGCAAAGACGCGCTGGATGCATGTCATTACCGGGGCGGAAGAGATGTGCTAGCAATGTATCTGCATAACAACCCCGAATCAAAAATATTTTCCGGCAAAACGCTGGTCATGGGTGGCAGTCATCAGATCAGCGCCTTCAATCAATTTGCCCGTTACGGTGACGTAAGTGCAGTGATGATGCAAAATATGCCCTGGCTGGCAAAATACGCCATGACACCTTCGCTGCGCATCGCCTTGATGGATGAATGGGAAAGTAAGATCGAAGCCATGGCACAATACACTTTACATCAGGATGTCACGAATATCGCCGGTGTGCCTACATGGACCATTGTTTTGATCCGTCGATTGTTTGAACTGACAGGGAAAAACAATCTGAAAGACATCTGGCCGAATCTGGAATTATATATACACGGCGGGGTGAGTTTTAAGCCTTATCGCGCGCAATTCAATGAGTTGATCCGCGATGACAAAATGCATTATGTCGAAACATATAATGCCAGCGAAGGATTCTTCGCGTTTCAGGATACACATACCGGAGGCTCGATGTTGCTCATGCCGGATTATGGTATTTTTTACGAGTTCATACCCGCAGATCAATTCGATGCAGAACATCCGAAAACCATCAGTTGGCAAGATGTGGAATTGCATAAAAATTATGCAGTTGTTATTTCCACCAATGCCGGCTTGTGGAGATATAAGATCGGCGACACCATCCGTTTTGTTTCCAAAGATCCCTATCGCATAGAGATCAGCGGGCGTGTTAAACATTTCATCAATGCATTTGGAGAAGAAGTGATCGTTGACAACAGCGACAAGGCCATTACAGAAGCGGCCGGTAAAACAGGTGCTAAAGTTGCGGAATATACTGCCGCACCTATTTTTATTGAAGGCGATGCAAAAGGCGGACATGAATGGATCATTGAATTCGATAAGCAACCGGATAACATGGAAACATTCGTTCGCGTGTTGGACAGCACCTTGCAATCTATCAACAGCGATTATGAAGCCAAACGCCACAAAGACATTGCGCTTGCCATGCCGGTTGTACATGTTGCGCGGACCGGCGCCTTTCACGACTGGCTGCGATCCAAAGGTAAATTGGGCGGACAACACAAAGTGCCGCGCCTGAGCAACGACAGAAAATACCTGGAAGAGATCCTCACTTTTATCTGAATCATCTGCACTTCATTACATATTTTCTCCTACATTTGAGGAGAGCGATTTTACATGGAAAAGATCACAGCACTTATTATTGATGATGAGGAACCGGGCAGAAGGAATCTGCGCGCCATGCTGGAGAGATATTGTCCGGAAATAGAAGTGATAGGAGAAGGCGCCAGCGCTATGGAAGGAAAGGAAAAAATTCTTGCCTTATCTCCTGGTGCTATCTTCCTGGACATTCACATGCCGGAACTCAACGGTTTTGATATGCTGTCTTCCCTCAATACGATCGATTTTGCCATTGTATTTGTAACAGCGCATAAGGATTATGGCATTCAAGCGGTTAAATCAGGGGCAACGGATTATATCCTCAAACCCATAGTTGTAAAAGAATTGCAACAGGCTGTGTTAAAGATCGTAGACTACCATGGTCAAAAACAAGCAACGGATACGAACAGGCCCGAACGCATCACACTGAGTCATACAAAAGGATTTACGATTGTAGACATGAAAGATATCGTGCGGCTCGAAGCCGACAATAATTACACACGCGTTTACACTATTGAAAACAAAATGTATGTGGTGAGCAAGCCATTAAAGGCCTTTGAAGATTCACTGCATGGCGATATTTTTTTCCGCGTACACAGAAGCCATATCATCAATCTGAATCATGTGCGCGAACTGCTGCGTGAAGATGGCGGCACGCTGGTGCTGGCTGATGAAAGCAGAATATTACTGCCAAAGTCACGGTATAATGAGTTTGTGGAAGCCATGAAAAAACTTTCCATTTCCATATAGTGCCTTTCTCCTTGCGCCATATTGCCCCATGTTTTTTACTCTGCCTGATTTGTTCCACAGGGTTACATGCACAAATGTTCCCATTCAGGCAATATACTTCCGGCAACGAGTTGGCCAATTCAAATGTGCACGACATCATACATGATGCTCGGGGCAATTTATGGTTTGCCACAGACAGAGGGGTAAGTCGTTTCGACGGTTTTAAATTCAGTGACTATTTATATAAAGAAGGGCTTCCTGCTTCAGAGATTTCCTGCTTTGCAGAAAATGATTCTAACGTCATCATTGCCGCCGGACATAATGATGCTATAGTCCGGTTTGGAAATAATTTCCACCCCTTCATTCCGGCCATAAAGGGCATGGCAAATGACCGGGCGATCTGGTTCAACAACCTGTGGTATAGCCTGCAGATAAATGATCATATCACAACCTATCAGCCGGCAGATAAAAAAGAATCCATCGTTACATTCGGCGACCCCACTATTCGTCCATTATGCATGACCATATATCAACATGCAGTTTACGTTGGCACGAACAAAGGATTATATCGCATTATTTCCGATACGCAAACCGAGTTTGTCGACGCATTTGGTTCTTCCGAGATCCTTTCTGCATTTTCCACCGGGGATCGATTATATCTGGGAGCACATCACACGTTATATGTGTATTCCGGAGAACACACCACAGCATTTGAAACACCGGGTTCGGTTACACATATACTAGTAGGAGTAAATGGTATCATTTGGTTTTCCACCGCTGAAGATGGCGCATTGTACCGAATGGAAAACGGAGCGTATGGCAATGATCTGAGTGAACGTCTGATGACCGGCGGGATCGCTATCAATAAGATCTATGAAGATACGGAGGGTAATATATGGATAGCAACTGCAGGGAAGGGAGTTTATTGTCTGCATCATTTCTACAATACCAATTTTACCGGTATCGACGGACTTCCCGATACATATATCACTGCCTTATCGGCCGACGCGAATGGCAATATCTGCATAGGAACACAAAAAGGATTGTGTTTATTTAACGGAGAAAAGATCATTCTGCCCAAAGATCCGGTAAACTGCAATGTGCGTTCTGTGCATATGCAAAACGGACAGATCACCGTATGGTTCAACAGCACTGGAGTGCGCAATTTTGATCCCGGAATCAAACAAATAGGCACCCGCAATATTCATTATTTTCCGGATCAGCAGACAGCGGGCGGCAGATCGCTTTGGCTGACTGTACATTCCGGAACCTTTCTTTCCCCTGACCTCACCGAACAATTACCGGATGCACCCACCTGCATGTATACCGATGCAAAAAATGTGTTGTGGGTAGGTACGCATAAGGGGCTTTTTCGCTTGCAGAAAAACAGTTCCTGGGAACAGGTCAAGGGAATTCCGGGCAAAGGGAATATCTCAGCAATGTGTGGTTCTGCCGCAACAGTTTATGTAGGCGGTGAAAGTGGTATATATGCATATGACCTGCGGAGCGGAGCGGTGACGCAACCTGCTTTCGGCAAAAATATTGATAATGTCACCGCTCTGACACTTGATGGAAATGAACGATTGTGGATAGGAACGCTCACCGGATTGTTTCTCTGGTCAGAGGAAACACTTCTTCAATTTGATACACGCAATGTGTTGGTTTCCGATGAGATACACGCTTTGGTATACGACGAAAAAAATGACGATATGTGGGCGGGCAGTTCATTCGGACTATCACGCATCGACATACGTGCTTTTTTAAATACACCTATTCACGCGCCCGTTGCAACATTTAAAAACTTGCGTTCAGCAGATTCTATTTACCGCGATCTGGATACGTATAACGACCTGATCCTGCCGCATCGTTCCGGCAGCTTCACACTGCGTTTTTCCGCTATCCATTTTTCCACTCCCGAAGGCGTGCGCTTTTATTATAAATTCGACGATGCGGATTGGGAGCTCGCAACGGGACGTCAAATTGAATTTGCATCCCTTCCCTATGGCAAACATGTTATCCTGCTCAAAGCAGAGGGTGAAAGAAAACATGCGGGGCCGGTGGCAACACTGACGCTTACCGTAAAAACACCCTTCTGGGCAACCAACTGGTTCAAGATAGCCGTTATCGCTCTGCTGTTGTTCAGCATAGCCTGGATCATCCGCAAACGCTTTGATCTTTTGCGGAAAAAACAACAGGAGAAACTGGAAGTACAGGCGCGCATAGCAGAACTCCGTCATCAGGCCCTCAGTGCCAGTATGAACCCGCATTTTATATTTAATGCATTGAATTCCATTCAGCAGTTCATCAACGTGCATGATACGCACGAAGCAAGTGAATATCTGGGAAAGTTTGCCCGACTCATCCGTATCATGCTGGACGCGGGCAGCAAAACGTTCATCACCTTACAGGAAGAGACGGAGCGATTGCAATATTATCTGGAATTGGAAAAGATCCGCTTTGGAAATAAATTGAATTATTCCATTGATATCGACCCCTCTCTTGACCTGCATATGGAGGAGATCCCGAACATGGTCATTCAACCTATCGTAGAAAATGCCTTATGGCACGGCTTACTGCCACTGAACAGGCCGGGCACATTGACCGTTCAGTTCAAGCGCTCCGGGAAGGGATTGTCTGTTATCATTGACGATAACGGTATGGGAGTAAAGGCCTCAGCTGCAGCAAAGCAAAAGGACCATAATTCTCTGGGCATCCGCATGATCCGTGAGCGTTTTGAGATGCTCAACAGGCTGAGCGGATATACGGCCGATATCCAATTATTCGATAAAAGTGAGGAGGGCCCGGGTCTCAGCGGCACCCGGGTAGAGATCCATTTTGGAAAATCCTGATCCGCTTCCCTCATTCAAACTCCTGTTTCACACAAATAACCTCCTTCTTCCCTCAAACCCGCTTGCACCATAGCGCGTCCTGATGTCTATTTGGACCATTGTTCATCCCCATGAAATTATTGGCTGTAACAGTTCCCTCATGAAAACACAAATTATTCGTTTGGGAAACCAAAAGCAGCATTTTCCCCCATGTTGCAGAAAAGGCGATACTCCATGTCGCCTTTTTTTATTTGGGTACGTGTTAAGGGTTAGGAGTTAAGAGTTAGGGGTTAGGGGTTAGGAGTTAGGGGTTAGGGGTTAGGGCAGGATATACAAGCGGAGATGTATATCAAAATTCTGCAAGAGTTTACTTTACCTATTGCAATTAATGACTTGCTATCTACCCATTATTCTCCCAGTGTCTTCAGCACATTATTCATGTCCACTTTCTGCCCGACGATCTCGGCAACTTGTTCTACCGGAATGCGCTCCTGTAGCATGCTGTCTCGCTCGCGGATAGTGACCGTATTATCTTCCAAAGTATTATGGTCAATGGTGATACAAAATGGTGTGCCGATAGCATCCATTCTTCTGTAGCGCTTGCCAATGGAATCTTTTTCTTCGTAATACACCTGGTGGCGATATTTCAGATCATTGAAGATCTCCATAGCCTTTTCAGGCAGTCCGTCTTTTTTCACCAAAGGAAGAACAGCAACTTTCACAGGCGCCAGAATAGCGGGTAAGCGTAAAACGGTTCTTGTTTCTCCCTGTACTTCTTCTTCATCATATGCATTGCACAACATGGCGAGGAACATGCGATCGCAGCCGATGGATGTTTCCACCACATATGGCACATACGATGCATTGCGCTCCGGATCGAAGTATTGCAATTTTTTGCCGCTGAATTCACTATGGCGCCCCAGGTCGAAATCGGTGCGCGAGTGGATGCCTTCCAATTCTTTAAAACCGAAGGGGAAGCGGAATTCTATATCCACAGCTGCATTGGCATAATGCGCCAGTTTATCATGATCATGGAATTGCAACATACTTTGATCTGTTCCCAGGGCAAGGTGCCATTGCATGCGCATTTTCTTCCATTGCTCGTAATAATTCAACTCCTCGCCCGGAGCCACAAAATATTGCATCTCCATTTGTTCAAATTCGCGCATGCGGAAAATAAATTGCCGCGCCACGATCTCGTTGCGGAATGCTTTACCTATTTGTGCAATACCAAAGGGAATTTTTTGCCTGGTTGTTTTTTGCACATTGAGAAAATTCACAAAAATCCCCTGCGCCGTTTCCGGACGCAGATAGATCACATCCGCAGCATCGGCTACCGAACCGAGTTTTGTGCTGAACATCAAATTGAATTGACGTACTTCTGTCCAGTTGCGCGAGCCGGATTCGGGGTCTGCAATTTCACAATCAACGATAATATTGCGCAACTCTTCTAAATTGCTGTCGTTCATCGCCTGCACAAATCGCGTATGCACACCATCGCGTTTTGTTTTGATTTCCTGCACGCGCGGATTGGTACTCAAAAACAATTCTTCATTAAAATCTGCAAATCGCTTTTTTGCTTTTTCTACTTCTTTACTGATCTTATCGTCTTGTTTAGCCAGATAATCCTCAATAAGGTTATCTGCGCGATATCTTTTTTTAGAATCTTTATTATCTATCAATGGATCGTTGAAAGCATCCACGTGGCCGCTTGCCTTCCATGTAGTGGGATGCATCAATATGGCTGCATCGATACCCACGATATTCTCATGCATCTGCACCATGGCTTTCCACCAATATTCCTTGATATTATTTTTCAGCAGAGATCCGTACGGACCGTAATCGTATACGGCGCTCAGTCCGTCGTATATATCCGAGCTCTGGAAAATGAATCCGTATTCTCGGGCATGGCTCACTACCTTCTTGAACTTCTCCGGGTCGTTTGGTATCATGGCCGCAAAGATACGCAGCAACTGCGGGTCGGGAAAACCAACCTTAAAACCGGTATACAAAACCCAGCATGGTTGCCGTGGCCTCGTCGGGCAGGTCGTATGGATAGATATTCCAAGCGGTATGTGTAAAATAATGATGTGAAAAGAAACTGCCCATACCGAGAGCGATGGTAGACAAACCGATGCCCATATTCATGCACATCATTAATTGCTGTTCCGGGGTCAACCCAGAAAAGGATGTATTTCGCATCATTTCTTTCAGGCGTAAATATCCATATCCGGTTTGGATTGTACCTGTAAATAAGGCGATCGTTGGTATGGAGTAGCTTTTTATATCTGCATGCCAATTTGTTGCATTGACAATAGAGAGTCCGATGTTCAGGCCACTTAATATGGATGATGCGATACCGTCTGCGAGATCAACATGTATTTCCTGATAAGGAGGATACCATGGATCCCCCATATAAGCCGGTTGGATCATGGCACATTCCTGCTCCGTTAAACCACTGGCTGCGATCCATTGTTGCACAGATGCATCCTGCATGTCTGTGATATATGCATATTGATATCGGGCATTTATCTCTTCTGCAACATCTCTACCGGCAGTTTGTTCTACCAAATATCCAACGGCACAGATATTTCCGTCGCGGTCGATAAAGCAGGGTCTCCTTTCACCCGGATGATCATAATTATGCGGGAAATTCCCTGCAAGCGCATAATCATGCAACAGATCCAATTTTTCCCGTCGCGCTTTTTGCCATTGCGCTTCCATACCGGAAACATCTTTTTCCCGCAGCAATTGCTCCACGTATAATAAATGGGTTCGGATGCGTTCTGTTGCATTCGTTCCGCTGGGCGGCGCATATCCGTTCTTGGCAAAGAAACTGTCATTTCCCAAAAGGATATTTACAGCATCCTTTTCGATGTGGGAACCTGAACAGAAAAACATAACGGCCATTGTGAGGGCAATGGCAGCATACAGTTGGAACTTCAGCTTTTGCATAATACCCGAATATACCCTTTTATTTTGCCATTTGATTAATGCACCGTCCGCTTAACAATTCGTTCTCCTTATTATATTTACCATGTGAACCTGTAGAAATGCCGCACTCTGTAAGTGTTAAATCCAAACTGCCCAATACTCCGTTAAGCATATTTAGCAAGATGACAGCTCTTGCCAATACGCAGGGCGCCATTAATCTGGCACAGGGCTTTCCCGATTTTGCCACCTCACACCCCTTGCAGGACCTGGTGCATGCATATATGCGCAAGGGATTCAACCAGTATGCGCCCATGCCGGGCATTATGCCGCTCAGAGAGCGCATCGCGGAAAAATATGTATCCATATATGACGCGGTATATGACCCCGAAAAAGAGATAACCATAACCGCCGGCGCTACACAAGCTATTTATACATGTATCGCCGCAACGATACACGAAGGGGATGAAGTGATCCTGTTCGAACCCGCATATGATTGTTACGCGCCTGCCATACGCTTACATGGCGGAGTTCCTGTACATGTTGAATTAACAGCACCGGATTACAATATACCCTGGGACATGGTCAAGAAAAAGATCAGCGGACGCACACGCATGATCATGATCAATACACCACACAATCCGACGGGAAGCATCTGGAATGCATCCGACATGGAGCAGTTGGAAAAAATTGTACACACGCGGGATATCATCGTGCTGAGTGATGAAGTATATGAACATGTGCTCTTTGATGAAGCGCGACACGAAAGTGTATTGCGCTATCCGAATCTGAAAGAACGCAGCTTTGTTATTTTTTCCTTTGGAAAAACATATCACAATACGGGATGGAAGATCGGCTATGTGCTGGCTCCCGAAGCGCTGACCAAAGAATTCAGAAATGTGCATCAGTTCCTGGTATTCTCCGTGAACACACCAATACAATATGCACTTGCAGATCACATGATGGATATTTCCGGATATCATCAGGTGCACACTTTTTATCAGGAAAAACGCGATGCATTTCTCCATTATCTGAAGGGTTCCCGGTTTACTTTTACGCCCGCAAAGGGAACCTATTTCCAATTGCTTGATTATAGCGCGATCAGTTCAGAAAGCGATGTTGCTTTTGCCGACAGAATTACCATTGAGCATAAAGTAGCTTCCATACCCCTCTCCCCATTTTATACGAATGCACCGGAACAACATGTGCTCCGCTTTTGTTTTGCCAAAGAGGACAGCACCTTACAAAAAGCAGCTGATATCCTATGCAAGATCTGAAAGTTACCATAGTGCAGGCTGATCTTTTCTGGGAAGACCGGGAAAAGAACCTGGAACATTTTGATAATTTGTTATCCCCGGTTCGGGAAACGCATCTGATCGTATTGCCTGAGATGTTCAGCACCGGTTTCAGTATGGAAGCAAAACAGCTCGCAGAAAATATGCATGGCATTTCCGTGTCCTGGATGCGCACAAAAGCCAAAGAAAAAAATGCTGTCATTACGGGAAGCCTGATCATATCTGACAATGGTAATTATTACAACAGACTAATCTGGATGCACCCTAACGGGATGTTGGAATATTATGACAAGCGGCACACATTTTCTCTTGCCGGCGAAGACAAATATTACGCGCATGGTGAGAGCAAGATCTTCCCTGAAGTAGAAGAATGGAAGGTATTACCCCTTATTTGTTATGACTTGCGTTTCCCGGTTTGGTCGCGACAGTCGCCACCTTATACAGAGCATGGCATACATCCGTACCATTTGCTGATCTATTCTGCCAATTGGCCCGAACGCAGAATATATGCATGGCAACAATTATTGCGCGCCCGCGCCATCGAAAATCAATGTTATGTAGTTGGAGTGAATCGCGTAGGGAATGATGGGAATGGTATTTATCACAGCGGCCACTCTGCAGTGATAGATCCTATGGGTGAGCCGGAACTGGAAATTGCTATCGACGAAAAAGTAGAAACCATTACACTCAATGCACAACATCTGTTATCTATTCGCGAAAAACTTCCTTTTCTAAATGACCGGGATGAATTTGAATTGCGCAGATAAATGGAAAATATGCGAAACATATTTCTACTTGCGCTCAGCATCACCCTATTTTTTTCATGCAACAGGGATTCAGAGGAAACCGATGTTCCGGAGGAAGGATATTTTTCGATAACAGCACCACAGCATACCGATTCATCCGGGACTTTACCGGTTCAGTATTTTACGTTCAGTCCTGCACATGGGCATATCATCGAGTGCACCGGCGGAACCATTATAGATCTACCGGATCATTGTATTGTGGATGAAAATGGGCACATGATAACAGGCGAAGTACAAATTGGTGTTCAGGAAGCGCTATCTGTACCGGATATGTTACTCGCCGGACTCAGCACACAATCCGGAGATCAACTGTTGATGTCAGATGGCATGATCCATCTTTCTATTTCGGCAAACGGGAAAAAAGCCAAGTTCGATCCTGCGAAACCGATCCATATAGAAATACCTACACCATCTCCCATTCCCGGCATGATGGCATATAAGGGCGAAGTGTCGGAAAATAATAGGATAAACTGGGTGGATCCGAAACCCCTGGATAGGTATTTATTACATGTAGATCTTGCTCTCCTGGATTTCTATCCTGCGGGTTTCAGGGAAGCCGTTGCATCCGGAATGCCATACAAAGGGCATGAAAAGGCTGATGAACTGATCACCGATAGTTTATTTTATGCCATGTCGGTTTATCAACCGGGCGATCTCATAAATGGATTTTACAGTACAGCATATAATGAGCCGCTGATGCGGGGCAGCAAGGAAATTGAAAACGGAAAATATACAAAGAAAGCATTTGGTTCTGAGAGCGATTCTACAGAATACATGCCGAGTCAATATGGCATCGATCCGGCACTGATCAAAGTGTTGAGGTCAGAAGCATATGAAAATACATTTATAGCGACCCGTGAATTTGAATTGCGTTTACAAGATATATACAAAACATGTTCGGAGGAGGTATTACAGTTATATGCCGATAATACAAATATGGACTTATACCGTGTAGACAGTATGGCTGCAGCATATCTGCAAGGCAATTCCAAGCAAGCCACTTTTTTAGATTACGCAGCTTTGAAATGTACGAATGTGCAAGATGCGCCGCCCACAAGCACACATTTGCAGGACTATTTCAGAAAAAGATTGCAGGAAATTAAGGAAGAACTGGATGCTGAAAGAAATAAATTACTTGCAGCATTACAGGAAAAAAATGATGCGTTCGAAAAAACGGCAAACAATTACATCGCTCTGCTTGCAAAAAGAGAATCATATAAGATGCGACGCTATGGTTTAAATTGGTCGGACACGGGATGGGTAAATATAGATAAACCGATAGTAACCGGTTGTCCGGGAATACGTGAAGCCGATGATCTCACCTGTGTGATCGATAACAGCGAAGCATTCGACCGTGCATATGTGTATATTGTTTTTCCGGGTATAAAAAGTATCAGCAGATATAACAGTGATGATGACCACACATTTTATCCCGGCAACAGAGTGGCAAATTCCATCCTCCTTCCCTGCACACAACCTTACGCATTTGTTGCTATAGGCTACGCAGGTAACACACCTGCATTTCAGTCCATGTGGTTCGATCCGGGTACCGACCCTTACGGAAATATGCTGCTCGAAAAAACAGACGAAGCGGGGTTGCGGATGCGTTTAAAAGAATTTGATTTTAAGAAAGAATACAATTCCATTTCTGTGGACCTTGCGTACATGAAAAAGATGTACGATGAAAAGTTGCGGCAGGAAAAATTGCGCGACGAAGGGAAATTCCTGGACGCACTATTCTACATCGTTCATCCCTGTTTCCGGGAAGGATATGATAACCGGAATTAATCCGGGAACGGGCACGCGGGGCTGTATGCGCGTAGGTTTTTTCCTGCTACCTTTATACGTATTGTATGTTGCACAAAAGGTCATATCGCTCCCTTGTACTTTGCCTCTTTCTGTCAGCTCACTTTGTGCATGCGCAAAATCTGCAACCCGATTTCCAGCATTTGGATATTGATGCCGGATTGTCGGATTACACGATCTATTGTTTTGCACAAGATACCGATGGTTTCATTTGGTTCGGAACACGCAATGGTCTGGGCAGATATGATGGTTATCATATAAAGACCTATTACAATGACCCCACACGAAAAAACAGTTTGCCGGGCAATGTTGTATATGCATTGCTTTGCGATAAAAACAATACACTTTGGGTAGGGATAGATAACGGGCTGTGTCGTTTCGACAAACAGAAAGAACTTTTTGAACGCATACCGGTAGATGAAAGTATTCAAAAACCCCTCAGTGTGCATGCCATATGCCAAACCAGTACAGGGGATATTTGGGTTGGAACGGATCACGGACTGTATCTATTCAATACAGAGGTGGGAAAACTGGTATCTGTCAAAACCAATCCGCCGGAAAAATCACTATCTGCAAATATCATTGATCTGGCCTGCGATGCGCAGGACCGCATTTTGTACACCGGTTATTTTGGTTTGGGTGTATTCGACCCGGCACATGGTAAAATATGGACATACTCGGATATGGTCCCGCAGGGAAGCAGCATCCGGAATATCGCTTTGGGGAAAAATAATTCGATATGGCTCAGCACTTATTCCGGGGAATTATGGAGAACAGATGGAGATGGAAAGATCCTGGAATCCTTTTCCTGTGCCGCATGGTTCCCTTCTTTGGATTGGGATATACGTCGCATTGCCGTTGATGCACAAAACAGGATCTGGATCGCCGATTTTACCAATGGCTTGTTTGTTGCCGATCCCGATCAAAACACGCTGCAACGATTTACCTATGCTCCGTATTTGCCGAACAGCATAAAAAATAATTCCGTACTCGGTCTGTTCATTACCGATGACCATACTGTTTGGTTTTCAGAAGGAGGCGCCGTTTCGCATTTTTCCTTACAGGCAAAGCCGTTTCATTATTTACATCATGACCCCTCCGTTTCTCTTTCATTAACGGACAACTGGGTGCGCAGTTTTTGCGCAGATGGCGATGGGAATATCTGGGCCGCTACTGTGCAGGGTATCAGCATCTTCGATCCGAAAACAAATTCTATCATTAAAAATATCCGTTATGACTCCGTCAACCACAGCACTTTGCCGGGGTCCAGTGTGCGTGCACTTGCGTCCGATGCATCAGGTAAAATATGGATAGGCGGTTCAGGAGGTATTGTTTCCTATGGTGAGCGAACGAAGAAGTTTTCAAAATATAAAATAATTAAACCTGAGCACTGTTCGGCCAATCCCACATTTATCTGGAGTTTGCTTGCCACGGATGATGGAACAGTATATGCAGGAAGCGGGTGCGGTGTATTCAGATATGATGCGCAATACGCAGCCTTTGTTCCTATGGACAGCGCACTGCACACCACCGGTTATAATGCGGATGTGGTGCGCGCACTGTATGCATCCTCCGATAATAAAATTTGGATAGGCTATGGAAAAATGGTGATGGTGTTTGATCCTGCCACCAAAAAACAAGTACTGTTGAACGATCAGATACACAGTGATGTGATCAATGCATTCGCTGAAGATGATGCACACAGGATGTGGATCAGTGCACGCAATGGCCTTTTTTGTTTTGACCCCGCGACACAAAAATCGATACAATACACAACAAATGACGGGCTGCCCAATATTTTTTGCGGTGGCATTTTGATCGCATCCAACGGGCATGTTTGGGTTTCTAACGGAGCCGGCCTTAGTGTTTTAGATGTTCAGCATAATAGCTGGCATACATTCGATAAATCAGACGGCATATTTTGTCTGCCGTTAAATGATCAATCGGGATTTGCCGACAACAACGGCTATTTTTACTTTGCCGGACGAGAGGGTCTGGTATATTTTGATCCCGAAAAGATAACATTGGACCAACGTCCTCCCAATGTGCTCTGCGCTCAATTTACCATTCTGGATTCCTCCATGTGCACAGATTATTTGTGGCATGGCATACGGAATTTGGACTTGCCGCATAATAAAAATTTCATCTCCTTTGAATTAAGTGCCCTTAGTTATGAGCACAGCGAAGAGAATACTTATGCTTATTTCTTAGCAGGCTTTGATACAAAATGGAATTATACGGGCAGCAGGAGATTTGCAACGTATACCGATCTTCCACCGGGCACATATACCCTCCAAGCAAAAGCGGCAAATCACGACGGCACCTGGAGCGATGCCGTAACCATCATCCATCTGCATATTCGCCTACCCTTTTGGCGGACCTGGTGGTTCATCGCGCTTTGTATACTTTGTATTACAGCCTGTCTGTATGGCATATATCGCGTGCGCATCAATCAATTGCTTGCTTTACAAAAAGTGCGCAATCGCATCGCCCGCGATCTGCATGATGATATCGGCGCATCCCTTTCCAGCATACGCTTATATAGTGAATCTGTTAAACGCAAACTGGAGAAAGAAAATACCGAATCGGGTGACGTGCTGGATAAGATCGCGGCCAATGCAAAAGAAGTGGTCGAAAATATGGGCATCATTGTTTGGGCCATTAATCCGGTGAATGACAGTTTAAAAAATCTGGTACAGAAATTACACATATATGCAGCCGAGATGTGCGCACTGCAAAATATGGAACTGCAATATGCATCCGAACATATCCCCGATCTCAAATTAAGTATGGAAGTGCGCAAGAATATTTTCCTTATCCTGCGCGAAGCGATCCACAATGCGGTCAAATATGCAGAAAGCAATACACTCCATGTACATATTATGCTTCATGGAAAACAAATGCACTGCAGGGTTTCTGACACCGGAAAAGGCATAGATGCGCAAACCATACAAAGCGGGAATGGGTTGAAGAATATGAGATCACGGGCGGCGGAGATCGGCGCGCAGTTGGAGTGGACCAGCCGACCGGGGGAGGGAACCACCCTCACCATGCTCCTGGATATACCCTGATTCGGGTATGACAGGAATGAAAACTATTTGTCAAATTTGTAAAAGCGCATGGACATACGCGTCGCCATATTTGAAGATAACGCCCACTACCGGGATAGTTTGTGTTTTATTCTAAAAGACAATCCCGGGTATGTGTGTGTTGGTGCCTTTCCGGATGCCAATACTGTTTTGGATGATATTGCATTGGTTCAGCCTGACGTTGTCTTGATGGATATTGAAATGCCTGGAATAAATGGGGTTGCTGCCGTGCAGCTGGTTCATCAAAAATTCCCTGCCATGGCCATATTGATGCAAACTGTTTTCACGGATGATGAACATATATTCCAAAGCATCCGCGCCGGCGCCTCAGGCTATATATTAAAAAGCAGCAGCTCAGAAGAAATATTGAAAGCAATTACAGATGTCAGGGACGGCGGTTCACCCATGAGCGCAGGCATTGCCCGCAAAGTGTTGGATCATTTTCGCTCGCAGGAGGGCGGGTTTCAAACAGATGACCACAAACTCACTGCAAGGGAAAAGGAGATACTCAGTGCATTGGTTGCCGGTAAAAGCTATAAAATGATCGCAGATCTCTATGGCATTGCGTATGAAACCGTGCGCAAACACATGCAGCATATATACGAAAAACTGCATGTGGAATCGATGACAGAGGCAGTCTCTAAAGCCATCCGGGAAAAAATTGTGTAAGTACTACCCGGTTTAGGGTATTTGCATTGTCCTTTTTTTAATGAAATTTGTTGTATAAAGTATTTTATGAAACGGATCCCATTTCTATTGCTTGTTTTGGCACCTCTTTTTGCTTCAGCCCAGGCGACATTGATCAAAAGCGATGTATTCGGATATGATTATATCGAAAACCTAAATGGTAAATTACTCTTTTTTGCAACCGGTCCGGATGAACCATATAACTACGAACTCTGGGTGTCAGACGGAACAGAGGCGGGAACCATGCAATTGCTTGACATCAATGGCATCAGCGATGGCAGTATTTTAGGCAATGCGTACTGGGGGCCTGCTTATACTGATAAATCGTGGACCATATACAACAATGAATTATATTTTATTGCAGCAGATCTAACCCATGGTTTGGAAATTTGGAAAACGGATGGCACCGCTGCCGGTACCGGTATGCTGAAAGATATTTATCCCGGATTTAATGGATTTTCCACTCCTGAAATTTTCTTTCCCTATTTCACCGAATTGGATGGCAAATTATATTTTTCAGCGAATGATGGCGTACATGGCTGGGAATTATGGGTTACGGATGGAAGCGAAGCCGGAACACATATGGTCATAGATATTTCTACTGACGCCTATTATGGTTCCAATCCTGAACACCTGATCAATTTTAACGGCCAGCTGGTATTTACAGCAAGGGATGATGTATATGGCCTCGAAGTGTTCATCAGTGATGGCACTGCTGTCGGCACACATTTACTGAAAGATATTATCCCCGGTGCATATGGCAGCATGAACGATGGCTATGCAGAAAGCATAGATCCGCTATTTACCGTTTCGGGTAGTTATTTGTACTTTGTTGCGCATACAGAATTCGTTTTCCCTTTGACCAACGACCTGTACCGAACCGACGGAACAGAAGCCGGTACTATACAACTGAAAACAGGCCTTTCGGATTACACCAATTTTACCGATGTGAATGATCAGTTATTTTTCTATGCCTTCGATGGCGATTATTATCACTCCGGCTTATGGAAAAGCAATGGAACGCCGGGCGGCACAACGCAGGTAAGTGAAACCGGCGATGTGGCATTTTCCAGTGAGGGGCACTCCTTTTATGCGTTCGATAATACCCTCTTCGCATATGCCTATAGCAGCGATTTTACGCAATACGGTTTGGGGCGCTCAGATGGTACAACAGGCGGAACAACATTAGTTAATACGTTCGAAGGCCTGGCCAGTGTGCCTGAAGTGTATAATTTCATTGCAGATGCAGGCAGCGACGATTTCTTTTTTCATGTATTAAAAAAAGTGGATGCAGGTTCCATGTCGGTCCGCATGTGTCAGTCAAACGGGACAACAAATGGGATACATGTATTCAATGGCGTTCGTCCATTCCGTTCCACGGTCTTCAAAGATGGTGCATTATATTTTTTAGGGATTGATACAACTGCTGATGAAACCTATGGTTTATACAGAATTGATCCTGTTACATTGGAGGGTGGCGGAACAGGCGTGCCAGAAAGCGCTTCTGATCAACCATTAACAGTATTTCCCGATCCCGCCTCAACCTTTATGCAGGTACAAAATGGCATGTCTGCGGATGCCGTATGTGTGTTTTACGATATGCAAGGGAAATTGCTTTTACAGAAAAAAATATTAGCACATGCTACAGCACAGATCGATGTTTCTGCGTGGACGGAAGGATTATATCTGTGCACTATTCTTTCGGGGGCAGAACAACAAAGTCAACACTTTGTGATCGTACATTGAAGCGTTATTTTTTCTGTTTAATCTTATCCCATTCGTATTGCAGCGTTTCACGCAATCCGGTTTCCAGATCGCGCGGTGCATAGTCCAATTCTTTTTTTGCTTTGCCGTTATCGCCATAATAGGTCGCTCCCGCCGACACGCGCAATGTTTCTGAGCGATATAATTCGGGAAGAGGAATGAGCCATTCCACGGCAGCCGATATACGTGCACTGAACTTTATCATACCTGCAGGTGCAGCCATCGGTGCTTTTATCCCGGTTATTTTTTGTGCAATGGTAAATGCATCTTGCATGGTATGTTTCGGACCCGCAATGATATACACGGTCCCGGGTTGTGCTTTTTGCATGGCTAGATAATGTCCCATAGCGATATCTTCCACATGTGCCCAGCAATATCCCGAGCCTTTAGAAATCATGGGCAATTTTTTGCGCAGATAATTCCGCAATGCCTCGTCGCTCAACCCAGTTCCATCCGGACCATAGATCAAGCCGGGCATCACGATGACGAGAGGTAGTCCATTTTTCATAAACTCCAGCGCCAGGCGGTGTGCCTCCGCTTTTGTCTTGTCATATACCGACAGATGTTTGCCGGAATAATGAAAGGATTCATCATATGTTGCGCCATGTGTATCAGAATTAATAGCCAGGGTGCTGGTGTATACACCTTTTTGTATGCCCAATTCGCGCATGAGTTCAAGCACGTTCATTGTACCACCAACATTTATCTTTTCCCCGTCCTCCGGATGTTTACTGCCCAATTTGTACCAACCGGCCACATGAAAAACACCATCACAACCCGTCATGGGTGCGCGCATACTTTCTTTATCTGTCACATCGCCCTTTACTACCTCAACCCCGAGATCAACAAGTGCACCGGCCTTAGCGGGCGTTCGCACCACAGCAACAACGGCATGGCCTTCTTTTCTGAGCAATCGGGCGAGATAGGAGCCTACAAAGCCCGTTCCTCCTGTTAAAAAATAACGCATAGTTGCATTTTGATCCAAAGTAAGCCATTTTGGGCCTTTTACGCTCAAGCAGACGGACATTTCTCGACGAACGGAGTAAAAAACACGACCAAAAGTTTGTTTTTTCGTTTTCCGTACTTATATCTTTGTGATATCATTTTAATATCAAACCCAACATTATGATAACAGATAAAAATATGAAGCCGGCATCGGGATATGCGTTGTTCATCCTTTTTGTGTTATTGCTGATCGGCAATCTGTATGCAACTATAAATGTGCATCCTGCCTTCAGTTTGGTGTTCATCCTGGTATTTTTCATGCTGATCGGATTTTTCATTGTAAGTCCGAACGACGCCAAAGTGCTTGTACTTTTTGGAAAGTATGCGGGCACGGTAAATCAAAACGGATTTTATTGGGCCAATCCTTTCTACGGAAAATCACGTGTTTCTTTAAAGGTGCGCAACCTGGAAGGCGACAAGATCAAAGTGAACGATAAATTGGGTAATCCGATCATCATTGGAACGGTTATCGTTTGGCGCGTGATGGATGCCGCGAAGGCTAAATTCGAAGTGGAGAATTATGAGCATTATGTGAAGTTGCAAAGCGATGCAGCTGTGCGTCATTTGGCCGGCAATTATTCTTACGACCATTTCGGAGATGATGAAGCCAACGAGATCACTTTGCGCAGCGGGGGAGATCTGATCAATGCCGAATTAGTAAAAGAACTCACAGAGCGATTGGAATTGGCCGGTGTGCATGTGATCGAAGCGCGTATCACCCATCTGGCGTATGCCGAAGAGATCGCAGGTGCGATGTTACAGAGACAACAGGCAACAGCTGTGGTTGCTGCACGGACGAAGATCGTTGAAGGAGCTGTGAGTATGGTGCAAATGGCATTAGATAAGTTGAAGTCGGAAAACATTGTCGACCTCGACGATGAAAAACGCGCAGCGATGGTAAGCAATTTACTTGTTGTACTGTGCAGCGATAAAGCCGCCAATCCAGTAGTAAATACCGGTACTTTATACCATTGACATGGAATTTTCAGAAGAACAAAAATTCAGGAATACGCTGATGTATATCATGCTTGGTGCGTCCCTGCTCGTCATGCTTGGCGGGCTCGGCTTCGCCATTTTGCATAGCATTCAGGAAAGCAATACGGTTGCACCGGAATTATATTATGCTATCAGTATCTCCGTATTTGCCTTCGGTCTTGCCATGTATATCATTTTCCGGATAACCTTATATACGTCTGTTGACAGCGGTGGATTTCATTATCGCTATCCTCCGCTCATTAGCAGAAAAAGAACCGTATACTTTGAACAGATGGTACATTGGCGTGTGCGGCCACTCAAATCTATTGGTGAATTTGGCGGATATGGACACAGGCGGATGCTGTTCACAAAAAAAACAGCTATCGTAATGGGATCCGGTGATGCTATTGAATTGGAACTGGAAAAAGGCAGGAAACTGATCTTCAGCACAGCAAAACCGGAAGCATTAAAAGAAAGTATGCGCAAGTACGCAGCGGGTAAAGAGATCGTATAATGGCGAAAGAGCAAAAGAAAAGCAGCGGGAAAGACCGGCAGGCATTTATATTGCGTGTTGCACCGGAAACATTAGCAGCTCTTGAAAAATGGGCCGCTGATGATTTTCGCAGTGTGAACGGGCAGATTGAATTTCTCTTGCATGAAGCGTTAAAAAGATCGGGCAGATTGAAGAAATAAAAAATGCATACTTGTTCCCTTTAAAAAATTCCTTCTAACAGGTTATCATCTACCATATTCGGCAATGTCACTTTTAATTCCGGCGTTCTTTCCATTTCCCTTTTAATAGCAAACTGCGCCTCCGCATTTCGTGCCCAGCTTCTCCGCGCAATGCCATTATTTACATCCCAGAACAACATACTTTGCACATTGGTATCGGCCAGTTGCGATCCATCCAGTACCATTCCGAATCCACCATTGATCACTTCTCCCCAACCGACACCACCGCCATTATGTATACTCACCCAGGTAGCACCGCGAAAGCCATCGCCGATCACATTTTGTATGGCCATGTCGGCGGTAAAACTGCTGCCATCATAAATATTACTTGTTTCGCGGTATGGAGAATCTGTGCCGCTCACGTCGTGATGATCACGGCCTAACACAACAGGTCCTTTTAAAGTACCATTGCGCACCGCGGCATTAAATGCCTGCGCGATCTTAATTCTCCCCTCGGCATCTGCATATAAGATCCGCGCCTGGCTGCCCACCACTAATTTATTGTCCATCGCTGAGCGTATCCACTGTATATTATCGTTCAACTGCAGTCGTATCTCATCCGGTGCATCTTTCCAGATCTCTGCCAATACATCCGCTGCAATAGCATCTGTTTTCTTGAGATCTTCCGGATCATTGCTGCAACATACCCAACGGAAAGGGCCAAAGCCATAGTCGAAACACATGGGCCCTAAAATATCCTGCACATAACTTTTATACCTGAACATTCCATCTGCCTGCAAAATATCTGCCCCGGCCCGCGAAGACTCCAATAAAAATGCATTTCCATAATCAAAGAAGTACATGCCTTTTTGCGTGAGCTTATTTATGGCAGCAACATGCCTGCGCAAACTGGCATACACATGTTCTTTGAACTTTTCCGGCTCTTCTGCCATCATGCTTTTACTTTCCTCAAAAGAAAGTCCGGCAGGGTAATATCCTCCTGCGAAGGGATTATGCAAAGAAGTTTGATCACTTCCTATATCTATAAAAATATTTCTCTCCGCCAATGCTTCCCACAGATCAACAATATTGCCGTCATAAGCAAGGCTTACCGCCTCCTTTTTATTCCGCGCATCAATCATGCGCGCAAACAAAACATCCAGATCAGCGTACACTTCATCTACCCAACCCTGTGCATGTCTTTTCTTCGTGGCCTCGGGATTCACTTCCGCAACCACACAAATGCCTTTTGCTATCACGGTAGCTTTCGGCTGTGCACCACTCATCCCACCCAAACCTGCGGTAACGAAAATCTTTCCGCTGCAATCATTTGCTTTTGGATCTATTTTGCGCGCAGCATTCAATACCGTGATATTTGTTCCATGCACAATTCCCTGCGGACCGATATACATAAAACTGCCGGCCGTCATCTGCCCATATTGTGTAACACCCAGTGCATTATATTTTTCCCAATCATCCGGTTTGGAATAATTGGGAATCATCATGCCATTGGTAACTACAACTCTCGGCGCACGCGGATGTGATGGAAATAAACCCATGGGATGGCCACTATATAAAACCAATGTTTGTTCATTGGTCATGCTTGCCAGGTACTGCATGGTAAGCAGATATTGCGCCCAATTTTGAAATACTGCACCATTGCCACCATACGTGATCAACTCATGCGGGTGTTGTGCAACAGCATTATCCAAATTATTCTGCAACATCAACATGATGCATGCTGCCTGTTGGCTTTTGTGCGGATAATCAGACCAGGTGTGCGCATGCATTGCATACTCCGGACGAAAACGATACATATAAATACGACCATATGTTTTTAATTCCGTCGCAAACTCTTGTGCAAGTGTTGCATGCATATGCTCCGGGAAATAACGAAGTGCATTGCGGACCGCAAGTTTCTTTTCTCCGGCACTCAGAATATCCTTTCTTTTGGGTGCGTGACTAACCCCGGGATCGGGTATGGCAGGTGCGGGAAGTTGCTCGGGAATACCCTTCAGGATCTGTTCTCTGAAGTGCTGCAGTATATCTTTTTGCACGATCTGATCTGTTGTGTAAGCTGCAAAATTACCATAAAAGTGCCTATTTCAGGGACTTTCAGCGAAATGGCATACTATTTGGCTATACAATGCCATAAATCGTAGTTATGAAAAAGAGATACTCCTACCTGCTCGCTTCGGCCATCGTGTTATTTGCAGCATGTGCCAAAGATGATATTCCGGAATATGATGTGCGCGACGAGTATGTCGGCCATTATGTGGTGAATGATATGTGTGAGATCGGCACGGCGAATTATGAATTGGATATATTATATGTAGATGACTATTATAGTGATGAGATCGTATTTGGTTTTCCGGGCTTGTTTGAGGCCGGTATGGATGTGCACGCCATTGTCACCGGTATGAAGATCATTATTCCTTTGCAGGATTTCTATATCTCCAACTATCCGGATATTTTTTATGAATTCTCCGGTAGCGGAAGTTTAGAAGGCAATGTGCTTACTATTAATTATCGCGTGCTGACCATACAGAACGGTTTGATCATGGATGATGTGAGTTGCAGCGCTTTGCTCACCCGCCAATAATTAATGTGCGTGCGCTATGAGAACACGCTGGCGGTAAACATTTGTCTCGTCGTGTAATTCTACCATATACAAACCATCGGCAAGTTCCCGGGTATTCAGGAACAGGTCGGTGGTTCCTTTTTGTACTCTTTTACCCTGCATATCATATATATAGCAGGAAGTATGCGGTATATTCAGGAAGAGGATATGATCAGCGGGATTCGGATAAGCGATATTTGTATAAGCAGCCTGTTGGTTCTGGACAGAAACAAAACTTTTATCATACACTACGAGTCCGGCGGTTTGTGTTCCCAGCCAAACTCTGTTATCGGAAGAAATATCCAATGCTGTTAAAAAGTCATCGGGCAGATCGGAGTTGCCGGAATTAATATTCGTCCAATCGGGATTTGCAAAAATATTCAGCCCGGTTGTACTCATTGCCAGCATGCCCACACCATCATTATCCAACTGCATATCCGGAACGGTGAGTTCGGTGATATCCGATGTAAATGGTGTGAAGTTCAAAAATTCTACTAAAGGAGTAAGAATACTCAATCCGCCAAAAGAAGTGGCCATCCATATATTATTACTCGCATCTTCGTCGATAGCGAGTATCGTATTATCGCTGATATCTGAATTACCGAGCCAATAAATGGAGATCGCGCCATCTGCATAAACCCCTACGCCACCATTTACGGTGCCCATATAAATGACGCCATTCTCTGCTTGATAAATTACATTTACATTATGCGAAAGCAGATCGGAATTACCGATCGTGTATGTGTACCAATAATCGAGGCCATCCCATTTTACAGCTCCGGCAGTTGTGCCGATCCACATAGTATCGTTGCTGTCTTTCATAAAACATTTCACCTGGTAATCGGGTAAAGGTGAATTATCGGGACTATAGCTATTCCAGGTCACCCCATCGTAGGTTGCAAAACCACCGATAAGGGTGCCGACGTAGAGTATACCGTTATTATCCACGTAAGCGCATTGAATATTGTCATCCGGCAAACCGGAATTTCCGGAATTGAATATGGTCCAGTTTCCCTCCGGATCCAGTTTTGCGAGTCCGATCAGAGTGCACACCCACACATTCTGATCGGCATCGATATATATATTATTGATATAGTCATCGGGCAGATCGGAATTCAGATGGTTATACACGGTGAATGCCGATTGAGCAGAAAGTGCAGAAAGGGTAAGGGACAAAAAGAGGAGTAGAAGATTACGCATTGCGCAAAGATACGGAAGGTGTTGGGTACCGGGTTGGTGACCTATGTTCCGGGGCTTTGTGCAAGGAAAGGGTGTTTTTGCGAGTCGCTTATAAGCGGGTAAAATCGTTTCGTTGGGTATAGGGTAGGCCGGGAGCCTTATATAGAGCGGGCTTTGCCGGCCGCACACGGAACGAAATATTTAAATATGTAAATATGTAGATGATGCGATGCCAGTTTTCGGCATCCCCTCCTCCAAAAACAAAAAAACCCCGGCACAACGTCAAGTTCCTTTTAACCGGGCACATTCCCTTTACACGCGATCTACCAATTCTGCCAAATCATCACTCTTCCCATCCATCTTGATATCTCTTCCTTCCGAATAATCCATATACCCAGGTCTTAAATCTTTCATTATTTAAATACATCACCGGCACTACCAACAAGGTGATGAAGGTTGCATACGCCAGACCGAAAACAATGGTCCAGGCCAGAGGACCCCAAAACACCACGTTCTCACCACCCAGCCATATGTCGGGTTTGCCTGCCGTGAATAAACCTTTGAAATCTATGTTCAATCCGATCGCCAGCGGTATCATACCCAGGATGGTCGCAGTTGCGGTCAACACAACCGGCGTCATCCTGATACGCGCCGCTTCAACTACCGCTTCTCGCACACTCACTCCCTGGCCTACCAATGTATCTGTAAATTCTACCAGCAGGATACCATTGCGCACAACGATACCCAACAGGGCAACGATACCGACACCCGTCATTACTGCCGAGAAATTCATTCCGAATATGCCATATCCCAACAACACTCCAATGATGCTGAAGAATACTTCCGCAAAAATGATGAGCGGTTTAGAGATACTGTTGAACTGCGTAACCAGGATAATAATGATCAGGAACAATGAAATGATCCAGGCTACACCGATAAAGTTGATGGTATCCTCCATATCCTGACTCGCACCGGTATATCCGATGGAAACACCTTCCGGAGTTTGAAAATCTTCCAATGCCGCTTTGATCTTATTCATGATCACCGGTTGCTGATTTTCATAACCCGTCAACAAATTCGATTGCAGTGTCACCACGCGTTTTTGATCGATGCGTTTTATTCCGGAATACGTACTGGAATATTTTATATCTGCGAACGCACTCAAAGGTATCTGCCTGATCTGTCCGGTCATCATATCTCTGTATGTGATCTTGAGATCCTTCAATTGATCGATATTCTTTCTCTGTGTCTCGTCGTATCGAATTACGATCGGAAAATCATCATTCTCTTCCTTGAATTTAGATACCTCCCATCCATACACGGCATTGCGTATTTCGAAACCTACCGTTTGTGTAGAGATGCCTTCCCTGTTCATCCTTTCGCGATCCAGATCAATGGTTATCTCCGGTTTATTTGCCTGCAGGTCAGTTTTTAATTCTTCCACGCCTTCAAATCCGATGCTGTCCAGATAGCGCTTCATCTTTGCAGATGTTTCTATCAGTGCGTCAAAGTCGTCGCCGGATATTTCAATGTTGATCGGTTTGCCGGCAGGCGGACCATTCTGCTCCACTCCTACTGTAATTTCCGCACCCGGAATGCCTTTGATGGCTTCCCGCAATTTCTCTACATAAGGTTCAGACATTCTGTTCCTGCGTTCTGCCGGATCAATAAAAGCGATCCCTACTTTTCCTTTATTTGTATATGCACTTTGATCGAATGGATCTTCGCTTGCTCCAACCGTAACATTCGATATCACCGATTTAACGATCGGATTATTTTGCCCCAGCACTTCATAAACTTTATGCTCCACGATCTGTGTTACACTATCCGTTGTCGCCTGATCCGTTCCGTTCGGCATTACCACGTATGCGAAGATGAAATTCGGATCACCACTCGGGAATTGTTCCACACCGGGTTTGCGCGCGATCAATAACACGATAGCCAGGACCAGAGAACCAAGGATAGAAAATAATACGATCCAACCGCGCTTCAAGGTCCAACGCAATACAGCAGCATATCTATCCTGGAATGCAGGCCATGCTTTTTTCTGGAATCTGCGTACCAATTTGATCAGCACGAATTGATTCAACCAGAATACCAATACCAGCGTGATGATCACATTGCCGAGTAATAAATTTCCGCCCAGGTCAAATAAAATACCGAGCATACCAACTACAACCGACCAGATGATCTGTCTGCGTCTGTTTGGTTTTTCATCGGCACTATGCGGTTTCATGAAGGTGGCCGCAAAAACCGGATTGATCAGATACGCAACAATAAGTGAGGCGGTTAATGTGATGATCAGCGTTACCGGCAAGCCATGCATAAAGGAACCGATGATACCCGGCCAGAATAAGAGCGGGAAGAACGGTGCCAGTGTGGTCATCGTTCCGGCTAGTACCGGCACAAACACTTCGCCTGCGGCATTTTTCGCCGCGATCTTTATGGGTACCTTCCCGTTGCCGAATATCCGGTGTGTATTTTCTATCACAACGATCGCGTCATCCACCACAATACCCAAACCGAGCAGGAAAGCGAACAATACGATCACGTTCATGGACCAGCCCATGGACCCGAGCACTAAGAAGGCAATGAACATGGAGATGGGCACAGATAAACCAACGAACATCGCATCCGTTGCTCCCATGAAGAACATCAACACGATAGTCACCAAAATAAAACCGATGATAATAGTATTGATAAGATCGGCAACCTGAGTACGTGTGGTACTGGAAGTATCACCTGTTATGGTCACATCAATATCGGATGGTATATCCTTGCGCGCGTCGTCGAGTAAGGCATTGATATTATCAGATGCCTCGATGAGGTTCTCACCACTTTTCTTCACCACGTTCAAGGTGATAACCTTCTCGTGATCTAAACGCGCAAAACTCTCCTGTTCTTTAAAACTGTCTTTTATCTCTGCAATATCCTTCAGATAGATCGGTGCATTATTCATGTTGTTCACTGTGAGATTCTGTATCTGCGATACCTGATTGAACTCACCACTCACCGTGATACTGCGGCGCATGTCTTCTACTTTAATGGTACCACCGGATACGATCCTGTTCTCACTGCTGATAGCAGAATAGATATCATACATCGTAAGCTGTGCAGCCTGCATTTTGTACATATCTACGTTGATCTGTATCTCGCGCTCAGGAGCGCCGATGATATCCACCCGGGTGATCTGCGGCAACTCTTCAATATCATCCTGTAACATCTCGGCATATTTTTTCAATGTCGCGAGATCATAATCACCACTCACATTCACCTGCATGATGGGCATGTCAGAGAATTCCACCTTCGCCACATTGGGCCCCCAGGTTGGATCGAGGTCGGAAGGCAGATTGGGTTTCGCTTTGTCAACTGCGTCCTTTACTTTTTGATTGGCTTCATTGATATCTGTTCCGCTGACAAACTCCACCTGAATGGCCGTGTAATCCTGCACCGAGTTACTGGTCAATTTATTGACACCGGAAATGGCGCCGATCTCTTTTTCCAAAGGCTTGGTGATCAGGTTTTCGATATCTGCAGGTGCCGAACCGGGATAGATGGTCGACACATAAATAGTGGGCATGGTCACGTCGGGAAATAATTCCTTCGGCAAATTATTGTATGCCCGTATACCCATGATGGTGATCATGATGGTGACGATGAATATCGTCGTCCTGTTGTCGATCGCCCAGCTGGATGGTTTAAACTCTTTAATTATATCTTTCATGTCGTTTTTCTTTAACTATAACCGAACTGTTCCTCTGCGATCAAAAACGGACCTCTTGTCCGGCAACCAGATTTTGCAAACCCGCATTGATCACTTTGTCGCTTTCCTGCAAACCACCTGTGATCTCGGCCAAACCATTATAAGATTTACCCACTTCCACAATACGGCGTTCTGCGATCATCTTACCGTCTTTTTCGGTCACCACGTATAAGAAACTGGCATCACTGGAGTGTTGGATCAGATTCAGGTCAACAACAAATGCCTTGTCATTCTCATAATCTGCAATGCGCATCACCGTCACCATATTTGGTTTCAACAAATTGTCGGTCGGTAATTTTGCTTCGGTAGTAAATGTGCGCGATTGCGGGTTGATCACCTTGCTTGCAAAGGTGATAGTTCCGTTAATCTCTTTATTCAGATCGGGAATAACAACGATCACTTTATCGCCTTGTGAAACTACGGCGCTGTGTGATTCAGAAACCTCACCGGTTGCTTTCAGCGACGACATATTTACCACACGAATACCATTATATCCGGGAGATGCGATCTGCCCCACTTTAATATCTACTGCATCCACAACACCACTGATCGGTGAAACCAACCTGGTCATGGCGATCTGCTCATTTGCTGCTGCAATGCTTGCCTCTAAGGTTTCCACATTGTTCTTTGCAGACAAGTACTGCACTTCACTGCCTATTTTTTGGTCCCACAAAGCCTTTTGTTTATTGTAGACATCTTTGGCGAAAGCGAGTTGCGTTTGCAGTGTCTCCACATTCTTCTGCATGGCAGCATGATCTGTTTCAGCCAACACCTGTCCTTTGGAAACATTTTGTCCTTCATGCACATACACCGAAGAGATCACTCCCGGTATTTGCGGTGTAACGGTAACATTTTCATTTGCGTCGATGCGACCTTGTATTTCTACATAGTGCACGAATGTTTGTGTTTTCGCTTCAATAAAACTAACGAGCAGCGGATCTTTGGTAGCTTTGCTCGTATCGTTCAATGCGATCGATTTTTCCAGATCTTTGATCTTTTCATCTAATGCACTGCGTTCTTTTTTAAGCGCTTCCAGTTCGGCTTTCGGGTCATTGGATTTTGATGCGCCGCAAGAAGCAAGCACCAAAAGGGCAACGCTGTATATGATTGTCTTTTTCATAAAATATGTTTGCATGTTAGTATTAATAATTTCCAAGTGATTTTGTTAAAGCTGTTTTTGCGGTCAACACATTATAGAGGGAAGCAATATAATTTCCCTGCGCTCCGTATAATGTGCTTTCTGCATTATTGAGTTCCAGACTGGAACCAACGCCTTCGCGATATTTGATCAGCGCCGTATTATATATTTTCTGAGCGAGCTCAATATTTTTCTGTTGGGTTTCCAGATCCGCAATAGCATTTGTATAATCTGTTTGTGTTTTCTGTATCTCGAGCAAGATGCCTTGTGTTGCATTTTGCTGATCGAGACGCGCTTTTTCGAGACCTACCTGTGCAGAGGTCACATTGGATTGACGCTGCATACCACTGAAGATCGGAATATCCATTTTCACACCAACGAGTCCTACCTGAAACCAGGGTTCACCGGAAGAAAAGAAATTGAATGCATTGCGCTGTGCGTTCGTATTGTACTGACCATATAACGCAACGGTGGGCAGATACATAGCCTTGTTCACCCGCACATTGTATTCATTGAGCGCGACCAGGGTGTTCAGGATTGTGAACTCAGGCCGGTTCAGATAATTGTTCGCATTCACTGCGGCATCATCTGCATCCTGCATGGAAGGCAGTGCGTCGGTCAAGGTGATGGGTGTTGCCATATCGAGGCCCATGCTGAATTTAAGATATGCCTCTGCTACACCGGTCTGGCGTTTTGCATTTGCCAGTTGCGTTTCCAGTGTTGCCTTGCTGATCGTCAAACGATCCAGATCGATCTCTTCCACAAATCCCTGCTTCAACATCGCATCCACCTCTACATATACTTTATTGAGATTGTCGATGTTCTTCTGCAAAAGGGATTCAAATTCTTTTGCAATGAGTACAGAATAATAAGCGGTTTCCACATTCTGCTTCACTTCCTGTTCCGATAATTTTTGTTGTGATTCCACAAGCCCGACATACGTTCTTGCTGCACTCACACCAACCAGCCACGCACCGTTGAATATCAATTGCGATGCGCTTATGCCAACAGTAACATTTTGTTCGGTACCGAATTGAACCGGAATAAAATCGCCGGGTTCGCCGCCAAAAAATTCTGCCGGGATAAGGGAAGTGGGTAATTTGAAGAAATTCTGATAGTCGATGCTACCATTTATCTGCGGCAAACCGGATGAGATGCGGTTGTCTACAGTCGCCTGCGCGTCCTCCACGTCAAGTGCTGCCGATTGCACTTTGGTATTGTGCTCCACACCATATTGCAGTGCTTCCGATAAGGAGAAGCTCTGACTTTGTGCCCACAGTGCTGCGGGCAAAAGTGCGGCCATGAGTAATGCACTGAATTTATATGCCATCATTTTGAGATTTTATTTTTTCATAAAGTTTTATGCCTTTGGGTGTTGCTATACCGCGGATGTGATAATCCATGAATACATGGTATGTTTTCTCAGGGGGAAATTTGTCGTACGGAAACACTTCATTGTCGATGAACATTTCCACGCGTGCGATATAAATGCGCGCCAGTATCTCCACATCTGCATCCTCTCGGTACAATCCTTCATTTTTTCCTCTTTCCAGATTATGGCGCATGGTATTCAAAATATGTGTATAGCGATGCTCATTGAATACCTGCCAGGCAGAAGGATGGTATTTGCGCAGATCGAACACCAGACCGGGGTTCAGATTCTTGCTCATCGCATGCATCCAGGAGGCAATGCGCAACAATTCCTCAATAGCCGAAGCACTGTGGTGTATGATGCTTTCCATTTCCTGACGCTGACAGGTAAAATGGTTCTCGGTTACTTTTTGAATAAGTTCATCCTTATTCTGAAAGTGCTGGTAGAGGGTTTTCTTGCTGATCCCGAGCTCCCGCGACACGTCATCCATGGTCACGCTTTTGATGCCATAGCGCATGAAAAGCCGCTCACAGCGCTCTATGAGGGTATCGGGTTCGGGTCCTGTTTTTCTAGTCTCTTCCATTTTTGCGGTGCAAAGGTAAACTTCAAAAACTTTGGAAACCAAGAAACTGTTCAAAGTTTCCATCGTTTTTTTGAAAATTTAACATTTGGGTAAACCGGGAAAACTTTCGGACGCAAAATTGTACTCCGGGCACCTATATATAGTATAGTTTTCGACGAGTGGCGGGGAAATGGGGACGAGCGGGAGGAAGGGAAAGGGAATTGGAAAATTACAGAGTATATAAAAGTTGGGAAATGTTAAGTGTTCTCAATAATGAGGTGTAGCCATATATTGTAGAATAGGGCAGAATTGAACAAAAATGAGCAAAATTGTTTTCGGTTCTCAAACCGAAGGTGAGTACCCTTTCCCCCATTGAAAGGGATAAAGGGGTGTGTTCTTTGCGATACTCTGCGACTCGGAGTCTTTGTGCCTGCCTCCCGCAGTGGAGGGCCTCGCCTGATTCCCTTCATTAGTTAGAATACCCGGCTTGCTGTTGCATCTTTCAGATCGAGGGCTGAGGCGGATGTTTTCAGATGTACGATCCCGGGTGATTTTCCTTTCTCCAAACTTCCATACATATCTCCAATACCCAAAAACTCCGCACCATTCTTTGTTGCCCATTGCAGCAGTGTTTCCGTTTTTATTTCGGGATACTGTTTTTGAATGGTCTGCAATTCTGCCAAAATACTCAACTGCGTATTGGAACTTAAACTGTCCGTGCCCACAACAATATTTTTCATTTCGGGAGCAATGGAAGGAATATCCGGAAGGCGGTCTTCGATAAAAAGATTTGCATTCGGGCAAAAACACCAAAACAGGTTTTGATCCTTTTCTTCCGCTGAATGAACATCTGCTGCTGTCGCAATAGTATTGTGCACCAATAATGTTTTGACCGCGGGATCGAAATAGGGCAATAAACTTTCGAGTGCTGTTTTTCCTGTCGGCTCAAAGAATTTCAGATCAACCCCCATCTCGCGCAACATGCTGCGATATGCGCCTGTTCCCTGCACCCACAATTCATTCTCGTCGTTGCTCTCCAGCATATGTATGGATGTGGGCATACCATATTCTCTGCAATAAGTATTGATCGATCGCAATAATTCAGGGCTCACACTATACGTTGCATGTGGAGCGGGAGAAGCGGAGAGTGCATATTGTTTTGCTTCTTCCAATAATTGCAAACCATCTGCAAAAACTTTCTCTGCAGACGCAGGATGGAAGGAGATCAATTCAACGAATGTGTGATAAAATAATTTTTTATTTGCTTTGATCGAAAAGCTGTGTGCAAGGTTAGAAATATCTCCAACCGCCACAATGCCATTGGCGTACATCTCCTCTTCGGCACGTTCCATGGCTTCCTGTATTTCTTCCCTGGAGGTTTCACCGCGATATGCAATTACTCTGCGCAAAAATTCCGGCAATCCGGTTTTTTGCGGAAAAACATTGCGCAGATGACTCAGCTCCAAATGACAATGTGCATTCACAAAACCCGGGAGTAGCATCCCATCAAAACGCTCTACCATAAGCGGGTCGACATGCTCGGGAGAGATCAGATCGGCAATGCGGCCATCTTCAGATACGGCAATGATCTTATCATAAATACATGTTGTCCCGGTAAACAGGGTTGGTGCCGTGAGAAAACGCATCCGGTAAAATTAATCAACGGCTCAGCTAATTTCTTATTAACTTTAATGTACTAATCGCCTTTCATGAAACAATTACTTGCTCCTCTGTTTTTCTGCCTTTGTGTGCATACTGTTTCCGCCCAGTGCATTGCAGATGCGGGCAATGATACATTAATATGCGATCAACTTTGGACCGGCGACACATTTCTTGGAGGTTCTCCTACTGCAATTGGCGGAACGGAACCTTATACCTATTTGTGGACATGCGATTATAACATCGGACCTATCGAGTATACAGCATCCGACCTGCTGGATGATATTTCAAGTCCCAATCCACAGCTTATGGAATTGTTGGGTGGCGACATGCTATTTGGTTTAACTGTTACAGATGCAGATGGAAATGTTTGCACGGATAGCGTTACCATACATGTCTGTTCTTTTGTAAACACTGAAGAAGTGAAACAAGCCTGGATCGCGACAGGTGATACCACCGGTATATATACAGCAGCAACAAGCCCTTGTGTTCCATTAACCTATCAATGGTCGCCGGATTATAATATTTCAGATACGCATGCTATTTCACCTGAAGTGTGGCCGGAAATAACCACCATGTATACAGTAACGGTTACTGATCAAAGTGAATGCAGTTTGGAGGATGTTTTTTTTGTGTATGTGTATCCATTGGAGATCACTGAAACTGAGGCCAATACAATACAATGCTACCCAAACCCGGCAAAAGGTATAACCACTTTGTCTATACCCTGCCCGATCACGCCCAATATGCAATTGCAAATTTTTGATATTTCCGGAAGAATGATCCTACAGGAAAATATTACGAAAGATCAAACGGAAATAAATTTGCGCCGATACACTCCCGGAATGTATTTATATGCTTTGTCAGATGGGCCGCTCATTCTCAAAAGAGACCATATTATCATTTTCTGATCTATTGCTATTTGAGGTGTCTTAAACCTTTGCAACCTTTTTCTGTCATACCATTAAACTGACCATCATGCGAAACCTGACCAACACCGCACTGGCGGCTCTCTGCGTTATTTCCGTTTCCTGCCACAAAGACGAGAACATCACGGATAACACCTCGGATACCGTGCCCGATGTATATCAAAAGATATATGGGGCAAGCGATCTGTATATCGATGGCGATTATGTGGTGATCCGCTCCACCGGTTTGCCCGATCATAAAAGTCCGTATTACCTGGGAACCGAATGGGCAGACATGTATGCTGCTTACGATGGCGGCAACCCCGACTGGATGCAAAATCCGAATACCATCGCGGAATACAGCTATACATTTAAAATTCCACTCAACCCGACAGAAAATACATCACACCCCGCCACACCGCTCGGACCTATCGGCGTGTCTTTGAATGGCGTTCCCTTCTTCAATCAATATGCCGGCGGAGGCGATCCGCTCACTTTCGAAGTAAATTCTTTCGACCAATACAACGGCCATCCGCAAATGCAGGGCGCGTATCATTATCATTGGGAGCCCCTATGGCTTACAGAAAATAAAGGAGAAGATGCGTTGCTCGGGTTTTTATTGGATGGTTTTCCCGTTTATGGCCCCGAAGAAAATGGTGTGACCATTACAGATGCCGATCTGGATGCATATCACGGACATTTTGCCGCGACTGCCGATTATCCGGATGGTATCTATCACTATCATATCACCGCCGAAGATCCCTATATAAATGGCGCGGGTTATTATGGATTCCCCGGAACTGTCTCTTACTGAAAAATGCGGAAGTATATCCTATATATCTTTGTCGCGGTGATCGCTTTTACCTCTTTGTGCATGGCAAACCTTGTGCACAAAGAGATAAAAGAAGATCCTGTCCTAGTTTGCGCGGATACTTGCACGGTGCAAACACATGCCAACCGCACAATCGTCAATGGCAAACTATTTACCGGCGTATTATTTAGTTTGTCTAATAGCAGCGATACACTCTTTACCTGTGCTTATACAGATGGATTTAAAAATGGAAAAGAAAGAATTTATTATCCGGACAAACAAATACAATGGGAAAGATTTTATGATCACGGGATGAAAACCGGCACACATAGCGGATACAGGCCTGATGGAAGTCTGAAATATCAATACCACTTTAAACAAGATGAAACCGAAGGCAGTGGCAGAGAGTGGTTCGCCAACGGACAATTATATATGGACATGCATTACAAACATGGAAAAGAGAGCGGACAACAAACCATGTATTATGCGAATGGAAAGATCCGCTCTAATTATATCATGCAAAACAATAGAAGATATGGCTTACTCGGCACTAAAAATTGCTCCCCTGTTTCTGTTGTGGACACTGTCGGCCTGCAACAGTGAAAAAAAAGAAACACTCCCCTTTTATAACGATGCTTCATTCACGCCTGTATTTCTTACAACAAAACAAGCCGAAGCAGAAATTACACATACCATTACTCCGTTTTCCTGCACAGATCAAAACGGTGTGAATATTACTTTGTCGGATGTGGCCAACAAGATCCATGTTGCCAATTTTTTCTATACCACTTGTAATTCCATCTGCCCCGTGATGAATAGTAAATTGGCGTCTGTTGTAAACACCTTTGCAGAGGACAGTGACATTGTTTTTTTATCCTTCAGTGTAACACCCTGGATGGACAGTGTGGAAGCCTTGCAGATGTATGCCATGCATGCGGGCAGCAACAATCCGCGCTGGCATTTTCTAACAGGCGAAACGCAACAGATATATGACCTCGCACGCAACGGTTACTTTGCTGAGGAGCTGGAGGGAATGACCAAAGACAGCAGTGACTTCGTTCACACGGAACATGTGCTATTGGTTGACAAAGCAGGAAGAATTCGTGGAATTTATAATGGCACTTTAGATACGGAGATGCAGCAATTGGAAAAGGACATCCGGACACTGAAAAAAAACTGACCATTCTCCCCACTAATTTGCGTGATTAATGCAGCATGCCTGCGGAAGTGTGAGTGGCTATTACTGCAACCTGCTCGTAATTGAAAAATAAAAATTTCTAATCGAAGCAATAAAAACGAAATTGTTTAACTGTTTACATTAATTCTTTATAATACAATAGGAAAACAACAACAGCATATCATTGAATTTCAACCGAACAACATTACGGAGCGGCAACGCGCCTCTTGAGATCGACCTGAAATATCCACGAAGGACGCAACAGATGATCTTGTTTACGTCGACAGGGCTGAAAGCAGCGATGAGGATAAATGAATCATGTACAAACTATATTCAGACGACAAATACTCAATTATCCGTTTTCATCCTGGCCTTTTTCAGCCCCGCCGGCGTCCGAGTGGATATTTCGGGAGAGCTCAAGCAGCGCAGTGATTTTTTGGTTCTTTTTCATCAAGGAAAAAGAACGAAATTATTTGTTTGGAGAAGCACAAAAATAAAGTAGAACTAAATTCTATATCCGATCAACTATAAATCCATATTAATGTCGGGTTACAACCCCGACACGGCAATCTAAATCGCATAAAATGCTACATTAAAAAAACGCGATCGCAAGTCCAAGCCGTATACCCACTCCGAAAGTATCCAGCGTAACTTCCGATTGTCCCAGATCCTGTTCTGTCCCGTTTATCGTATACCTTTTCAGATCAAACCCGTGATTCGAATAATGTATCTGTGTAAATAATCCAACTTGTTTGAACAGATACCAGTTAAATCCTGTAAAGGCCCCAAAGTGTGAGCCGCTGTAATGATACATAAACTCGGAACTGACGGGAGGAAATAACACATACAGCCGGTCGATCTTCAAAAAAGTTGCTCCACCCTGCACGCCGAAATACAAATTGAAATGTTCGTGGTTGACCGCATACACACGCGCATCTACGCAAAAGGTGCTGATGCGATTACCGTTCGCTTCGGCATCTTCCGGATCCTCTATATAGGCACCATAATCAAATCCAAGTCCCGCCGACAACCAGGGCAATATATGATATTGTATGGAAGATGCGAACATGCTGGTGGCCGCGGCACTGCTGTCGTGATCGATCACCGCACCGTTGAACTTAGATTCTGCATAAGTTCCATGAATAGCACCGTCGAATCCGGCCTGGATGGAAAAAGAGCCACTTTCAAATTGTGCATGCAGATATACACTTACACATAAACAGGTAATGAGGATGATGCCTTTTTTCATGCTATGGATTTATTACTTGTGAACAGGTGTTAAAAATAAGATTTATAAGCCTTTCTTGCCGATGCACAGTTTCATGGCTCATATTAATTTTCGATATTTATTGCAAAATCCGCAATATGTTCAAGCGTTCCATTTTCATCGCCCTCTTTCTGGGCATATCTGTCTTTGCCTTTACGCAAAAAAATACAGCGCCCGCACCAAGTTATCCGCAGGAATTATACAGCGGATTGCACTGGCGCAATGTGGGTCCTATGCGCGCAGGCCGGTGTATAGCTGTTACCGGAACATATCAGGATAATAAAACCTATTATGCCGGGGCGGTAGGTGGCGGCCTCTGGAAAACCACCGATGGAGGAAACAACTGGAATTGTGTGAGCGATACCACTTTTCATTCATCCAGTGTGGGCGCAGTAGAAGTGTCGCGCTCTAACGCAAATATTATTTATGTGGGCATGGGCGAAGTGGAGATGCGCGGAAATATTTCCTTCGGCGACGGCATGTATAAAAGTATTGACGGTGGTAAATCATGGAAACATATCGGTTTGCAAAATACCTATGCCATAGGCAACATCGCCATCGATCCGCTGAACCCCGATATCGTGTACGTTGCCGCACAGGGACATAACTGGGGCCCCAATCCCGAACGCGGATTATATAAATCGATAGATGGCGGGAATACCTGGACGCGCATTTTACAGGGACCCGACGATACAACAGGATGTGCAGATGTGAAAATAGACCCGAACAACCCGAATACCATTTATGCAAGTATGTGGAAGGCATATCGCACACCCTATTCCCTGAGCAGCGGTGGCAAAGGAAGCGGATTATATAAATCGACAGATGCAGGAAAAACATGGAAACTCATTTCAGAAAACCCCGGCATGCCAAAAGGATTGAATGGCAAGATCATCGTGACCATTTCATCGCTGAACCCCGAACGTTTGTGGGCGAGTGTGGAAAATATTGACAACGCAGGTATTTACACTTCATATAATGGCGGCGATACCTGGGAACTATTGACAAAGGAAAACGATCTGATACAACGCCCCTGGTATTTCAGTAATATTTATGTAGATCCGCAAAACGATAATGAATTATTTATTCTCAGTGTAGAATATTGGAGAAGCAATAACGGCGGGAACAGTTTTTATCGCGCCAACACAAATACATGGGATAACCATGTGATGTGGATCAATCCGATGGATGCGAACAATTATATTGTTGGTGGCGACGGCGGACCTACGATCACATTTGATGATGGAGCTACCTGGAGTGAGACCGATATTCCTACCGGACAATTCTATCATGTGAATATAGATGATGCATATCCATATAATCTTTACGGTGCGCAACAGGATAACAGCAGCCTGACCATACGTTCAAGAGTTGCCGGATATAATATCACAGAGAGAGACTGGCATGCAGTAGCCGGTGGTGAAGCAGGATATATTGTTCCGGACCCGACAAATAATCATATCACCTACGGTGGTGAATATGATGGCATATTCTCGTCATATAATGAGGATAATGACATTTACCGCATTATTTCCATTGAACCGGAACAACATTATGGCGCCGGCGCCATCACCGCACAAAAAAGATTCAACTGGACCTTCCCCATCGCTTTTTCACCCAATAATCCGAAATGTTTATACGCCACCAGCAATTATGTGCATCGCAGTTTCGATGGAGGCGTGAGCTGGGAAACCATCTCCCCCGATCTTACGCGCAATGATCCGAAAACATTGCAGAGCAGCGGTGGCCCGGTTACGAAAGACAATACAGGCGTAGAATATTATGCCACCATTTTTGCTTTCGCCGAATCGCCCGTGCAGGCAGGAGTACTTTGGACGGGCAGTGATGACGGCCTCGTATATGTATCAAAAGACAATGGTGCGCATTGGGACAATGTAACACCTGCAAATTTGCCCGAGTGGAGCATGATCAGTTATGTGGAGCCATCCTGGTTCGACGCGGGAACCTGTTATCTATCTGCAACCAGATATAAGCTCGACGACATGCATCCGTACATCTATAAAACAACGGATTACGGAAAAACATGGACCAAGATCGTGAACGGCTTGCCGGCCGATATGTACAATCGCTGTGTGCGCAACGATCCGAACAAAAAAGGATTGTTGTTCGCGGGTTTGGAAACAGGAGTATATGTTTCTTTCGATGACGGCGCCCATTGGCAAAGTTTGCAATTGAATTTACCTGTAACGCCCGTTGTAGATCTGCACATTCACAAAGGCGAACGCGATGTGGTGATCGCAACACATGGCAGAAGTTTCTGGATCCTGGATGATATCACACCTTTATACGATATGTACGATGCGCAACATGATACAAAGAAAAATTATCTGTTCAGCGTATTGGATGCGTACCGCACACCCGGTCCGAACTGGAGTACAGAAGGAGATGAAAGTGTGGGTGGCGAGAATGAACCTGTGGGTGTAAAAGTGCGCTATTACCTGGCAGATAATGCAGATAAAGAATTGCGCATGGTCTTTTTGGAGGCAGATGGTGACACCATCATAACCTATTCCAATGTGTATGATAAAAAGCGCACGCCGATAACTACTTCCAATGATTTTTATGAAGATCCTAAACATACCGATGGCGGTAAGCTAAATGGACATAAAGGACAACATCAATTTGTTTGGGACATGCGGTATCCCGATGCAAAAGGTGATACATCAGCTACTTTCGAAGCATCGCTGTTCGGTCCGCTTGCAGTTCCCGGCAATTATATGGTCGTTTTGTTTTTGGGAGATGATAAGATCGGAGAACAAGCATTTGCCATTCGCATAGACCCGCGCAACCCCGCTACCGTTGCCGATCTGCAGGCGCAATTCGATCTGAATAAAAAGATCTGTGATAAATTAAATGAGATCGCCGCGGCAACTGCACAGATCCGCTCCATTATTGCGCAGATCGATGCATACGCGGCTGAAGAAAAGGATGCGGAGAAACGCGCAACCTTTGTGGCAAAAGGCGAAGTGGTAAAAGATTCGCTTACAGCGATACAGGAGAGATTATACAATCCCAAAGTACTCGCTTATGAGGATAACTTGAAATTCCCCATACAGTTGGAAGAGAAGATCGCGGGATTGAATTATTTCCTGCAAATGGCAGATACAGGACCAACAAAAACCATGTTGGCAAAATACAATGACCTGAATGCGCGCATACAAGTGCAGCTCGATCTGCTACATGCTATAGTACAGAACGAGGTGCCGGCACTGAACAAGATAGCGGGCAGCACTACGATGCAGGCCATCATGTTGGAGTGATATGGTTGATAAGTGGGGTTGACAAATACGGGGAAGTTCTATTTTTGCTGTGGCTGCATGTTAACCCACACACGAAAACCACTGCATGACCACAGCACCATCGCTGCCTATCAATAAAAGGGCCGTCCACTTCGACCTGGTGCGCTTCATCGCCACCTTTATCGTAGTGGAGCTGCACGTGTCAACACCCTGGCTCTGGCGTGATCAGGATATGCACAGCGGTTTCTGGATCACCTGTCTTTTCTTCGATACCCTGGGCCGCATGGGCGTCCCTATTTTCCTCATGATTTCCGGTGCCCTCTTGCTGAACAAACAGGAATCCTATAGCTCCTTTTTCAAAAAGAGGTTCACGCGCGTTTTTATCCCGCTTGTTTTCTGGACCATAGTATATGAGATACGCATCCTGGCGAACCATCATTATCTGAATGGCAGCATCGACTGGTCGCAATGGCGCACGTTATTGAAAAATCCGCTGGAAGGTCCGGTGTATGATCATCTGTGGTTTTTATATATGATCATCGGCATGTATCTGGTCACTCCTTTTTTGCGGAAGGTCATTCCGGTCTTGGGCAGAAAGGATCTCATCTATTTACTGTGCCTTTGGATCTTCAGCAATATTCTGCTGCCCTTATTATATAATTATACGGATTTTCGTCTTGGATTCGCCATCCCTGTTTTGAGTGCTTACCTGGGTTTTTATGTGTTGGGGTATTATATCATGCACTATCAGTTCAGTGCAAAACAGATCCGTATCGCCTGGTTCGTTTTTGCCGGTGTTTTCATTCTGAATATCTGGACCGTTTGGTTTGATTCTGTACGGCATGGCACTACCACGATTTTCTTTTTGGCACATCATCGTCCCGGTATATTCCTGCAGGCCTGCTCCGGTTTTATTTTATTGGAACATTATGCCATGCACGCCTTTGCACGATTTTCTGAAAAGAAATACAAGTTCCTTGCGTATCTGGGCGGCACTACATTCGGTATTTATCTATTACATCCGCTCATCATTGAATTATTCGAAGGATTGACTATGGAACCGTACAGCACCTGGATACATAAAGCACCTGTATTGGTCATTCCAATTGTATCCATAATCATTACAGCGGTAACCATGGGTATAGTTTCACTCATGTTGAAGCTGCCGCTGTTTAAAAAGTTTGTGTAGAACGAATGTGCAATTATGTGCGTGTACACTATTATGTTTCGAAAATTCTAATACTAGACCTAACAGGTCTTAAAATCTGTTAGGTCTAATTTTTGCTATACATCTTAACCATGAAGAAAACCCTTTTCCTTCTCTGCATCACCATCCCATGTTTGGCGGTTGCACAAAATCCAAGCCCGGCGGAGATCCTCAGTAAACAGCCATTCGTTATCGGTGAAAGCATAACCCTGTATTCGCAAGTATTGCAGGAAGATCGCATATTAAATATTTATTTGCCCGAAGGTTATGCAGAGAACGACAGCACTACCTATCCGGTGATCTATGTGCTGGATGGCTCCGCAGATGAGGACTTCATACATATTGCAGGACTGACGCAATTCGCATCCTTTTCCTGGATAGCAGATATTGAACCCAGTATCGTGGTGGGCATTGCCAATGTGGACCGCAGACGCGATTATACTTTTCCCACTACCATAGAAGAGGATAAGATAAACTTTCCGACAACAGGCCGCAGCGCAGCATTCATTTCCTTTCTGGATAGGGAAGTGATCCCGTTAATAAATGCGCAGTATAAAGTAAATAACAACAGAACATTGATAGGCCAGTCGCTTGGCGGCCTGCTGGCAACGGAGATCCTTTTTCAGCATGCTTCCATGTTCAACAGATATATTATTGTGAGTCCGAGTTTATGGTGGGATAATGAATCCTTACTACAGCAAAACAGGAACGGCAAAAACGATCTGCAAAACATACCCATTTATATCGCAGTGGGTGAAGAAGGAAAGATCATGGTGCGCGACGCAAAAGCGCTAAAGAAAAATATTGAATACCACAACCCCTTTGCACAAGTGCATCTGGAATATATACGCGGAAAGGATCACGGTAATATCCTGCACGAAGCAGTGATGCGCGCATTTGCATACCGCGGCTCCGAAAAATGAATATTTGCTCTATTCAGCATTTGCATATATCTTGCGATTAAAATACAGATGCATGGCAGAAAAGATCACCATTCAGGCACATGTGAACGCACCGATGGCAACAGTATGGACTTGCTGGACAGAACCCGAACATGTAACACAATGGAATAACGCTTCTCCCGACTGGCATACACCTTCCGCATCCAACGATCTCCGCGTTGGCGGTACCTTCCTCTATCGCATGGAAGCAAAAGACGGTTCTTTTGGCTTCGATTTCGGGGGCACATACATGGTCGTTGACACAAAGAAAAGGATCGTTTATGTGATGGGCGACGGACGTGAAGTGGATAATCAATTTTCCGAAGGGACAGATGGCGTCGACATCACGATCATCTTCGATGCGGAAACACAAAATCCGATAGATATGCAAAGGGCGGGATGGCAATCCATTCTCGATAATTTTAAAAAATATACAGAAAGCAATTAACACCGGAATGAACGGATGGGATTGCTATCCGTATGTATGTAAATTCCGGTTCAATTATTTTGCGTTATCGATAATAAAACTCAAAACAAGAATCGTTCGCTCAGCCTCCTCGAAGTAGTTGCACTCGCAGTAGGCACCATGATCGGTGCAAGTATTTTTTCCATTTTCGGACTTGGCGCTGCGATCGCGGGTAAAGATCTTCCCGAAGCTTTTATTCTCTCCGGCATCTGCGCTCTCGCTGTTGCGTATTCTATGCCATGCTGGGCGGAAAGATCGTTTCCAATGCGGGACCGATTGCGTTTATTATCAAAGCCTTTGGCGATACCTTACTAGCTGGGACGCTCAGCATATTGATCTGGCTTACCTACGTCATTTCCATCGCCATGTTCCTGAGCGGTTTTGCCGGTTACTTCCTGCCCCTCCTCCACATTTCCAACACTGCATTGCATAGAGATATTGTAGAAAGCTGTCTGATCGGCGTATTTGTATTACTGCATCTGCTGGGCACCAAAGCTGTGGGGAAAGCAGAATTGTATATCGTATTGATAAAGGTTGGGATACTGCTATTTTTATTTGCGTGAGGCATGTTATTCATGCACGGCGGAAATGTTTTACCTGAAGGTGGCGTCCATGCGCTCGATGGCATGTTGAATGCATCCGTGATCTTTTTCTTTCCTATATGGGATTCGGATTGATCACGAACAGTTCTGAAGAGATGCGCAACCCTGCGAAAAATGTTCCGCGCGCCATTTATATCAGTATCGGATTTGTCATGCTTATATAGGTGAGCATATCTTTCGTAACTATTGGCAATCTGCCCATTGCACGCATCATTGAAGTAAAGGAAAATGCACTGGCAGAAGCGGCCAAGCCTTTTCTCGGCAACTTCGGATTTCTATTGATCTCCATCGGAGCCTTGTTCAACATTTCCTCCGCCCTGAACGGGACCATTTTGGCGGTGCCAATATTGCCTATACACTTGCAAAGGACGGGGAACTTCCTGCCTTTTTTGAGCGCAAGTTGTGGTTCAAAAGTTCGGAAGGCTTGTATATAACAACAGGCCTGGGATTAATTTTTGCCCTACTTTTTAATATAGGTTCCATCGCAGCAATAACCAGTACCATCTATACAGTGATCTATATCTGTGTGCTGAGCGCACATATAAAACTGATCAAGACATATGGCGGAAATAAATTCCTGGTCATCATCAATATCCTTGTACTTTGTATAGTCTTTGCAGCTTTGCTGCGTTACCAATGGCAACATGAACGCACAGCGCTGTATGCTTCCGTATGTATTTTTCCCGCTGCATTTTTTACTGAATTTATTTATCGAAAGATCTCCAAAAGAAAAATGCGGACTTGATCTGACATAAAAAAGCCCGAAGTGAGATCAATCTTCGGGCTGTCGTGTACAAACCTTAAAACTATCCTGTAATCTGCAGGAAAATGCTTTTTACCTGAACACCGTTGATCCATAAACTGCATACATAGGTGCCGGCTGCAAGGCCGCTGCCATCGAAAGTGCAGGAACCATTCCCACTTTCTGCACGTGCAGAAAATAGTTCAACACCTTGCAAATTGCAGATCATGAGCTTTGCATCCGTCACATGATCTGGTATATAATAGGCTATTTGTGTTTTGCCACTAAATGGATTGGGAACATTCTGCGCCAGGGAAGCAGATGCCCCGATTGAAACAGATGATGCCTCTCCGTTGAGCATAGCTTCGATCCTGTCGAGACGCTCATTCAACACCATATTTTCTGCCTGCAATTGATCTATCGTTGATCGCAGATCGCTGTTTTCCGTACTTAATTCCTGCACCGCCTTTACAAGGGGAACCGTAAATTCGGCATAGCGCAATCCCAAAATTTTACCACTTTTATCTACTCCGCTGAAATCATAGTCAATGGCATCGGCTGCAGCCTGCACATCCTGCGCGAGGAATCCGGTAAAGGCCATCTGCTCAATAGCATATTTGCCATCCCAATTGCTTGTATCCTTTATTCCAAGCAGTGCATTTTCTTTTTCTACATCATAATGGTAAGTAACAGGACGCAATGCGTTGATGAATTCTAATCCCGGAACATTTTCCTGAATATCTTTCTTTACACGCGCATCTGAATAAGCCGTCCAATTCACTTGTCCGCCATTGCTGCTTACAGAGCTATTGCCTATGCGCACTTTATTAGATGCATCTACAACTGCACTGTATCCCACCGCTGTTGCATTATTTAAATTATTTAAGGTCACATCCGCATTGGCTCCTACAGCGGTATTAAAATTGCCCGTTTCATTAAAATCGAGTGCCATACAGCCCAACGACGCATTAAATGCACCGGTGGTGTTCGACTCCAGAGCATAAAATCCGGTACCGGTATTATAGCCGCCTGTTGTATTGGAATATAATGCGCTCGTTCCGATAGCCGTTGACCCATCAGATGTTGTAGACATGAGAGTGGTGTATCCCAAAGCAGTATTTGAAGAGGAAGCACTACCGGCCATCAATGATTTATATCCGATCACCGTATTATATGCACCACCAACCACACCATAGCCAGCATAATATCCAAGGGCAGTGTTATAATATCCTTGCAGATTATAAAAACTAAATGCACCTACGGCAGTATTATAACTGGTGCTGGTACTTTGAAAAAGTGCGTAGGCGCCAAAAGAGGTGTTATTTGATCCGGAAGTATTATTGTTCAAAGCGCCATATCCAACTGCTGCATTATAAAATCCGCTGGTATTGGCACGCAAAGTGGCTCCGCCAACAGCAGTATTGGAATATCCTGTTGTGTTATAATACATAGCGACATTACCAACAGCCGTGTTGCTGCCACCGGTTGTTACAGCACCCAGAACCAGGCGACCGATCGCGGTATTACCATATACATTGTTGTTGCCTTTCCCAATGGTCAGGTCGTTGATCCTGGCATCGCCGTTGCGCACTTCGAGCAGTTCATTTGGTGCTGTTGTTCCGATTCCCACATTGCCTGTACCGGGAAATGTGTTTTGTCCGAATGTAGCTTTTAATGCCAGACAATACATGGCAAGGAAAGCGAATAATAGCGTTGTTTTTTTCATCGTTTGGATTTTTCTTATGAAGACCCTGTAAAAGAAACCAACATGCGCTTTAGCGAAAAACGAAATTTCTCCATTTTGGAGCAGCGCAAACTCCGGATATTCTATATCATTTTGGTTTCTGATGCACTATTTTTGCGGTTCCCGTGCAAACCAAAAATTACCATGCGCTTCAGGTATTTGGTCATAAGCATACTCTGTATTTTCACTGTTTTTAGTGAAAGTTCCTGTACCCGAACGCCCGACAAAATAGAAAACCTCCGCAATGGCGACGTGGCGGTCATAGGTCATGGCGGTCCGGGCAGACAAAGCATTTTTACCTATACTCCTCTCGACACCTACGACGGATATATCAAGGCGTTGGCCATGGACGCTATCGATGGCGTGGAAATGGATGTGCAGCTCAGCGCCGACAGCACCCTGGTTTTATATCACGATAAATTTCTGGAATCACGCACAGATGCAGAGGGCCTGATCATCACAAAAACTGCAGAGAAACTGGCCAAATACCATTACCCTAAAGCATGGTATAATTTCGACAAGGGCGGGCAGAGCATTCCGCAGTTACTGGACATACTCACCATGCTGAAAGAAAAAATGCCGGAAGGCACTTTTGTGCTCGACTTAAAATTATATCCCGGCAACATGGATAAGGAAATATATATGGCCTTATATGCGGATGCAGTGGTGGGCACCGTGCATGCAACGGAAACGGATAGCAATGTGACCATTGAATCCACCGACATACACATGCTTAAATTATTAAAGGAGCGCGATCCCGATCTGCATTATTTTTTATATACAGGCTCCATGGAAACGGGAATACCTCTTGCTGTTGAATATGCATTGTATGGCATCACCATAAAATACGAGAATACCACTGCACTGTGGGTGCGACGCGCACATGAGAACGGACTGCGCGTTGCGGTTTGGGGAGAAAGGAACAACAGGCAGAATACAGCTTCCCTGCAATTGCATCCCGATTATATCCAAACGGATAAGATCCGCGATCTGATCAAGAAAACAAATAAGTATACAAGCAATGGCGAAGAGTAATTCTGCATGGCATTATCCTCTGGTATTGCTGAAACGCATCGGCATTGTGTTGTGGCTATATGCGCTCGCGCGGTTGTTTTTCTATTTTACCAATGCATCGATCTTTCCCGCTACCGGTGCAGGAGAGATATTCCGCTGTTTTATCGTTGGCCTGCGCTTCGATATTTCAGCCATCGCATACAGCAATTTGCCGATCATTATTATGCATGTGCTTCCCATTGCGGCAAGAGATAAAAAATGGTATCAGCGTATCATCAAAATATATTTCTATATCGTAAATGCCGGTTTCTTCCTGCTGATGCTGGGCGATGCGGAATATTATTCTTTTTCACTCCGTCACGGTACCATGGAATTATTGCAATTCATGGGCGACTTTATTGTCATCCTTCCCGATTACCTCGTGTCGTACTGGTATTTGATTCCCATATTGTTTGTTATTCTCGCCCTTACAGAATATCTGTATCGGCGGACCGACAGCAACAGCAGAAAATATGCTTTTAATACAGCTCCCATTGGTGTACGGAATAAGGTTACTGAGTGGCTGATCTGCATCATTTTTTTGGGTGCAAGTGCGGTGGCTATGCGCGGGGGATTACAAAAATATCCGCTCATCCCCATGCATGCCGAAAAGTATGTAGACCCGGCTGTTGCACCACTGGCAACAAATACACCTTTCACCATTTTTTATTCCATCACACATCAGGCATTGGGTTACAGGAATTATTTCAGTGAAACGGATGTGTTGCAATATTATCATTATAAAAAGGAACCCGTAATTGTTGCGGCTGATCCTACCGGTAAACAAAAAAATATAGTTATCATTTTACTGGAAAGTTTTTCGGCAGAATATACCTCCCTCTTCGACAGCAGTTCTTCTGTTACACCCTTCCTCGATTCATTAATGCATGCCGGTTTGTGTTATACACATGCCTATGCCAATGCCTTGCGCAGTATCGATGGCGTGCCTGCGGTTTTGGCGGGAATACCGGCGCAGATGGATGAGAGCTTTTTATCGTCCATCTATCAGACGAATACATATAAAGGCTTGGGCAACTATGCACATGAACTCGGATATACTTCTGCATTTTTTCACGGCGGACATAACGGCACATTCAATCTGGATAATTTCAGCATAGCCGCGGGCTTTGACAATTATTACGGCATGGACGAATACACGGGAGGTTCCGATGCCGATGTGAGCAGCTGGGGTATTTTTGACGGACCGTTTCTGCAATTTACGGCACAGCAGATAAGCACCATGCCGCAGCCATTTTGCACAGCTATTTTTACGCTGAGCTCCCATCATCCGTATGAAGTGCCCGAGGATTATGCGCGCAATTATCCGCAATTAAAAGATCCGTTACAAAATAGTGTGTCGTATGCCGACCATGCCTTGCAGGCATTTTTTCATGCAGCGGAAAAGCAAGATTGGTATCAGAATACCGTATTTATCATTACGGCAGATCATTGCGGACCTGTGATACATCCCGACATGGCATTGAACATAAATCGTCTGCATGTGCCGCTCATAGTATTTGCTCCCGGCGACAGCAGCATGGTTGGTATGCGCGATTATCCCGTGCAGCAGATCGACATTTTACCCACTGCACTCAGCATCATGCATTATCCAAAAGCATATAACAGCTTCGGTGCTGAAATATTAAGCGGAGCACCCCATCCCGTTATCGGGTATTTATATGATCACGACATGCTCATCTCCGACAGATATGTACTGGAGATGTTCAATGGGGAGATCACTGCCTTATTCGATACACATTCTGAAGACCCATTCCGGCATAGCGTATATACAGAACAAACGGAGATCGCGGACAGCCTATCATTGCATCTCAAAGCCTTTCTGCAAACCTACAGGCAAAAGCTGATCGACAACGACATGTAGATCAGCCGGTTTCACCTGTGCAGGTAAACTTTATCTGCCTTTTTCTTGTTGTATCCTTTGAAGCAAAAAAAATAAGTATGAGTAAGATCAATGCTATCGGGATCGAAACCTCCCGTGCAAAAAATTTAGCGGAAAAACTCAATGCCTTACTGGCGAATTATTCCTTGTTCTATCAAAACACCCGCGGCTATCACTGGAATATTCAGGGAGAGAAATTCTTCGAACTGCATGTGAAATTTGAAGAACTATATAACAATCTCCTGGTAAAAATAGACGAAGTAGCCGAGCGCATACTTACTTTGGGTTATGCACCTGAGCATAAGTATTCGAATTATGCGAAGATCTCTTTGGTAAAAGAAAGTGCGCAGGTGTCTGACGGTAAAAAGGCGGTGGAGAATATTGTCAAGTCACTCAGCCTGCTGATCTCCTTTCAACGCGACCTGCTGGCCCTGTCTGCAGAAGCCGGCGACGAGGGAACCAACGCCTTGATGAGCGATTATATCCGGGAGCAGGAAAAGATGGTGTGGATGTATTCGGCATATCTGAAAAAATAAGCCCGTATCCTGGGTTTTACATAGGTGTAAAGACTTACCTCTGCATCAGGAAATAACGTACCTTTCATAAGATAAATCCAACCTTATGAAAGGTTTCTGCATGTGCCTGCTATGCTTGCTTTGCATACGGGCTTCCTTCTGTCAGGATACAGACAGTGTAAAACGCTCCAATAAAAAATACAAACCTGAATTATCCGGATTCATACAGGCGCATTATCTGAATGAATTCAATACCAACGGCGATACCCTGCGCGACCCGGATGGATTCCGCATCCTGCGTGTACGCCTGGAAGTGAAAGGGGATGTAAATAAGTACGTGGGATATGATGTAAGTATAGATCCGCGTGCACCGGAACAGGGCGGCATCTTGCGCGATGCTTTTCTGGTCCTGCATCTCTTGAAAGATCAGGATATCCGTGTCGGGCAACAAAAAACCGGATTTGGCTGGGAGAATTCCATCAGCAGCACAAAATTATACACGGTGAACCGCGCTGAAATGTCGGACGCTGTATCGCGCGGAGAAAATCTGCGCGATATAGGCATCGGTATCACCGGCCATATAAAACTAAATGACACCTGGAGAATAGAAGATGCCGTTACGCTTACCAACGGAACAAAATTCAACGTGACCGGTCCGTATGATTTCAACACAAAAAAAGCATTATGGGGAAGATTGGGTATGCGGTATAAGAACGAAGCGTTGCAGATGCGTTGCGGTGCTTCTTTCGGCTATGGAGGATTGCGGTACTTGAACGATAGTTTATACAATCCGAACGACGATGTGTACGTGGATTTTTGGCGCATAGGTGCAGACCTGGAAATTGAGCATGACTGGTTCTTTCTTGCAGGCGAATGGGGCATGGGCGAAGACATGGCCGCAGATACTTTATTTGATGATCCGATAGGTTATCAAATTGAATTGGCCGCAAAAACAAAATGGAATTGCGGACCGCTGGTGCGCTACGATGTATTTCAGGATGAGTGGAAGGTGTGGACCTTCGGAGCCTATTATGGCAAACCAAAAGATCCTTTCCGTGTGCTGATCAATTATATTGCACGCGGTAATATAATAGATCAACCCGGCGGACATGATGATCGTTTATATATTCAGATGCAGGTGGCTTTTTGAAAAAATATATCCTTTGTCCTGCAGCGATTGAGCAGTACCTTTAATGTACCATTTAAAATAGCGTCCATGTACAGATCGATCATCACCGGAACAGGCTCCTATATACCCGAACTAATAAAGAACAACCGCGATTTCGCTGTGCATGATTTTTATACGGAGGATTTTAAGCGCATCGACACACCGCCAACCGAAGTGACGGAGAAATTCCGCAAGATCACGGGCATTGAAGAGCGCAGATATACACGTCCGGATGAGAATGCTTCGGAGATCGGCACTAAAGCCGCACGCATCGCCATTGCAGAAAGCGGCATCGATCCGGAAACGCTGGATCAGATCATTGTTGCACACAACTTCGGCAATGTGATCAAACATACGATACAAACAGATATACTTCCTGCTCTCGCTTCGCGTGTTAAGCACGAACTGGGTATTAAAAATCCTGCATGTGTTGCGTATGATATTTTATTTGGATGTCCGGGTTGGCTGCAGGGCGTTATCCAGGCTGATGCATTTTTCAAAGCGGGCATGGCGAAAAAAGCATTGGTGATCGGCACGGAAACATTGAGCCGTGTATTGGACCCTTATGATCGCGACAGTATGATATTCTCCGATGGTGCCGGTGCCAGTGTGTTGGAATATAAAGAAGCCGCTGATGCGGGCCTACTCGGGATTAGCGTTGCTTCGCATTGTATCGACGAAGCATATTACTTATATATGGGTAAATCGAATTATCCGGATTCCGATCCGCGGGTGCGTTATATTAAAATGAAAGGCAGAAAAGTATATGAGTATGCCATGCAACATGTGCCGGAGGCGATGAAGGATTGCCTGGATAAAAGCGGTGTGGATATACATGATGTGAAAAAGGTATTCATACATCAGGCGAATGAAAAACTGGATGAAGGCATTATCCGGGAATTGTATAAGCTGTATGGTGTGAAAGAGATACCGGAACATGTGATGCCGATGAGTATACATAAACTCGGGAATAGTTCTGTGGCGACGGTTCCTACATTACTCGACTTGGTGCGCAAAGGCAAAATGCCGGAACACAGTTTGGAGAAGGGGGATATTATTTTATTGGCATCTGTAGGTGCAGGGATGAATATCAATGCCGTTTGCTATCGGATGTGATGGGATGGGAACACGGATTGAACTAATGGAACGGGTTGGGACTGATGTCCCTTCGGGACGAAAATTAGAGGTTTGGAATTTCTTATAAACTCTAGTTCTGTATTTAATCCTTTGTATTTAGTCGAATAAAATTTCCAAATTTTTATATATTTTGAAACTTTATAATTTCTCTTTTCACGGATGTCCCTTCGGGACGGTAAAACAGCACACGGATGACACGGATTGGACGGATTATAACGGATAAAAGTTGAGCTAATCTTTGCGGATGTCCGTTCGGGACGTTTATTATGCCTGTAAATAAAATCAATTCGCTCACAGCTTGCATTTTAATTTCGTTATTTGCACCGTCTCTTCCCGTCTTACCGCCTTCCCGGCATAATGGGACACGGATGGAACGGTTGCCTGCCGCAGGCATGGGATTGGACGGATTAGGACTGATTTTTCTTTGTGTTTACTTAGTGCCTTCGAGTCTTTGTGGCCTCGCCTTGCAAACTACATTGGGCGGGTTTAAAAAAAGCAACAAGCAGAAAGCAATAAGCAAATAAGTTAATCCATTTCAGTTTGAGCACTCAAACCAATTTTGCTCAATTCTGCTCATTCCTGCTCAATTCAAAAATATTAGAACTCCCACCTATCCAATCGGTTTCGTTCTCGCCACGCGAATATCATCTTCATCCTGCACATATAACACGCTGATCGCAGCACAGAACATAAAGATGCCGCTCATCACCAGTGCATATATTGCATTGTCGTTGTAGAGAGCATGTACTATCGGCCCCCCGAAAATACCGTTGATGATCTGCGGGAAAGTGATGAAGAAATTGAAGATGCCCATATACACGCCCATCTTTCCTGCAGGTATGCTACCGGCAAGAATAGCATAGGGCATAGCAAGAATACTTGCCCAGGCAAAGCCCACACCTATCATAGAGAAGATCATGGAAGTATCTGATTTGGCAAAGAACATGGATATCAAACCGATGCCGCCGGCGATAAGCGAAAGTGCATGTGTAGATTTTCTGCCGATCTTCCGTGCAATGAATGGAAGACACAACGCATATATCGCACTTACTGCATTATATACACCGAAGATCACACCGGTTTGTGTTTGCGCATGACGGAATTGCGCTGATGATGTGTCTTCTGTGTCCAATCCGTAAATATGATGCGCTATGGCCGGCGTAGTGAACACCCACATACCAAATAATGCGAACCAGGAGAAGAATTGCACCAATCCGAGTTGTCGCATGGTCTTGGGCATATGCGCAAAATCTTCCGCAATATTTTTTAAACCTTTTGTCGTGTGTACAGGTGTACCATGATACTGCACATATTCTTCCGGAGGATATTCTTTTGCCTTGAAAACTGTCACCAGAATAGCGCCGATAAATACAACCGCTCCTATATAAAAACTGTATACGATATTATTTGCCACATGTCCTTCGGGAGCTTCAGCAGAAACACCTGCACGCTCGAGAATAGCAGGAAGCCATGACCCGAGCACTGCGCCTGCGCCAATTAAAAATGTTTGAATAGAAAATCCGGTGTGCGTTGTTTGTCGGGAAGATTATCTGCCACCAATGCGCGAAAAGGTTCCATCGCCAGCATTGATGCTCGCATCCATCAACATGAGAAATCCCGCGCCAATGGCAAGGCCGATTTTACTGATGAATCCCGCAGAATTCCGGCAGCATGATAAGTGCGATACAGCAGCAATTTACCGGGCAAGAAAATGGCGGTTTCTTCTTGCCCAGCCTATTCCAAGTCTTGTCGCTAGCACGTCCGATGATCGGTTGCACGATCATACCTGTGATATGCCACCCAGCCAGAACCAACTCAAATTGTGTGACATCCGCGCCGAAGTTTTGTAAGATACCGATGCATTCTCCATTCTGTAATGCAAATCCGAATTGTACACCATGAACCCGAAACTCATGTTCCAGATCTGCCAAAAACTCAACTTCGGTTTCTCTTTCATGTTTGTAATTGTGGCGTAATTAAATTAATATTACAAGAAATCTATAATATGCTCGGATTCCAGCAAAAACGCACAAACCTGTTCTACACAGATTTCTGCAATGCCGGCAACAGCCATGGGTTTTGCCTCTGTATTCAGATCTCGGCGCTGGAGCTGGATCCTCAGCACCAAATACGGATTGCAGATCGATGAGATCGGACTGGTTTGGGCCAGCGGTCCGCTTGCCGGACTTGTGATGCAGCTGATCATCGGGCTTGTTTCAGACAATGTGTGGTTCTGGGGTGGGCGACGAAAACCCTTTATTATTATTGGTGGTGTTTTGGCTTCGCTGATGTTGCTCTGTCTGCCCAACCTCGACGTGATACAAAAATTGGTTGGCGCTCATAGTTTGATACCCGTTGCCTTATGTGTTGCCACCACGCTGGATCTTGCCATCAACCTCGGCTTTAATCCCACGCGCAGTATCATCACGGATGTGACGCCCGACGGCAAGGCGCGCACGAAAGGATATACCTGGATGCAGACCATCTCGGGCACCATGGGTGTGCTCGCCTATTTTATCGGCGCGGAGATGGGGAATTATACATTGATCTATGCGGGTATTTTTATCGTGCTGGCGTTTGCACTTATTCCCACCTTCTTTATTGAAGAACCGCGTCACCTCGATCAGGCAGATGAGAACGGCGATGTAAATGCATTGGATATACAGGCAGAAACAAAAAAAGCGGAAGTAGATGAACTGGTAAAAATATATATCGCGAATGCGTTGAGTTGGATCGGCGTGCAGACCATGTTCGTGTTCATGTTCGCATATGCATCGCAGATATTATTTCATACAACGGACACTTCTACATTAAGTGAAGCGCAGAAAAATAATATCGGCACCATCATCGGATATTCCTTTCTTATCCTGAATGCGGTGGGTGCTTTATTACCAGCCACCATCCTGGAACCGATGACAAAACGCTTCGGGCGCATTGCGGTGCAGTCGACCTGTTTATTCGTTATGGCCATCGGTTATTTACTCATAGTATTATTCGGCACGAATGCTACTACTTTATATATATGTATGTCGATAGCAGGAGTGGGTTGGGCAGCTATTGTGAGTTTGCCCTTTGCGATCATGAGTGAAAAAGTGAATAAGGCGCGCATGGGATTGTTCATGGGTGTATTCAATATGAGTATCGTCATTCCGCAGTTGGTGGTCAGTTTGATCATCGCGCAATTCATAAATACCGCAGAGGACAAGAAGCTCATTTTTGAGATATCTGCAGTGAGTCTTTTCCTCCAGTGCCATCATGTGGTGATGGTGAAGGAAGCACGTGTTCGTGCTTAATGTGCCGATTAGGTGATGCTAATTCGTTGATGTGCTAATCAGTTGATGTGCTAATGCCAATGGTTATTCTCAGTTTGATTTCTCCTATGGAGTAGAGTGCCTGCTCCGTATCTTCCCGACTTGACTTTGGCCATTTTTAATTTTTTTCGCTGCGCGAATCGGGTGAAAGGCGGATGGGAGCGGATGTGCACCTGCCTCCCCGCAGTGGAGGGATGGGATGGGTGGGTATATATATTTCATTTCGTTACTTGCCCCCGCAATACCTTCCCGTCTTACCGACCCTGCCTCCCGTAGTGGAGGTTCCTTGCCACACTTTTTCTTTTTCTTTTTTTTCGCTGCGCGAATCGCGGAAAGGGCAGATGGAGCGGATGTCGCACTCGCCTCCGCAGTGGAGGGATGGGATGGGTGGTATATATTTTATTTCAGCATTTGCCCTGTTCCTTCCTTCGTCTTCCCGACCCTGCTCGTAGTGGAGGTCTTGGGTCATTTAATTTTTCATTTTTTTCACGCCGAATCGCGGAAAGGGCAGATGGAGCGGATGTCGCACCTGCCTCCCGCAGTGGAGGGATGATGGGTGGGTATATATATTTTATTTCAGTACTTGCCCCGTTCCTTCCCGTCTTACCGACTTCCCGGCCATTTTCTTTTTTCCTTTTTTCTTTTTTTTCGCTGCGCGAATCGCGGAAAGAGCGCCTGCCTGCCGCAGGCACGGGATTTAGCGGATGACGCGGAAATTGGTGGTTGTTCTCCTTGTGCCTTCTTTGTGTATTGGTGTCTTGGTGGCCTCGTTTTTTGTCCGATTTACGGAGGGATGGTGGTGGAAATCATCCTTGTGCCTTCTTTGTGTATTGGCGTCCTGGTGCCTGCCTCCCGCAGCGGAGGGCCTCGACTTTTCTTTTCACCAAAAACAGGGAAATCTGCCTTTAGCAGCAAATAAAATATTCCTGACAGACTTATTATTTAACCCAAAAAATGTATTTCACTCTCTCGCCATCTCCTTAATTTTAAGCTAAACAAACACACTACCATGTCCATCGATCAGGTTAAACAACCCAACCGCAGACTCACTGTGGTCATCATTGCCACCGCCGCCCTGGTATTGGGCTGGCTGGTGAATCAATTCATCATTCCGGGACGCTCACCCAGACCCTATATCGGCACCTGCGAAAACACCGATATCAGCGTGACCGTGGGAAACCCCCAACTTTTTTCTTTCAATCCGGACACCTTCATCCGCACCAACACCTTCAACATGACATCGGCGGCAGCAATCAATCTCACGCTGATCGACTCCTTTTCTGTTGACGGGAACAGGATCATCACCCGCGGTATCATGGGCAGGCCCTGCGATTGTATGTTGTATGTGATCAACCGCAGCGGAGGCGTGAATACAAATTTCAGGGCCTATGATCTGCGCGAAGGAAATCTCGTGATCAACCAAAGCAATGGCTTCTGGAAAATATATATAAAGCCATAAAGAGATCAGGCAGGAAGATATTTGCTGATCCAAAAACGCAGTTCTTCTAATCCCTGTATATTTTTTGACCCGGCAGCAATTGTCTGTAAAGCCTCATCGGCTTGCACATATAATTGCTGCTTTTCTTTTTTATCCGGTGTGTCGGTCAGTTTATTCAGCAATTGTATAATAATCTGTTCCAAAGTTGTGATCGTATCTTTTTGCAACCTGCGCTTCAGGTTCAGCAACATGGATTTCACCAGATTAAAATGTTCCAATTCGTAATGCACAACGATCTGTAATAATTGCGCATTTTTTTGCAGGTCGCGGCGGATATTTTTAGATGCGCTATCCGTAATAAATACAAAAGAATCCAAACTTTTCGCATAATTGCGCTGCATGAAATACACTGTCGCCATGTTGTAGTGCAGCACCAGCACCGATCCCTCGGGCAGCCTGCCGGCAAAGCGTTTCAGCCCGCTGCGGATATCGGGGAACAGCTTCTCGGCGCGCGTCCAATCCGACTGATTCATATAGTACAACAGCTCCAGCATATAGCGGCTGCGGAACAACAATACTTCTTCTTCTTCCTTCTGCGGTTTGATCTTCGCGAGTGTGCGCAATACCGGTTGAAAGTCGCTGAAATCGCGTGCGAGAAAACAGGAGTTCAAATAATTGCTGAGCACATTGATGTACCGCTGCGATTGTTCTGCCCGCATTAAAGGTGCCTCTTCAAATAGCTGCACCACTTCGCGCATAAAACTTCTCGCTTCGTCAAATTTGCGACGAAGCTGTGCATCATCTGCCAAAATACTGTAGTGCAATGCCATCGCGTTGAACGATGTTGCCCTGGTTTTTTGCTGTATGGTGCCGATGCGAATGCGACTCAGATCCTCGCGTTCGGCAGGTGTATATTTTTCCTGCAGCAGCACAAAATTCTGATCGTATAAGGTGCGATAAAATAATTCATCGCTGATCTTTTGCAGGGCATCCTGTTCCAGGGCGCTGATATCCGAAAAAGTGGTATCTGCATCCTTATCCAAACTGAGCCGCAACATGCGTCTTTCCAGATAGAGCAGCTCTATTAAGCCTGCGAAATATTCTATCTCGAGGGCATCTTTTTTGGCAGATTGAATGAACTGCCGGCTCTTGGCATAGAGGCCTTTGTCCATGAGGAAGCGGATGTCGATGAGGCGTTGATGTATGGCATCGCGGCGGCTTTTGTTCTCGTGGAAGCCGCGCATGCTCCGGAGTATGAGCTCATAGAGGTAATGCTTGCCTGCGGCGAGGTGTGTGGCGGCCTTAGCCGGCAACTTCTTCTTTACATCCTGTTCGTTGTAGATGCCTTTCTGCACCTGGGCATCCACCAGATCGAAGAGGACCTCGTAGCTGTTTTTTTCGCCTATCACATGTCGCTGGGCAAATAATCGGAAATAGCGCTTTTCGGGGATCGACAAAGTGCGGATAAGCTGGTAGAGGTCGTCGCCCTGTTTCATGCATGTGCTCTTGCCCTTAAAGATACGGACAGAGGTATTATTTAAGCGAAAAGTTGGCTTTCCGGGGGATGTGGGCAGATGCACTTTTGCCTTACAAAACAAAAGAACATGAAAAATACATTCTTTATCGGCGCCATCCTCCTGAGCATGTCTTTGCAGGCTAGCGCACAATCTAATGAGAGCACCACCGGTTTTAACGGCTCTGTTTCTGCAAGTATTCCTGAAGTGCTATTCAAAGGGCAATGGCTGAAAGTAGATTTTTTAGTGGAAGATGCAGATCCCGGTTCCGAACTCTATATGATGATATCGGATGAAAAAGGGAAGTTCCATGCGAACAGCGATCGTTTCGTTTTATTTTATATGCCTGTATCCGGGCCGGATGTAAAGGGACATTTCAATGTGACCATTCCTGAACGCATCGCCGAAGGAAGCAATTATCGGATGCGCATTGTTTGCCGTGCCGGCGATGGCAAGGTGACCATCTGGGAAAGTGCTGTGGAGTTGAAGGATATGTATACCTGGTATGTTGATCAGGACGGCGACGGACTTGGCGATCCGCAAAAATCATTTGTATCCACTAAAAGTGAGATGAAGGGTTATGTGTTGAATGGGTTAGATAAAGATGACGAGCAGGTGGAGATGAGTACACGATGAGATCTTTTCATTACCTATATATGCCCGGGGAGTTTGTCGCGCTTTCCGGGATATTTTTATCGCGGAAAGGGCAGATGGAGCGGATGTCGCGGATTCGGGTGGGTATATACGTTTTAATTCGGTACTTGCCCCGTTCCTTCCTGTCTTCCCGACCCTGCCTCCCGTAGTGGAGGTTCCCGGCCCCTTGTTACCTTTTTTTTCGCTGCGCGAAGCGCGGAAAGGGCAGAGTTAGCGGATGTCGCGGATTCGGGTGGGTATATACGTTTTAATTCGGTACTTGCCCCGTTCCTTCCCGTTTTACCGACCCTGCCTCCCGTAGTGGAGGTTCCCGGCCCCTTGTGCCTCCTCTGTGCCTTTGAGCCCTCGTGGTCTCGTAAATCGCATAATTATATCCCTGTATTTCAATGGTTTAGGAAATTTTTTCGGGAACCGGTGAACTTTTGTATCAATATATATGTATATACATATAATTGACACAAACAAAACGAAAAACAATGCAAACGACAACAGATTTAGCACAAAAAGTGCAATGGGCATTAGATCCCACCCACAGCAGCGTGGGCTTCCGCGTGAAACACATGATGATGACAACAGTGAAAGGCACCTTCGACACCTTCACGGTGAACGTTGAGACCGAGGACGAGGATTTCGTGCATGGCAAGATCTCCTTCACCGCCGATATCAACAGCGTGAATACCAAAAACGAAGGTCGCGACCAGCACCTGCGCGGCGCCGATTTCTTTGATGCAGAAAAATACCCGGAGATGAAATTCGTGGCAACACGCATGGAAGATGTGGACCATGACGGTTCCTATATCATGTATGGCGACCTCACCATCCGCGATATCACCAAAGAAGTGAAACTCGATGTGGAGTACGGTGGTGTGCTGACAGATCCCTGGGGCAACCAACGTGCCGGTTTCACCTTACATGGAAAAATAAACCGCAAGGATTGGAATTTGAACTGGAATGTTGCTTTGGAAGCCGGCGGATTGTTAGTTGGTGAAGAAGTGAAGATAGAAGCAGAGATAGAACTTATCAAGCAACAAGTCGAGGCATAAATAAACACGCCAGTTTTTTATAATGTGATCATGCGTGAATAGTGAATAGTGAATAGTGAATGGTGAATGTGCGTATGATGGAGTTGATATGTGTATAAAATAAAGCCGTTGCGACGCTAAGACGTTCCGATACGTCTAAACGTCGTAACGGCTAATTTTTTTTAAATTTTTCGCTGCGCGAATCGCGGAAAGGGCTGATGGTGCGGAGGACGCGGATGGTGGGTGGGTACAAATATTTTATTTAAGTAAATGCCCCGTTCCTTCCCGTCTTACCGCCTTCCCGGCCTTTTTGTTTTTTGTTCGCTACGCTAATCGCAGAAAAAGCAGATTAAACCGATGACGCGGATTCAGCTGGTGAATTTCCTTGTGCCTTCTTAGCGTCCTTGCGTCTTCGTGGCCTCGCCTTGCTAGTTACGAATTGCAGGCTCGAATTCATTTCCATTTATTATCTATCTCATCCGCTTCTTTCAATAAAACGCGCAGTGCTTTTTCATGTATCTCATCCACGCTTCGGAATATTTTATAGAATATTTGTTTATTGGTACCATGTGTGAGATATTTCTTCTTATCCAACAATAATTTCCCGTACCAAAATCCGAACAACACCCCTTCTTTAAATCCACCGCGCGGCACTTTTGCCGGCCAGATGATGACCATCCCTTTCTTTTTATAGAAATAGGGAACATTAAAAGACAATTTTTCTTTCACATCCGGCACAGCATCTATCACCAATTCCCGCAACACATCCACCATGATCCGTTCCTCTTCCGGAAGTATGGAATATAATTCAGTGAGGGTTTGGATTTTCATTTTATGTGGAGATGATATATTTGATTGTATAAATATAGCCGGGGAGGAGGGAAGGCGGGAAGAAACGGTGTAAGTATTCTTTCAAATATGATTATCCGAAAAACTTAAATTTTATTGCTAAATAAAAATTGAAAGTTGCTCGCCCCGCACCTTCCCGCCTTCTCGACCCCGCCTCCCGTAGTGGAGGTTCCCGGCCCCTTGTGTACCTTTGCGCCCTTGAGCCTTTGTGGCCTCGAATTTTACAATCTGCCGTACAGCTTTGTTAGATCATATAAACGCTCTGCAAGTTTTTCATCCTGCAACACATCTGCAGGCATCCTCCACAACCAATTATCTTTTGTTGTTCCGGGTAGATTCATTCGGGCTGAACCATCCAATGCCAACACATCCTGCATCGGTGCCATGGCAAGAGCTGCCACGGAACTCCATGCGCCTCGTATAAAATCCCAGGCAATATCTTTTCCGTCGCTGTTAAAATAATCCAGCACATACTGCTGATCACTTTCCTTCGCACTATTGAACCAACCCACCACCGTATCATTATCATGCGTACCGGTATACACCACACAATTCTTATCATAGGTATGCGGCAGATAATTATTGTCTTCCGAGCTGTCGAACGCGAACTGCAATATCTTCATCCCCGGCAAATGAAAATGATCTCTCAACTCTATCACATCCGGTGTGATCAATCCCAGATCTTCCGCGATGATAGGAATATCCCCCAGCGCATTTTTTATCGCATCAAATAATGCCTTTCCCGGTCCGGTTTCCCATGTGCCGTTAATGGCAGTCTCTTCTCCATACGGAATACTCCAGTACCCCGCGAAGCCGCGGAAATGATCAACGCGTATCAGATCGTAGAGGGACAAATTACTGCGCAGCCTGTCTATCCACCACTGGAACCCATCCTGCGCCATGCGCGCATAATTAAAAATAGGATTTCCCCAGAGTTGTCCCGTTCCCGAAAAATAATCCGGCGGACAACCACCCACGAACAGCGGCTCGCGTTCACTGTTGAATAAAAACAATTCCGGTGCGCCCCAGGTATCCACGCTGTCCATGGCCACATAAATAGGAATATCGCCGATGATCTGCACGCCTTGTGCATTCGCATATTGCTTCAATGCGAACCATTGTTCGAAGAAGAGGAATTGTATGTATTGCTGAAAGCGTATTTCATCTTTCAGTGCAACACGTTCCGCTTCCAAAGTAACAGCATCCTTTGTTGCGATATTTCTCCTCCCACTCGTACCATGGCCGTTTGTTGAATTTTTTCTTTCAAGGCCATGAAGAGGGCGTAATCATGTATCCAATGTGCATTGGCTAAAAGGAATTGCCCGAACTCGGCATTTTCATTTTTAAGGAAGTACTCTTCGGACTTCCGCAGCAAAGCCATTTTCCATTCGATCACATCACCGTACATCACTTTGGCATCATCAAATGCCGGTGCATCCGCCAGATCTGCTTCCATAAGCCATCCCTTCTCTACCAGCAGCTCCATATCTATCAAATAGGGATTCCCCGCCTTGGATGAAAAACACTGATACGGCGAATCGCCATATCCGGTCGGACCAAGCGGTAATATCTGCCACCAGGTCTGCCCTGCCTTTTTCAGCAGATCCACAAAAGCAAAAGCCTCTTTCCCCAATGTCCCGATGCCGTATGTACCTGGAAGGGAGGAGGGGTGGAGGAGGATTCCGGAGCTTCGAACAAGCATGCCGTAAAATTAAAGGATAGTGCTCAAACAGTAGGTGCGGTGAAGTCGCAGTCGCAGTAACGTGCTAAGGAAAATTTGCTTTTAAGTAATGACTAACAACCTTAAGCAGAGTGCTTCAACCGAAGAAACAAGCATATTTATCTTCCTCAATGAGCTTGATAAATCCTTTTAGATTTTTTACCGTTGGTTTTGGGTCATAGATCGTCCATTTCAGGTTGCCGGGCATCCAATAAATTTTCCAGAGCATTTGGCGTTTATTGTATGTAGCCTTCGCAATGGAAGACTCTATAATTATTTTCGGATCCATAAAAGCAGGTCTGATCTCAAACACAAATACATTCTGATCCTCTATTTTATATCCCAGATCCACTTCCTTCCTGATCTCTTCCGGTGGCCTGTTCCTGTCCAGGAATTGTTCCATTAAATTTGTAATATCGGCTATTTGCTCAGTGCTGAACATATATCATGTATTTTTTCCTTTCTTTTTGCTTTTACTAGTGGGTCTTTTTTGTTCCATTTTCCGTACCATATTATCAAAATCGCTGATGTATTGTTCATCTTGTTTCAGGCGGAAAGTTGCATACTCCTTTTCAGCTAATTGCAATGCCACTGCATGACTTACCGATCCGGCATGCGCTAAAATTTCGTATGCATTAAACTGCAAAAAAGCATCCAGCTTGGTAATCCAGTCTGCCATTTTCATAGGTATTTGCCGCGCAGCCTGATTTTCAGCATAATCCAGGTACATGGAAACAATGCGTTCCAAAGCCTTTATTTCTTTTTCAACCAGATAATTTTTCGCGACTATTATATCACTCCTGAGCACTTTTCCACGAGGCGCGTTTTTATATGTTTGCAGACCCATATTGGGTTTATCCGCATTTGCGCGTTCGGCGATGATCTCCGCGGCAGTTTTCCCTGTAATGGCCCAGTGTAGTTTATTCTGCACCGTTTTAAAAAACGCCTTAGTGATATCTGCATCCTTATTGTAATCTATGCTACATTGTTCATATATATCCGTAATTTTCAGATAGAAGCGGCGTTCACTGGCGCGAATCTCGCGGATGCGCTCAAGCAGTTCATCAAAATAATCTTTGCCGAAGCGCTTTCCCTGTTTCATGCGTTCATCATCCAGCGCAAAGCCCTTAACAATAAATTCCCGCAGTACTTTGGTGCTCCATATTCTAAATTGGGTAGCCTGAAGGCTGTTCACCCGGTATCCCACGGATATGATAGCATCGAGGTTGTAAAATTCTATGTTACGGTGGACCTCCCTGTCGCCTTCCGTTTGAACTATCCGGATTTTCCGGATAGTTGCCTCCCGGTTCAATTCACCGCTATGGTAAATATTTTGCAGATGTTCATTGATGGTTCTCACATCCACGCCAAACAGTTCGGCAATTCTCTTTTGACTGAGCCAAAAGGTCTCCTCCTGAAAGAACACTTCCACACGCACAGCACCATCTGCAGAGCTGTACAATATGATCTCACTTTCCTGCGGGATTGGATCTTTTTTCATATTTAAGCATTAGGGGTTAACAGGTATTTCACCAGATAAAAATACGGAGATAGGAGGAGTTTGGGAAGGAATGGGAAAAAGGGTAAGTTGCTTTTATATTTTATGCCGTTTTTACTTCCAGGAAACAAAACAGCTTATGCGCCCGCATAAGCGAGCAAATACAGCGCATATTCAGCGAAGAAAAACAGCCAAAAACGTTTGTAGTATTTTTTGACAGAGGCTGCATCATTCAGATGAATGGTAAAAGCGTGCAGGATAAAAAGCAGGAATAAAAAGATATGTCCGAATAACAGCACACGTGTTTCAAAATTGTTTCCGGAGGACGTAATATATTCTCTTGCTTTCAGGAAAATGGTGCCGGTGTAGGCAAGGTCTATCCATACATTTCCCCATATCAATGTTTGTTTTGGCGAATATTGAATGGCAAAGGTTTTAATATGATATTTTGTATCGCCCGGTATATCCGGCAGATCTTTGAACCAGGAGATCACCACACTGAACACGATGATGAAGGCGGTTATGATGAGCACATTTTCCGGCATTTCCAGAGTATCGTTCACCAGGTAATTAAATACCAGGAACCCGCCTGCATTGAGCAGCACTCCGCGCACGGAAGCAATGGCAAGTGCGGAGGTGATATGATGTTTCTTTAGATAAAACGGAGGCATGGAATAAGCCCAACCGATGATGGCAGCCAGGGCGATGATGCCGAATAGTATAGGCGTGATACAGAGTGCGAGTATAAGGCTGATGAAAAGAGAAACTGTTACAATGATCTTCGCATGGCGCACCTGCAATGCGCCGGAGGGAATGGGGAGATAGGGTTTATTGATGGCATCGATAGGAACATCCGCGATCAGATTGATGCCGACAATAAATATATTACAAGTAATGCCAATGATTAAGGCGAGGAACAGGTAGATATAATGCAGATCCTCCGCCTGTGCCGTGATGATATAATACAAAGTGAAAATGCTGATCACCGTACCGGCGACTGTGTGCGGCCGGCTGAACTTCCACAACGTGAGGAGCGCTTTCATTTCCCGATTATTTCTATCACGGTGAGGTTTAGCCATTTTCCTTTTAGTCTGCTTACCCTGACCCGATCAGCACCATACGCAAAAAGCGAAGCATATTTTTTCACCGACCGTACTTTACAAACAGAAACCATTCCATCGAAGGTAATGCTCAGGATATTGACCGGAAGTATGTAGGTAAAGAACAAGCGCTTCCAGGAGAAAGGACGTATAAAAGGTGTGAACAGCAAACAACCTGCAGTTGTCATAAACAGCACCTTGACAGCACACCACAGCGTAGGTTGCAATATTTCCACAAAAAAACCCTTTGCTCCTGCTTGCAAAACACGCTCCACGATCTGCACTTTTTCCGCATCCGAAAAATGATGGAAAGCGTTGAACATGGTATAACAAGTTCCGGCAGTAAAATCCATGGAAAGCACATCCACACTGTGCGCAATATAAGCAGGATCATTCCCCGCCGACCGCGGCGGAAACTTATCACTCAAGGTAAGCTTACCAAAGCCGGCACTTTCCTCAAACATACTGCGCGCCGGTTCACCACTGCCGGAGCAGAGATCAAACATCGGTTGTATTTCCAGTTCCTGTTCCCGTACATAGCGCACAAAAGGATCATACACACGGAACCCCGCCACAACATGCCCGATAAATGCGGTTTGAAAATCCCTCAAAAGAGGGGGAAACCAGGGTTGATCTTCGAGTTCTTTCATAGTTGATCTCTGCTCCTCACTTAATGTATACAAACTAAAACTATATTTACAGCGAGCAGGAACATAGGACGAGTAAGATACGAAGTGGGAGGGAGATGTTACATAATAGTTAACATTGCCTGGGCAACTGTGTGTTAAAGAAATGGATAATTCTATCAATGCTAGAAAGAATGTTATTGCTAAAAAAATAGGATCAAGATATCTTAATACACCTAACTTTATTAAATCAAATGGAAATTATATAAATTTAGAGGGATATTATTATAAACTATGATAACTACAATTTGGTATACAAAAAATTTCCTCAAAGCCATCTGCTTAATGATAACAGTTGTTTTCACTCACCTCACTTCAAAATCACAAGTCATTTCAGGGGGTAGTAGTCAATCTGTAGTAATATGCGATGATAATACAGCTTGGAATTGGGGGAGTGGAATATTAGGAATTGGTGGAGGATTTGGTGATACCACTATGTCGGGAGAGATATTTGGCTTAACAAATATCATTGCAGTTTCTGCAGGAACAGGAGAATCTCACGGACTTTGCTTGACTTCAGAAAATAAAGTTTGGGCTTGGGGAAATAATTTATCCGGGCAATTAGGTGACTCAACTCTTCTTGATGCATATTTCCCAAGGCTGGTTGATATTGACAGCTGCACAGCCATATCAGCTGGAGCAAATTATTCTATTGTTTTAAAAAAAGACAGCACTGTTTGGGGCTGGGGATATGATGGTGGAAGACTGGGTGATGGGGAATTTTTAGACAGGTTCCATCCTGTTAAAATGCTAAATAGTGAAGGTTCAATAGCCATTTCGGCTGGAGAAAATCATACACTTATTTTAAAAAGTGATGGGACAGTTTGGGCATGCGGAGCAAACACAAATGGAGAACTTGGCGATGGCAGTACTGAACAACGCTATACAATTGTTCAAGTGTCGGGATTAAATAATATTATACAAGTTGCAGCTGGTGGGGAGCATTCGCTCGCCTTAAATGCTGATGGAACCGTTTGGGGATGGGGTTCAAATTTTTACGGCCAGATAGGTGACTCCACAATTATAGAAACGCACCTGCCGATACAAATAATGGGACTGAATAATATTACTAGTATCTCAGCCGGGGAATATCATTCCATTTTCTTAAAAAACGATGGAACCGTTTGGGGGTTAGGCTACAATTCAAGAGGTGAATTAGGGGATGGAACTGAAATTAGCAGATATTCGCCCGTTAACGCAATTGGCATTTCAAATGTAATAGCTATAGATTGTGGTTCCTATCACAGTATTGCGATCTTAAATGATGGTAATATATGGGCGTGGGGTTTGAACGAAGACGGGCAGGTAGGTCCTGAATTGGATATCAATAGTTATTACGTAATTCCAATGGATATCGATGGGATTTGCGAAGAAATTACATCCGTTCTTACAGTTGATAAACAAAATAAATTACAGATTTACCCAAACCCAACAAGTAATGTCCTAACAATATCTACGCAGGAATTGTCCCTAATTAAAAGTCAAATCAAAATTTATGATATTACCGGAAGAGATTTAACGCAAAACATATTGATAATTCTTGATTCAGATAATATTGCAACACTAGATCTAAAAGGACTACTGAGTGGATTTTACCTTATTTCCATAAAATCAAATAATGGATTTTATTCTGAATTAATTTGCAAGAAATAATCTTTTTAAGAAATCAGAGATTTCTTATCATCTTCAAACGACTAAAATGCTCTTGATAGCATTTTAAGTAATGAACAATAAATTCACTTTTGATAAAACTACCTGAATCCGTTTCATAAAACTATCTGCCACCAGGTCTGCCCCATCTTTTTCAGCAGAACCACAAAGACAAATCTCTCTTTCCCGAGTGCCCCATGCCGTATTAGCAGGGGAGGGATGACGGGTGTAATTAGATTCCGAATGTGCGGGTGAGCATGGGGTAAAGGTAGGGAGGAGAAGGTGAATATTTAACTCGAATTATCATAATTTTAAAATCATGACGATAAAACATTTAGGATGATTTTAATTTAAGTCTCCCACTAGGAAAGTGAACAACACCAAATCTTTTTAGACTTCTCATTTTATTATCAGTATAAATATTTTTGGCTATTTTCTCTTTTCCTAAACTCGATTCAAAATAATAATTATCTGGATTATCGATTACATTGTTTTCCACGAAAAAACTATTAAAAGGAGAAGCATATAGTTTTAAACCACTAGCCTTATTCAGATGTTCTGTCACAACATTTACTTGAGGTTTTGCAATACCAAAAACAGTTTTATATTCTAATAATATTTCATCGGCACTTCTGGCAGATCTCCCCACCTCAATACCGTCCAATGGCACCTCTTGCACATATTTATTTTGCGAAAAAAGAATCTCACCTGTACTACTAACTTCCTCAATTTTTTCAATCAGAAATCTAAACATTGGAAGATTTTTATCTTGAGAATCAATACTTATATTGTCCAGCTCATATTGTGAGTATTTAACATGCCAAAAATTCAAGGCAAGATTAAATCTTTCTATTTTAACCTGTTGAAATCTATTTGTCCAAAATCGAAAACCATCTATTGGTTTTTCAGCGATATTTTGACTACCGCTTGCAAGCGTTTGATTCTTAGTAGTAATTTCTGAAAAAAACAATTTTGGTTCTTGTCCCAATTCTAAATCCTCGACAGAACTCCAAACAAATAAAAGCACATTCTGATGACGATTTAATACTTCACCAACACTGCTTTCATATTCAGCAAGGTAAATGGAATTACTGGTAATTTGAGAAATGCCTTCTCCATCAAGAACAAGATTCATAAATAAAATTTCTTGATTTGATATTCCTGGCTCTTTTGTCTCCTTCTTACATACCAGCTTTTTCCATTCTCTATAAATTTTCTCATTAGATTCAATTGCCGGTATACAACTTACTAAATTCCATGCATCATTCAAGTGATTTATTATGTTTTGAAGTAGGTTGTTATTTTCATTCAGTTCATTAACATTTCCTTGAATTCTGATTGACCCCTCCATATTACGTGGTGATCCCAATCCAAACGCCCTATTAGACCAATTATGAGATCCGATATAAATTACATAATCATTATCTGCCCTTTTAAATAATACAAGCTTAGTATGCAGTAGTTCATATTCATTTTTATCATATGGATTCAAGTTCAAAAAAAATTTGAATTTTATTGATTTATCACCAAAATTTCTCTGTAAGTTAAATAACCACATCAGGTCAATATTACATTGGACATTTGTTATACCAAATGATTCATCATTTTCAAACAATTGCACCAAACGCATATTATTTTCAAGCCTGTACAATACTTCGGTAGCATATGCAATTGTAAATTGCATACTAATAGTGTCAGGATTATTAATGTCTCGATCTAAATATTTGAAATATAACTCGTTGCCAAGAAATTCAATTTTCATTATCGTCAAATTAAACCTACTGAATAGTATAAATTAAAAATGTGCAAATTATCTATAAACAATAAATTACTATTTATTCCACCAAAACCCAAATCCTCTTCAACGGCAATCGTTTTTTCATTTCCTCGCTAAATTTATCATAATGATTGAATATCTCGTCTATGATATCCTTTGAACTCCAGAGCCGGATGTTGAAGTATTTACTTCTTGCTTCGCGTTTGAGGGGTTCTGAGAAGCCGCTCCAGGAAACCAGTATGCCGTAATGTGCATTGTAGCTGTTCATTACACCGAGCAATTCTCTTAAAACGCCGGCACCGATCTTATCTCTGTTGGATTTCACCTGGATACAGATCTTTGGCTCTTCAAAGCCAAGCTGGCCATTCGAAGCAAGGATATCAGCGCCCCCATCTTCCCCTTTGCGGGACTTCTCCTCCAGGCCTCCCACTTCTCTGGGCTGAGAGGTTGTGTAGCCATGTGCGGTCAGAATTTCACGGATGAGGTCTTCCAGGGCATAGTCATGAAAGTTCTTTTGAATATAACTTTCTATTTGAGTAAAAGCGATATCACCCGGTTCCGCATTTTCCAGGGTATCATCCCCCATTTCACTGTCATCTTCTTCGGGAATACTTAGCTTTACTTTCCCGCCGGAGATCATGGCTTTTACCCTTTCCAAAGCATTGTTTCGCTTAATATTACTCAATGTTAACAGAGACCCGAAAGAATACAACAGGTCCTCATCAAATTGAGAACGGGGTATCGTTTTCAGCCAATTGACGGGTATCCAATGCAAAACACCTTCCTCTACCTGTTTATATTGATAAGGCCCGGTTACTTCCCCGACATGTATCTCAGGGGCGAATTTAGAAGGCAGAACAACAATATCACCTACATGCACCCTTTGTGCAAAACGAAATATCTGACCGACTTTTAGACCTTCAGATACCGGTGTTCCTTCTTTGTAGTGTTTTTGATATTCCTCAGCGAGTGCCTCTCGCGTTTTAAATAGATTCAAATCAGGAAGCCGGTTCCATCTTATGGCAACCAAGCCCTTCCGCAAGGCGATTTCTTCTAATTCGCCGTTACTACCGGCGCGGATCATCCAGAGTTTTTGGGTCATAGGTTTATTCAAATTGTAAAGTAAATAAAATGCAAAGTTTACGAATTCATTTTGAGGAATGAAAAGTGGAAGCCCCCTTGCAAGCTTTGGTCTTGCACGCCTTATAAATGTGCCATTTGTAGACAGCCAAAGAATTTCAAAATATTTTGTGCGGGGGCAAAAATTAAAACACGAAGCTTAGGGCAGTTCTCGAATTTTCGGGACAAACTGTGTCGGCAAGTCAGGAAGCCGAAGCTGCCCGAACTGGTCGTATTCATATATCTGTCCACTGGTCAAGTTTGCTGTTGTCTGTTTATTTAAGGTACGTCAGTATCAAGTTAGCACTTTTGTAAAATAGCATTGCACATAACGGTCTCGGGTATGAAATGCAGGGCATTGGGGAACTGTTAACTTGTCCACCGAGACAACGCTTGCTACGTGCCAAAACTTGCGGATACCAATGCCTGCCCTATGTTTTATACTCATTGTTGGCGTGTGGTCTTTTTTCTTTTTATGGTTCAGCAGCTAATTGTAATTCAGATTGACCATTTTCATACTCGGTCCATTCTTTAACTAAAGCAGGAATCCTGTTTGTTACTTCTTTCCCAAAAATCACTTCCGTCACTAGTCCCATGTGCATTGAATCTATCAAACGACAGAGATAAGAGCGACCACACGTCCACCAAGTGTAATAGTCGTCAACTATCAAATAATGTTTGATTTCTCTTCCAAGATTGGTCTTTGCTTCCCATAGTTCCCATCCGTCTAATTGAGTTTCATAAACTCCGTCTGCAACCCGACTTCCGAATGTTGTTGTATAGTAGTATTCTTTAATTTCCCAAATAGCTTTGGGATCAACAATATTTGGGAATGCTCCGTCAACTCGTCTCGATAGAGTTCTTACAGGGAATTTGTCAATTGTCAACGCAGTTAATTCTCTTGGGTCATAGTCACAATCAAATTTTCCTTTGTTTGCTTCAACTAACATGTTCACTAAGCCTGTCAAAAAAGCATGATCTCGTTTTTCACCCTTTTGTTTATTCATTGGTAGCGGACACGTTGGGTTTAATTCTGTTCTACTAGTCTCAAATAAGGTTTTTGCTTGATCCTTATTCATAAGATTTGGTTCAATATCGTTAGACAAAACATTACCTCTGTATTGCATATACTCTTGGAGAAGTAGGCCTAACTCAGTCTGCTTATTTTCCTTTACGAGTCTTTCAGGATTTAAACCTTCGTCTTTGAAAACCCGAAGAATTTGCTTAACAGTAGGAACTACAAAGCCTGGACTGGGATTCTTTTTTGTTTTTCTTTCTGCGTAACCCAATCTCTGGTTAAGCAACTTGATATTTGCCCAAAACTCTAAGTCAAGGTTTTTATATTTGTCATTTGGTAGCATCTAATCTTTTTATATATTCCTTAATGAAGTCAGGTAAACTGGTATTCATAGCTTCGACAATTTCCTTTAATTCAACAACATCAATTCGTCTTTCACCACTTTCTATTTTGCTGATAAACGACTGCGGCACATCTAGTTTCTCTGCTAGTTGAGATTGAAGTAAATTGTTGCCAACCCTTAAACTGTATAGGGTTTCAAGTAGAACTAGGTATTCTTTGCTATGAATGGTTTTTTTCACGCTACTAAATTATATCCGGCTTCAGGATATCCCATTTTAGGATATTAGCACAATTATCCTTAGTTTTGACAAAATTTAAAGTCTATGCAACTGTCTCTTGATTCAAAGTTCGCTACATACACACCACCCAAATCTCAATTGTTAAAATGGGTTGGCAATAAGCAAAAATTCGCTGGTGAAATAACTAAGTGTTTTCCTGCTGACTTTGGAACTTTCTATGAACCTTTTTTGGGAAGTGGGGCGGTCATGGCAACTATTGCTCCAACGGTAGGAGTAGGTTCTGATATATTCGCTCCTTTAGTCGAAATATGGCAAAAGCTAAAAGACGACCCAAATGAATTAATAGAATGGTATGCAGAAAGACGTAATAGGCTTGCTACCGAGGATGTAAAAAAGGTTTATAATAGTGTTTTGGCTTCTTTTAACGCTCAACATAATGGAGCAGACTTTCTGTATTTGACCCGCTCATGCTATGGTGGAATTATTAGGTTTAGGAAAGCAGACGGATATATGAGTACTCCTTGTGGTGCTCACACACCAATTCCCGTTGAAACATTTCGGAAAAGAGTCAAAGAGTGGTCTATAAGAATGAGAAACGTAATTTTCATGAATGTTGATTACAAGGAGATTTTTGAAATGGCCCAAACAGGAGATTTAATTTATTGTGACCCCCCATACAGTCATAGTCAGAGCATTTTGTACGGAGCGCAAGCATTCAAACTTGAAGAACTTTTGGAGTCGATAGATTTTGCCAAATCAAAAGGTGTTCGTGTCGCTCTTAGCATTGACGGAAACAAAAAGTCAGGTAATTATTTATGTGATTTACCAATTCCTAGTGGTCTATTTGAAGAAGAAATGTTTGTCTCTGTCGGTCGCTCTATGTTAAGAAGATTCCAAATGGAAGGTCAAACTTTAGAGTCTGAAATTGTCTCTGATCGTTTATTGCTTAACTACTCTCTTTAATCTAGGAATAGATAGACATGGTCTAATGCAACGTTTGAAAAATCAACTTGTCTATTTTCTATGATTCTTTCATCAGAAATATTTACTCCTAATTTTCACTATTCTTTTGCTTCCTTTAGTGGGACTTCATAACCGCGATTATCCTTATGGGGAGTGGTGCCATCCAATTTGATGGCGTAAGAAGTTTACCATATTCTTGTTGTCTTACTGTGTTGGAAATTCCGTCAAAACAGACCCCATTTGACCGCGTGAAACTGACCCCACCTCTGCGCATGTAATTGACCCCACTTCTGCGCGGCAAACTGACCCCTGTATTTTTGATTTGATCATACTGTTTTAGCATACTGATTTTGAGTTTGCAGAATCGTAATATCCGCTTCTGTAAACGTAATAAAATCATGGCTAATAAACCAATCAGTATGAGCAAGGTAAGACAAGTATTAAAGCTGTATTCCCAAAAAATGGGAAAGAAGAAGATCGGCGAGCGGCTGGGGATGTCGAAGAACACCGTCAGGCACTATATCACAGCTTTTCACGCGATGAAAACCACGATCGAGGAGCTTTCAAAGCTGTCGGACACAGAGTTAAATAAACGCTTTCATCCGCCTCAGGAAGCGATAATAGACGATAAATTAAAACAACTGCACGCCTTCTTTCCCGAGATGCAAAAGCAGCTCCGCAAGCGCGGGATGACCATTGCGCGTCAATACAGGCAGTTTGCTGCAGCATATCCTGATACGTATAAAGAAACAGCCTTTTATAAGTATTACAGGATGTGGTGCAAGCGGGTAAACCCCTCGATGCATATTGAACATATTGCCGGCGATAAACTCTATGTGGATTTTGCCGGAGGCACGCTGCCGTATGTCGACACGGATACCGGTGAAGTGAAAGAAGCTCAGGTATTTATTGCCATACTGGGTTGGAGCCAGTATGCGTATGTGGAAGCGATGCAAGATCAAACCGTCCCTGAATTTATCGCGGGCTGCGAACATGCCATGCAGTACTGTGGAGGTGTTCCACTGGCTTTAGTGCCGGATAACCTTAAATCGGCGGTGTTTAAAGCCCATAAATATGAACCGGTCTTAAATGAAAATTTTAGATCCTTTGCTGCGCATTATGGATGTACGATACTACCTGCAAGGGCAAGAAAGCCACAGGACAAGGCCCATGTAGAAAACATGGTAAAGATCGTGTATCAAAATATTTACACGTTCCTGCCGGAAGGGGAACCGCTCCCGCTGGCACAATTAAATCAGGCCATCCGCATACAACTGGCCATACTCAATGCGCAGCTGCTCACCGATAAAAACTGCTCACGCAGTGATCTAGTGGCTATGGAACAAAGTGCCTTGCATCCGCTGCCGGATACCATATATGAGATCAGGAAAATAAAGCAGGTAACGGTGATGAAAAACTATCATGTGTTGCTCACAGAAGATCATCACTACTACAGCGTGCCATACGAACTGATCGGCAAAAAGCTATCGATGCAATACACACGCAGTGTGGTTGAACTGTATTTGAATTATGAACCGGTAGCCACTCATCAGCGTGTGCGCTCCCCACATAACTATACCACTGAGCCTGCGCACATGCCGGCTACACATCAATATGTAAGCGAATGGAGTCCGGGGTTCTTTTTAGAAAAAGCCCGTGCCATTGATCCTGCCGTGGAACTATACATCAGTAATGTGCTGGCAAAAAAACAACATCCCGAGCAGGCATATAAATCCTGTCAGGGCATTTTATCTTTTGCAAAACGGGTGGGCCATCAGCGGTTAATTAATGCCTGCAAACGCGGCCTTGAGATCGGTTAATACAACTACCGGTTGATAGAAGATATACTGAAAAAGAACATGGATGCCTACGACGATGAAAAGTCTGCCGAACAGATGCCCAGGCATGAAAACATCCGAGGTAGTAATTACTATCAATAAAAAATCAACCTCATTTTTTTTATCAAATAAAATCAAATACAATGACAGAAACAGTAACAAAAATGAAACAGATGCGCCTGCTGGGAATGGTGCGCGCCTTTACCCACACGATGGAGTCGGGCAAGAATGAAAGCTTTACACCCGATGAAATGATCACACATCTGGTGGACTCGGAATGGGATGAACGCTATAACCGAAAACTGGAACGGACAGTGAAAGAAGCCCGCTTCCGCTATAAAGCAAGCATAGAGCAAATCAGCTTTGATGATAACCGGGTGGATAAAAATCAAATACTGCGCCTGGCCGATTGCAGCTTTATTAAGCGTATCGAGAACATCATCATCACAGGCAGCACCGGCATCGGTAAAAGCTTTTTGGCTTCGGCCATAGGTTATCAAGCTTGTTCACTGGGCTACAAAGTATTGTATCAGCACAGCACAAAACTTTTTGCCCGTTTAAAGATCGCAAAAGCCGACGGGTCCTATCTGAAAGAACTGAGTAAAATAGAGAAACAACATCTATTACTCATCGATGACTTCGGCATACAACCATTAGATGCACAAAGCCGATCTGCATTAATGGAGATCATCGAAGACCGACATGGTAAATCATCCGTCATCGTCACCTCACAGGTCCCGGTCAACCAATGGCACGACATAATAGGTGAGCAAACCATTGCAGATGCCATCCTGGACCGTATTGTTCATGATGCGCACCGCATCAATATGAAAGGTGAATCATTACGTAAAAAAAGAGACCTTCAGAATGAAGAATAAACATGTAAATAAACCCAAATAAATTAACTTAGCCATCGAATGCTAAAAACAGCAATTGATCATCAAAAAACAACAGTCAAAAGTGAGGGCCTGCCCACCTGTTTTGGTGGGGTCAGTTTGCCGCGCAGAAGTGGGGTCTGTTTGTGCGGAATATCCACTGTGTCGTTTCTATTATTGCTGTTAACGGTTGATGCTCTCTGCTGTGCTGGGATTCATAGTACGTCCAGCCCGTTAAAGAAACCCCGATTAGCATTACTAAACTTAAATGTAAATGGAATTTTGAAAGGATTCGTTCTTGTCGTAACTGCTGTTGAATAATGCACAACTGCTAATTGTTTATCCGTCCTCCAGCATAACAGCAAACCCCCTGTTGTGCGCACGTGCTTAGCTAGATTCTTGAACTAAGATTTTTTATTACTCATGAATTCTAGCTCATTTTTCAGGTAGCCCAAAAGACCTCCGAACCAACTGGCCAATACATTTTCATCATCAATTGGATGCACATGCATTTTGCTTTTTATCCAATCGCCATTCATCGCAAAATGAAATTTACTTAGGTCAATTACTTTGCCAATTTCCTCATCTAAAAAGGCAGCAAATGTTTCTGTTTCTTCTGCTAATAAATCAGCGAACTCTTTAGCATTGTGTTCAACAAGTTTATTAGTTAGAAAATGCCAGTGCGGCTGGGGGTGGGACTTTTTCCCATCTTCATAGTCATCCCATTCTGCCCTGAATAACTGCGTTTTGATTATATCTGTTTCCTCGCCTTCAAATACTGATAGTGAAATGAGAGTTCCTTTGGGATTTAGAAATTGAATTTCAACAAATAGCCAAAAATTTGCAAACCACTTTATCACATTTACACTCTCTCCATCATTTCCGTAATTATTGTATGCGGTAGAAGTATTATCACCCATTCTTAATCTTAGAGTCCGACTTGTATGTTTGACCAAAGAGAAGGAGGTGCCTCCATCCAAGATAAATGGTTGTGTTGCTTTATTTATTGCACTTATGACATTTTCTGGACTTAGCATTATAACATTTGAGTGGGATAATAGGCTGAGACAACCTCATTGATAACAGCTTTTACATAATCATCCCCTTCAGATAATCTTTTCCCAAGTCCGACCATTTTTCCATAATGCTCTCCCTTCCTTATTTCTTCATCATGCACATTTGGTATAGGAATATATTTGGTGCTTTTCTTTCCTAAATCATACCATTTGCCCCCAGCCAATTCTTTAGAATAAATAGATAATAACTTATCGAAGAATGGACTTGAAAATAAAGCCAAGTAAAAAAAATAATCCTTACTTGTGAACTTTTTCTTTGGCTGCCAGGCGTATCCCCTTTCCACTACACTATTACCTTTTAAATCTATTGCAAACGAAGAAGAATTACCAAACTCTGTTGAAATTAATTTTAGCTCTGACGACCTTTGCCAAGCTCTATGTTCACTTAATTGCCACCAGTTTTCAACGTCTTTTCTTGCTCTAATAGATAATTCATCTTTAAACGGATGGAGTTTTTTAAAAAATGTCGGAGCATTCTGCTTAAACTCTTTTTCATTATTTATCATTATTCCATCTTCATTATATGGATACCAGACATAATTTATGGTTTCTAGCTTTCCATTTGAGATTGATTCGTTGTCTGTAACTGGTCTGAAATATTTTTTTTCTTCATCAGGTAGACTTAAAAATACTTTCATTGAAATCTTAAAAACATCATTGTTGCCTGTTCTGATACCTTGCTGTACCTTAAAAATTTCACTTACCGTGGAAAGCTTGCCTGCAGCAATATGCATTTTCAGACTACGAATTAGAGTATGTTCTTTCAGCGACACCGGCTTCCATGTGTCTTGTATTATTGGAAATTGAGAGGGTTTAAATATGCTAAAATCAATTCCATCTTTTGATGTCCCACCTGAGTATTGCATTTTCCGCAGTTCCAAAAGTGCATCATGTATTATTCCTTTTTCGTTTCGTGTCCACAATAAAGTAGGCAAGGACGCTTTTTGGGGTTTTCTTCCAACAATAATGCTTATATCTGTTAATGCATCTTCAAAAACGAAGTTTCCAAGTTTACCTATCAATTCAAAAGAAAATATTGATTCTACCTCGTGCCTTAGTTTTTGATAATAGTCGGCACTAAAAACAGATGTAGGAATAACACTCCCTAAAACTCCATTATCAGCAAGGTGTAAAATTGCTTTATAGAAAAAAGCACTTGATTGATTTGGACGTCCTTTAAATTTATCTCCCAAAGCTTCTCTTACAGCATCCTTTTCACTTTTCTCATCCAATTGCTCCCAAGAAACGAAAGGAGGATTCATTAAAATCAGGTTACAGTCGTTATCCCATTTTCTGGTTAACGAATCGTCCACCTTTTCAATTGCAAAGAAAAGTTTTTCTTGCCATACAGTTCGCTTTTCATATGAAAGAAGAAATTTTGAGGTGTTAACTGCAGTGTCAGAAGAATCAAATCCAATAATCTTTACAATGCCTGGATAATTTTTTTCTCTTAACTGCTTCAATACTTCGATTAGAAATTCAGCCGAACCGCAGGCTGGATCAAATATTTTAATTTCAGGTAATGCAGCTAAATTAATAAGCCTTAATGCATTTTCAACAACAGACCGAGCCAAGTAAGATGGTGTATAATGGATGCTTGAATACAATAATTCCTTTGTGAGCATCTTACCTGAGTAGGTACCAAATAAGTCGATTTGCGAGTCAAAAAATAATACCTCCTTTTGAGCTTCTTGAAACAAAGCACCTGCACTATGGCGCAATATCAGGTTTAAGTTTGGAACTATATTATTAACACCTTGCTTAAATCTATCTACATAGGCGTTAAATCCTCTAGGAATCTGAAATTCACCAATACCCCATTTTTCCCTCTCCAAATTTTCAATATTTTCGTCTTCAATGCTGACTAGTAATACAAATAATAAATTAAGTGCTTCAACTGGATTAGATGCTTCTGCAGTATAAGTTCTAAATTGCCGAAAAATATCAATTACAAAAGGCACTATGTCCTTCTCTGACTTGTAACTCTTCGATACTAAATATTGATAGAACTTATCAATATTATTACAAACTGCGGATATAGGGATATTTTCTTCTTTTAAATCCTTATGCCAGTTAAATAACCGAACCATTTTTTCATTAACTAGCAGGAAATTTTTTGTATTGCATGACCATGATTGAGAAAAATAGGTATTGCTCTGCTCTGCTTGCTCCGCAAAATGAAGACAAAAATTTCCACTAACACCATTCAACATTATGTATTTATTATTAACGGTTGGGGAAAGGTGAACCGGTAAGTGACCTAATTCTTTTGTCCAAAACAATATATCAGTGAGTTGGGGCATTTAAATGCAATAATAGCTAATATATTTAGTCTAATGAATTGTTCGTTTGAAATTTTGAAGTCTCATTTGGATGACGCACAACTTATTTATAGCAGCTACTTTTATTCCCAATTCCACCCAAAAATGGCACAATTGGGCATCAAATGTTAAAGCACCATTACGTTTCTATTACTTACATTAATTTTTGCAACCGGATCTTCAACCCGAATATACCCGCTTACACCCCACTCTCCCAAACATTTCAGCAGATTTTGTTACAGGATTGAAAGATTCACTGTTTTTGGGGAATGGAGTTGGCAGGCCTGCCATGCGGCGTGTCGTAGTGAAACGAAGTCTCTGCTGCATGGTTGCCCTGTTGTCAGGTTGTCGGGTTAGATAGATCTTTAAGGAAGGGTTCCATTTACCAAATGTTGGGGTGGTGGAGCGGGTCAGAAGGCCATATCTGCCTGTAATTACAACGGGATCCGCGTGATCTTATCCAGCTCCGGGCCCTTCTCCAGCAGCTCTTCTTCCAGGTCGAAATCGTTTTGGAGGTTGAGCCAGAAACGGGCTGTCGTGCCGAAGAAGCGGGAGAAACGCAATGCGGTATCTGCAGTTACGCGGCGCCGGCCCTTGATGATTTCGGAGATACGCGTTTGCGGAATACCGGTTTCCTTGGATAACCGGTAGGCGGAGATCTGCATGGGAATGAGAAATTCTTCTGACAATATCTCGCCCGGGTGAATGTTTGGAAGATGTTTCATACTAATGATAATCAACAATACCTATTTCATAGACTTCTCCTTTGTGCCATCTAAAAACTAAGCGCCACTTATCATTTATACGAATACTGTAAAAGTGCCTGAATTCCCCTTTTAGTTTTTTAAGCTCATTTGCCGGTGGAATCTTCAAGTCTGATAAACTTGTTGCACTATTGGCCATTCTTAGCTTTCTCCTTGCTATTTTTTGGATGGCAGCTGGGAGCGATTTTACCAATTCGCCCTCAAAGACAAGCATTGTGCGCTTGTCTAAAAAGCTTTTAATCATAATAACGCATATCGTTACTAACGCCAAAGGTAAGTAAATAAAATTGGAAAAACAATCTAACAATTTTGAAAAATCTCCTTAACGAAGCAGACTGCCCCTGCTCCTGCCCCTGCTCCTTCTCCAATAAAAGAGTACTTATCGAATCACCGTAACATTCCCCTTCTTAACGATCTCCTGTCCATTCGTCGCCACAAAATGAATCACGTAAGCATACGTCCCCATCTCCACAACCTTCCCCTCATACGTCCCGTCCCAGCCGGTGGTTTTGTCGGTGGTGGAGAAGATGGGCTCGCCGTAGCGGTTGAAGATGTCCATGGAATAGCCGTCGTCTCGGCCGAAAATGATAACGGGCAAGAAGATGTTGTTCACCCCGCCGGGCACTATCGCATTGGGCACGTAAATGCGCGGACCCTGGTCGGCACAGGTGATGTTGCTGAAGCTGCTGAGCTGCTCGTTCACGCCGTTCTCGGGGGCGTTCAGATCGAATTGGGCCTCTATCTGGTAACAAAAATGATCCACCACATCGATGAAGGTCTGCACATCATCGGTGAAGGTCAAAGTGGCCGCATCTACCGTTGCCAGGAAAGCTAATCCCGTCCCCACATCGCGATATATATTATACTGCTGCACCGAGCCATTGGTAATTTCAAAGGCATTCCAGTCGAGGGTGTTGGTGAAATTGGCATTGTCGTGCCCGCTCACATGCACGGTGTGCACCACGCCGCTCTCCAGCTGCTGCCCGCAACTGTCGGTGTTCAGGATCTTGTAGTAATAGCTCTTGCTGCCCGGGCTGCCCGAGTTGTCGGTATAGGTTTGGATGGGCGGCAATATGCCCGCCGCCGTGGTTATTAAGTTGCTATATGCCCCGCCGTTCTCACTGCGCAATACCGACCAGGTCTGAATGTCGGCATTGGTATCGGGATACCAGTCGATCTGCACCGAAGTGGCACCCGTAACCGAGGCATTGCGGATCACATTGAAATCCTGCGGGGTGATCACATCCAGCACGGCACACCAGGCATTGGAAACGGACTCGGCCGTGCCACCCGGCCGAATGGCATGCACCGTGATGCACACATCATCGCCATCCTGTATGCCGCCGAGATGGATCAGTGTATCTGTAGGCGGGACTGTTGCCAGCTTCACCGGCGGATCGCCATTGATCACTGCCCACACTTCGTAATAATTCACACCCACCGGCCAGTTGATATACGAGTTCCAACTCAGTTCCAGCGAGTCGCTGCAGTTGATCTGCTGCACGGTAAGATAAATAGTATGATGGGGCAAGGTATTGAACGGACCAACATAATCACAGCTGTCGCGGGCGGCCAGGGTATAGGTCTCGGACTGCAGGTCGGGATTTCCGGTGACATCGGTATAGGTGGTAGTAAAGCGACCGTACACGGTATCGATAGGCACAAAGCCGCCCATGTCGCGGTACACAATATATGAGTTGGTCTCTGGTGAGGGGGACGGATCCCAGAATAACACCGACTGACTCGCGGTCACTGTCACGTAATCAATATTTGGGGCAACGGGATCAAGGTTGTCGAGGGTGTCGCTGGAGGTCATGGTGAAACCCGGACAGTTATAGGTTGCCACGATATAATAATACCAGGTGGTGACTGTGCCGTTGGCGCCCACATGGATGTAGGTGGTGGTGCCGATGGCGGGGATGGTGGTCAGCAAGGCGTATGGGCCCGCGAGATTGTTGCTGGCGTATACCTCATAGCCGAGAAAAGGGCCGCAGGCTTCGGTGGAGGGGCCCCAGGTGATGATGACGTCGCCGTTGATCTGGGTTTGCGCGCAGAGCATGTCGGCGGGGATGGTGGACTGTGCGCGGAGTGCTGTCAAACTGCTCAGGAACAACACAAGCATACATGTACCTGACTTTGCAAGCATATTTCGCAGATTTCCACTTAGGTCCGCTCGCTGATAATATGTCGGACTATTTGACATTCAGGCAACTTGAGAACTAATAATAACGCAAAGTTGGGGATAAAAAATTGCATTGAGGAATTGCTCCAAATGCAAATGAATAAGGACGATGAAATTGAAGTTCTCGTAATTTATTTTGTTTGTTCTTTTTGCTTGATCAAAAAGAACCAAAAAAATCCGCCAGCTGGCGGACTGCCTGAGCTCTCCCGGAATATCCAGTTCGGTCGCCGGTGGGGCTGAAAAAGGCCAGAATGATTTTCTGTAGCAGGAAAGCTTTGATATAAAATGGTTTAATAAAAATAATTTGATCGCTGATGGCTGCTTTCAGCCCTGTTGCTCCGAAAGTTTGGTCTCCTGTTGCGACCTTCACGGATATTCCAGGTCGATCTCAGGAGGCGCGCTTCGCTCCGTAGTAATTTTTTCCACGCATTTAATGATCAGAATAATCTATTAGTGGATTAATTTAGAAATAAAAAATGAAAAAACCAATAAACAAAACGGTTTTTCTAATTCAGCTTGTGCTCTCTAACAATTCTGCTCAATTTTGCACAATTCTGCTCAATTAAAAAATTTTTACCCTACCTTCTTTCCGCAAACTACCTCATACATATCCTTCTCGTTTAAATATTTCTGTGCAAGCAATTGCATGTGTTCGGGAGTTGCATTTAAAATAGCCGAAACAATATCATCATAATACGCAGGTGTCAATCCGCTTTGTATCATATTGCGGATCACATTGATGCGGTTGAAGGGACCATCGGTTGCGCGCAACATGCTGCCCATCATATAACTTTTCACTTTTGCCAATTCTGCTTCGGGCATTTTTTCTTCGCGCATGCGGCGCATCTCATGATATATCTCCGCAATTGCTGCATCACATACTTCATTGCCCACCTCTGTTTCTATACTGAAATAACTGGCATGTGTGTGATGCGACACCGTGCTGTAAATACCATAGGTATATCCTTTCTCTTCCCGGATATTGCTCATCAAGCGCGAACCGAAATATCCGCCAAAGGCAGTGATCAACACATTCAATCCCGGAAAATCAGGATGTGTCTTCGGAATGATAGGGCCGCCGATGCGCACGGATGATTGCACACTGTCGGCTTTGTCGATGAATATTTTTTTATCTGTTGCAGGCTTCGCCACGATCTGTTCAAAGGGAGAAACAATGCTTGTTCTTTTCTGCTTGCCGAAATGTTTTTCCAATAATGCCAGGGTGTCGTTCTGCACATTGCCCGCGATAAAAATGGTGGCCGTTCCGGGCAGATAATGCGTGCGGTGAAAATCCTGCAACTCCTGTCGGCTGATGGCGAACAGATCGGGTTCTTCCATCGCATATCCATACGGATGCTCCACACCATACAATGCTTTTTGAAATGCGCGGTTCGCATGGAAGTCGGTGTTCTGCGCAGAAACGCGCAAACGCTGTTGTTGCCGCTGCACAAATAAATGCAATTCTTCTTCCGGATAGATCGCATCTGTCAATATCTCTTCCACCACCGGCAATATCCGCGACAGATATTTTCCCAGACAAGTGATATGCACAGATGTGTCGTCCTGACCAAATGAAGATTGAATCTGTGTGCCGAAAAATTCCACCATATCGGCAAGCTCTTTCGCGCTGTGTGTGCTCGTCCCTTTGCGCATAAGCGCACTGGTCGCGCGGGCGATCAATTTCTTTGGTTCAAACCATCTGCCTGCATGAAAACGCCATTCGATGCGTATCAGATCTTCTTCCTGTGCCGTGGTATAATATACAGGCACGCCATTCGCTAATTGTGTTTCCGTGTAATTGCGCAGGTCGATCGTTGTCACCTGCTGCAATGCCGGGGCTGTTTCTCTCATCATCTACCCTACCTATTTTCCGTAATACATGGTGTTACTTTTTTCTTCGCGCAGAATATGTTGTGCTATCGAAAGCATATCTTCCGTGGTAACGGCGCGAAATCGTTCCACTTCGGTGTTCACCAATGCAGCATCTTCCAACATCTCCGACAAGGCAAGTGATTCTGCCTTATTCATCACGCCGGTGAGGTTGGAGACCATGTCCATCTCCACGATATTTTTTACGCGCTGCAATTCAGTGTCCTCTACCAAGGCGCTGCAAATTTTTTGCACTTCTGCATCTATCCCTTGCTCACCATCTTCGTACGATACGCCTTCTGCCAGTTTACCGCTGATGATGAACATGCCTTTATCGATACTGCCGGTGATATAGGCGCCGATATCGGTAAATAATTTTTTATCCATCTTCAGCGATTGAAATAAACGCGATGTTTCACCCATTCCCAGCACATCGCTGAGCAAGTTCATCGCATAATATTTCGGATCGGTGCGCTCGGGCATGAGCCATGCCTTGTAGATCACATTCACCGGCACATCGGCATCTACTTTCAAAAATCTTTTTTCCGTTTGTTCGGGCTCGACAGGGAAATTTTTTATCGGGATATCTCCTTTCGGAATATCGCCGAACCATTTATTGCTGAGCTCCACCGCTTTGTCGAACGTGATGCCGCCGCTGATGGCGAGGATGGCATTGTTCGGACGATAATAGGTGTAGAAGAATTTCTGCACGTCGTTGAGTGTTGCATCTTGTACATGTTGCAATTCCAAACCTATCGTTGGCCATTGATAGGGATGCGTGGTGTACACCAGCTTGCGCATTTTATGCCAGACATCTCCATACGGACGGTTGATATAATGCTCTTTGAATTCCTCACATACCACATTGCGTTGCACATTCAATGAGCGCTCCGAAAAATCGAGTTGCAACATGCGGTCGCTCTCGAGCCACAGTGCTGTTTCAATATTTTCTGCCGGAAGGATGTCGTAATAATTCGTGAGGTCGTTCGATGTATATGCGTTATTGGTGCCACCTGCTTTTTGCAATTCCGTGTCGAAATCGGGGATATGCACCGAGCCGCCGAACATCAGATGCTCAAATAAATGTGCAAAGCCCGTCTTGCTGATATGCTCATCGCGCGCGCCCACTTTATATAGTACATCCACTGCAACGAGCTGGGTCGTCATGTCCTCATTCACGATCAGCGTGAGCCCGTTTTCCAGTTGGTGTTTTTTGTATTGGATCATATGTTGCAAAGAACGTGTTTTTGTTCGAACCTGTTCCACGAAAGAGCAAATATGCTATCTTTGCAGTCCTTTGGGGCCTGTAGCTCAGTTGGTTAGAGCACCTGACTCATAATCAGGGGGTGCTTGGTTCGAGCCCAAGCAGGCCCACCATTTTTTCACCGCAGCCGCTCCTGCTTTTTGAACGAAAGCCCACCGGTTGCGTTCTAATAATCGATGCGGGAATCAGAGATCTTACAGAAGGCTTTGCGGGAAGAATTCCTCACTGTGGAAGAAGGGGTTTTCCTGTTCGAACATGCACCCACTTCTGCGCTCATGGAGGTGGCTAACACCTTGCGCCAGCGGAAAAAACCGGGCAATAAGGTCACCTGGATCATCGACCGCAACCTCAACACCACGAATATTTGTGTTGCCAATTGCAAGTTCTGCAATTTTTATCGCGTGCCCGGACATCCGGAAGGGTATATCACCGATAAAGAAACGTATCGCATAAAAATTGAGGAGACCATCCGCTATGGAGGCGAGCAGTTGTTGCTGCAGGGCGGTCATCATCCAGAGCTGGGTTTGGATTTTTATGTGCAGACCTTTCGCGATATAAAGGAGATGTTCCCGCAGATCAAATTGCATTCTTTAGGTCCGCCGGAGATACACCACATTGCAACGCTGGGAAATTATTCGTACGAATATGTGCTCAGTACTTTGATGGAAGCCGGACTGGATAGTCTGCCTGGTGCCGGTGCAGAAATTTTAGTGGACCGCGTGCGCAAGATCATCTCCACAGGAAAATGTTTGAGCGGGGAGTGGTTGGATGTGATGCGCGCTGCACATAAACTCGGCTTGACCACTTCGGCGACGATGATGTTCGGACATATCGAAACCATCGAGGAAAGATTTTTACACCTGGAGAAATTGCGCCAGGTGCAAAGTGAGAAACCCGAAGGTGCAAAAGGATTCATTGCATTCATACCCTGGACCTTTCAGGATGTGGACACCACTTTGCGGAAGATACGCCGGGCGAAAAACGATACGACACCCGATGAATATGTGCGCATGATCGCGATGAGCAGAATATTTCTGCCGAACATTGAGAATATACAGGCGAGCTGGCTCACGGTAGGCAAACAGGTGGCGCAAATTTGTCTGCATGCGGGAGCGAACGACTTCGGCAGCATCATGATAGAAGAAAATGTGGTGAGCGCCGCAGGAGCACCGCACAGATTTACATCGCGCACCATACAGGAGGCGATACGCGAAGCGGGTTTCGTTCCGCAACTGCGCAACCAGCAATACGAAGACCGCGAAATACCCGAAGGTATTGAAGAGCAGGTGATCAATTATTAATTTTCCCGGGCATACATTTGTATCATGCCAAGTTACTCTCTGACCGGTATCATGGAAACCGCATGCGGTATCCGTTTGAACGACGACAACACCTTTGATTTCTTCTACAGTTATGGCGCTGCCGACCGGAATGGCTACGGTACCTGGGAAGCACAAGGTGATGATATTGTATTGCATACAGGCTATGCAGATAAAACCGGATTCACCATAGAAAGCGAAAAGAAATATCCCGGTAGCGGTGTGGTGGTGAAGGTGGAGAATTTCGATCGCATGTTCTACGATAATACGCGCATGTTCGTGGTGAATGGAACAGAAAGTGAAGAACAGGGTGCTGACCGGGAAGGATTTTTTCGCTTTACCGCAAAAACGGCCGAGAAACTTTTGGTGAGTTGTGTTTTCTTTCCGGATAATATGGCCACAATCATTCCAAAAGATGTACAGGATAATAATTACATATTAAAAGTGAACCACGATCTGTTGTTGGTTCATTTTAATGAGGTACATCTGCGCAAAACAGAAACGGGATTGGAAGGCAGTTTTCCCTTGCTGAATATGACTTATGGTACGCGCACTTTTACCTTTAGGGAAGACATTTGATATGACATGCAATTCTCTGATGCACATACACCCATTACAGATAAACAACAGATCCTCGACCTGCTGAAAAAAACAAATGAGGAGATACACAGCGTCGGCCTGTATTTCAAGTGGGATAAAAAGGATGAAGTTGGATTTACTTCCTGGCCGGATGATCAGATGCCGGAACATGCATTGATCGTCCTGGCATCTTTTGACATGACCTATTATCACCAAATGGAATTTGCCTTTTTTGATGTGCTTGCGCACGACATGCCCGACGAATTCCAATGGCCGGACCATTGGGAGAAAGAGCAACTGGTATTGTTGGAAGGAAGAGAACGGGAAGATGCATTGGCGTTTCTAAATATTCCACATCCCGAGAGTCATTATGTATTTGCATTCAATATCGGTTCGCATGGAGAGGAGCAATATTATATATTGGCATCCGGCATATCCATTTTCCGGGGAACCGTGTTTTATTACGACAGGGAGAAACAGGAAGCGTTGAAGGAGGGGGAGCGGGTGGCGTGGTGGACGAGGAGGGAATAAATTTATTAATTGCGCAGGATTGAGCAGAATTGAACAAAATTGTTTTGAGCAGCTAAACTGATGATGGGTACTCTTTCCCCCTCCCGGAGGGCCTGCCCGACTGAAGAGGCGGGGGTTAGGGAGAGGACGAAGGAAGGAATTTTAAAATTGTAAAATGTGCAAAAATGAGCAAAATTGTTTTGAGCGGCTAAACTGATGATGGGTGCTCTTTCCCCCTCCCGGAGGGGGATGAAGGGGGAGGACGAAGAGGGAATTATAAAATTATAAAGTATGTAAAAGTGAGGAAATTTTGGTGCCGATAGATAAATGCGTCATTTTCTTATTGCTTAATTGTACAAGATTGAGCAAAATTGCATGGTGGGTGTAAAAATTGTTTGAATGATTGTTTAGACGGTTGATAAAATCGTAATTTGGTTATATTAAATAAATACAACGCACATGGCATACAACGAAGAGCTTGCGCACAGGATGCGGAAAATATTAAATGCGGAAGGGGTTGAATATATCGACAAGAAAATGTTCGGCGGATTGTGCTTTATGGTGATGGATAAAATGTGCTGCGGTATCGTTAAGGATGAATTGATGGTGCGCGTGGTTGCTGACAAATATGCGACCATGCTCGAAGACCCGCATTGCCGGGAAATGGATTTTACCGGAAAGGCACTGAAAGGGTTTTTATATGTGGATGCGGACGGACTAAAGAAAGACAGCGATCTGAAAAAGTGGATGCAGCTTGGGCTGGAATATGTTGCATCGCTAAAAAGTTAATGTATGGGTGCTGTGTCGGGGATGCTTCCCGACACTTGTATGATAAAACGAAAAATTTTATCTATTTCTCATTTTCGGTATGAATCTTCCCACCCTCTTTTTATACTCCGCGTAAGCCGGATATTTGGTCGCAGATATTCCTTCACTGAAGGATGCGCTGCCTTGAAAAAGAAGGATCAATAAAATGCAGCCTGCGATGCTCCAATATATTATCGCTCCTGTGGCCACAACGGAAAATAAAAAGATGAACACCCAGAATAATTGTTCCATCACATAATTCGGATGGCGCACGATGCTCCATAAACCTGTACGCACAAATCCGCCGGCATATATTCCCGTCAACGGTTCACCTCTTTGTATGCGCCTGTATTTTTCTTTTTGATAATTCCATTGCTGCTGATCGGCGATGGTCTCTATCCCGATGGCAAGAAATGCCAGACCGGCCAAAACAAAATCGAAAGCGCCTAATGCTTTATCACTTCCCATACTCGCGGCAAGCGGCAAAGTGAATAACCAGATGAGGATATTTTGGTAGGCACAGATAAAAAGCAAATTGAACAGCATCCAGCGGAAGCGCCCCTGCAGTTTCGGGTCCTTGCGCAATACGGCCCAGCGGTAGTCCTCTTCACCGGTCCAGAACCTCCAGCTGTATGCGCCCCGCCGGCTGAAATTATACGTAAGCCGGATGCCCCATACAGCAACCAGGGTGGCCATAAGCACTACGCGGGGTTCCCAATGGGCATAGTAAGCAAAACAGAGTGCGTAGATGATGGGCAGGATGCTCCAGAGTTTGTCGACCTGGCTGTTGTTATGGGTTAGTTCACCTACAACAAAACAATAGGTGACTGAACAGAACATTATGATAAGGGTTGTATGGATCGAGATATCTTGCATAGATAAAAAAATGCATGTATTTGAAAGTGGAAATTTAGCTCACAATATTTATTTGTTCTTTTTGCTTGACCAAAAAGTATCAAATAAGTGCTCTGCCAAGGTTGTTCACAACATTTGAATGTTCGAACCATTAACACCATTTTGTGAAGCATCCGTCTGCCCCAGGCTAGCCCTGTCAGGGTCGCACCCTGACAGTTGTATGATCACGTAAAATACATTTTGTATAAACTATTATCCGGGGGGACCCTAACCCGCATTAAGATGTTGTAGCCCGCCAATTCTCTATTTGCCACTTTTTGCTTGATCAAAAAGTGGCGCAAAAAATCAAGCGCTACGTCTCCTCATGCTCAAATCCCTAAGCCTTCTGCGCTAAAAAAAATAAAGGCCAATTGCGCGTTTAACATTTTCAATTTTACAGAATTAATTTGAACGCTCATGATTCGTGGTTGCCGATTGCTGCATTTTTTTACCCATGCACCATTTAAATATTGTTCATTTTAGAAATAATGAAGTAGGCTATTTCAAATTGATCAACTTTGGGTCGCTGCGTGCGGCAAGGGATTTGGCATGATCCGCCGAGGCGCATTCCCCGGTAAGCAAGAATGCCAACTGTGATAAGAAAGGTTGCGAAGAACCGTTGAACCTAAAAATCGGACTTGGGTCTTTTTAATTAAAAATATTTTCTAAAATAATTTGGTAATTAAAAAATTTAATTAGATTTGTCTCCGCAAATTTTAAAAGCAAAAGAAATGACACTATTTAATTACAAGCCGAACATAGCGCAGCTAAACGATCAGGATCGTTTGGATGGCCGGGGCATGTATGTATATATACGACAGTGAAAAAACTGTAAGATATAGCAACCCCGGCCAATGCGTCGGGGTTTTTTTATGCCCGGAATTTTTATTTATGTATTTTTTAATCACCTAATCAAGTGAGATGGGAAAATTATCTCTGAACGGGAAAGACCTGCGTAAAATTGGATTTCCCGAAAGCCGCGCGATCGGTGTTGCTATCCAAGTAATGCATCAGTATTACAAACACAGTAACGAAGAAGATGCACTGAACATTTTGAAAAAAGTACTTGCAGATCCGGATGCATTTCTGGAAGATGGTGTACTCGGCAAGATCGCTGCGGCGATACTGGATGCCGTGCGCCCGAAAAATGAAGTGATCCCGCTGCAAAAGAATCGTCTGCCTTATGCGGCATACGGTTTGGATCATATTGAACCGGGTGCGATCAACCAGATGGAGATCGCAATGAAATTACCGGTGACCGTGGGCGGTGCTTTGATGCCCGATGCACACCAGGGGTATGGATTGCCGATAGGAGGTGTATTGGCCACCGACAACGCAGTGATCCCCTATGGTGTCGGCGTGGATATCGGTTGCCGTATGTGTCTGAGTATTTTCGATGTGCCTGCAGCATTCGCTGATGAGAACGTTGAAAAATTGCGCGGCTTTTTAACGCGCAACACGGTGTTCGGTACCGGCGGTATGGTAAAAAATCCGATCGACCATGAAGTGTTGAACAGAAAAATATTTTCTGAGAACGCTTTATTGAAAAGTTTGCACGAACGCGCTTACAGGCAAATTGGCACTTCGGGTTCCGGAAACCACTTTGTGGAATTCGGTATCGTGGAGGTAGCGCGGAGCACGGAAAAATTGCCGGTAGCTCCCGGGAAATATCTGGCCTTATTGTCGCACAGCGGTTCGCGCGGATTGGGTGCAGCGGTCGCGAATTATTACACGCGCCTCGCACGGGAATTGTGCAAACTGCCGGAAGAAGCGCGGCATCTGGCCTACCTCGACCTCAACAGTGCGGAAGGACATGATTACTGGGAAGCGATGAACCTGAGTGGCGACTATGCATCTGCGTGTCACCATCAGATCCATGCTAAAGTGCATCGATCATTGGGCGGCGTATTACTTGCGATGGTGGAGAACCATCACAACTTCGCCTGGAAAGAAATGCACAACGGCAAAGAAGTGATCGTGCACCGAAAAGGAGCAACACCGGCCGGAAAAGGAGTGCTGGGTATTATACCGGGATCGATGACCGCACCGGGATATATTGTGGAAGGCCGTGGGGAAGACAACTCGCTGCACTCTGCATCGCATGGTGCAGGAAGAAAAATGTCGCGTTCTGCAGCGAAGAACAGCTTCACGTATAAAATGCTGAAAGATGTGATCGCCGAAGCGGGCGTGGAATTGATTGGCGGCGATATTGATGAAGCACCCATGGCGTACAAAGACATCCGCGAAGTGATGCAAAGCCAAAATGAGCTGGTGGATGTCTTGGGCATTTTCAAACCTAAAGTAGTACGCATGGCATGATATGCATTTTGATCAATTGGATGGGGGTCCGCAATACGGCGGGCCCATTCATGGAAAAAGGATGAGCATTTTATATACCATAGAAGAAAAACTGTTGAAGGTGGGTATACTTCTGCAAAGAGGCTCGCTGATCAAGGCGCAACGCTTATTGGAAGAAGTGTTGGAAGAAGAACCGGACAGCGCAGTGGCACACTATTATTTATCGGAGATATATGCACATTCGGCAAATGGTTTGCGGCCTGCTTTATATCATATTACACTTGCTGTTAAATTCGATCCGCACTTCGCAGATGCATGGATACAAAATCTCTATATCGCTTATATGCTTGGAGAAGATACTATGTTGAACGATGCAGCAAATAAGGCATTGACATTGCAGATACCTTATGCATTTTATATATATCGCTACCTGGGTATGATGTACGAGCGTCAGGGTGCGTATGTGCTTGCAGAGGAAAATTATAAACTCGCCGCTGCAAAAGGAATACAAGCATTTGAAATGGACCTGATCAAAAAATGCGAAGAACGCATCAAACAAAAAATGAAGGTGCGGGATAATAAATCGACAAGAAAAACGGTGGCTTTGAAAAGCAGAAAGGCGGGGAATAAAGTGCGCAATAAATAAAAATTTATTCGAGCCAGATATATCCTACACTGGTCAACTCCTGCACACGGAGTCCCAGGTCCTTCGCGATCTCAAAACATTTCGCCCTGACCAACTGGTAATTGGATGCGCGGAACAACATGACATCGTTCTCTCCTTTTGTGATCAGATGGACATCATAAAAAATTAATTCGGAGCTGGCCGACATGCCGACAGTGATCGGCGCCGCAGTGCGATATTGGAATTTGGAAATCAGCAAAAAATCGAATGCTGCTAATTCTTTCCAGCTTCCCGTTTTGATACCGAAATACGTATTGATATTCCGGAACCTGTTCATGTTCAGGTCCACTTCCACACCTTTGCGCGCGGTGAACATCAGTACAGCAATACCAAGAAATAACAAGCCGACAACGGCATTTCCGTTGGCAAATGCGCCGAGTGTGATGATACAGAAAGCGATGGGCACCGTGATGGGAATACCTCGCTTGAAGTAATTGATAAAATAGCGGTTGGATTGTTGGTCGAGTGCTGAGGACATACGCGTGTAAATGTATAGCGGGTTTGAAAATACAAATTTCGGGGATATGTTATGCTCTGTGGGTTGCCGGTGAATGGCGGGAGATCAGGATGTGCCAAATGCGCAGGTGTTGGGTATGGTTTAAAGATGAGCACCGGTAAGATCGCAATATCGAAATATATCAATATTTAGTATTGTCCTTACATATTGCCCGAAAATATCTGCACATTGCTCATTTACTCGTTTACGGACAAGTGCAGTTGCTTACAACCGGTTAAATTCGGGTGGGGAATGAAAATGAAATATTTAAATATTTCTATTTACCAAACAGGCGTTTTACCCCAACACAGCCCCCTCACCAAAACCCCGCCCTACAGCATCTCAAATCTTTTTCATTACCTTTGCACATGGAAAAGCGCTCTCATAAGTTCCTCGGCGAAAGCCTCACCTTTGACGACCTCCTTGTAGTTCCCGCATATTCTGAAGTACTTCCCCGAGACGTGGATATTTCTACCCGCCTCACGCGAACCCTCCGCATTAACGTGCCTGTCATATCCGCCGCCATGGATACGGTAACCGAATACCGCATGGCCATCGCGATGGCACGGGAAGGGGGCATCGGCATCATCCATAAGAATATGAGCCCGGAAAAACAGGCCGAACAGGTGCGCAGAGTGAAACGCGCCGACAGCGGACTCATCATCGACCCGGTGACGCTCCCCGAAACGGCGGTTATCGGTGAGGCCCTTGCCATGATGAAGGAATTTAAAATTGGTGGTATACCCGTTATCGACGAGAGCAATAAACTGGTGGGCATACTCACTAACCGCGACCTGCGTTTCGAGACCGATATGCAGCGGCCGGTGCAGGAAGTGATGACCAAAGAAAATCTCATCACCGCACCCGAGGGCACCACCTTGCAACAAGCAGAAGAGATCCTCAAAAATTATCGCATTGAAAAATTACCGGTGGTGGATATGCATGGCATTCTCCGCGGACTCATCACATACAAAGACATACTAAAACTTTCCAGTCACCCGCGCGCATGTAAAGATGCTTTCGGCAGATTGTTGGTAGGCGCAGCTGTTGGTGTTACTGCAGATACCATGGAGCGCGTGCAGGCATTGAAAAATGTCGGCGTAGATCTCATCATCATCGACACGGCACACGGACATTCCAAAGGTGTTTTGGAAATGGTAAAACAGGTGCGCAAACAATTTACCGATCTGCAGATCGTCGCCGGAAATATTGCAACGGGTGAAGGTGCTAAAGCATTGGTAGATGCAGGTGTGGATGGTGTGAAAGTGGGCGTTGGCCCAGGAAGTATTTGCACCACACGCGTTGTAGCAGGAATAGGTGTTCCGCAAATATCCGCGATCTATAATGCAGCACGCGCCATTGAAGGAAGTGGTGTTCCTGTTATCGGCGACGGCGGTATTCGCTATACCGGCGATATTGTAAAAGCTATCGTTGCAGGTGCTGATACCATCATGGCCGGTGGATTATTTGCAGGAACGGAAGAAAGTCCCGGCGAGACCATTATTTATGAGGGTAGAAAATTCAAATCCTATCGCGGTATGGGCTCTGTGGAAGCAATGGAAAAAGGATCCAAAGACAGATATTTCCAGGACGTAGAAGACGATATTAAAAAATTGGTGCCGGAAGGTATCGTCGGACGTGTGCCTTTTAAAGGAACAGTGGAAGAAGTGATGGTGCAATATATCGGAGGCTTGCGCGCAGGTATGGGTTATGCCGGTGCAAAAGATATTGCCACATTACAACAGGCACAATTTGTACAGATAACGAGCAGCGGTATCCGAGAAAGTCACCCGCACGATGTGGTGATCACCAAAGAAGCACCGAATTACAGCCGGTAGTTCACATTAATTTTTTTTCTCATGCATGAATAACTGCCCGCTCAGCCAGCTGCTGAAGGCCGATGCACCGTCCACATTCATATGTGAATGATTTACCCAATAGTTCGTTTCAAATCGAATAGAATCCGGCATCAACCACAGATCACCATCCCGCCTGTATCGCTCAGCATCTAAAGGTTCTACCGGAAGATGTCCGTATGCCGGAACATATACAAATATCAGATCAATATGATGCTCTGCACATAATGCCACTATTTTTTCATAGTAATATAAACTATATGCATGCATTTGATAGTTTACCAACCTTCCCGTAAGCGGAGTATAATTTTTATACAACAATTTGTCCTGATCATCAAGCATCATAGAATCAGCTTGTCCGGGATTGGGAACAAAACCATGCTCAGCGCTAAAGGATATGTCGCGGTGCCTGACATTATTGTCGTTCCTGATTATACTCCATCGCGTTAGCATACCCGTATACAAATTCGGGATGCATTCCCATTTGGTAAGATAGGGTTGTACAACCAGGTCGTGTGCATTTGCTATATAAGGAAATATTTCATGACTCAGGTTGTGTTCATGCTCCCGCACTTCCAGCAGCACTATATCGGGTTGTTTATTTTGTATCAGGTCCTGCAAAAAAACATATTGCGCATCCAATCCTTCCCAACAATACGCAAGATTGCAAAAATGCACGTCTACACCGGCTGTATGCAGATCTGCTTCTATTGCAGAATCCATCACTGCATTCATTGTATGTGATGTTCCCAAACAAGCTATATCGATCGGAGTCTCGTTGCGGAATATTCTGTCGTAAACATATGACCCTCTGTTAAAACAGGTGTTTTCCACATATAAATACGCATCCTTTCTATCTATTGGCACCACACATAGGATAACTGCTCCAATAAATAATGGAAGTAAAAACAAAAAGGTATGCTGTATAAATGCCTTCATTAAAATTGAAAATAAATAAATGCCGGCGCATTGTGTATTGCGCCAAAATACAATATCCAAAAAATGCACAAATAATACATGGCCCATCTGCGATATTTTGGTCCTGTTACAAAGGCCCTCACAATAGTCTTATTCAACATAAGCATCTCCACAAGAATAAACAGCAGAACAGACACCAACACGTTTAACCATGGCGCTGCATATACCAATAAGGCATTCCAGTCTGCTTGTGTCGTCGGGTAGAAAATATGGCGTATAATACTACATGCTTCCGTCAGGTCAGATGCCCGGAAAAACACCCAGGCGAAACAAACAAAAACAAATAAAAGCGCGCCCGACAAAAATGCAGGCATGGAAAATCGCCATTTATCGCTTATATGCTGGATAACCACAGCCGCACCGTGTAATGCTCCCCATACAACGAAGGTCCAATGTGCACCATGCCACAATCCGGAAAGCAGAAAGGTGGCCATCAGATTAACATACATCCTTCTATTTCCGGCGCGGTTGCCGCCAAGTGGTATATACACGTAATCTCTGAACCAGGTGCTCAAAGAAATATGCCAGCGTTGCCAAAACGCCCTTGGTGAACTGGCAAAATATGGCGTTCGGAAATTCAACATAATGTCGAACCCAAACAAGGCAGCGCAACCACGCGCAATATCAGTATAGCCGGAAAAATCACAATATATCTGCAGTGCAAAAGCCAAAATGCCAACACAGGTCGCAAGCCCATGTACTGCATTTCCACCGGAAAAAACAGCATCGGAGAACATGGCCACATTATCTGCTATGACGATCTTCTTAAAAAAGCCCCACAACATCAAGCGTAGCGCTCGAGCAAGTTGCGGATAATCCACCACCCTGTTTTTTTGGAACTGCGGTAATAAATGTGCCGCCCGTTCTATCGGTCCGGCTACCAATTGCGGGAAAAAGCTGACAAACGCAAAAAAGGAGACCACATCTTTAGTTGGATCCAATTTTTTCCGGTAGATATCAATCGTGTAGCTGAGTGTTTGAAAGGTGTAGAAACTTATTCCTACGGGTAAAATGATATGTAAGGTTCCCGCATGTGCCTGTATCCCGAGGGCATGACTTAGATCCAAAAACGACTGAATAAAAAAATCGTAGTATTTAAAGATCAGCAGCATTCCCAAATTGCTGAACAGAGATATGCCTAAAAGTATTTTTCTATGTCTGACCGTTTTAGCAAGAGGAAGTTTTAAGCCTATCAGAAAATCTATAAGAGAACTGATAAATAATAGGGAGAGGAATCGCCAGTCCCACCAACCATAAAAAATATAACTGGCAATAACCAACAGGATGTTCTGCGCGCGCACACGCCTGGAAAAAGCACCCCAGTACAGGGCAAATACGATAACAAGAAAAATACCGAAAACAGCAGAGTTAAAAACCATCAGGCTCTTTTACTGTGCGTAGACTCTATACTCCCAGGGACCAAGTTCCGCTTTTAGTGTTTTCTTGATCTTCGCCTTTTCACCCGTATATGCAATGCGCCATTTTCCTTTGTAGCCGCTAAGCTCCATGGCGTGCGTTGCTGCGCTCATGTTCATGATCACCAGCACTTTGCTGTCACCACGAATACGCGTAAAGCAATAAATATTATCATTACCCGCATCGATGCGCGTGTAATCACCACCCGCCGTGCCATTCCATAATGCGGGATTATTTTCTTTCATGCGGATAAGTCCTGTCCAGAATTGCGTGTAATTTTTATCATCTACCCAGCTCACCGTATCCTTATCAAAAAACCGCAACCTTTTATGCATAGCCACTTCCTGACCGGTATATTCCAGCAACATTCCCGGCAAGGTAGCCGCAGCTACAGCCATACATTTATTGGCATCACCCATACGCTCAAATTCCGTTCCGTTCCAGGTATTTTCATCGTGGTTTGAAGTGAAATTCATCAGCAAGCCGTCGGCGGGATATTTTGCAATATCACTGCGCACTAATGAATCCAACATGGCGGGTTTCGCCTTTCCCTGTGCGATCATATTCATCGCATGATGGCGGTTCCATCCGTATACCATATTAAATCCGTCTTCTATGAAATTCGGACCTTCTGCTTCAGCAAGAAAAAATAATCCGGGCTTGATGCTGCGCAATTGCGTGGTCGCATCTTTCCAGAAATCATCGGGGACCATCAAGGCCACATCACAACGAAATCCATCTATATCCGCTTCTTCCACCCAATATTGCATAGCATTTATCATAGCCTTGCGCAATTCCATATTATCATAATTCAGATCGGCAACATCTGCCCAATCCTCCACCGGTGGAACTACATTCCCGTCTTTCCCGCGTGTATAAAAATCGGGATGCTCTTTCATCCACACATTATCCCATGCTGTATGGTTAGCTACCCAGTCGACAATCACATACATACCTTGTTTGTGGATAGCATCGACGAGTTTTTTGAAATCCTTAATGTTGCCGTATTCCGGATTCACGGCTTTATAATCTTTAACGGCATAGTAGCTTCCAAGGCTTCCCTTTCTGTTTTCCACGCCTATCGGATTGATCGGCATCAACCATAAAATGCCAACACCCATATCATGCAAACGGGGAAGATGTTCCGAAAATGCATCAAAGGTGCCTTCAGGTGTATACTGACGCACATTCACTTCATAGATCATTTTATCTGCTGACCATTCCGGCAGATTCGTTTGGGCCATGACAGTTGTACTTGCAACTATCCCTAAAAGGAAAAATATTTTTTTCATAGTCTGATGATTGTAAATATACTATGCTTATTTGTCAATCGTGATCACTTCAAAGGAAACAGGCCCGAGTGTAATGGCTGCCTTGGCTTTGTCATATGCTGCACCAAATTGTGCGTTTCCGTTTTCCAGATGCCAGGACGCGGGTATCTGTATAACATTTTTGCTGCGCGATTTGTTGAAGAATACATATACCACATCCGAAAAATAAGTGCGGCGGTAAACCAGTATATCATCCGTGGCACTCAATATTTCTATGTCTCCATATAACAAGGCCATATGTTCACTGCGGATATGCGTGAGCCGGGAAACCGTATTGCGCACACTCAGCTCCTGCGGCGAAAGCTTCTCAAAACGCATCATCCTCCGGTTGTCGGGATCATTGGCACCAGGCATGCCGATCTCATCACCATAATATATGATAGGAATGCCGGGAATGGTCATATTGAAGGCCTGCAACATCTTCAGTCGCGCGTAACCTATTGTGTCTGTCACTTCAATATCGCGCTGCCACCCTGCTTCCTTATCGTTCTCATCGAATTTCAGATCGCCGGAGGCATACGAAATAAACCGCGCCATATCCTGATTGCCCGTGATATTTCCCATCAGATGATGATATCCGAAATAGGCAAATGTCTCGCGCAGGGAATTACTTGCATTGGTGAAAGAGACAGCGTCGAGAGCAAAAACCGGGCGAACAGAAAAATATAATTCAAAATCAAATTGTGCATTCAGCAAACCACTGCCGATATAACTGGCGATCAGTTCCCGTGAACCAAAAGTTTCTCCTATCTGATAAATACTTCTGTGCTGTGGTATTTCAACTTCTGTCTTTATTTTTTCTGTAAGCGC
>JAWKLB010000019.1:0-64277 GCA_041392955.1 Chitinophagales bacterium | reverse complement strand
TGACCAGGAGAACTATACGTCTTCTTTGTGGATTGCTGAGGGCTTCACCAGTTATTATGATGATCTCATCGTGAAACGATGTGGTTTAATGAGCACACGCGATTATCTGGATATTTTACAAAAGAATATTGCCTACACCTTAAATGCACCGGGCGATGCCATTCAATCCATCGGCGAGTCCGGTTTTGATGCATGGATCAAATACTACCGGCAAAATGAGAACACTTATAATGCTCAAGTGAATTATTACACGAAGGGATCTGTGCTGGCCATGCTGCTTGATTTGATGATCATCACCGGATCACAGGGTGCATACCATCTGGACCATGTCATGCGGGAAGCATACCATACCTTTTATGTGCAACAAGATGCAGGTTATTCGGAAGATGCTTTTCGTGCTATATTGGAAAAATATTGCGGACATGACCTGCGCGCATTTTACGCCGATCATGTATTCGGGACAAAACCGGTAGATCCTCGGCCACTGTTACAACAGGTAGGTGTGCAGATGGTGATTAGTCCGGCAACTGACGATCTGGCCATGACCGGCTACACTTTGCAAAATGGGAATGTCATTTCTTTTATCCGTGCTAACAGTGCTGCAGCGCAAGCGGGGTTACAGGTTGGCGATGAAATAATCGCTATTAATAATTACAGGCACAACGATACCTTGCTAAATATTTTATTGCATTCAGGAACAGCTCCTTTGCATTATCTGGTAGACAGAAAAGGCAGATTGGAGCAATATATGCTCACACCCGGAAATAATAATAAAATAGACGTATCATTAGAATTAACCGGTGAAGCAAATACTCTATTAGCAGTTTGGTTGGAGAGCAGGAACAGCAATTAATTCTGCATTTTGGATTTTACAGTCAGCATGGTCAGCATCATGAGTCCTTCCAAACTATTTTGTGCTTGCATTTCCTCCGCAGTGATACATAGCCTAGGGCCTTCGGGAGTGATCCAGAAAGCTGCAGGCAAGGCATCGTTATTTTTTGGAAACATATGCTGCCATTCGTTTTTATGCAGAAATTTCACTTCAACCGGTAAACCGGAAATGAATTCCTTCCAGAGAGGCCGCATGCCTGCATTGGTATATGTGATGGCACAAAGGCTGCACGGATAGGTACGCGGAGAGATGTTTTTATGCAATAGGTCAATGATGCCCTGCACAAAGCCATCGTTTGCATTATATACGAAAACAAGTGTTTGCATTATTTTTTCTTCAGACCGGGTATTGAGTATGCTTACTAAACTGTGTCAATTTTAAAATGACTACTAAATTGACGACAAAATGGAAAAAGAGAAATTTGATTTCGAAGAATTTGCCAGGCAGGCGGCAGAGCAACTGAAGCAAAAGAAGCCGCTAACGGGCAATGATGGAGTATTTACGCCATTATTAAAACGCATTCTGGAAGCAGCCATGGAAGGTGAGATGGATGCCCATCTTGAAGATACCAGAACGACAGAAAAGAACCGGCGCAATGGCCGCGCGCGTAAAAATATTCAAAGCTCGTTGGGCGGCTTTGAAATTTTTACTCCCCGGGACCGGAATGCGACGTTTGAACCGATGGCGGTAGAGAAGCGCCAAACGACCATCAGCACAGACATTGACCGACAGATCATCAGCTTATTCAGTATGGGAGCCAGTTACTCAGACATCCAGCGGCATGTTGGGGAGATGTATGGCATTGAAATATCCGATGGGACTCTGACGGCGATAACCAACAGGATCTTACCGGAGATCAAGGAATGGCAAAATAGGCCATTGGAGAATATTTATCCTGTGATATGGCTGGATGCGATGTATTTCAAAGTGAGGGAAGATGGGGTAGTAAAAACCAAAGCCATTTATTCTATACTTGCCGTATCACTGGAAGGTCAGAAAGAAGTGATCGGGATTTATTTTGGGGATCATGAAAGCGCTTCATTTTGGCGCCAGGTGCTCAACGATCTTCAGACAAGAGGTGTTGTTGATATTTGCATAGCCTGTATAGACAATCTAAAAGGTTTTGCTGATGCGATAGAGGATATGTATCCAAATACGGAAGTTCAACTCTGCCTGGTGCATCAAATGCGCAACAGTATGAAATATATGAACTGGAAAGACCAGAAAGAAATGACATCTGATCTAAAGAAAATATATCAGGCAAACAATGCGGATATGGGGCTGCATTTACTGGAACAAGCCGAGCAAAAATGGGGTAAAAAATACCCGCCGGTTTTCAAAAGTTGGCGAACAAACTGGGACCGGTTAGCTACTTTTTACAAATATCCGGCTGCACTTAAAAGAATTATTTATACCACCAATCCAATAGAAAGCTTCCATCGCATGGTAAGGAAAGTCACAAAAACAAAAGGAGCCTTCACCAGCGAAGACGCTATAATCAAGCAAATTTACCTTGCAACCATTAACGCAAATACCAAATGGGCAGGAACAATGTTTGGTTGGAACACGGTTAGAAATGAATTAAGTATTTATTTTGGTGACCGATTATTAAACCCTGACACAGATCATTAAGCACTACCAGGCTCACCACTGCTTATTCCTTATTCCTTATTGCTCTCTGCTTATTCCTTATTCCTTATTGCTTTCTGATTATTCCTCATTCCTCAATCAAATATCCCCTTCACTTTCTCGAAGAAACTTTTCTCCTTATGATTTGCGTCCGGTTGAAAATTCTTGGCGTCCTTTAATTTCTCCAATATTTTCTTTTCTTCCGATGTGAGATGTTTCGGCACCCAAACGTGCACTTCAATGATCTGATCCCCCTTACCATAACCGTTCAACACCGGAAAGCCTTTTCCTTTCAGGCGCATGATATGTCCGCCCTGTGTCCCTTCCGGAATAGTGATACGCGCCTTGCCATCAATGGTCGGCACTTCCACTTTAGTACCCAATGCTGCTTCAGTAAAGCTGATATACAGATCATACAACACATGATTGCCTTCGCGTTTCAGCGATTCATGTTTTATCTCTTCAATGGAAATAAGCAGATCGCCATTGGGGCCGCCTTTTTCACCGGCATTACCCCTGCCGCTCATCGACAGTTCAATGCCTTCATGCACGCCGGGAGGTATATCCAGATTAATGGTCTCCTCTCCGTATGTTCTTCCTTCGCCGTGACATTTTGTACAAAAAGCAGTAACCTGTTGCCCGCTGCCGTGACAGGTGGGACAAGTAGTAGTGGTGGCCATCTGACCTAAAATGGTATTTTGCACCCTGCGCACATATCCGGAGCCACTGCATGTTTTGCACGTGCTCATGCTGCCCGAATCTTTGGCACCTGTGCCGTGACAGGTATCGCAGAGCACATATTTTTTAACCTTGATGGTTTTATGAACGCCTTCGGCAACTTCTTTTAAGGTGAGTTTTACTTTGATGCGGATATTGCTTCCGCGCACGCCGCGTTGACGTTGCTGCCTTCTGCCGCCACCACCAAAAAATTCTCCGAATATGGACTCGCCGAAAATATCACCGAACTGGCTGAAGATATCATCCATGTTCATCCCGCCGGGGCCGCCCGAGGCACCACTCATGCCGGCATGACCAAACTGATCGTAGCGCGCTTTTTTCTGTGCATCGCTCAGCACATCATACGCTTCCGCTGCTTCCTTGAATTTTTCTTCCGCCTCTTTATTGCCCGGATTTTTATCGGGATGGAATTGCAATGCCATCTTCCGGTATGCTTTTTTGATCTCATCCGGAGAGGCATTCTTGCCTACACCCAATACTTCATAATAATCTCGCTTTGCCATTATTTACCCACCACAACTTTTGCGTAACGAATGATCTTTTCATTCAATGTATATCCTTTCTCCAACACATCTACTACTTTACCTTTCATGCCTGGTTCCGCTGCGGGTATTTCTGTAACCGCTTCCATGGCATCTGAATCGAAATCCAGGCCTTTGCTTTCCATTTCTTTTAATCCTTTGCCTTGTAAAACGGTGCGCAGTTTCTCGCTGATCAACAGCAATCCTTGTCTGACACCCTCCACATCTTTGGCATCCGTTATGGCATTTTGTGCGCGATCGATATCATCCAGTACGGGCAACATATCTTTGATCACGTCCTGACCGGCCGTTTTGAACAGGTCGATACGCTCTTTGGCGGTCCTGCGTTTGTAATTCTCAAATTCGGCCAGCAGGCGTATATATTTCTCTTTTTGTTCTTCCAGTTCTTTACCTGCTGACGTGCTGTCATCCGCTATCTGATCTTCCACAGGCAAGGTGTCATTTCCGGCATTACTTTCTGTGGTCTCCTGCTGCAATTCCTGATCTTCCATATGCTCTTCTGTATGTTTCTTATGTTTTGACATAGTTTTCCAAGCCCGCTAAGGGCGTTGTTTAAGGCGTCAAAAATACTGCCATGAGCCGATCATTGCCAAATTGACATGGAAATCTGAAAAAAGTGCAGTAGGCCTATAAACGCCCTTGCAGCTCATCTTCCAGTATGGAAGCCAGCTGGTTGATCATAATATTCTTCCGGATAATGTTACCATTGCCGTCAACCAGATAATACTGTGGAACGAAACTGATATCATATGCCAGGGCAGAAGGGGTGAACCAGGCTTTGAAGTCGTTGACCTGACAGGGCCAGGTGATCTGGTCGTTTTGTATGGCTTCGATCCATTGGTTTTTATCCTTGTCCAGGCTCACGCTGAAAATACAAAAACCATCACCTTCCTTAAATGCCGCGTCTTTGTATTTCTTATACATACGCTGCATTTCCATATGATTTTCTCGAGCGGTGGTATTACCAGAGTCCCAGAATTCCACCAATACGTAACTGCCTTTCAGCGCTGAGAGGGTCAGCATTTTACCCTGCATATCCGGTGCCTGGATCTCGGGAGCTTTATTGCCGTTTGCGGTCCCTATTACTTGCCTGGGCGCGTTGCAAGATTGAAATGCAATAAGTGACAGGCATAGCAATATACCCGTATACAGTGGTTGGTGTGGGCGTTTCATGTCAAAAATGTTTAATGGGATAGGGTTGTCAATTGATCTCTTCTTTTAATTTTTCTTCCAATTCATCGATCAGGATGTTGTGATATACGATCACACCATCTCCATCGATCAGATAATATTTTGGTAAGGATGCTACATTGTAGGTTACCACAGCAGGTGCGTTCCATCCTCTTGTATCAATAGCCTGTTCGGGCCACTGCACATGGTCCGTTTGCACTGCATCTTTCCATTGTTCTTTCTTTGCGTCCAGCGAGATGCTGAATACTGCATACCCTTTACTCCCATCTTTGAACGATGCATTTTTATATTTCTCATATACCCGCTGCATCTCAAAATGGCTTCTGCGGGCCGGATCATTTCCCGAATCCCAGAATTCCACCAACACATATTTGCCACGCAAACTGCTTAATGCGATCGTATCTCCGGATATGCCTTCTGCTTTGATTTCTGGTGCCAGCTCGCCGGAATGAATGCCAATTACAGGCGTTTTGCCGGTAATACAACCGGTCATCACCGGAAGCAGTGTGAGCATGCCCGCTACGTAAAAGAGCAAATAAGGATGCCACAAGGCAGTCTTGCGACACAAGGAGTTGGTTTGCACTACAGGGCCTAAATTTTCAGTTCACGCAAAAATAGATACTCTATGTACCCCTTCAAATCAGAAGGTGTTAACAACTAAGATATTCCTGATTAAGATTTGGTTGCACAAAACGTTTCAAATACGTCGAATGTCTGCACCGATCGCTTGCAAACGCCTGTCGATGCCCTGGTAGCCGCGGTCTATCTGGTCGATGTTCCGGATAATACTGGTGCCTTCGGCAGAAAGTGCTGCAATGAGCATGGCAACACCTGCACGAATATCGGGCGAACTCATCTCCAGCCCGCGCAACCTGAATTTCCTGTCGAGTCCTATGACCGTTGCCCGGTGCGGGTCGCAGAGTATGATCTGGGCGCCCATATCGATGAGTTTATCGACGAAGAACAGCCTGCTTTCAAACATTTTTTGATGGATCAGCACGCTGCCTCTGGCCTGTGTGGCCACCACGAGAACAATACTCAGCAGGTCGGGGGTAAAGCCGGGCCAGGGTGCGTCGGCAATGGTAAGTATGGAGCCGTCCAGAAAATTCTGGATCTCGTAATGCTCCATGGCAGGTATGAAAAGGTCGTCGCCACGCAACTCCAGGGTGATACCCAGCTTGCGGAAAACTTCCGGTATCATACCCAGCTGATCATAGGCCACGTCGCGAATAGTGATCTCACTTTGGGTCATGGCTGCCAGCCCGATGAAGCTGCCAATTTCTATCATGTCGGGTAACATACGGTGCGTGCAGCCGCCCAGGCTGTCCACCCCTTCTATTATCAGTAGATTACTGCCAATGCCGCTGATCTTTGCGCCCATTTGGTTGAGCATGCGGCACAACTGCTGGAGATAAGGTTCACATGCAGCGTTATATATGGTGGTTGTTCCTTCGGCCAGCACTGCGGCCATGACAATATTTGCCGTACCGGTTACGGAGGCTTCCTCCAGTAACATATATTTTCCTCTGAGCCGTTCGGCGCTGATTGCTCCGGTGGATGCATCGAAATGCGCGCCCAATTCCATAAAACCTATAATATGGGTATCGAGCCTGCGGCGGCCGATTTTATCGCCTCCCGGTTTTGATAAGGTAGCATGTTTGAACCTGGCCAACAGCGGTCCCATCACCATAACGGAACCGCGCATTTTTCTGCTTTTATTGAAAAATGCCTCCGAATTGATGTAATCGAGATTGATATCGTCGGCTGTAAAATGGCAGGTGTCGCGCGATTCTCTATCCACCTTTACGCCCATATCGGCGAGTAATTCGATCAGAAAATTTACATCCCGTATATCGGGAATATTGGTGATCGTAACTTTTTCTGAAGTGAGCAGTGCCGCACAAATTACCTGGAGTGCCTCATTCTTTGCGCCCTGGGGTATCAGTTCACCTTTGAGTTTCTTACCCCCTGCAATTTCAAATGCATCCATCAGCGGTTCTTTTTGTAGTGCTGGTAGTTTTGATTTTGGTTGCGCTTATAGTTGTGTTTGTTGCCCTGGAAATTCTTTTTCCGTTCCGGTCTTTCTTGTTGCATCGGACGACGGTTTGCTTTCGTAAGCGTATCCAGATTACTGTCGTCTTCCAGATTGAGCGTATTGTTGCTTAGCGTAGAAAGATCTTGTTTGATGATATCATCATTGACATCTTCCCTGTTCCAGTTCTGATATACCAATTTCATGTAATTGCCAATGATCTGTGCAAATTCCAATTGCATGGCAGGATCTTCAAAACTCATCGCTTTTTTCACACAGGTCTCTACATTGAGTCCATAGTGTGCGAAGCGAATTTTTTTCTTCGGGTATTCCAGTTTGATGCTCTTGCGCATGAGTTCTTCCCGCTCGGGCACAGGATAGGGCGATTCCGCATTGAGTTTAAAATCGCTCATCATATAAATATGATCCCACAGTTTATGTCTGAAATCTTCCACGTTGCGCAGGGTCGGATTCATGGTCCCCATCAGGTCAATGATATCACCTACCATTTTATTGCGCAGCGTATCATCTTCGATCTTAGTGGCAAATTCAACCAGATACTGAATATGGCGTCCGTATTCCCGCAATATCATTTTCGGGAGTTGGGTATTATAAGGCATGTAGATTATTTGCAGTAAAGGTAGTTATTTAGGCAGGAAGGGGCAAATGCTATCTCAGTAAAAGGAACCGCCCCCCGAGTACTCGGGGGCGGCGTTGATACTCCAAATATACAGCATCGTTAGGGTAGATCAATTACCGTATGGGCATTGTGTGGTATTTCCGTTCGGACACTGAGCACCGGGATCACCGGCACATGCACCCGGGGTTGGCGCAGGACCGCCGCCCGGACCACCACCCGGGCCTTTTCCACCTTTATCTCCTTTTCCACCGCCGGGGCCACCGGGACCCTGACGATCTTTTGCATGCATCATCAATTCACGCCGGAATGCATTTTCAGCATCTGCCAGTTTTGCCACCTTTTTCAGCGGCAATACTTTTCTGAATTCATCCGCATACTTTCTTTTGATGTCGAGCAATTTTTGTTCATTATCGAAATGGGCAGTGAGGAGTTTATTTAATTCATCGTCACTCATGTCATCGATCTGCTTTCCATTTTGCAGGTTGCGTTCTTTTTCCATCACCGCCTGCACTTCATCCTGCATTTTGTTGAAAACAGGCCAGAATTTTTGTGCCTCTTCGGTACTTAGGTCCAGGTAACGGGTGAGAAAGGCAACGCGCAATGCTTCTATCTTATCGTCATCCATCCCGGGAGGAGGTCCCTGGGTCTTACCAATACTTACCAATCCTATGGCAAGTAGTACCGTCAGGAGCTTTTTCATTTCAGGTTATTTATTGTTGTTTATTTATTTATTTCCATTACAATCCGAGGCCGTCAAATAAAACCTCATCTAGTTAGTATCCGTCAATATCGTTAGATTCTATTTCCATATCATCAAATACTTCATCTTCCAAAACAGGTGACTGAACCACTGTTTCTTCGGGATCGCTGCTGATATGTTCTTTTACATCACTCTGCATTTTCTCGTCGATCATTTCATCATCTATATAATCCGTGCTGAATAATGCCGCTGTCTCCAGATCATAAATATTATCTGTCAGATAGGTATGCATGTCATCAAAACTCAATGCTGCTAATCTTTCATCGATCACTGCATCCAGTTCCGCATCACTTAATGCGGCCAGTTGCACATTGGCATCTGCTGTTGTGCTGCTGCGCAATAAGCGGGTGCCCGCAAATACCAATGAAAAAACCGCGGCAATAGCAAATACGGTCCGGATAACGCGCATGCGGATAACCTTATCTTTCCCCTTCCTCTCTTCTGCCACCCGTTGTAACAGACCGGTTTCCAAGGCAGCAAAATAGGACGCCGGCACCGACATGGTATCGCGTTCCAATTTCTCCAGCTCGGGTAAACCTTCCTGCTTCAATTCATCTGATATGTCCTTTCTCAGGTCCGGCATTTTGTAGTTTCTGTTTATTTGACGTCCGGGATCATGCACGGTTTAATCGCTCCTGCATAAAAGCGGCTATTTTTTTTGCAGCGTGGTGATAGCTGGCTTTCAGGGCGCCTACAGAAGTCTCGAGAATCTCACTGATCTCCTCATATTTCATCTCATCATAATACCGCATGACAAATACCTGCTTTTGTTTATCCGGGAGTAAGTCGATGGCAAATTGCAGTTGCTTTTGCAGTTCATCACCATCGAACCAGGCATCGCTGCTCAGGTCTTCCATATACGCCTGTTCTTCTGATTCCACTGCCACCGTATTTCTTCTGTACGTATCTTGTATAAAAGTGATGGCTTCATTGGTGGCTATGCGATACAACCAGGTATACAGCTTGCTGTTCTCTTTAAATTGAGGCAGCCCTTTCCAGGCTTTTAGGAAGCAATTCTGGACTACATCATTGGCATCATCATGGTCGGTTACCATGCGGCGCACATGCCAGTAAATTTTTGTGGAATAGGTTCGCACGAGAAGTGCAAAACCCTGCTCTCGGGTTTGCGTATTGCGATACAGCTCAAGTATTTCCCGGTCGGCCATCATTGTCCAATCAAGCGTTCTCCATTTTCGGGAACGCATCATGCGCCGGTACTTTCAGGAAAGATATCCCGATTTTATTTTGCGGCCATGACTTTGAGTGCTGCATCCACAACATGCTGTGTACTCATGCCGTATTTATCGAGCAGTTGTTCGGGTGTTCCGCTTTCACCAAAGCGATCATGTACTCCAACGAACGCGATCGGTGCCGGTGTATGCTCTGCAACGGTTTTTGCTATAGCACTTCCCAATCCACCCAATACCTGATGTTCTTCAGCTGTTACCACACAACGTGTTTTGCGCACTGATTGTATGACCGCTTCCACATCCAAAGGTTTAATGGTATGGATATTTATCAATTCAACGGAATACCCTTTTTCGGCCAGTATATTTGCAGCTTCCATAGCTTTTAATACCAGATGACCTGTGGCGAAAATGCTCACATCCGTGCCGTCCTGAATTTTCCATGCCTTGCCTATTTCGAACACCTCATTTTCCGGATAGAAAACGGGCCATTTAGGCCGGCCGAATCGCAGATATACAGGGCCTTCCATTTTTGCCACGGCAAGGGTTGCCGCTTTTGTCTGATTGAAATCGCAGGGATTGATAACGGTGAAGTTCGGCAGCATCTGCATCAAACCTATGTCTTCACAGATCTGATGCGTGGCTCCATCTTCCCCTAAAGTGACGCCTGCATGCGATGCAGCGATCTTTACATTTTTATTGGAATATGCAATGGACTGTCGGATCTGATCATACACGCGACCCGTTGCGAAATTTGCGAACGTACAAGCAAAAGGTATTTTACCGCCTATGGTAAGGCCGGCAGCAATACCTGTCATATTTGCTTCAGCAATACCGCATTGAAAAAATCGTTCGGGAAATTCTTTTATGAATGCGTCGAGCTTCAGTGAGCCGACCAGGTCAGCGCACAACGCTACTACATTTGCATCTTGTTTACCTGCTTCCAGAATGCCCAGACCGAAACCGGAACGGGTATCTTTTTGGTTGGAATAATCTATTTCTATCACGCCGCGGATGTTTTACAACCGGATCGACTGCGAGACACCTGTTACTACTTCAAAATCCACTTCGTGGGTTTCATCCATATCTCTGTGTCCGTTATACCGGTAGATCACTTTGTATTTTCCCGGTTGAATGGCCAGAGTTTCTTTCAGGTTACTATCATTGAGCTCAAAAATTTCCACCAACTGATTGTTCTTGTATTCGTAAATAGCACCGGTAAGTGGTTCATTTTTGTTGAATGAAACATATCCCGGTGCGGAAACTTCAACAGTGGTGGTCTTGTTTTGCTCAACCTTGATCCCGCTGATCCTGATCACGGGCAAAGTTAAAATTTCGATGTCATAATCTCCAACCAATAACTTCTGCGCATTGTTGGAAATGGGGGTTGCCACGATCTCTTTGTTGTGCAGAACGATGCAGTTGATCATGCCCTTGAAGGTCTCACCGCGCACTGTGATGCGCAAAAAGCCCTGTGCAGCAGGCTCGCTGATGATATTGAGTTTACCCTCATCGAGGTGTATATCTTTTTTCCAAACCTCCGGAACCGTATGCACCTGCATGTCATATTGCAGGTTCGGGTCGAGGGTGAGCGTATCGGGAAGTCCTCTCGGGTTGATGGTATGGTAATAATTGAATGCTTCTTTGCCTGTAGTGTGATCGTAAAAGGTCATCAGCACATCCGTTTCGGTGGGGTCCTTATTTACATCCAACAGGTTGACGCGCGTAAATACAGAATTAAATATACGCGCAATGGCTTCATCGATGACGGGTTGTACACTTTCTTCATCCTGTATATTCATGGTCTCGCCCATACAGGAAAATTCAGAATATTCCGTTGCATCGATACCAATACCAATGACATATGATTTTGTAATGATACCCATGTTCCGCATACGCAGGATCACTTCGCAGGGATTCAAACCACAGGACTCAAATCCGTCACTGACCAAAACAAGAATATTCCGGTACGACTTGTAATCATTCCCGAAATCGCCGATGGCTTGTTCCATCGAATAGGCAATAGGTGTCACACCTTGCGGTCTGATCTCGTCCAGTTTCTTGCGAATGGCGGCAGCATTATAGGGTGCGAAAGGGATCTCCAGCTTGGAGTCATAACAATCGTTGAGTGGTTGCGCGCTCTGATGTCCGTATATACGCATGGCAACCTGTACATCGGCTATATGTTCTATACTGTCGACGATACCATTGACCACTGCTTTTGCTGCAAATAATTTGCTATTTCTGTCCCAGTGCTGCAGCATACTGCGCGAAGCATCCACAACAAATAAAATGCGCACGGGTTTCTTTTCCGGCGTTTGTGCAGAAAGCTGTGCCGACATGGCGCCTGTCAGCAGGAACAGAATGATATAGATGAGCTGCTTTCTCACAATTTGATCAATGTTGTTTTACCGGTTTTAATACTGATCTCCATTTCTTTTGTAGATGCAGCCACTTTTTTAATATTGGAACGGTATACAATGCGATAATTTCCCGGTAATAATTTGATAAGGTCCGGCGTAAGACTCACTGTTTTTTCATACACTTTTTCCAATTGATCTCCCTGCATCCTGTAAATACTATATAAAGTGCTTTCGTGCGCCGATATATTAAGTGTGCCCGGCAACTCGATTTGGATCTTATTTTCCATACCGCCTTTGATAGTATATGCCTCATAGTGCAGCCTCGGCAAGGTGAGTATATCAATGTCATACACACCTTCTATATATTTCATGCGGGTATTCAGATTCTGCACATAAACGATCTCACCCGTGCTGTGATCCCGCACCACACATTGTTCCTGGCTGAAAGTATTCTCAGGACCCTGTACAACATACAATGTACCCAGCGGAACATCTATACCAATGATGTTATGTTTACCCGGTTTTAATTCCACATCTTTCAATACCACCGGAGGTGTAGTATGGGCCACAATATTGTATTTACCGACAGGGTTGATATATAAAGTATCCGGAACATTTTTATCGCTGACAGCATGGACGAAATTATATCGCACCTCACCACTGAATGCATCATAAAAGGTGATCTCAATATTTTTTTCTATCGGCAAGCCAAATGCATTGATCAGGTTGATCTGTGTAGTGGTAGTATTTAATGCCTGCGATACCACAACATGCATCACATTATCGAATGAGGCCGGATCGGTAGCGTCGTAAAAACTGCCCACACAATCGAATTGCACTTTATCGCCGTCATTTAATCCGAGACCGATGATAAAAGGTTTTAAAACAACACGTTTTTCTTTTAATGCTTCCGTACTTGCACATGGATCACCTTCACAATTTTCAATACCGTCGGTTATCAATATAATGCTGTTCGTACCTTCCACAGAAACAAAATCACTTGCTGCCAGGAACAAGCTGTAGGCAATGGGAGTGTTACCCTGCGGTGTGATCACGGATAAAGCTTTTTTTATCGCTGGGCCGGTGTTTTTTCCGATCGGCACCTCGAGTTTAGAATCCTTGCAATCCTTCATTGCCCTGGGACTTTGATGTCCAAATACCCGAAGGCCAACTTCAACGGTAGGGTCTGCTTGTTGAATACTATCTATAGTGCGTGTGACCAGCTTTTTCGCAACCTCCCATTTATTCGTGCCCTGCCAGGGGTCCACCATACTGCCCGACCCATCCAGGAGGATAAGTATGCGTTTGGTATTGCCGGCCGGTTTGGTCTGACCAAAGGCCGCGACCGATACCGCCAGCAGAAGGATGCACAGGAATCTTTTCATCTTGTGTGGCTTCGCAGCCCTTGATAAACGAGCGTTTTACCGGATATATTGAGCCCCGGGGACATGCGCCTTACACAAATTAACAAAAACACTGCCGTTTTTTGACCCACCCGTCCCGGCCAAGCATCCACAGGTTCCTCTGAGGTGTACACTTTATTGTAAATCAACCTATTGCTTAATCGGCAAGAAAACGAATGATCTGTCTGTATTTCCCCTGTTGCACCGCTACAAAGTAGATACCGGCGGGTAATGCTACCGGAATATGCAGCTCTGCACCCGACCATTCTGTTTCGCAATATTTCCGCCCGTGCATATCATACAGAACACAACGGGTTTCGTTTGGAACCGCTACGGAGCTGAGCAGATCGAGCATACCACTCTGATAATGCGCGGTAATTTGTTGAGCGAAAGCGGTAGAAACAGATTCAGGTTCCGCAGGATAATTTATGATCAGTTGATCAGATGGTGCAGATAAAGTGTCTTCCAATCCCAATGCTGAATGCATACTCAATATGTAAATATAATACGGGACACCCCAGGCAACAGGGGCACCTTGTATATCTACTAAAGAAACGGCGCCGTCGATAGTGATCGTTTCACCATCTTCCAGGGTGGGATAGTGGATGTAATTTGATTCCGGAACACCAAGTGCGATCTCTGTATCAAAATCAAACGCATCAATAAAATTCACTATAAATACGCGATAACTTTCCACTGTCTGTCCAACCGGAGGTGCAGTAAACGTTATCCGCATATCGCGTCCGTCACCATATTCATCCACGTCTTCCAATACAATATCGGAGACCACTGCAGTGGCCGTCTCCAATATAAAAATGCCTGAAGGTCCTTCCAAAGCATGTATATCAGCGGAGATGCCATCGGCAACACTCCAGACAAAGAATTTATATCTGCCCGCTTCCAGCAGATCACCATCCGAGTCTTTTGCATCTGCACCCAATAAGATCTGATAATTTCCTCCGCCTGTCCCGACTGCAGTATATCGGTCAGATGTCAGTGTGAGTGCATCATCCAACGTAAAGGAATCTGCCAGATCATATTTAACGGCGATGATGCGATATTCTGCAATGCCCTGTGTATTTGGCGGCTCGTTGAATTTTATTTTGACATCGGCACCCGTACCGGTATTGTCAACATCCAGACCACTCAGAGAAAATACATTATTTACAGCATCCAACAGATATACCGGATCAGATGCAGTAGTCCGGATATTTGCATATCCCGAAGCATCATCCATTTCCAATACGATATATAAAGTATAGTGCTGGCCATTCACGATAGGATCACCATCTGTATCGCGCATATCAGCTGCAAAAGCTGTTGCATATTCTGCACTGCCATCCGGCACCACCACCCATTGCTGATCGGCTGCCAGCGCATCCAGATCCTCAACGGCAAAATCTGCGGCACCTTTTACTACTACAACATGATATGCAGTAATACCTGTTTCATTGGTAGCTGCAGAAAAAGTAGCATGAATATCTTGTGCATTGCCGTCGGTCCCTGCATCGGCAACGGACATCCAATGCGGATCATAACCGGCGGGTTCTGCAATTATTGCTGCATCTGCCACGGATTGATATGCATAATCATGAATATGTATTCCGTTCGTGTCAATACTGAGTCGTATCCATGCATTATACGTTTCACCATCCAATACTAGTTGCACTGCAGCGAATTGTTCAGAAGAAGGCATCCATTCGCCGAATACGAATGGAACATAATTGGAACTGCTGTTCACATAGTAATAAAGTTTCTCGTAAAAATTCGCCAACTGGTCATGAAAGGCCATGGCCCCATCGATAACTGCTCCGGCAGGCAACATGGGAATAATATCTTGTGCAATATAGGTAGCGCCTCCGCTATACGTAGAATAGGGCGATCCCAGATAGGTCACAGGGATATTCTGCACCATATATCCCACGCGGTTGGAATCCTGCGGATTGACGCGTATACGCCATTCGTCGCCGGCATAACCGGGCGCATCCTGCACATTGAAAATAAATTTAAAATCATCCGCACCGTCCAAATTCAGATCCAGATAGGTGTCGACAGAATCAACGAGCAGATCCGGATCAACATCCCGGTAAATGATCTGACCTTGCAGTGGTGTTGCGATTAAAATATATGCAGAAGAACCTGCAGAATAAGTGAGGAGTTTTTTGTACACATCTTTCTTCATCACAATAAAATACGTTAAGCAGAAATGGCAATCAATAAAGATATGCATTTACATACAAAAGATCTTGTATGTTCAGGCAAGAATCAAAAGGAAAAGCAATTAAAAATCGCCAAGTGTTTCTTCCAGTTGTGCGAGTGCCTTTGCACATTGTTCGGCATTCGGAGCCACGCCATGCCAATGATGACTTCCCTCCATAAAATCCACGCCTTTTCCCATTTCTGTGCGCATCAGCATGATCACCGGTTTTCCGTTTCCGCTTTTGCTTTGTGCTTCACGGATAGTTTGCAATAATAATTCCATATTATTCCCATCTGCACATTCCAGCACATCCCAACCAAAACTCCGCCATTTAGCAGGCAGATCACCCAGGCTCATCACTTCTTTTACCGGGCCGTCAATTTGTTGTCCGTTCCAATCAACCGTAGCGATGTAATTATCCACCTTGTGATGCGCTGCGAACATGGCAGCTTCCCATATCTGTCCTTCTTCCAATTCCCCGTCGCCATGCAGGGAATACACCATGGATGTGTCGCCATTTAATTTTTTTGCCAATGCCGCGCCTATCGCTGCGCTCATACCCTGACCCAGTGATCCGCTTGCTATGCGTATACCGGGCAAATGTTCTGCCGTTGTTGGATGGCCCTGCAAACGCGAATCTATTTTTCGGAAAGTATTTAATTCCTGCACCGGAAAATATCCGGCACGCGCAAGTACACTATACCAAACCGGAGAGATATGTCCGTTGCTCAGAAAAAAAATATCTTCTCCTCTGCCATCCATGGTGAAGTCGGGGTTGCGCTTCATGATCTCGAAATACATTGCCACAAAAAACTCGGTACATCCCAACGATCCGCCGGGATGTCCGCTTTGGCAATTGAATACCTGGCGGATAATATCCCTGCGCACCTGGGAACAGATCTTTTGTAATTCGGCAATTTCAGGCATAGTATCGGTTTTGCACAAAAATAGTATATCTGTGCCTTTCCGTAAATTCAGGACCTGTTATCAAGTATCTTCTGCAGCGCATACATCTCATCGCGCAATCTGGCCGCCTCCAGAAAGTCCATATCCTTGGCAGCCTGCAACATTTTTTTCTTCGCGTCGGAGATAGCCTTTTCGAGCTGCGGTACGGACATCATTTCAACCACAGGATCGGCAACCAGGCTAACGGTTTCGTTCTCCACATAAGGCTCCGGTTGTTCACCCCGGATATCCAGAACAGAAGTTTGTTTGAAAATTTCTTGTGTGGATTTTTTTATCGTTTGCGGAATTATATGATGCTCCGCGTTATACGTTATTTGTTTCGCCCGCCTGCGGTTCGTTTCATCCATGGTCTTTTGCATGCTTTCGGTGATCTTATCCGCATACATGATGACCAGACCATGTACATTGCGTGCGGCACGCCCCGCAGTTTGCGTCAGGGAACGCGCATTGCGCAAAAAGCCTTCTTTATCTGCATCTAATATTGCGACCAGACTTACTTCCGGAAGATCCAATCCTTCGCGCAATAAATTCACCCCCACGATCACATCTATTTTACCCAGACGCAGATCGCGCAATATCTCCACACGCTCCAGGGTATCCACTTCACTGTGAATGTACTTACATTTCACCTGCATCTTCAACAAATATTTCGATAACTCTTCAGCCATGCGTTTGGTCAGTGTGGTGACCAGAACACGTTCATCTTTTTGTACGCGCAAGTCTATCTCGTGCAGCAGATCGTCGATCTGATTCAAAGAGGGCCGGATCTCTATCGGCGGATCCAACAATCCGGTCGGGCGCACTACCTGCTCAACTATGACACCACCGCTTTGCGCCAATTCAAAGTCGCCGGGTGTTGCACTTACATAAATGACCTGATTGATCAGGCCCATGAATTCATCAAAATTCTGCGGCCGGTTATCCATCGCACTCGGCAAGCGGAAGCCGTATTCCACGAGATTCATTTTTCGGGCGCGGTCGCCGCCGTACATGGCGCCGATCTGCGGAACGGTAACATGGCTTTCATCGATGACCAATAAAAAATCTTCGGGGAAATAATCGATAAGGCAAAATGGCCTTTGTCCTTTTTGTCTTCTGTCAAAAAAGCGCGAATAATTTTCAATGCCACTGCAATACCCCAGTTCCTTGATCATTTCTATATCAAAGTTCACACGTTCTGCAAGACGTTTTGCCTCAATATATTTCCCTATGGATTCGAAATAACTAACCTGTGCATCCAGCTCGGCATGTATTTCATGGATGATCTCGGGTAGAATTTCTCTCGGCGCGATATATAAATTAGCCGGAAATATGGCGATATTTTCCTGCTTTTCCACGCTTCTGGCAGAAGCCGGATCGATGATCTCGATCTCTTCCACTTCATCCCCAAAAAAAGTGATGCGATAGGCATGATCGGCATACGCGGGAAATACATCCACTATATCGCCCTGTACGCGGAAAGTCCCGCGTTTGAATTCACCGGTCGTACGCGCATACAATGCGTCTACGAGGCGATGCAATAAAAAATTGCGCGACATTGCTTCGCCGGTATTCACGCGAACGATACTTTCCTTGAATTCGGATGGATTGCCGATACCATAAATACAACTCACGGTAGCAACAACAATAACATCTCTCCTTCCGCTTTGCAAACTGGTGGTGGTCTTTAAGCGCAATTTTTCCACTTCCTCATTTATGGATAGATCTTTTTCGATATAAGTATCTGTATGCGCGATGTATGCTTCCGGCTGATAATAATCGTAATAACTCACGAAATACTCCACCGCATTTTCAGGGAAAAACTGCTTGAACTCACCGTACAATTGTGCCACCAACGTTTTGTTGTGGGAGAGTATGAGCGTAGGCCGCTGGGTTTCCTGAATAACCTGCGCTATCGTATACGTTTTGCCGCTTCCGGTTACACCGAGCAGCACCTGAGCAGGTTCGCCGGTTTGCACCCCTTCTTTCAGCTGGCGGATCGCCTCTGGCTGATCACCACTGGGTGTGAATTTACTTGTCAGTTTGAATGCCATACAGTATCGCTGCGCGATGTCCTCAAAATTAGGGATAAATGCGTCGCATTACGATAACCGCAAAACCTTTATTCCGATTCCGTATTTTTGCAAAAAAATACAGTACATGCAATATTCAGAGATCGTTTCCATAACCGGGATGCCGGGTTTATTCAGGATAAATGCACAAAAAGGCGGCGGATTAATCGTCACCAGTCTCACCGAAGGGTGGACCAAATTCGTATCCAGCCGGGAGCATATGTTCACACCTTTGGAAAATATTTCTATCTACACGCATGCCGATACCGTAGAATTGCTGGATGTATTTATTACTGCGCTCGATCAAAAGGAAAACAATCCGCCGGTGGATGAAAAAAGTGATAATAACACCCTGAAGGCTTATTTCGAAAAATTACTTCCCGACTACGACCGTGAAAAAGTACATGTCAGCGATATGAAAAAATTCGTGAAATGGTTTGCCATTCTCGATGCGCAAGGCATACTTGCTTCCGCTATGGAAGAACGCAAAGCTGGGGAAAAAGAAAACGCCACTCCGGAAGAAGAGAAGGAGTAGCGCTTACATACACAATATCTTACTGCTGAAGTATTTTTCTCCCGAGCGCAGGGTAACGATGTACATTCCGCTTTCCACATTGGTCAATGGTATGCGCGTTACATATTGCATACCTGCGATATCCTGATGCATCACCTCGCGTCCGTGCAGGTCGAACAGGCGCAATTCCACATCCTGCGGCACCGGTTGTCCCGGCCAGCATTCCAAAACATGATCCGCCAGCACCTGAACGCCGAATGCAGGTGTTTGTGCATCGACGAATCCGAGGGGGAAATTTGCCGGATCTTCGTGGATCGTTACAGAATTTGTATAAATATGATCGCCGGAAGCATGACCGTCGTCATCGGCCGCATTAACGGCAACATATATCGTAACATCGCCATGACTGTCCAGGGGATTCCAGATAAAGGTCCATGTTCTGGAACCCTCACCCGAATTGCCACTCAATGTATGCGTAATATATTTGCCGCCGCCGGTCTTTTTTGTATCTACTGTATTTATCAAGTCTATACTTCCCTTTTTATCACCTGCCAGATTTTGGGGTGAAGCCTGAAAGCCGAAGCGCACCCTATCCGTTTCTGTAATTGTGACCGTTATGAGATATGAACCTGTACTTACATAACCGGTCTCCGGAACATCGGCAAACACGAGGCTGTCTTTTGGCACGGCACTGCCCGTATGGCAATCCACATGCGCGCAGGTCTGGTCATCGCCGGGTGATCCGGTATTTCCGGAAGGCGCACCATCGTCATGTGCCATAGCAGTTTGAAAAATGCCAACAACGACAAAGAGGAACACTATTGCCCAGGTTATGGTCTTGGCCGGATAACCGGATAGTAGCGTATGCCTGAAATTCATAGATCAAATGTAAATAAATGTATATACATTAAAGTCGAATCTTCTTCAAGATTACCTATTTATGACCTTCCAGTATCTGCGCTGCCGCATCGCCCGCCTTCACTTTATGTATGATCCTGTCGATGTACCCTTTCTCATCAATAACGAAAGTGATCCTGTGAATGGTAGTGATGTTCTTCCCCATGAATAATTTATCGCCATACACCCCGTACTGCTGCGCAATGACAAATCCCGGATCGGACAGCAGTGTATAAGGCAGATCATATTTCACCGCAAATTTCTTTTTAGAGGCCACAGGCGCATGTGAGATACCGATCACCATATATCCGGCCTTTTTGAGTTTGGCATAATGATCACGAAAATTGCAAGCCTCTTTTGTGCAGGTTTCGCTATCATCATTCGGATAAAACCACAGTACGATCTGCTTGCCGGCAAGTGCCTTTAATTCGATCAGTTTGCCATTCTGATCCCGGGCAGAAAAAGCGGGTGCTTTATCGCCGGGCTTCAAATGTGTTATGGATGCGGGTCCTTCCATTTTTTATTCCTTCAACATTGCACATGCCATCACTGTTCATTAAAAATTCGGACGGAGGTGCGATGTTGCATAAAATGCGGTGATATGTTGCACCACATCATCCGGATCATCGGTGATATGAAATAACTCCAGGTCTTCCGCGCTGATATTATTCTCTTTGTGAAGCATGGTATTCTTGATCCATTCCATCAAGCCTTTCCAGTATGATTTACCGATAAGGATCACCGGAACCCGCTCGATCTTATGTGTTTGGATGAGCGTGAGCGCTTCGAACAACTCGTCCAAAGTGCCAAAACCACCGGGAAGAAAAATAAATGCCTGTGCATATTTCACCAACATCACCTTGCGCACAAAAAAATATTTAAAGTTGATGAGCTTATCTCTGTCGATATAGGGATTGTGATTCTGTTCGTAGGGTAATTCAATATTGAGTCCCACCGATTTACCACCTTCTTTATATGCGCCTTTATTTCCGGCTTCCATGATCCCGGGTCCGCCACCGGTAATAATGCCAAAACCTTCGTGTACCAATTTAGCGGCCACTTCTTCTGCCAGTTTATAGAATTTATGATCGGGATGTGTCCGTGCCGATCCGTAAATGGAAACGCAGGGGCCTATCTTGTCCATATTTTCAAAACCATCGACAAATTCTGCCATGATCTTGAACATGCGCCAGGAGGATTGAGCACTGAGTTCGGTCCAATCCTTTACCTTGAACATTTTTTTCTTTCTGTATTTATCTGCCATCTAAAGCGTTATTTACTGTTTTCTGTTTATGTGATATGATCCAAAGACCTATAAAAGTGAGGATTCCGTTCAATAAAAGCAATTCCAGTCCTATCTGATAATCTCCCAACAGGAACCCGCCATGATATTTTAATAGATAACAAAGCAAAGGCATGCCCAGGCAGATGGCGGTAATAGTCCAGTGATTGGGTAAAACGCGCTTCGTCAAAACACCAAATGCGAACAAACCCAACAGCGGGCCATAGGTATATCCCGCGAGATCGAGGATGACGCCAATGATGGAATTATCATCTATCCATTTAAAAATCAGGATGCACAACAGAAAAACGAATGCGAAGGTAAAGTGCACGGTCATGCGTATGCGTTTCTGTCCCTTTTCATCCAATTCCTTTCTTCTTTGCAGCCCCAGCAGATCGATACAAAAAGATGATGTAAGTGCAGTGAGTGCACCATCTGCCGAAGGAAATAACGCCGAGATCAGTGCAATGATAAAAATGATGGAAATAACGGGTGGAAAGATATGCAAAGCAACTGTAGGGAAAAGCGCATCTCCCATGATATTCTTACCGGCATACATCAATCCGCCATCGGTATATGCGCCACCTTGTTGCTGAATGAACATATACAACAATCCACCCAACAAGAGAAAGAGAAAATTAACAATGACCAGTATGGTGGTGAAGGTCATCATATTTTTTTGTGCGCCCTGCACCGTTTTGATGCTGATATTTTTTTGCATCATCTCCTGATCTAGTCCTGTCATGGCAATGGCGATGAACATTCCGCCCAACACTTGTTTGAGGAAGAATGTAGATCCTTGGACATGTGTATCCCAGATGCGCGTATAACCGAAAGAGCGCACGGTATCCCATGCATCGCCGAAGGGAATATCCATGGTATGCAATATATATATAACGCACACCACCAGGCCGGTGAGCATGCCTATGGTCTGCAGAGTATCGGTATATACGATGGTTTTTACGCCACCGCGATACGTATATAATAAGATCATCACCAGAATGATCATGGTTGTTACCACAAAGGGAACACCCATATCATCTAAAATAAATAACTGCATCACGTTGATCACGAGAAAAAGTCTTGCCGTTGCCCCAACCGTGCGCGAAAGAATAAAGAAAACAGCTCCTGTTTTATAGGCGATCCTACCGAAGCGATGTTCGAGAAAATGATAGATAGAAGTCAGATTCAACCGGTAATACAATGGAAGGAGAACAAAAGCGATCACCAGATATCCGAAGATATATCCGATCACCACCTGAAAATAGAGAAACCCCTTATACACGTCTCCGGCGGGAACACCTACGGTTCCGGGCACAGAAATAAAAGTGACCCCCGACAGGGAAGTGCCTATCATCCCGAATGCTACCAGCATCCAGTTGGAATTCCTGTTGCCTACATAAAAAGATTCGTTATTGGAATTTCTGGAGGTGAGCCATGCCAATAAGAGCAAAATAAAAAAATAGGCTAAAACGAAAATAAACAGTACTTGCGGCGACATGCGGTTCAGTATTCTCTGCGATCAATACTTAAAGGTAACCAAAGGTGCAGGCAAAAAAAATGGGATGTTTCCACATCCCACAGTAAATAGTTTATGCTGAATTATTTGTGCTTCTTAGGTTTATTGATGTGTTTTTTACCCGGACAACCGAGGATATCTTTATTGGTTGTACGGAATCCTTCTTCAATACCTTTGATCAGGTTCCTGCTCAACGTTACACCGAAGAACATGTACCAATCATTATTCGTAGGGTCACCTCGCCAGTCGTTACTTTGGAAATCCAGCGGATCTCCCACTAAATATTCACCACTTCTGTTCGAAAGATTATAGGCATCGATACCATTCGCTTCAATAAGCAGATTGCGGTTCACGTACGTTCTGCTGACATCATCGAGATAATCTGTAAATGTCCAGCGCGCGCTGTATTCCAACCCGATATTCCAGCGTTCGGTCATGGCAAATTTGATACCTACGCCAAAAGGAATGGCGAATTCATATAAGCGATAGGGTTCTCTGTACGGAAAATAATCTGTTCCCTGACCTTCTGTTCCAAGTGGTTGCAGATCATACCAATCGCCTTCATAATATGCCTGCGGATTGAAGTGGAAACCTGCAAGACCGGCATACACATACGGTGCAGCTCTGCGTTTGAATTCCACCGGGCGATAACCACCGATGGTATATTCATACACCACGGCGATCTCCGTTACCGGCGAGGTAAAACTCAGATTGCGCACCAGTTGATTGGCGCGATCGCTGTTCGCGTCATCACCGGAAATGGTGCCGCTGTAGATATCTACTTTGATACCCTGATATTGATTGAAATTATATTTCAGGAAACCGCCATAAGCTATATGCGATTCATCGGGAACCACATAATCCAGCGTCAGGTCACCATAATAATTGGAGACCCCACCCATGATACCTACTTCCCAATAGGCCATTTGTGCGGATAAACCGGAAGAGATCAGCAGCAGTACGAGGAGTTTGGTAAATTTCATGCAGACGGTTCTTTTTCCAAATAACAAAATTATCAATTTACCGACACATTCTGAATAGTGCCTTGAATTAAACTTAAAAATGACCAAATTATTGTGCAGGATCGGCAGGCAGCCCTCAATGGAACAGGCCTTTGTGGCCGTATTTGTTCTTTTTGAAGCTTTTGCGGATACCGGGGCAATCGGCCTTCTTGCGGGAGGCTTTCAGGCCGGGTTTCTTGGCATTGCCCTGCTTGAACTTCTTTTCAGTCCAACCTTTAGTTTCAAAGTTCCGCGAAAGGGTAACACCGGAGAAGATATACCAATCCTTGTTCGTATCGTCACCGCGGTATTTGTGATCGTCCTTGAGCACCTCCGTACCGCCGTTCATCTCGTCGGTCCGGTTGGAAAGCTGCCAGGCGATGTCCCCTTTTTCTTCTAACAAGATCTCTTTGGAGACATAGGTGGTGCTGACATCATCCAGATAGTCTGTGAGTGTTTTGCGGTAACCCATTTCTATCCCCAGGTTCCAATCCTTGGACAGACTGCCTTTAAAACCAAGTCCCATAGGGAAGCACACCTGCGTCAGATCGTAGGGAACGCGCTCCGGATAGAGCGGTGAACCCTGCCCTTCAGTGCCTAGTGGCTGCAGGTCATACCATACACCCTGGTAGTTGGCCCTCGGATTAAAATGGTAGATACCTACGCCGGCAAAAATGTACGGCGACAGGATATTCCACTTCAGATTTGGATTGTATTTCTTCAGGAAAAGTTCCATGAACATGGAAGCTTCCTGTATGGGCGATTGGAAACTGAGGTTTCGCTCCTGCTTCCATTTCTCCGTAGAGTTGTCGTCGTCTCCGGAGATCAGGCCCGAATACACGCTGCCTTTTACCGCAAACCAGTAATTGAAATTGAACTTGTAGAAGAGCCCTATGGAAGGGTGGGTCTCAGAGGGAACGAAGGCAACCGGTGCCAGGTCGCCCTGGTAGTTGCTCGCTCCTGCGAAAACACCCACTTCTATATACTGGCCGAATGCCGTTAAAGCGGGCAGACAAAACAGTATGGAAAGTATCCTTTTCATAATCGGGAACCCCCGGGTTGTTTGGTTAAATCAATAACAAATATGCACTTTTACGGAGCGGGCTACCAGAATAGTTACAAAAGTACGTCCTTTTATACCGCTATCGCCATGTCACTTTTAGCAGGATAAATGGGAGTAACGTCAATTGTGTCTATTTTTGCTGAAAACCGCCGTCTGCCATGAAGTCCAAAAAACTTGCCATTGTCTTTTCCCTCTTTGCGGCCAGCGCCGGTGCGAACCGCTTTTACCTGGGCCAGAACAACCGTGGATGGGTGGTTTTGGGCATATGGTGGGTATTGTTCCCCGGGTTGTGGTACCTGGCGATCAAGGAGAACCTGTACTTCAATCACTTCATCTTCATGTTGTTGCTTTTTGCCCTTCCCATCCTGTTCCATCTCTTTGAAACCGGGAGGTATTTGGTAACATCTGCCGAGTCATTCAAGTCACAAGACAAGTCCGTACGTAATACTTTACCGCTCACTTTTGCCTCCATTTTCATTGTTGTGGTGCTGATAAGCGGCGAATTGAAGCTCCTGGCAGGCGCGGGATCGGTCGATATCACAAAAACGGAGGCCAGTGTGCATCTGAAAGCATCTGAAATGTCGGCAGAATATAGGGCCGACGAGATAGCCTTCCGCAAAAAATACGATAATAAGGTGTTACAGATCGAGGGAACGGTGGCCATTTTACCGGGCGAGGATCTGGAGACCGGCGCAAAGTTCGTCGAGTTGGTTGGTGACAGCAGTGACGTATTTGGCATCAAATGTTTTTTCAAGCAAGAGAACAGCGGCAATGTGGATGAGATCCTTGCCGGCGACAGAATAGTGGTAAAAGGCGAATGTTCGGGCAATAGTTTGCAGAACAGTCAGGTTATGGAGATCATACATTAAGCAGCAAAGAAACCGGATACTCAGGATCGTGAACCTACCTTCAAAATGGATGGAAAATGCAGTGCAGGAATTTTCCCGCCTGCCCGGCATAGGAAAAAAAACGGCGTTGCGCCTGGTGTTGCATCTGCTCAAGGGTAGTAAAGAAGATGCCGAACGCTTTGCTTCTGCCGTAACTAAATTAAAAACCGAGATCCATTTCTGTCCGCGTTGCAAAAATATCACCGACACTGCCGGCGCCTTATGCACCATCTGCGGAAATCCGCATCGCGATCATTCGCTGATCTGCGTGGTTGAAAATATCCGTGATCTGATCGCCATAGAAAGTACGGGTCAGTACCATGGTGAGTATCATATATTAGGTGGTGTCATTTCACCCATGGAGGGCATTGGACCGGAACAATTATATATCGACGCATTGGTTGATAAAATGGCATCGGAAAATGTGCGCGAGATCATCATGGCACTTAATCCAACTATTGAAGGCGACACAACGGTTTATTATATCACGAAGCAAATGCAGGGCAAGCAGGTGCGCATAACCACCATTGCCCGCGGAATTTCTTTCGGCGGCGAGTTGGAATATACCGATGAGGTCACATTGGCACGCTCACTGGCTACGCGCAGGCCGTATGATAATTATATGCAATCCAACGAATGATCAGGCTATCCATCATTATCGTCAATTACAATGTCAAATATTTTCTCGAGCAATCGATACGCTCTTGTATAAAAGCTTGTGCACATATCCCCTATGAGATCATGGTCATCGACAACAACAGCAGTGATGGATCGGTAGCGTTCATGCAACATACTTTTCCCGATATTCATGTGATCGCGAATACCGAGAATGTGGGTTTCAGCAGAGCGAATAATCAGGGCATCGAGATCGCAAAAGGTGCATATATCCTTTTACTGAATCCCGATACCGTTGTAGAAGAAGATACTTTCGAAAAATGTCTTGCCTTTATGGATGCGCATGCAGATGCGGGTGGATTGGGCGTGAAGATGATCGACGGCAAAGGCAATTTCCTGCCAGAGAGCAAGCGCGCGTTCCCCAGTCCGGAAGTGGCATTCTATAAGGCTTTTGGGCTTGCCAACCTGTTCCCGCACTCACGTGTTTTTGGCAAATATCATCTGGGTTATCTCGACGAGAATACAACCCATGAAGTGGATGTGCTCGCCGGCGCTTTTATGTTGTTGCGCGCATCAGTTCTCCACGAGATAGGATATCTGGACCCTGTTTTTTTCATGTATGGAGAAGACATCGACCTGAGTTATCGCATCGTACAACACGGATACAAGAATTACTATTTTCCGGAAACACGCATCATCCATTATAAAGGCGAGAGCACTAAAAAAGCGAGCTTCAACTATGTGCGCATGTTCTATACAGCGATGAAAATATTTGCGCGCAAGCATTTCTCCGGCGGGAGAAAGGGCTTTTTTGTTTTCCTTTTGAATATTGCGATCACATTTCGGGCCATGCTGGCTTCCGTCTCCCGTTTTTTTAAACAGATTGCCCTTCCGTTGCTCGACGTACTCCTTTTCTTCGGCAGTATGTTTCTGATCAAAGAATACTGGGAATATTATGTAAAATATATTGCAGGGGGCACCTATCCTCCCCAATATATGTACATCAACGTTCCGATATATATATTGATCTGGATATTTTCCATTTATCTCAGCGGAGGATATGATAAGGGGGCAGGTGTATATAAAATTTTGCGCGGTATTTTCTGGGGCACCCTGGTGATCGCGGCATTATATGGATTTTTACCGGAGAGCTTGCGCTTTTCCCGTGGTATGATCGTTGCGGGTGCTGCACTGAATGCCGCTGTTGTTGTGGCAGCGCGCATCCTTTTGCATTTCCTGCGGTATAAGAATCTGCGTTTTGCCAGGGAGGCGGAAAAAAAGATTGCCATCGTGGGCAGTGCAGGAGAAACCACACGCACGGCAGACTTACTGCAGCGTTTGCACCTGGGACAATATATCGTAGGATATATCCGCCCGGAGATGCACGTTGATACAGACCCATTCGTATTGGGAAATATCAGCGATCTGCAAACATTGACCGATATCTATCAGATCAACGAGGTGATCTTTTGTGCACGGGATATTTCCAGCACGAGTATCATGGAATTTATGGTGCGCATGGATCCGCGTATCGATTTCAAAATATTACCGGAACAAAGTTTCAGCATTATCGGAAGCAATTCAAAAGACACCGCCGGCGATATTTATACTATCGATATACAATTACAGATCGCGCAGGCTGCGCAAAAAAGGAATAAACGCATTCTGGATCTGTTCACATCCATTTTTCTGCTGGTCTGTTCACCGGTGCTTTGTTTACTCATTCCGCATGCCGGTAGTTTTCTGCGCAATTGCTTTCAGGTTTTAGGCGGACGCAAAACCTGGGTGGGATACGTACCCGCACAACATATGTCTACCGAAGCGAAACAATCCTTACCGGCCTTACGTCCCGGTGTGTTGCATCCGCTGATGCTGCATGCCGACTTTCCAACTGATGAACAAACCATACAGCGTATCAATCTCCTCTACGCACGCGACTATCATACATCCACCGATCTGTCGATCATACGGAAAAACTTTCGTTCCCTGGGGAATAAATAATCACAGAAGCTTTCTGCTTTGTGTTCAATCACTTACTTTAGTTGTTGAAAACCAACTTCCTCCTGATGTATCGCTTTAGCGTAATGATGCTGATCATCGGTTTGCACACGAGCGTATTTTGTCAGACAGAAAGCAAGCCGAATTTTATTTTTATCATTTTAGACGATGGTAACGACTGGCTGCAGGGATATAATGGCCATCCGCAGGCACAAACCAAGAATATCAATTTTTTGGAAAAGCGAGGCACCACATTTTTAAATGCATACTGTTCAGCACCGCAATGTGCGCCGAGCCGCACCAGTCTGATCAGCGGAAAAGATTGCTATTACACCCAGGTGTATCACAATCAATATTTAAAATGTTCGAGCTTCAGAGACAATTTTAAACCCGGGCTGGGAAATGAAGTGGTATATACTATCCCACAAATTCTAAAAGACAGCGGAAATTATTTTACGTACAGCATCAGCAAGGTGATGCATTGCCATGACAATTATCCCGATTACGATATAGATAATCCGGATATGTGTGCACGCGCTTTGAGCTGGAGTAAAGCTTTGACCCTGCCGGATACCTACGGCGAAATGCCCGTAGTGTATGCGTATGGTGTATCGCATGAAATGGGTGTTTACGAATATCCTTATTGCGCAGTACCCGATTCCATGGAACAGTTCATGGAAGATTATATCGCAACCGACTCTGCCATTTCTTTTCTGCATGATTACTCCTTGCATCCGGATAATTACTGCGATAAACCATTTTTTCTTGCCCTGGGTTACCGCCGGCCGCATAACCCCCTGTATATTCCCGAAAAATATTTTCTGCCCTACCACAATGAAGATTATTATAGTGTACCGTACGATATACCTTATGATGTAGTTGCCGGTGCTCCTTATACGGGTGTAGTGATGCCTCCGCAACCCGATCCGGTGTGGAGTGATTATGCTGCATTGCCCGACAGCGGTGTGGCACATGCACTGGTTGAAGCTCATCCCGTACATGAAGGTGTTCTCCTCTGGTCGGCATATATGCAATATACCGAGGGACTACCTGAGATCATGGCCGGACTAAGTGATGTGCAAAGGCAATGGATCATGCAGGAATCCAAGCGGGCAAATATGGTAATGGCTTATCTCGCCTCACTGAAATATGTTGATGCGCAGATCGGACGATTGATAGCCGCTTTAAAAGCGCATCCCGATATCATGAATAATACAGTAGTAGTGCTGATATCTGACCATGGTTTTTCGCTTGGCGAGAAAACACATTGGAAAAAAAGTGCGATGTGGGAAACGGATATACGCTCTCCACTCATTATAACAGACTTCCGCGCACCGGTGAAGCGCATTTCACCACGGACCGTAAGTTTTCTGGATCTGTTTCCCACCTTCTTAGATCTTGCCGATGTTCCGGCACCTCAATTTCCGGATGGCAGTCCATATCTCGACGGGTATTCGCTCACACCTTTACTTGCAAACCCGATGGCTCCATGGACACGTCCGGTGATTTCCGCTTTTAAAAATGGAAAAGACCCTGCAGTTCAGGGGTCCTGTTTTGTTCAATATAGTGTGCGCGATGCTTCCTGGCATTATATCCGCTATGAAACGAATGGAGACGATTTTCCGGAAGAATGTGATGATGCATCCGGGATATATGAAGAGGAGTTGTATCATATCGGCGCAAACAGGAATATCGATCCGAATGAATGGAACAATCTCGCTGATGATCCGGGATATGCCTATATCAAAGACTATTTATCCTCCTTTTTACCGGGAGAAGAAAACTATCTGCAATTTGCAAAAGAGGCAGAGCCTGCCGAAGAAGATATTTCATCTCTGCAATTGCTGGTGTATCCCAATCCTACTTCCGGCATCTCGAATGTTGTCCTTCGCGGCTCTGTGGGAGATGCCCACATTACCTTGCTGGATGCACTGGGAAATATTATCATGAGCACAACTATAGTGTTGGATGCCGATGGAGCCATGTATGCTTACGATCTGCAAGGCTTACCTGCAGGTTTATATTTCCTGCACCTTGCACAAGGTATGAACGACACCGGCGAAGAGATCATGGTGATCCACTGAGCTATTTATTTGCGTGTGGCCGTTTTTTGTTCGATCTTCTGTAATAACCAGTTCAGATCGGCAGTGCGTTTTGTTTCCTGTATCTTTTTTTTCAGGTCTTCCAATTTAGCACGATCATTTTTAGTGAGACGCGAGAGCTTATCGGTGAACTTCAGGAAATTGGAATATAATTCTTTCACATCATCGCTCAGTGTTTTATTCCTGCGCAGATAAACCTTGAATGCTTCCAGTGCACTTTGCATGGGATCCCATTCATCCAGCTGATAATATATTTTTATCTGCATGGTACGACTGTCGAGGGCATAAAAAATATCGGTGAATTCCACCTGGCTGATCAGGCGCAGCGCATCGCCATATTGCCCTTTAAAGAACATGAGATATGCCATGTTATAGTTAAAGGCGTTGGCGCGGAATTTTTCGTTGATGGTATTTTTGTACTGACGAATGAATTGTTCCGTCCAGTCATACTCCCCTGCCCGCAAACCGGCAATAACAATATTCTTGTAGGTCCAGGGCGACAAATAACCATCCACCATGAGCAATTCTTTCTCCAATGCCTGACGTGCCAGATCGAAATATTCTTTTACAAATTGCGTCTGACCTGCATTGATCTTGCGAATGGCATAATTCTGAGCATATGCATACATATCCCGCGCCTCTTCTGCGGGGAATTTACCGGTGTGTTCCAATAAAAGTGCTTTTAAATGTTCAAAGTGCACATCGGTCTCTGTATCGATAAATGTCATCAATATCGCATAATAGATCGCAATGGAAGGATAAGCTTCGTAACTGTTGTGTTGTAAATGATCCGATACTTCTTTCAATAAACGAAGTTGATAATCGGAGGCGACCAGCTTCTGCCTGTTGATCAACTCACAGGAATATTTCAATTTTGTTGCGAGATAATACAGGTCGAGGTAATCGGCGGCCTTTTGCAAGCTGGCATCATACGCGCGTTTTTTCTGCCGGTCGAAATATGCATTCAACTCACCCTGCAACATATGTTGTTTATAGAAATAGGGAGCATTCCGGTATGGGTCATTTTCCATGAATGCCGTTGCCTTGCGCAACACCTGATCGAATAGCTTATCATTTTCCCAGGAGTTGTAGGTCCGCAACAAATGGCAATATCCCTCCAATGTATCTTCGAAAAACATATTGTATCGGATGTATCCTTCCACATGCTCCACGATATCGCTCATCAGATAACCCAGTTTCTTCTCGTTTATTTCAATGCCGGGTATACCTTTCTCGAGCAGCCTTTGTTTATCCATGTTCCTGGAGCTGAATTCCGGAGCATATTTCTTTATGTGATTGTAAAAGGTGAGCAATTCCGCATCCTTATTGAAAAAAGGCGAGGCCAGATAGTCAGAAAATTTGTTGAGATCCTTAGTGCTGAATTTACTCAGCATGTCCACCATCTTACTTTTATACATTCCGCAGCGTTAAAATCTGCTGAAAATTAGTCTAAAAATCTCGGAAAATGCTAATTTTAGATACATCTGTCTGCAAAGGAGATAATTTATAAATACTTGTTTATCAATAATTTACAATTTTTAACATTTCAGAGAAATTTGATTTTTATCATAAAAATGCTCGGAAAACAGCGGAAACGGGGTATATGTGTATTGCCGTGCTGACGAAGGGCGTTGTTTCTTTACATTACAAATCATAGTACATGAGGGGATACAGAACGAAAATGCCATTTTTACGCGGAGCCGGAATGATCGTATGGACGGCATCGCCCTGTTGCTTGCCGGTGCAGAGACTACAGATGGGACCCAGTTCTACAGCTGACGACACCATAGGCATGTAGGTGGCGCGCACGCCCTATATCATTTACTGGCAAATGATTTTGATCCGGATGCAGGGGATGAATTGAGATCGAGTTTACTGGTAAATCCTCCAGCCCCTTTGTTGGATTATGATGATGAAAGTGATGGCTGGATAACTGTTTATTCTTCGCCACTTTTCACCGGCAGTGATTTTATGGTTTACAAGGTGCGATGCAACGATAATTATTGGTATATCGGGATTTTATATATCAAATGCTGAAGGGATAGATGGTTGTGTTTGGTCAAGGATGAATGATTTATTACGTAATTATATCGACTTAATTCTGTGGGTGTTTATTAGGCATATAGCTGTCCGCAGATTTGATGAAGATGGTTCCTGGGAAGACAGCTATTGTGATGAATGGGATGATGATGTAGAAAATATTTCAATTAAAAACCCAAGTCTGCCGACGCAACGAAGCGATGAATTGTCGATGCGGCAGATACCCTGGTGATCAGAAAGAATTACGGACAGATACATGGCAATCATATACCTGAATTGCGGGCGTGGCGGTCCGCTCGATCCTTTATTATATGGCTGACTTTTCAATTATTGACCGCTGGTGGTGCTGCTGTTGTTCCCCGCAACGGGAACTGAAAGCTACTGAGCCCGCCATCAATATACGGTCTTGCTTTCGAACTGGGACTATGACGAAACACTCATCGTTCCGGAAAAAAGGTAACTTTAAATTCCGGATACGGCACAACGGGCACAGACGATGTCGCCCACATCAAATGATACAACCAGTAATGGTGTGTCATCAGTGTTGCCGTAACACGCAACAATCAGGTGAGCAGAACGATATGCGCACGTAGGCCAGGTGAGTTTTAGATAGAAGATAATATCGCCGGTCGCCACCGAAGATCACCAGCGATTGTAACATCTCGTATCGGTTAACAGCAAATGCGCAATAAGTTTATAGTTTATTATGTGTATACCGTTTACGATTCGCAAGCTTGTCACAATCCGCCAACTATAAAGTCTTCGACAATGCACAAAAAGCCATGCACTTGCAATCGAATCCGACTGGTGGACAATGCACTATTGAAATGCCTTCAGTGCACAAACAGTAGATACATATTTTCAATATTGTGGGAAGCAGAAGCGCAAAAGGTGCTATGAAAATACGGATGTATTCGTATTCCAGACAACAACAGCTCCTCCTGACGGCACCTAGCATTGCGCACGGCAAACAGAAAGACGGTTTAGGCAACAACTCATTATTCAACATTAAAAGAAACAGATGTATTCAGTTTATAAAAAGGCAGGAACAGTAACCATACCCTGTTATTAATTATTTCGAAGACGTTTGTTTCCTGAAGCGATGATTATTGCAAATCGACCGATTGGGACGACAGTGGCTCTAACGGTGAGCTTCTACAAAATGATGCAGAAGAGATGTGGATTTATCATCGAATACTTGGTCTTCGGTATTGCGCACTTTCAGTGCAGAAGCTTAATCCGCATATATATGGTGTTGCCTGCACAATGATGTATGTCTGAGCATTTCAACCCTATGAAGGCAGGACAATAAATGCAATGATATTGATATCAGCGCCGGTGAATGCGAAGTAGATTTCAACTGGGAATATCGCACGGATCTCACGTTAAGATTTTCTGGATGCAACAGCGATGGTGGCGGTTAATACAGCTATTGGCTTGGCTTCTGGATTTCAAGGATGGGTAGCACCAGCACCGAAGTGAGAACCCGTCCATACATTTCCGGCCGGAAGGAAGTTATGAGATGTATGTCTTACCATTACCACATCATCCGGTTAAGCTTCTCCACTAAATGTGAAGGCATTGACGTGGAAAATATCTGGCGGCGGCGTGAAGGTAGTGCATTTTTTGTCATAACAATATTTGTGCCCGAGGGCGGTGGATTTATGGTTTACCTCAGATAATCAAACAACAGGTGGTATGGCAGGCGGCATCGCACCTCATGGACCGGGTATTTAGTGATGACACTCCCTGGGATACCACACAGGCGTAACGCATTATCATGTCGGAACTGGGGCATTTATATGATATGTCTGACCGCAGGTCAGGCCAAAAGCCGATTATGTTGATCACGTTGCGAAGAATGCTCACCGCAACAACCGTTGAAGAAGAATGGATCACCGGTGTCAAGGTGCAACCTAATCCCGCGCATCAGATCAATACTTTATCGATATACCTTCCGCCGGTATACTCACACTATATTCCATTTTCGGATCAGCAATAGCTACATTTAACATAGATTCAGGCAACAGCATAGATATATTCGAATATTCCTGATGGTAATTATCTCGGATTTATTTCGGGTGACCATCGTGCGATTCGCATATCTGTGCAACACTAAATCAACCACAATGAAACAGATCTTTACACACATCCTTATTCTCCTGGCGATCAGCGTAACACGATTGCAGGCATCTCTGCCTGATTGCCATGCCGATTTTGATCCGTCGATCGACGCATATAGTGACCTTTACCGATGCATCGAATCGGAGACCGGAGATATTTCATATGTACGGACTTTATGACGGCGGCACATCTGATTTTGCCATCCGTTCGACTGCACAGCCCGGGCAGTAGCACTGCATATGTTCGGTGATCACCAGGTAAATTAACATTACACATCACAGAGATCACCGTGATTGGGTGGTATTCCTGTTGAAGCTTTGAATGGAATCATTGCATATAATGACTCACCGTCCAGCAGTAACAATAGCCTTCTTTGGGAAACGCAATGCGTCGTAGATGTCAAAGCCTTCATTTTCCGGATTCGGTAGACGCCGCCCAGGATCAATCATCACAAGAACGCAACGGAACATAAATTGCGCCATCACACACACGGATGGCTAACGCAAGATTTATCACGGCACATAGTTGCCAGTGCCAAAGTAGGTCACCAGACTAACATCGCAGAAGATTACTCCATGGTTCAGTTTACGATGTCATTGGCGCGAAGAGTGGATCAGCAATTTTGAAAAATGGAACTTAACAGAATAAAACCTGATCGCGCGAGCTGCAGCAACCAAAACGACTGCTGGTTTGATTACTACAATATATCCAATAATACTGATGATAATGTTGCTTTAAACAGCCCTGTTCCAGTGGTGACAGTCAGCAGATGTTCGAGATATACCCCGTGGATGATGTTACTGCATTCAACAACGTCCCGCTTGACAACTCGACGCGGATGTGGTCACGTTACTAATACGACGCTGGGGTGATGGCACAAAACAACGAGACCGGAACGTTTTCAAGGCATGGACTCCCTATATAATATCCCGGCCTGCAGAACATATACTTTATGTCTCACTATTGAAACCGGTGGTTGTACGGAGGATATGTTTTGTCAAACAGTGGTGATCGGCGGTGGCGATTGCAGCTCGGATTTCGAATATGCCAACGAGATGGATTAATGGTGCACTTTTGAAACAGCCACCGGCGATATCGCAAGTTATGCATGGGGTTTTGGCGACGGTGGAATGCCGATGCAGTAAATCCATTCTTCATACGTATGATGTGCCCGTTTGCTTACCGATCACCACAGTGGTAAAGTGGTTGCAGCCATCTACTTATTGTATCGATAGTTCTGGTGGACGGAGCCTACAGGCGATTGTTGCAGATTTCACCTGCACGGATGATGAGAGCTGACATTTTTGCGAGACTGCAGATGGAGGCGGAGCAGATATCATTGAATATTTGGCGAATTCTCGGTGATGGCACTATTCTGCCAGATGCAAATCCGTGGTGAAGGTGGTCATGATGCGGTAAGATATTTTATCTCGTTTGTCTGACGATCACAACTGTATAGATGGATGTTAAGACATTCTGCGATGAAGTTGTCCCTTATTACCGCGGTGGCGGCGTGGCGGCGATTGCGACGCTGACTATATGATCACTTCTATGGAGTTGACGCCGGATGGATGGATGGTTCATTTTGAAAATACTTCTACAGCTGACGGAGATATTACTTCCGTTACATGGACTTTCGGTGATGGAACGATCGCAACGACATATGATGCAGAACATGTGTATCTGGAACCCGGTGAATATTTTGTTTGTGTGGTCATCAGCACTGCAGATGGATGCACATCCGAATTTTGTGATCACATATTTATTGGCGGCGGCACGGGAGAATGTGAAGCGAATTTCAATGACGAAGAATCCGGACTTACCGTGTATTTAACAGAAGATGCAGATGGTGCAGGTGCCGATATCATTGCTTATATATGGACCTTTGACGATGGCACCGTTGGCTATGGTGCAGAAGTGGAACATACCTATATGTTTTCCGGAGTGTATGAAGTATGTCTGACGATCATTACTTCCGATAGTTGTATCGATACACATTGCGAAGAGATCCATATCGAGGGTGTGTCACCGGATTGCGTAGCAGGATTTGAAGTGGGCGATATTACACCCGGTGGCGGCGGCTGGGAAGTGCATTTCACGAATACTTCCGATGGCACCGGCGACGGTTCCGATACTTTCCACTGGACCTTTGGAGATGGCGGTGAATCCACTGCTGTGAATCCGGGACATTTATTTACCGAACCCGGTATATACAATGTATGTGTGACCATTGGTGAAGAGGGATTGGATTGTTTCGATACCTATTGTGAAGAAATTTTCATTGGTGATGCAGATGATTGTGTGGACGACGGATTGATCGATACCACAGTGGAATGCACGGCAGTTTATGAACCGGTGTGCGGATGCGATGGCATTACTTATGACAATGCATGCATCGCGATGTATTACCACGGCGTGGTATACTATACTTCAGGTCCATGTGGCGGCACCGGCATTGAAGAAGAAAATATCATCTCTTCCATGCTGATAACGCCAAACCCGACGGCATATTCTGCAAGTATTCAATATATGATCACAACAGCATCCGATGTACGTATTTACGTGCAGGATATGACCGGAAAAATATCGTATGCAACACCGGAGCATTATGCTGTTCCGGGTAAATACCAATTCATGTATGATACATCGGCATTACCTGCAGGTATGTATTTCGTTCAGATACAGGCCGGCTCAGAAATATTGACAGGTAAACTTATCGTTTCCAGGTAGATGGTGTTCTCATCATGTAAAAAACCGCTCATGTCTCCTCAGGGCGGTTTTTTTTATTGATTAGAAGTTGCCGGGTTGCCAGGTTGTCGAGTTGCCGAGTTGCCGGGTTAGCGTTGTAATAATTATTTAAAATTTCATTACAAGGTCAGGACGTCGGGAGGTCTGGTAATAATAAAGTCAATGTATAGAAGAAAAATTCACCATTCACTTCTGTTAGGAGTTATGCGTTAAGCGTTAGGGCCTGCACATCATTGCATACTGTATTATTCCTTATTCATTTTTCCTTTTTCCTCATTCATCATTCATCATTAAATCTTCCCTTGTATTCTCCTTTGGAATAATCTGCATCGAGTTTTTGCATTTCTTCCAGTTCTTCTTCGGTCCAGGGACGCACCTCTATACCGGTGAGATTGGGTTTACCTGCATTGATCCATGCGGTGAGCCAGAAGCTGCCGAGATCGATAATAGTTTCGCGCATGCGCCTCTCCACCATATTGTTGAGCAGTTCATTATAGGCTAAAGTATATGCTTTAGAATAGACACGCACGGTGGTGTTGCCGCGTATCTCGTAGCTGTATTTTTGATCGGAAGGAAATTCTGCGTTCAGTTGCGCTTCCAGATGCAGAACAGAATCTGCCATGCGATTGCTGGATAAAATAACATCCCATATTTTTTCATTGATATCCGGAATGAATTCAGCTTTACCTACCAGGTAATCATATTGATCACCGATCAATTCCGGAATACGCGATTCCCAGAATCCGTGGATACCCACCTGATTGCTCAGCTGGCCGTTGTAATTTTCCGTGCAGTGCAAGGGCACATGCGCATCGGCGATATAATGTCCGATCTCGGCAGTATTGCGCAAAATTTTATTCGCATCTTTTTCTTTAAAAGCCTCCGTCAGGCGGTACATCATGGTCTCCACATACCAGGGAACGATGCCATATTCTTCCAAACTGTCTTCTGAATACTTCACTACAGCATCAAACCATTTATGTGGCAGTGCCGGGAAGGGATAGGTGCCATAATGATCGATATCTATAAAATGACGCGGCGCTTCATCGGCAACGGCATATCTTCTTTTATCCGGATCCACAGCATGTGCCGTTATATAATCGGTGTGTGGTTTATAAAAAGCAAAGAGTTCTTCCGGCAGGGTGTAGAGGGCCATATTATTAATGCGCTGATGCGCCCAGAAACCCCAGGGTGCCGGTGGCGATCCTGCCTTGGCCGAGATCAACAATAAAAGGGCAACGAAGGGAATGATACGCTTCATCTGTCGAACAAGTGAGGGTTAAAATTAATCTATTGATGTAAGCGGAAGGTATCTTTTATATGTATTCACTGCTGAATAGCATTTAGCTCCTCTGCAATGACCCTGCATATCTCTGCAAGCATATCTTCTCCCATAGTCAGCGGAGGGGCCATACGCAAACATTGCGGAGCGAATAAAAACCAATCGGTAAGTATATTTCTTTTTTGTAATCTTCTGCACATTTCCAGACAAATTGCAGCATCTGTAAATTCCACAGCGATGAGCAGTCCCGCTGCCCTGACATCCACAATTGCAGGATGGACCAGCAATTCCCGGCAAACCCTTGCCTTTTCGGGAATGGACTCCATGACTTGTGTTTCCATTAAAACTTCCAGTGCTGCTTTTCCGGCGGCACAACTTACAGGATGACCGCCAAAAGTGCTCAGGTGTCCGAGCACAGGGTCATGCATAAAACTCCGCATGATAGCAGCAGGTGCGATGCAGGCGCCCAGGGGCATGCCTCCGCCGAGGGCTTTTCCCAAAACCAAAATATCGGGAACGACATCCCACTGTTCAAAACAAAAAAATGTTCCGGTTCTGCCGAATGCGGTCTGACATTCATCCGCGATCAGCAAAACACCCATTCTTTTACATATATCGAACAATGCTTTAATATACTTGCTGTCGGGTATGCGCACACCTGCTTCTGCCTGTATTGGTTCGATGAGAACGCATGCTGTTTTTGATGTGATCTTCTCCAGCGCCTGCATATCATTATAAGGCAAAATGTTGTTATCGGGAATGAGTGGCCTGAAAGCATCTTTGCGTTCTGCAGTATTTCCTGCGCTGAGAGCCCCCATGGTGCTGCCGTGATAACTGTTCGCAAAAGAAACAACTTCCGATCTTCCGGTGAATCTTTTGGCTAATTTCAGTGCAGCTTCTACCGCTTCGGTGCCACTATTTGTGAAGAACACCTGCTCCTCCTGCCGGGGTAACAGGCTGCATAATAATTCGGCGAATTGCACTTGTGGTGATTCTACATATTCGCCATATACCATCACATGCATATACTTTTCTGCCTGTTGTTTTACTGCATTGACCACTTTCGGATGGGAATGACCTATGTTAGCGACTGCAATTCCGGAGATCAGATCTACATATGCTTTCCCCTGTGCATCATACATATACAGGCCCTCTGCTTTTACTGCTTCAAAACCGACAGGAGCATCACTGGTTTGTGCGAGATAGCGATAAAAGCGATCGATGTCTGTCAGGTCCATACTTTGGTTCCTTCTGTACAATTTTTGCAAATATCGATCTCTCCCCTGCCCTTCACCAAAGCAGCTCGAAAATTCCGGTAACGTTCACCTTGCCATAAAGCGGTAAAACTTTCTTCTTTCAGATCGCCCAGTGTATGTGTCGCATCCTTATCGAAGCAACAGGGAACTACCGCGCCGTCCCAGGTGATAACACAACTATGCCAAAGCTTCCAGCAATGATTTGCCATGGCATTTTTGATGGTATATTTTCCATCATCCTGTTTTTGATAGCGGGAATAATAATCGATGGTAGGAATCAAATCATTGCCATCCGCATAATCATAAATCTGCGCTGTTTTAAAGGCCACTTCATCGACGCCTATTTCCCTGCCTAATTTTTTCACATCCTCTATCTGATGTTCGTTGGGTTTGACAACCAGGAACTGAAAAATGACAAATGGCTTTTTGGAGCGCAATGCTTTTTTCCATTTTACAATATTGCGTGCACCTTCGAGTACTTTTTCCAATTTACCACCCACGCGATATTGCTCATATACATCCTGTGTAGTTCCGTCGATGGAGATGATCAATCTGTCCAGTCCACTTTCAATGGTGCGTTTCGCATTTGCATCATTCAGATAATGCGCATTGGTTGAAGTGGCAGTGTATATCTTTTTTTTGGATGCATACTCCACCATATCCAAAAAATCGGGATTGAGGTACGGTTCGCCCTGAAAATAAAAGATCAGGTAGGTAAGATCGGGCGCCAGTTCATCAATGGTCTTGTTGAAAAAGTCTGCTTTGAGCATACCGGTCGGGCGTGTAAATGCGCGCAATCCGCTCGGGCATTCCGGACAGCGGAGATTGCAGGAAGTGGTAGGTTCAAAAGATATGGAAAGTGGTTTACCCCACTGCACCGGTTTCCCTGTCCATTTGGAATAATAATAGGATGACAATACACGCGTGGCATTCCATACCCGGCGTGGAGTAAGTTTAGAAGCGTAATTCAGTGTATCTGTAACGCTGAAGGGCATGGTGTTCACTTCGCGGATGATGGACCGCGCAGGTTATCCTTAAAACCTTCCAGTGACTTAAATTGGTTCATATCGATATCACATTTCCGTTTGGTGGTGCTGATATCATAACAATAATCGAGGATCTCGCTGAAAGACTGCGGTATGGCGTAATTTTTTTTGAGCGTGCTGTATTCATGGCTCTTGTCGTACCAGAACATCTGCAGGGTTTGACAATAATTGCATTTCACCGGCCAGTTCTTTTGTTTTTCGAGTTCCGATTTGAACGTATCAACCAGGCGCATCAATTCCTTGAATTGTTTATCGGTCACCTGGAAACAATAATATGCCGAATCTTCTGAGCTGAGCATAAATTGAAAACAGGTATGGTTCTCATTGATCTGAAAAACAACGATGTTATAATTACCGTCGAAGAACATAAAATCAACAAAACGACTATCGTATGTACGGAAGGTGATAGGGGGACCAATGATGGTGTCATTGCCGATCACCGTGATACTATCTTCTCCCAAAGTGGTATTTTGTGCATGCACCAGTTGCACACAGCAAAGCAAACTCAAACCGACCAGGAGGGTGCGTATATTCATTACAAGCCTTCGAATTGTTTAAGGAATCGCATATCGTTTTCGGTAAACAAACGAATATCGTTGATCCTGTATTTTAATATGGCAATTCTTTCGAGTCCGAAACCGAAAGCAAAACCGGTATATTTTTCCGCATCGATACCGCAATTCTCCAATACCACCGGATCCACCATACCGCATCCGCCTATCTCTACCCAACCTGTATGTTTACAAATGGCACAACCCGCGCCATTGCACACAAAGCAACTCACGTCCATTTCAGCACTTGGTTCCGTGAACGGAAAGTAACTGGGGCGGAGGCGGATCTGTGTGTTCACTCCATACAATTCCTGCGCCAAATACAACAAGGTTTGTTTCATATCGGCGAAGGTGACTCCTTCATCGATATACAATAATTCGATCTGATTGAATGTACAGTGTGCGCGCGCAGAAATGGTCTCGTTGCGATATGTTCTGCCCAAAGCCACGATGCGGATGGGCGGTTTCTGCGTTTCCATTACCCTGATCTGCACATTGGAAGTATGGGTGCGCAATAAAACGGCGGGATCGGTGCTGATATAAAAGGTATCCTGCATATCGCGGGCAGGATGATCTTCGGGCATGCCCAATGCGGTGAAATTATGCCAATCGTCCTCTATCTCCGGGCCGTCGACCACTGCATAACCCCAGCGCGTAAAAATATCTATCAGTTCTTCGCGAACAATGGTCACCGGATGCCGTGCACCCTTGTCGGCATTACCTACCGGAAGGGTAATATCAATATCGCTGACTTTGCCTTTTTTGTCGGCCCCGAACTGCGCTGAAAAAGTCGCGAACTTTTCCTCCGCTTTTTGCTTCAGCGCATTTACTTCCTGGCCGTACCTTTTTTTCTCCGCCGGCTCCACCGATTTGATCGCCGCAAACACATTTTTCAATACGTTTTTGCTGCCGAGAAAGCGTATGCGGAATTGCTCCAAGGTGGCTGCATCACTAATAGCATAGGCATCCACTTCCTGTTCCAGGGAGCGTATATGTTCAAATGCTTCTGCAGAGGTATTCATGGCTGCGAAAATACGGCAGTTCGATTAGATTGTGGGAATGGTGTGTGGGAGGATTTGGTCATGGTTGTGTGTTCATTATGTGTACTCATCATTTATATAGATTGCGGTGTGGTCAGGAGTCATGGGTCACGGGTCTGTGTTAATTATGAGTACTTAAACTTAGGACATACTGTGATTGGGCAATGAGCTAGTGGCTATGGGCTATGAGCTATGGGCTATGGGCTATGAGCTATGATGAGCATCTATAATTAGAAGACTTCCTTTTAATGTTATTGGTCAGGGCTGTTTTAATTATGAGTACTGATACTTAGAACATACTGTGACTGCGACTGCGACTAAGTCAGGGGTCAGGGGTCAAGGGTCAGGGGTCAGGGGTCCGTGTTAATTATGAGTACGCATAATTAATTTGGATTGCTGTTTGGTTATTAGTCAGGGCTGTTTTATTTATGAGTACTTAAACTTAGGACATACTGTGATTGGGCAATGAGCTAGTGGCTATTGGCTATGAGCTATGGGCTATGGGCTATGGGCAATGATGAGCATCTATAATTAGAAGACTTCCTTTTAATGTCATTGGTCAGGGCTGTTTTAATTATGAGTACTTAAACTTAGAACATACTGCGACTGCGACTGTGACTGCGACTAAGTCAGGGGTCAGGGGTCAAGGGTCAGGGGTCTGTTTTAATTATGAGGGCTCATTATTAATTCAAACTACTCCCAACAAAAAAGGAGGACACAAGGTCCTCCTTTCACATGTAATGTTTTACTTTTTATTATTCAACGATGAATCGTTCTGTGTAGTTGGATTTACCATTGCTTATTACCACCAGGTAAACACCTGACTGGAAGTTAGTGATGTCCATATCGATCATGTTCTCACCGCCGGTCACCGCATGGTTAAATGCGTTAACGCGGTTTCCAAGGATATCGAATACCTCTACTTGCACGTCCATATCTTCCTGCACGCTGAAGTAATCGATACTTACGTTTGAACCGGTTGCAGGGTTCGGGAAGATACCAACGATGCTGTTATCCCAATCTTCGTCCACTTCAGCATAGCTGCCGTCGGTGCGCCAGTTGGAGCTGGAAACCTGAACGAGCAGGTCATAGCAATCGCTGGTATTGAAAGCGCCGGAATAACCATATACTTTCAAATAGCGAACACCTGTTTTAGTTGTATTCCAGATGATCTGCTCATCGGTAGTACCGCCGTTTTGGGAAATACCTTTTTGCGCAACAGATTGATTGTATAAACGGATATCATAATCTGCAGGAAGCGAGGTCATGGTAACCTTGATCTTCGTATTCGGTGATGTTGTGGTGAATTTGAACCAGTCCACATCGGTAGAAGAACTGATCAATGCATGATATGTAGTTCCGGCAGAAATATTGGTAGCTGTTCCGGAAGTATTATTCGATTCATATGTATCGGAACAAGCACCGCCACCACCTGTTGTTGAGAAGGTAGTAGAGGCAGTATAGGAGCTGGTAGAACCGCCTGTGCAAACTGTTTGCACCTGCCATTCGTAGGTAGTGCCTGCAGTAAGACCGGTAACTGATTTAGAAGATGTAGCGGAGGTAGTATTGATCCAGCTCGCAGCACCTGTTGCACGATAGCGCACATTATAGCTCGATGCACCTGCAACGGCTGTCCAGTTAAAGGTTGCGCCGCTTGCTGTAACACCTGTTGTACTCATGCCGGTTGGTGCATTACATGTACCGCCGCCGCCACCGGAACAACCGTTTGAAGTTGTGATGGCATTTCTTGCGCCACCAGCTGCAAACAAGGCTTGCATACGCGCTTTTTGACCGGCAGTGAACATGACCATACAGGCATCATCTGTATAATCCATATAGTTCATGTACATATCGCCGTTCGGACCGTTTGAACAGGAAATGCGGATCGTAGGCAGCGGACAGCCGTAAGTCTCGTCAGCCTGGTTCGGTGTATCGGCAACCAGGTCGGAGCCACCGCAACCGGTACCATCATCGCCCCATATATGATATAAATTCAGCCAGTGGCCAACTTCGTGCGTTGCAGTACGACCGAGGTCATAAGGTGCACCAGCGCCCATACCGCTACCGGTATATGCGTAGTCGATAACAACACCATCTGTAGCTGCTGCACCACCGGGGAACTGCGCATAACCGAGCAATCCGCCACCGAGGTCGCAGATCCAGATATTCAGATAAGCATTGCGGTTCCAGATATCGTGACCACCTTGTGCGGTGTATTTCACTTTATCGTCGGTAGTAAAAGATGTTTTAGTTGTAGAGGTACGTGTGATACCTGTAGTGGGGTTACCACTCGGGTCAACCGTAGCAAGGCAAAATTCGATCTCGCAATCTGCTGCCAGTCCCGCAAAAGCTGCCGGACACAAACCTGCATCAGCATTCATCTTGCGGTAATCTTCATTCAACACATCCAATTGCGAGAGCACGCGCGCATCGCTGATATTTTCGGTGGCATTGTTATATACCACATGGAAAACAACCGGAATGGTAACCACTGTGCGCTCACCTGCGCCGGCACCTGTTGCAATATAATTTTGTGTGAACTGCTCTATGGCCTGGCGGTTAGTAGCATAAGAAGGATCTTCTGCTTTGAAACGCGCATCCACCTCCATAGTACCACAATCGCGTTTAGGCGCTTGTGCAAATGCCGATAAGCCCATTACCAAAGAGAGCCCGGCAAACAAAAGTGATCGTTTAATCATCTGTTTTGATTTTTAAGGGTGTTTAATACGTATTTTAAATAAAGTAATAAAAGGTGTGGTGTCTCAGCAGGTCACTAAAAGAATGTCAATGAAAACAAATCATAGATGTAAGGTCTTCTGATTTGGTTGCGCAAATTTATATTTTTTATAATTCGAAGGAAGCTTTTGGAGAAATAATTTTTTAACGTTTGTGCGGCAGTGTCACAAAGCGTGAATACTTCTTGTCACGGAATTGTCAGACGGGCTGAAAATACTGATATATAAGCGTTACAGGGCCCTGGAAAAATTTTTTTGTGCCGTCATGAAACGCAGTAAAAAGCAAAACAACACCGCCCTGCGGGAGGCGCAAAACGGCCAAATCCTACATTACATTATATGTAATTTTGAGCCTGTAATTTTATTATTATAATAAAAAAGGGTGGCACCAAGCCACCCTCTACGGTATATTCTTTAACAAAAAATCAATTGACAATAAAGCGGCCCGTATAGTTCGATTTGCCGTTACTAATAACCACGAGGTAAACTCCCGCGTTCATTTGGGTAACATCCATATCGATCATGTTTTCGCCGCCTTCAACCGCCTGATTGAAAGACTGCACCCGGTTGCCTAAAATATCATATACGGCAACCTGAACGTTCATGTCTTCCTGCACACTGAAATAGTCGATAGTCACATTAGCGCCTGTTGCAGGGTTGGGATAGATACCTACCACACTGTTATCCCACACTTGCTCGAGCATCAATCCATCTGTTCTCCAGTTAGCACTTTGCACGGAGATCAGCAGATCATAGCAATCAGAGGCATCATGGGCACCCGACCATCCATACACTTTAATGTACCGGTTACCCGCTTTGGATGTATTCCAAATAAGCTGTTCATCGGTGGTTCCGCCGTTTTGGGAAACCCCTTTTTGCTTACCGTTCTGGTTATACAAACGCATATCGTAATCTGCGGGTAAGGAGGTAAGTGTTACGTTGATCTTGGTATTCGGATTGGAAGTGGTGAATTTATACCAATCCACATCCGTGGTGGTGCTGATCAAACCATGCAAGGTCACGTTTGTAGAAACTACAGCCGCGTTACCAATGGTTTCATTGGCTTCATATACATCGCTGCAGCCGCCACCGCCACCGCTTGTTGTAAATACGGTTGAGGCAGAATATGCGCTCACATCTCCACCGCCGCAATTGGATTGCACCTGCCACTCATATTCTGTTGCGCTTGCCAGGCCGGTTTGCATTGTAGCTTGTTGATCCCGTAGAAACATTTATCCAGGAACCACCCCCGGTGGTGCGATATCTTACGTTATAACTTGCTGCTGCGCCAACGGATGACCAGTTAAAGGTGGCAGTTGATGTTGTGATACCGCTAGTGCTCAAACCGGACGGTGTATCACAAGTGGCACCACCTCCACCGGAACAGCCCATGGAGCTCAAGATGGAATAGCGCGATCCTCCGGGTGAGAACAATGCCTGCATCCGCGATTTTTGGCCTGCCGTGAACATATTCATACATGCGTCATCTGTATAATCCATGTAGTTCACATACATATCGCCATTGGGTCCGTTTGAGCAGGAAATGCGTATGGTAGGCAGCGGACAGCCATATGTTTCATCGGCCTGATTCGGTGTATCGGCAACCAGGTCGGAGCCACCGCAGCCGGTGCCATCATCGCCCCAGATATGATATAAATTCAGCCAGTGACCCACTTCATGTGTCGCTGTGCGCCCCAGGTCATAGGGAGCTGCGCCGGCACCGCCGACGCCAAAATATTTATAGTCGATCACCACGCCATCCGTTGCGGCAGGTCCGCCGGGAAATTGTGCATATCCCAACAAACCGCTGCTCAGGTCGCATACCCATAAATTCAGGTAACTGTTGCGATCCCAGGCAGCATGGCCATAGGTGTCGTACTTCATCTGATCGGAAGTATTAAAACTTGTTTTAGTGGTTGAGGTACGCGTGATACCCGTGGTAGGGTTGCCGGAAGGATCGGTATTTGCGAGGCAAAACTCCACTTCACAATCTGCTGCAACACCAGCAAAAGCTGCGGGTGTAAGTGCTGCATCGGCATTCAACCTGCGGAAATCTTCGTTGAGCACATCTATCTGACTGTACACATAGGAATCGGCAATATTCTCTGCTGCCGTGTTGTACACCACGTGTACTACCACCGGAATGGTAACCACCGTCCGCTCGCCTGCACCTGCATGTGTGGCGATGTAATTTTGCGTGAATTGCTCAATGGCCTCCCGGTTCAAACTGTAACCGGCATCATCGGCTCTCAGGCGTGCGTCAACTTCCATAGTTCCGCAGTCGCGATTTGGAGCCTGTGCCATGATCGCTCCGCCCAGGCATAAGGTCAGAACGGGAACGAGTAAACTTTTTTTAAGCATCTGTTCTTGACATTTAAGGGTTAGTAAATATGTATGATGTGGTTTACTGGAATCGCTTTAAAAATATAATTCCTTACTTAATTCTATTACAAATATGCTCAATTTTTCAGGGCTTTAGGCCAGAAGACCTGTAAAAATTTAACAAATTGATAAAAAAATCAGGGTGGACCGGGTGTATTCCGGGTCACATATTGCATTTTTTGCAATTCTCGTGCTGCTTGCAATATCCTATGTATATAGTATAGCCAAAATTGCAGTGCCACAATGGACCTGTTTTGCATGTCATGTGTGCATGCACATTGACATCGTTTGATCCCGGCCAAAAGCAATGTATGTACCGGGAGATAAAAACCCGAAGCGGGGATTTCCGGCGAGGGATGGCAGCGGCACCCCGCCTCCCTGCGGGAGGTGGAGTACAGCGAACAGCCCGGTGGCGCCAAGGCAGCGCTTCTTACATGCAAATATGATGGCGCGCCACGCCGCCCATGGAAAAAAGACCTTTAAAACTGCCAACGCGCCGCAACCTAACTTTGCAGTGTGAAGAAGATACTGGAAGGCATTTTACAAGAAAGGATAATGCTGCTGGACGGTGCCATGGGCACCATGATACAACGGCACATACTTACGGAAGCGGATTTTCGGGGTGCCCAATACGCTGCACACCCATTTGATCTGAAGGGCAATAATGATATTTTATCCATAACGCGGCCGGACATCATCCGCGAAATACATGCGGCATACCTGGAAGCGGGAAGCGATATCATTGAAACAAATACGTTCAGCGCCACGCGTGTTGCCCAGGCCGATTACGGATTGGAAAGTGAGGCGTACGCTATGAATGTGGCATCGGCACAACTTGCGCGCGCTGCCGCTGATACGTACACAAAAAAAGATCCGAAAAAACCGCGTTTTGTGGCAGGTGCCATCGGCCCGACAAATAAGACCTTATCTATTTCTCCTGTTGTGAGTGATCCCGGATTTCGTGCATTGAGCTTCGATGCATTGGCAGATGCCTATTATGAACAAATAAAAGGTTTGGTGGATGGCGGCGTGGACCTGCTGCTGATAGAAACCATTTTTGATACGCTGAATGCAAAAGCAGCATTATATGCATACGGCAGATGGGAAAGTGAAAGCGGCAAAGCATTGCCCATCATGATATCGGGGACCATTACGGATGCGAGTGGCAGAACATTGAGCGGACAAACTGCTGAAGCATTTCTTATTTCGATGAGCTCCTATCCTATTTTCAGCATAGGTTTTAATTGTGCGCTTGGTGCAAAACAACTTGCACAACATATCAGTGATCTGGCCGGTAAAACAGATCTGTGGATCAGTGCGTATCCAAATGCCGGATTGCCGAATGCATTCGGCACCTATGATGAAACACCGGAGAGCAATGGTTCCGATATAGAAATATATCTGAAAAATAATTGGGTGAATATTGTTGGCGGTTGTTGCGGAACAACGCCGGAACATATTGCTTATATAGCAGACATCCTTACAAAATATACACCGCGTGTGCGTCCTGTATTGCCAAAGATACCGGCCTATTCGGGACTGGAACCACTCACCGTTTTTGCGGGCAGCAATTTTATCAATGTTGGTGAGCGCACGAATATTACCGGCAGTGCACAATTCCGCAAAATGATCCGGGAGCAGCGATTGGAAGATGCCCTGCAGGTTGCGCGACAACAAGTGGAAAATGGTGCGCAGGTGATCGATGTGAATATGGATGAGGGAATGATAGATGGTGTGGAGATGATGTCGAAATTTCTCAACCTTGTTGCAGCAGAACCCGATATATCGAAAGTTCCGATCATGATCGACAGCAGCAAATGGGAGGTGCTGGAGGCGGGATTAAAATGCGTGCAGGGAAAAAGTATCGTCAACTCCATTTCCCTCAAAGAAGGAGAAGAAATATTCAAAGCACATGCGCGCAAGGCAAAACATTTAGGTGCGGCGGTGATCGTGATGGCTTTTGATGAGGAAGGACAGGCAACCAGTTATGAAAAACGCATTCGCGTTTGTGCAAGAGCATACAAGATATTAACGGAAGAAGTGGGCATGTTGCCGGTAGATATCATTTTTGATCCGAATATTCTCACCGTTGCCACCGGCATTGAAGAACACAATCGCTATGCATTGGATTTTATCCGCACGGTGCAATGGATAAAGGAGCATCTGCCCGGCACTTTGGTAAGTGGTGGTGTGAGCAATATTTCCTTTGCCTTTCAGGGAAATAATGCTGTGCGTGAAGCCATGCATACCATCTTTTTATATCATGCGATTAAAGCCGGCATGGATATGGGCATTGTGAATGCGGGCATGATAGATATCTATGAAAATATTCCACTTGTGTTGCGCGATAAAATTGAAGATGTATTATTTGACAGAAGTCCGGATGCAACGGAAGAATTAGTGAAATATGCATCTGAGATAAAGGGAGAAGTAAAAACAGAAACACAAAGGAACGCCTGGCGGGAAGATGATGTGGATGCGCGCTTACAATATGCATTGATAAAAGGCATTACAGAATTCATAGATGCAGATGTGGAAGAGGCGAGACAGAAATACCACAAGCCATTGGATATTATTGAAGGCCCATTGATGGCGGGCATGCAAACCGTTGGTGATCTGTTCGGCAGCGGGAAGATGTTTCTGCCCCTGGTGGTGAAAAGTGCACGCGTGATGAAAAAAGCGACCGCTTATCTGGAGCCTTATTTATTACAGGAAAAAGCGAGTGGCAATACTGCACAGGGAAAAATTGTTTTGGCAACCGTGAAAGGTGATGTGCATGATATCGGAAAGAACATTGTCGGTATTGTGTTGAGCTGTAATAACTATGAGATCATAGATCTGGGCGTAATGGTACCGGCGGGCACGATCATTAAAACAGCTCTCGATGAAAAAGCGGATGTGATCGGACTCAGCGGCTTGATCACGCCTTCGCTGGATGAGATGGTGCATGTGGCAGAAGAAATGGAAAGGAACGGTATGCAGATACCTTTATTGATCGGAGGTGCAACCACATCGAGAACACATACCGCTGTAAAAATAGAACCGGCTTATCCGCACGGCGTAGTACATGTATCCGATGCATCGCGCAGCGTAACGATCACGGGTGCATTGCGCGGAAAAAATGCAGATACTTACAAGGCAGATATACGCAAAGAATATGCAGAGCTGCGCACGGCGCATGCACAGAAACAGGCGGTAAAGGCATTGATCAGCATATCGGAAGCGCGACAAAATGCTTTCCGTATAGATTGGGAAAAAGAAGCCCCGTTTAAACCGAATACGGAAGGCATATTGATTTTCGATCATTACTCGCTGGATGTTTTGCGGGCGTTTATCGACTGGACCCCTTTTTTCCGCACCTGGGAACTGGCGGGCACGTATCCGGAAATACTGGAAGATGCCGTGGTAGGCAAAGAGGCAAAAAGCTTATTTGCAGATGCGCAAAATATGCTGGATACCATCTGTGCGGAAAAGTTATTGCGCGCACGTGCTGTGCTGGGCATATTTCCCGCATATAGTGATGGAGATGATGTTGTCATTGAAACGGCGCAGGGCAAAGTGCGCACGCATCATCTGCGCCAGCAACAAAAAAAGGCTGCAGGCTTACCGAATTATTGTCTGAGTGATTTCATTGCACCCGAAGGAGGTAATGATTTTATCGGCGCCTTTGCGGTGAGTACCGGATTTGGCACAGAAGAATTAGCGAAGCGTTTTGAAAAGGAGCACGATGATTATTCTGCCATCATGGTGCGCGCGCTGAGCGACCGTTTGGCGGAGGCATTTGCGGAACATCTGCATGCAGAGGTGCGCAAAAAATACTGGGGATATGCCGCAGATGAAACCTGGAGTAATACAGAATTGATATCCGAAAAATATGCGGGTATTCGTCCGGCACCGGGATATCCGGCATGTCCGGATCACACGGAAAAGAACATACTTTTCTCTTTAATGCATGTCAGCGAAAATACCGGGATCACATTGACAGAAAGCATGGCGATGTATCCGGCGAGCAGTGTGAGCGGTTGGTATTTTGCGCATCCGCAGAGCAAATATTTTGGTGTTGGACAGGTGGGAGATGATCAGATAAAAGATATTGCAGAGCGGAAGGGGATTTCTTTTGAGGAGATGAAGAGGTGGCTTAAGTCGGCACGCTGATTGGAACACAGATCGAACGGATGGAACGGGTTAAAACGGATCTGAAATTTAATTGAGCGGGAATATAATGGGTTGGCAGGTTGTCAGGTTGTCACGTTGGCGGGTTAGAGCACTCATAATTGACATGGGAATTGTTCCAATGTATTCGTGCGGGGTTCTAGGTTCTAGGTGCGGAGTGCGGGGTTTAGAGTACTCATATTTATTTGGATGTACTCACCACTTTCCATTCTCCACTTTCGAAAAATGTTGTCAAGTTGCTCTTCTTATAAAGTTCGATCTCTAATACAAAGCAAACTGCTCCTGCTCCTGCTCCTGGTATGAACGTTTGGTCGTATGGAGGTTTGGACGTTAGAGTACTCTTAATTAAATGGAAGTACTTTCCACTCTCGAAAGGAGTTGGCAGGTTGCCGGGTTGTCACGTTGGCGGGTTAGAGTACACATAATTGAAATGGGAATTGTTCCAATCTATTCGTGCGGGGTTCTGGGTTCTAGGTGCGGAGTGCGGGGTTCTAGGTGCGGGGTTCTAAGTGCGGGGTGCGGGGTTCTAGGTTCTAGGTGCGGAGTGCGGAGTTTAGAGTACTCATAATTATTTGGATGTACTCTCCACTTTCCATTCTTCACTCTCGAAAAAGATTGAAAAGCTGCTTTTCTTATAAAGATCGATCTCAATTACGAAGCCGACTGAGACTGTGACTGAGACTGCGCCTATCTTCCCATATCCTTCCAATCCGTGTAGCTCATCTCAAACTTCAGTTCTCCTTTTCCATAAGCGCCGACATGTTTCCAGCCGGCTTTTCGATAGAAGGTTTCTGCGCGTGTGCCCGGAGCGGTGGAAAGCCAGACCGTTTGTTGCGTTTGCGCGAAATACCAGTTGAGCATGGTGTCGTGCAATTGTTTACCAATTCCTTTCTTTTCATATTCCGGAAGAATAAATAATGCCCATATATTATGGTCCTGCAGATCGACAATGGCAAACCCGACAATTTTATTTTCTTCTTCCCATACCCATCCTTTGCCGCGTTCAGTGAGGAAGGCAAGATAATCGGTATGTGAAATAAGATCCGGATTGGAAAGGGTATTTTCCGTAACTGCAGTTCTTACCATGTGCATGTGCGGAATATCTGAGATATGGGCTTCGCGGAGAAACACGTTCAGGAATTATAAAGTTGAAAAATATGTAAAAGTTGGTAAGTTGTGTGTGGCTCGGAGAAGGTGATTGCAGTGTTATTTAAAAATTGGCCGCCGGTGGGCGGACTCGTGCGGAGAGCATTGTAAATAAGGTGGCAATGCTACACCAGATAATTTATTGAAGTTGGAAAATTGCGTAGAACGGATAGATATATATGTATCTCAATCTTCCGGTGTTGCGTCGAATAAAGCTTTCTTCTCCTCCATCCATTTTTGCATCGCTTCAGGAGTGCTCATCATACTTTTCATTTTCTGCATTGCTTCCATGTGCGCAGTATCACCCTTTTGCATCATTTCCATGCCGTGTTGTTGCGATTGGCGGGCCATATCGTCAAAGGTTTCTGCTGTGAATACATGGTCGCAGGCGCCGCCGAGTTGGTTACAAGTGAGGGACTTCATGTTTTTTTTACGAAAATAGTTTATAGAGGTGAAAAACGGGTAAGGACGTGGGAAGGAATTATAAAATTTGAAAGTATGTAAAAATTGGAAAATGGAGGGTGGCGCAAGGTTTTATAATAATAATTGAAAGATTGTCCGCCGATGGGCGGACTCCTGCAGAGAGTAAAAATAAAGAGTCGGACATCAAAATACTGTATTTAGCAGCGATCTGCCGGCATCAGAGACGGTCTTATAATCGCAAAAATCATTCTTTCAATAAGGCCTCCAGGATACGCACCATGGCGAGGGTGTCCAGGGCGCAATAGGCTTTCAGGTTGTTCAGGGTTTGTTCTTTTTGTTCTACAACATCCGGGTCTCTTTTTACCAAACGCAAAAAAGCATCCATAGCCATGCTGCCATCATGGATATCCAGAACATCATAACTGAGCCCGGGAACAAGTACAGGGAGTACCCTTTTGATGGAATTGCTGCCTTGCATGTCGGGATGATAATACCATTGATTGCTAAAGGGAGTCATCAGGTCAGCAATACGATCATAAATGGCATATAAAGGTTTGGCAAACCGTGGAAACGCGCGTGCGAGTTCCTCTATACGTTTTTTCTCGAAGGACATGTTATAGGTCCATATACTACCCTGTGTTCCCAGATCTGATATCAATTTTTCTATTAGTGCCGGGCGTGGATCAGCTCCGGTTGCACTATCCAGAAAATCCAAATGCTGCAAGGCTGCACCTTCTTTTTCGAGGATATGTATGCTGTATTGAAATGGCACTTGCATATATGGTCCGGTATTGTCCCAAATGGGTATGGCAGGCATGATGGTCTCGAAGTCGAGGAAATAATACGGATAACGGTGTTCTTTAAAAAAAGCGTGTATCGCTTTTTTATCCAACACTGTTGTGTTGTGCATATGTGCATCCCAAACGGCATATTGTTTTTCCGAGAGATCATCCGGATCGATATCTGCAAGGGTATATAAACCTTTTTCCAGATAATATGCTGCTTTAGCACCAAAACGGGGAATGGCAAAAATGGAATCCCGCTCCGGAAAATCTTTCCAGCAGATGTATTGATATGCACATGCATAGGGTGTATTGCATTGCGGGCCAATAGGAACAAGCGGGGCCTTTTTTTTATTCCCGATAACATACATATTATGTAGCTCGTCACCGAGTTTGGCCATGCGGTTGCGCACCTCTTCCTGTACATTTTTTACGGCGAATAATTGATGCACATCGATCGCTCCATTTCTGCGATAATCTCTTTTCAGATGCACCAATGCAGTCTGTGTAATGTGCAATCCACATTGCTCCAGCACAAAGGTTTGAAAAGCGAGATCAGGTATATGTTCTTCTTTTACGCTGTTGGTTGCCTTTACTTCCCATATCTGCCAACCCTTGTCATCGGGGACAAGAATGTCCACTTTGCACATCCATTTGGGTTTGCTATTTGCAACAAAAGTTGCCTCATATATCGGGCGTCTTTTCTGCAGAAGCGGGATCGTTCTGGCGGCAAGTTCCCAGGGTGGAAGATCCAGTTCATTCATATTGAATCCGCCGGGAGCAAGTTGTTGTGCGAGTATGCCGACCTCCGTTCCTTCATCCATACGTGCCTGCGCAGCTTCACCATATTCTTCCGGCACTCGATTCCACCAATTGTGAAACGCCAGGGGACATTGGAGTCCGCGGTTGAAGCCTGATTTTGTGAGATATACGCGCATATGGAAAAGAAAAATTGCGGACCCGGAGGATTCCTTTAATCCTCAATCAATCGCAATGTATACACACTTTTGTTTTTTATAAACCCATCTATTTCGAATTCAAAATCACCTTCCATGGATTGGTTCATCCCGGTTTCTATCATTAAAGTGAGATCTATGCCAACAAAAACACCTTCATCCGTATCCAGATAATAGGTTGCCTCTCCCTTTACAGAAGCCGTATTTTTTTTGCTGACTTTTTTGGGCAGATCCAATTTAGATATGTCAATCTCTCCTTTCATAACTGCACAATTATGTCCAAATATTTCCTGATGACCTATATAGGTAAGTGTGACCTGTCCTTTTACCACCATTTGTGAAGCGCCAACATTAAATGGCATTTCCAGTGGCTTTTCCCATTTTTCACCCAGGTGCACCGGTTCTTCCGGCACGGGAAATAGCAGCCCGAATAACATATCCGCACTTTTACTTGTGAAACTGCCGTCTGACCGCATATCCTGTATTGCCATGGCGGGAAGTAGTTGCCTCAACGTATCGCCGCTTGATCCAGTATCACTAAATTGAACCATTGTAGAAACCAGATCGTGCAGATCTATATCGGCCATTTGATCATCGCCCACTTCAATATCCAGGTACCCCACAGCAGATAACGTTGATTTAATCGCTTCCCTGGATGGCCCAAACTTTGTTTCATAATCGAAGTTTGTTTAAAGGAATATTGCACTATCCGCTCCTTGTGAAAGTCCCATTCAAATTGAAACATATTTGTTCCTGCAACTTCCTGTTCTTTTGTGTGCTGTTTGCCGCAGCCATAAAACAAAATAAGTAAAAACAATATATGGATGGTTTTCATAGATTTGATCGAATGTATTCCGGAAAATTTCTTTTCCAAATATGGGCAATATCTGTCCATAATCAAAAATACTAAAATGGCCCAACTCGTTGCAACAAGAAATCCACCGAAAATCGCACACTACTGGCGAAAACAAGCGATGGTTGATATATCATTGGACAGCGTATCTATACAGTGCAAGCTTAAATCGGAAAAAATATGCGGTAAGAAATTAAGTTACACGTTTATTGAAACGGAAATAATATTGATCGGCGCCGCCGGTTGAATGCGGAGATGGCATTGTCGAGATTTGGACTCTGCTTGTTGGCCAGCCGAGCCGCACAAGTAAGCGGCAAGATCAATATTATAATTTTATTCGATCTAATCATTTGGCCTGTTCTTATATACTATTTCGATTAATTAAAGGTAAATTAAATAATCTATCTACTTACTACAGATGAAAAACGGCCACATTCGACTCGCTGGATACATTCGGGCAAATTGGTCTGATAAGAGCAAAAGGCGATTTGTTTATAGAGATTGCCTTCCTTTGGCCAAATCCATTTACATTGATTTAGGACTTTTCGAAATATATTTTATCTTAGGAACCCCATAAACAGAACCCTATGGCAAGCGACTTCGGCATTTTGGTATTTCTATTCTTTATCTTATTCATCATCTATCGCATTGCGAGATTCACCGCACTCAGGCTATCGAAAGAGTCCAAACTTAAAGAATTTGCCGATATAAATAAAGAGAAACAATCCATGAAATTCATGATAAGGCTGAGAAAATATTTTACCTGGAACGTTTCAATCAATATGGAAAAAGGCACCGCAGGCGGAAATATCAAGATCGACTTTCCGATTCGCTCATCACTTATCATAGCGTTGATATGTCTTATACTTGCCATGACCATTGGTTTGGTTTCACGGTATGTAATCCCGGGCATTTTTCTTCTTTTCACTGTATATTATTTGGCAAAATGGTTTCGCTCCCTAAACATGCTACACAAATTGGTATCTATTAAAAACCACACAAATGGGGCAGTGCAAAAGGGAAAGCGGATCGCTCGTTCAAGCCATAAAAAGATCATACTTGGGATCTGCGGTGGTATTGCCGAATATTTTGGGATAAAGCCTTTTCTTGTTCGTGTTGTATTTATCTTACTTACCTTTCTATACGGAGCAGGAATCTTTCTCTATTTGTTCTGCTGGATCAGAATGTTCCGGGCTAGCAGTATGCGATTTGAATGAAAAAGTGCTGTATCACGCATTCTAAAATTCCCAATCCACTTGTTTATCATAACCAGAAAAAATTACCATGTTAAAAGGTGTTCTACTTTGCAAGTTCGTGCCATAATGCTAGTCCAATGGTTCCATTTTTTATCTAAGTACACAGCATGCACGTCAAAACGTCTGTTTCTTCACGAGACCCGGCATTGCACAATCGATCCGGCGGGCGAGTTCGGGGAGTTTGATTGTAGGCACTGCAGGGAACATATGATGTTCCAGATGGTAGAACATGCTAAATGTGATCTTATTTTTCCATTTTGTTCTTTGTGTTCTTGCAATATCCGGATGCTCATCGGTATGATGATGCACTGTCCACACGGCAAAGAAGGCAGTTAAACACTCACCCGTGAGCATCACAATGATATGATACATCAAAATGGGTATCCGAAAGTAAAAGACAATTCCTGTAAACAATGTTATGGAAACCAATTCTAAGAGCATATTTCTTCTATACCTTCTGCTTCCTTTCAGCCAGGTAACACGGTGAATATGCAAAATATGCAATGGCCCGTATAAAATGGCACCGACCCAAGTCATATGCGCCGACTTGCCTTCATAGTCCTTCTCGCTCAGACAGTATTTGTGATGCCTTAAATGATTGAACTGCACTGCGTGCACAGATACCACCATCAACATGCTGTTCAAGTACAAGCTCAGCCAGGTTAGAAACCGATTCGTGCCAAGCGCATCGTGAAATCCATTGTGCACCTGTCGCAAGGCAGTAAGAAAAAACAGAAAAGAAAAGGGCAAAGCAAGCAAATAGTACCCCAAAAAAGCGAGCGTCATGGAAAGCAGAAACCAAGGTATGGTCAGATTATTTTCAATGAGCATTTCGCGAAAACTCAGATCACGAAGATCTTTCCACTCCACTTTATGGAGCAGTTCCTGTTGTAACATGATAAATGGTTTTGGGAAAAATTAAACATATTACATACTTTCACAGCATGCCCGTTATTTGCACCACCTTTCACCACCGGAACAGAAGCATATGGAGCAAACCGGTCAGTTACAAATGATACAAATAGAAAACATATTGCGTTCGGTAAAGCGAAAAATTACTTAGTAATAATTTGTCGCGGAATTAGAAACTTCCCCCCAAACTAACACCTACAGGTAAAAATAAAATGGGTCCTAACTCAAATCCAGTGACAGGCACCTGGATCGTAAAGCGGAGAACAGGTCCAGTTTCTTTTACCGGAATAAAGCGATAGCCGAACATTGGGAACAAGTAATAGGGATGGGCATATAGTTTAGGAATGTATGCACCACCTAAGCCAGCTTCAAAGAAACTTTGACGGTGCCCGAGGTTTATAGTAATATGATGCGGTATCACAAAATATTTATCTGGCTCATCGCATCCTCCAAATAAACAAAGATCAAATTCTTCATTAAATCCAAATCCCAGGCGTGCAGACAGGATCAACGCATCATTCAAGACTGTGAGGCTTTCATAATTCAAAGAAAAAAGAGTGGCATCTCCTAAAAATCCTGCATAGATCGCATTTTCAGGACGCTCGTACCTCTGTACGGAGTCCTTTTGCGCGTACACTGCATTTGACAACAAAAGCAGGAAAGTGAGGAAGTTTTTCTGCATGGTTGTACAAGATAATTAAGTATAGTAATGAAATCAAACTTTCTGCGGTTTTATCTGCTTTGCCATATCTTGCATGGACAGCATTTTATTCAAAGATCATCTTGAATTTTTCTCAAAACAGATATAGGACTTATATTTGACCAAACATCGCCATGTCAAGAATTTTCTGTCTACTTATCCTTCTTTGGGTGCTCACTACAGGCAATTGTTTTTCTCAAGGGAACTTTACTGCGCAATCGGATAGTCTGCTCAACTATTTATATGCCAACAACCGGTTTTCCGGGTCGGTTATGATCACAAAAAATGATCAGGTGTTGTATTCAAAAAATATGAACGTCGATGGCAATAGCGATCCGGATTATCATATCGGGTCGATATCTAAAATGTTCACTGCAGTGATGATATATCAACTGGTGGAGGAGGGAAAATTAGCGCTCGATCAACATTTGAGTAACTGGTTCCCGGAAATTCCAAACGCCGATGCGATCACTCTACAACAGTTGCTGGGCCATCAAAGCGGTATTTTTGATCTTATAAACGATGATGGCTTCAGCGCCATTCGGACCGACACCTTTTCCAGGAGTGACATCATTACATACATAGCCGCACACAAACCCGCTTTTAAGCCGGGCACATCCACCGCATACAGTAATTCCAATTACTTACTGCTTGGATATATCCTTGAAGAAATTACGCAGAACACTTTTGCCAATGCATTACAGACCTGTATCACAGGTCCTTTGCATTTGGAACATACTGAATTACAAACGGCGGATAATACAGGTGCTCCACATGATCCCTGCTTTTCTTTTAACGGCGAAAGTTGGGATACAGTGCATACACTTACCCATCCGAACTTCAGCTTTTCTGCAGGAGCCATAGTTTCCACTCCGGAAGAAATGAACAGATTCATTACTGCGCTGTTTCAAAACAGGTTGATCAGCCCTGCTCTGCTGGATACCATGTGTTCTTTATCTACCCGTTCCATGGGTCATGGATTGTTCTATGCACCCATGAATGATCATAGAGGCTACGGACATACCGGACATCTGGATGAATACTACAGTGCCCTGGTATATTTTCCGGACGATTCTGTAAGTATAGCACTTTGTTTGAACGGTTTGAATTACGATCTGAACAGCATACTCGCGGGTATTATGTCCTATTATTTCGATCTGCCTTATACTTTCCCACAGGTAAATCGCATGGATATGCCGGATTCCACGTTACAGGTTTATGATGGGATCTACCGTTTAAAACTATTTCATCTGATCCCTGTTACGAAGGTGCAGATACAGCATGCACATGGTGTATTGTATACTGCAACGGTAAAAAATTTCGAAGCGGAAAAGGCCATTGTTGAGCCCATTGATACGGACAGATTCAAGAGTTATCAGACAAACGCCATATTGGAATTTACACACAAGAAAAATGGAAAAGTGAAGGGCTGTTATTTAGTGCAGGGAAAAACGAAATTGTGGTGCAGGAAAATAAGATCGTGATGTAACACTTCGCCTCGAGAGTGGTCCTGTACATCCTTTTATCTGTTTACAGTTCGCTTGAACTTTACACGATGGTCCGCTTACGGCAGATCAGCAATCTTCCCGCAAGTATTCCAAAATCTCGCCCGGCTGACAATCGAGTGCTTTACATATGGCTTCCAGGGTACTGAAGCGAATGGCTTTTGCTTTACCGGTTTTCAGGATCGACAGATTGGATAAGGAAATGCCCACCTTTTCGGAAAGTTCGTTCAGCGACATTTTCCGTTTTGCCATGACCACATCCAGGTTTACGATGATCGGCATGCCTCAGATGGTTAAATCGTTTTCAGATCGCATATCAACGGCGCGTTGTAATACTTTTTCAAAAACCGATAAGGCTATGGCCACTACGGCAGAAACAAATGCGCCCAGAAAAGACATCCCCAGGAATCCGGCGGGATCATCTGCCGGATCGTGGAACAAACGAATATATACACCTGCACCAATGACCATGACACCTACGATAATAGCGCAGTATTTCATGCTCCGCACCTTTTTTACCGATGCAAGTGTAAACAGTTCATCCCGGCCAATGGCGCCAAGCAGTTTAAAAACTTTGAGCAGTGCCACAAAAAAGCCAACGGATGTCGCGTAGCCATATAGAATAAGCGGATCTATATAGATATGCAGTATGTCCAGATTATCGGCCCTGCCTTCTCTGAGCGGCATACCGATAAGCAGGAAAACGGCCAGCAAGGCACATAAGAGTACACAAACCTGTAAAAAAACAACGGACCCACGTTTCATAGTATGGAAAGAAGATTACCTCGGGGACAAATATCTAAAATATTTATTGTTTTTCAATATATATTTATCATAATTCAGTAATAATCATATGCGTTAGACATCATTGCTTTACGCTAAAACTCAAGCCTATTACCCATCATGCAGCCCCCTGTGCCTTCACTTTAATTCATCGGTTCCATCAGCATAATGCGCAAATCGCCCTTTCCTTTTTTCCCAAACCTGTTCTTTCATTGGCCAGGGCCATCCACCGAATTGCGTTTTTTGATAGTCGATCATCGTGTCGCGGATCTCCTGTTCGGAATTCATAACGAATGGACCGTATTGTACTACCGGTTCGCCAATAGGTTTACCTTGCAGTAATAAAAGATAGGCATCTGCATTTCCATTTACTATCGTTACATCCATTGCAGGATCCAAAGTAATTCTGCTGTTTGCTGGAACGTTTTGACCTTCGATATGCAAACCATCACCCTGATAGAAATAGAGATTCCGGTTCAGCCCTTCCTGTGCGGCGGGTAAAACCCAACGTGCACCTGCTTCCATTTTTATCAAAAATATGGCAACACCATTACTCGGGTCTGCCGCCCATGAATCCGGTGTAGGTTCAAGTGCATTGGTCCCATCTAACACCCCCGCAATGATATCAATTCGTGTCTGCTTTCCGGTTTCATCTTTCGATGTTACAACCGGAATGGATTCCTTCCACAACATTTTATAATGTGGTTTAACGAATTTGCTTCGCTTAGGCAGGTTGAGCCAAATTTGAAACAATTCAAATGGATTTTCTTTGTCGGTATTGAGCAGCGGGAACATTTCAGAATGTTGTATACCTTTTCCTGCTGTCATCCACTGTACATCCCCGTCTTTAAACCGTCCGGCACCACCCAGGGAATCGCTGTGATCCACAACGCCTTCTACGGCAATGGTAACCGTTTCAAAACCACGATGCGGATGGAAAGGAAATCCCGGCACCATGCTGCCGTGGTACATTCTGAATCCGTTTTTGATAGCAAAATCCTGGCCGATCATCCGGCCTTTCATTTGTTCTGTGTTCAGACCCATCTGTTCATTCCCTTTCGGGTATGCATCCTTGTGATATGCGCAGAAAAGGAAAGGGTCCTGAGCTTTCCAGGGAGAACTGAGCGGTTCTATTTGAAGCATAGATGTATTTTGCATGACATTCATTTATATATTCTTTTTTTCAGAGGTATAACCTCCGTTGATAAAAAAAAGTGCGGAACAAAATTATGCAAGGAACAGAGTACTCCGCCTGGTCATTTCGCATACGGTATAGCGCACAAGGGATGCTTCAAAGCGCATTGTATTTGATAAAAGACAGATCCCTACGGAAGTAGTCACAAACCGGTAGAAAAACAGAATCCACTCTCAGGCTTTATCTGCAAGTAACCGTACATTTATAATAGATGCTTATGGTCGATCCCAGATAAGGTTAAAAGCATATCGGAAATTTTTTTTGGTCTTTTGCTACGACCCATTTTCTTAGCTGCCGTAATTTTCTTTCAGTTTTCGCATCAGCAGCCGTACACCTTGTTGTGTATCACCGGAAAAGGCATTGGTAAAAATAATATACGCGATACCTTTCTGCCTGTCTATTTGTACGATAGTATAATATGTTCCTGCCGTTCCCGAATGCACGGATAGCTCTTTTCCGTTCTCATATATATTATACCAGCCCAATGCATAATTTTCCATGCCGCGGTGGAGGAAATTATATGTATCGGCTTTGAGATAGTTATTCTCACCTTGTAATCCTTCCAGATTAAGCTGTATGAAATTGATATAATCCGGGAGGGCAATATTTAAGTCGCCTGCGGGTTCCGTATAATCCAAATGGTAATCGGTTGTTGAAGGCACTGGAACAAGTGAGTCATTCTCTGCTACATGGCCCCAGGTATCTTTGTGCGTTTGATTCTCTGGCCAGGAAAATTGCACATCTAACTTGAGCTGCTTATTGAATACTTTATTCACCAATTGTTCCCAGCTTTTACCTGTTCTCTTTTCCAACATCAAAGTAGCCAGCGTATAATCAGCATTGGAATATATAAACGGGTTTTGTTCGTCGAGTTGGACAGGATCCAGGGTAAGTACAAAGCGACCAAATTGTTCTCTTTTTTCCTTTTTTGTTCCGCTGAATGCGGGTATTTCCGGGTCATCTTCTCCTTGAAATGGCTGTATTCCTGCGCGGTGTGAAAGCAGGTCTTGCAATGTGATATGTGCATATGCAGCATTACTTCCATTTTTCCATTCCGGAAATACATCGAAGAATTGGGTATTCCAGTTTAGTTTCCCTTTCTCCACATATTTTGCAATGATAAATGCGGTCATTGCCTTTGTATTGGAACCCAAATGAAAGCGGTCATTTAACGTAGCAGTATCAGGCAGGTTAATGGAATGTCTACCCAATGCAGCGATCTCCAGTGTAGTTGTGGCATCCACAACAGCATAACTCAGTTCAGGAATATGATAGGCTGCACGGATCGAATCGGCAAATAGATTTGTTTTCTGTCCATAACCATACGAAGTTAGAAGCAGAAACAGGATGGTAGATCTAATAGACATATTATAGTGTTCATTGAATGCAAGGCTTTACATGCTTTTAAGCAACCTGCTTTTCCTCCAGAAACTAATTCCTAAAGTAAGTATATATACTTCATACATGATCTATCCAACAAAAGATATCTGATCCATAGCACTATAGTTGCGGTCGCCCAAATAATACATAGCCACTACCAGCGTTTGGTTCAAAGTGTAGAGCGCCAGAAGTGCACGCACCCAAAAGGGTGCATCGCGGTGATACATCAGCAACAGGCAGGATGGAATGAGCAATGCGACGTAACCGGAATATATCTCATAAATTTTCTCGTATTCTTCGGAAGAGAATTGGCGGAATTCAAAGAATATGACAATACTCAGAGCTGTTGCAATGGACAACATGGTAAATCCTGCTGCGGGGACGGTTTTCTTTTCTTCTATAAGTTGAATACCCAATAACGTACTTCCGAAAATGACCAGAGCGGTACTCGCCAACTGAAGCATCAGGGCCGGCTTTTGATACACAGGCGGGTTGCTATTCATATCCGGTGGAAAGAGTATGGAGGAGGCAAAAAAG
>JAWKLB010000018.1:0-68725 GCA_041392955.1 Chitinophagales bacterium | reverse complement strand
CTGCGCGATGCAGAAGTTGCTGCAGAAAGCCGTGCCTTGTTAGATAAACTATTGCAGATCGATGCAGATACAATAACAGATTATGCCGAGAAGAATTTATTGTTTTCTGCCATTTCCAATATATACCTTATGCATGATGAAATAGATCATGCCATTGCATTTCAGGAACGCACCATCCGGTTAATGGAATCGGTGGACCTCCGTGCATTAAATAAAGTACTGAGTTATGTGGCCGCATTGTATAATCTGGCATCCCTGATGATACAGGCACGTGTGCCGGGTGGTGTGAGAAAAGTGATGGCGACGATCCGGCACCTGGAGGCACAAACTGAACATGAAAAAAAATTCATTAATGCAGTGCTCTGTTTTCTCCGGTCCGTTTTATTGCGGTTTGAACATACAAATATCTTTGCGGAAGAAGAATATCATGCAATAGCAGCCGATCTGGGCGCTGAAATGGTCATTCCAACCTTGTATCACGATACCTATTTTGCCTTATTGGTGTATGCACTGCAACATGCGCAATACCGGGAAGCTTTGGATAGGGCGTATTTTTTATTGCATTCACCATATGCACATAGTCAGGTTTCCATGCAGGTTCATGTACGGCTTTTGCATATATTGATACATTATCGCATGCAACATACCCTGTTGTTACCCTCACTTATCCGGCAAACATACCGGTATATGCGCAAGCAGGAATTGAAATATGCCGTGGAGAAAAGTATCCTGTATTTCTTTGGCAGCTTATTGCACCGTGTAGATAAAGAAGATATGCGCAGGCAGTTCAAAAAATTGCACTCCGAGTTGGAAATGATCGCGCAGGAGCCGGGAGAGATGCGGGTTCTGCATATGTATTTTAATTATCTGGATTGGTTAGAAGCGGAAATGCAGTAGACCAACGCATTTTCATTTTATCTTTACCACACATGCGGAATGCTCTTCGCTATTTGCTTGTTTTTCTTTGCCTCCTCGAACTCTTGAGTATCACGTGGTTGCGCAAATGGGCCGGTCCTTTCAACAGTCCTGTTTATCTTCTGGTATGCGGCATTGCGATCGGGGTCGTATATTATTTTCTGGAAAAGGAAAAAATAGAAAAGGAAATTTCAGGTGCATGGAAACCGAAATGGATGTTGTGGACCAGCGCCGGCTGCATGATAACCCTGAGTGCATTATTGCTTTATCATGTCTTGTTGTTGATACAGCAGTATCCTATTGACAGATACGACAGTTCCGTTTCGGATATCATTCCGCAAACGGAAGTAATGGTGCACCGGTTGCGAGCAGGAGTGTTCCCCTATAGTGAAATACACATGACGAATTACAGTATGTTTCCTGGATATATGCCTTTGCAATGGATGCCGTATGTGCTTGCCGATGTGTTGGGTATGGATTACCGTTTATTTGCCACACTTTTTTTGTTAGGTGCCATGTGGCTGTATTTTATGCGCACTACGCATGCGGGAAATGTATTTGGTTGGTGGCCCGCGCTGGTTTGGTATCTTATGCTGCAGTACGATGCCATGCCCTTTGCGTACACATTAGAAACCATGATCGCCGCTTTTTATTTTCTGACTATTTGGGCCATAGGTGCTAAAAACATATTTGCTGCGACGTTGGGAATGGGCGTTTGTTTATTATCGCGCTATAGTATTATATTGTGGGTGCCGTTATTTTTTATCATACTTTTATTGAACAGAGAGCCGAAAAAAATGGTATGGTCTGCAGGCATACTTGCCGGCATGTACTTATGTATCTATATCCTTCCCTTTTTGAGCAGGGATATCCACATATATTCCGAAGGATATAATTATTACACTAAAGCCACAGTGGCAGAATGGGAAAGAACAGTTGGATCGCAAAAGCCAGAGCATATTTTTAACGGACTGGGTACGGCAAGCTGGGGGTATGCTTATTTTACCGGTAATGATATGGCAGAAAAAGTACATAAGTGGCAGCAAGTACACTTTTGGGTCAGTTTGATAACGGTTATTATCCTTGCCGGATCGTTCTACATAAAAAGAAAGACGCTGTTGCCGGGACCCTGGATGCGCATGTCTTTAAAAGTATATCTAAGCGTATTTTATATCTTCATTCAGATTCCCTTTGATTATTTATTTTTTGTGCCCTTGATGTGCAGCGCGTTGTTATTGGTGGAAGCTCAGCATACCATATCCGGTCGCAGGGTCTCCGCCTGAAGCATATGATTTAATGGGGAGGTTTGGTCGCAGGGTACTGCGCGCTATCCAAAAGTCAACTATGCTGTGTATATGTAACGTAAGGTTTCACAGATGTTTCATCCGGCAGAGATCCTGCTCCATGCGGAGCACCGGTATTGATATTGAGCGTGCACTTATTGATGTTCTTCATGGTATGCATCACGCAGGCGGGTCTCCGCCTAAAGCATATGATATAATGGGGAGGTTTGGTCGCAGGGTCCTGCGCGCTATCCAACAGTCAACCATGCTGTATACATGTAAAGTAACGTTTCACAGATGTTTCATCCGGCAGAGACCCTGCTCCGTGCGGCGCGCCGACATCGAGGTTGAATGTGAACTTATTGAAGTTCTTCAAGGTATGCATCGCACAAGCAGGGTCTCCGCCGGAAGCATATGATAGTAAGATGTATTTCGATAAACTTTTAAGAAGGGTGATCGCTGATCGGGACCTTCACACAAGCAGGGTCTCCGCCTGAAGCATATGATAGTAAGATGTATTTCGATAAACTTGTTAGAAAGATGAACGCTGATCGGGACCCTGCGTATACCCGTGTATAAACCACCTTACCCGTGTACATTCGTATATATCCGTTTAATTTTATTAAACATATACTCTGGATGGTATTCCGTGTGATCTTTAACCAAATATGGCGAGAAGAAAGATACGTGAGAAAAGAAATACCACATATTTCATCACATTTACCTGCTTGCGATGGTTGCCATTGATAAGGGAAACAAACCTTTACGATGAAATATACCGATGGTTCGATATAATGAAGAAAGATGGAAGTGAAATACTGGGTTATGTCATCATGCCTAATCACATACACTTTCTGATCTACTATTGTAATGAAAAGCAAAACCTGAACAAGACGCTTGCAAATGGCAAACGTTTCCTGGCTTATGAGATCATAAAAAGATTGAAGGGACAAAACAGGCAGGATTTTCTGGAAGTGCTAAAGGTGCGGGAAGGAGAGCCTGAATATGGAAAAGGATCCAAACACAGAGTATTTATTCCAACCTTTGATTCAAAGGAATGTTGGGATACACGAATCCTTGAACAAAAGTTGAACTATATTCATCGAAACCCCTTGAAAGGTGTCTGGCATCTTGCCGATCACCCGACCGCGTATGTGCATTCTTCCGCTGGATTTTATGCAAGCGGAAGGCAAGGGGTATATCCAGTTAAACATTATCTGGAAATATACCATGTGCCCGTTCATTGGAGGTTCAGGTGAACCCTTGGATGCGGATATGGGTAATTCAGGTCGCAGGGTCCTGGCAAGAGGCTCAAAAAAGAATGGGGAGGTTTGGTCGCAGGGACCTGCAAGCCATTATCAGTCAACAATTTTGAAAATATGAAACGTAACGTTTCACAGATAATTCATCTGGCAGAGACCCTGCTCCATGCAGCGCAACTACATTGATGTTGTGTGTGCACTTATTGATTTTCGCGATGTTAGGGATCACCCAAGCTAGTTCACCGATTTCTATACACATTGCATACGGTATGTAAGAAAAAGTCAACAAGGATGTAACACCCGGAATTATAACTTAATAAATTTAGTGCCGATACTGATTCCTTCACCGGAAACATGTAATATGTAAGTACCCGGAGGAAGCTGTTGAATGTAAAATGTCCCATATGGCACCCCGCTTTGATCTAAATTCGTTTCGGGTAATTGCACAAGCTGTCCGTATATATCATATATAGACACATTATGTGCCCCGCCAATTTCAGATGCGAAGTAATAGGTTATTTGATCATAGGCAGGATTTGGATTTATGATGAGCGACACATCACTTTTAAGCTCCGGTTTGTCACAAATGTCGGGAACAAAATTAGGCGGGAAGATTGCTTCGGACACTGTATAATCGTCGATACCGGTTTCATTATATATGTACAATGCATTTGTATTGTAAGTGACAATATTGCTATTATGATCAATGTCGATCAAAATGCGGTTTCCGGTTGTTAAGTGATCGATATCCGTTTTAATGCTTGTGTCCGGGACAATGTATTTGTATAAGGAACCTTCATTTGTGTACCAAAGAGTACCGGTATTTTGATCCACTTCCATATCCTCCATGATCACATCTGTCAGCCACTGCAAACTATCGCCGGTAAAGTGATATACACTTTCGTCACCCGCAATATATACACCACCTGTTTGATCTTTTGCCAAATAGGTCAGATTCGGAAATGGCCGGAGTTCAGAATTATCCATGTTAAATATTGACCATGAGTCATCAGCATAAACATACAGGCCATTTTTCGAGATTATGAAAGCTTTATTGTCATAAACTGCCAGATCTGCAGTGTGATAGTCATCATAAGTAAAGGGGATATCTGTCTTTTCCCAGATCCCTTCTGAAGAACTGCGTAACAAAAAAGAACTTGTCATGAGCCATTTGACATCGTCGGAAGTTATCTCCATGGAAATGATCGAAGTTAAACTGGTATCTAAATGTGCCCATGCACGATCGTGATATAACAACACACTTCCATCATATTCTCCTATTCCGTTATAGGATATTATCCAAATATGACCGTTGTGGTCGCAATACACACGATAGGGTGAAAAGTCGGCGGGCAAAATGGAATCGCCGGGTATGCGGTTGATAATATTATTGTGTACAGACGTAAGTGAACGGGTATTTGCAAGCCAAATCGTGTTTTGCGCATCAATAGCTTTTGCTTTACATGTGTAATCCGGTATATCCGGATGGATAAAAGTTTCTACATTATTGTTAATAGATACATATTCTCCATTTACATAATAATAGCATCTGTTGTTTTTATCGATATAACTTAAAGTGGTATATGGTAATTGTATATTCCTCTGTTCAATATATGCTTGATTGGTTAAGGAATCTATCATAAGATCCAAATTTTCAAATCCGGCTGTTTCATCCATAAATCGAATGAATACCCTTTTTTCATGATCGGAAATAGGCATATTAAATCCATGGAGGGTGTTGTTGGTAGCGAGCTCGTTTGCGTGAAAAATGGTCCATACACCACGGCTGAATACCATTATTCCCCCATTCTGATAAATAAGATCCTCTTTGCCAAACTCATGTCGAAAAGGGAAGCTGATCCAGAAATTGCCGTCATCGTCTGCAACAAATCCATTCAATAAGGGATTTTCAATAGGTATATCGGCATAAGTTGCCATGAGAATACAGGAGTCGCCTAGTTTATAAATATTAAGTTCAGTTCCCGAAGTGCTGGCATAATAGATATAACCATCTCCACCGGATACCAGGGCATGCGAATAAGTATTCCGTTTAACGGGAATGGGATGACTGATACCCGTTAGCTGGTCATATCGATATGTTTCTCCATTTACTTTGGTTATAAAAACTCTGCTATAAGCGTCCACTTCCACCTGGTGCAAACCATTATATATGTTTGACGAAATATCCATATCCGGCAGAGGCATATGGATAACAGCGGTATTGTTTATTTTATATAGACCATGAGAGCCGACGGCCCATTTATTACCAATTTTATCAACGGCTATATCTTTTATACTTCCTTCCAATCCGGCATTTTCTGCATTAAAGAAGTATTGTTTTCCATCGGCAAGCGTATACATGAGCAGTCCATTTTCAAAGCCGATACAAGCTTCCGCACAATTGGCAGTAATGCATGTCGCACCGGAATATCCATACAAGGCAATATCAGAAGGCGACTGGGCAAAAAGGCAGCATGGGACAATGCAGGCAGAGAGCAGGAAGGTTTTCATCATAGCACGCAAAGAATATGAACGAGACAATGATGCATTTATTGCTTTTCCCGGCTATGTCTCGGTTACGGGGTCTCCGCCTCAAGCCTATCAATGTGTGTGATATTTTGGTCGTAGGGTACTGCGCGCTATCCAACAGTTAACTATGCTGTGTATATGTAACGTAAGGTTTCACAGATGTTTCATCCGGCAGAGATTCTGCTCCATGCGGAGCACCGGTATTGATATTGAGCGTGCACTTATTGATGTTCTTCATGGTATGCATCTCACCAGCAGGGTATCCGCCTGAAGCATATGATATAATGGGGAGGTTTGGTCGCAGGGTCCTGCGCGCTATCCAACAGTCAACTATGCTGTGTATATGTAACGTAACGTTTCACAGAAGTTTCATTCGGCAGAGACCCTGCTCCATGCAGCGCACCGACATCGAGGTTGAATGTGAACTTATTGATGTTCTTCATGATATGCATCACGCAGGCGGGGTCTCCGCAAGAGGCACATCGTAGTATGATGGTTCCCTTGGTCGCAGGGTCCTGCCAGCCATTATCAGTCAACTATGCTGTGTATATGTAACGTAACGTTTCACAGAAGTTTCATCCGGCAGAGACCCTGCTCCATGCAGCGCACCGACATCGAGGTTGAATGTGAACTTATTGATGTTCTTCATGGCATACATCTCACCAGCAGGGTCTCCGCCTGAAGCATATGATATAATGGGGAGGTTTGGTCGCAGGGTCCTGCACGCTATCCATCAATTAACTATACTGTATACATGTAACGTAACAATTCCGGATAATTCATCCGGCAGAGACCCTGCTCCATGCAGCGCACCGACATCGAGGTTGAATGTGAACTTATTGATGTTCTTCATGGCATACATCTCACCAGCAGGGTCTCCGCCTGAAGCATATGATATAATGGGGAGGTTTGGTCGCAGGGACCTGCGCGCTATCCAACAGTCAACTATGCTGTGTATATGTAACGTAACGTTTCACAGAAGTTTCATCCGGCAGAGACCCTGCTCCATGCAGCGCACCGGTATTGATATTGAGCGTGCACTTATTGATGTTCTTCAAGGTATGCATCCCGCAAGCAGGGTCTCCGCCTGAAGCATATGATAGTAAGATGTATTTCGATAAACTTTTAAGAAGGGTGATCGCTGATCGGGACCTTCACACAAGCAGGGTCTCCGCTGGAGGGATATTAAGGAATGAAATATTTCGATAAACTTGTTAGAAAGATGAACGCAGATCGGGACCTTCACACAAGCAGGGTCTCCGCCTGAAGCATATGATAGTAAGATGTATTTCGATAAGCCTGATAGAAAGGTGAACGCAGATCGGGACCCTGCGTATACCCGTGTATAAACCACCTTGTATTTCGACAAACTGCATATGTCTTACTCCTGTAACGCAAAAACCCAGCCTTTTGGGGCTGGGTTTTTCTGCTTCCGGGTGGTGTGGGGCGGGATCGAACCGCCGACACAAGGATTTTCAGTCCTTTGCTCTACCAACTGAGCTACCGCACCGGTTTTATGTACTCCATTTTCAGTCCTTTGCGCGCACTTTATCCGCCTTTTGGCGGGAACTGAGCTACCGCACCGGTTTTTCTGTATATACCGCCCTTTCGGGGCTGCACCCGCCCGTCGGCGGGAACGCAAAGATAGCGCAATAAGGGCATTTGCGGAAACTTTTTCCGGGATTCACTGCTCTTTTTCAGCCCCCGCTTCCAGCCCTACCGGGTAGTTGTTATATATAAATGCACTGTCGCCCGCAATTCCATAAAACACATCAAAGGCCGTATGCCGCAAAACGAGCTCGTCCATGTTGATCCACTTGTCCAGGCTGGTATACAGGATCAAAGCGCGGCATTGGGGGGTGATCTCGAAATTCTCGCTCCCTCTCACCCACTTGCCAATGACATCCGTAGATAATTTGGAGGTCACGCTCTGGACTTTGTATCGCCGGCCTTGCTCGTCTATCATATCGATATTGATATACGGGAAAGCAGATGTTTGCCGATAGGCCTTCGTCCAGCAACTCAGCTCAAACCAAATAGGTACATCGGTATGTATAGGAATGGTATCTAAAAGGAACTGTGCTTGTTTCTCGGAGTATAAACTGCCTTTTCCCATAAATGGATCAGGTGATGTTCTGTCTTCAAAACTGTTGCGGTAAAACACCGAAATGGAATCCGTACTATAATACGCACCACCGGCAAAGGCCCGCAAGCTGTCCCTGTATGTTTCAAAATATTGTTTCAATGGCTCCTGCGTGTTTTGCAATGCGCTTACCGGCAAGGCATAACATTTCAGATGAAACCAGTCACATATATATCTGCTTCGGTCGATGAGATACCTTTCGGTTGGCCGCAACAACTCCGGGTTTACTACAAGCAAAATGTCTTTATCATTCAGCGGCGGCAGATCTGTTTTATCTATGGCCGGGTGACTGACTATCTGTGCAACATGCAAGGTCTGCCCGATCGATGTGCGCGACATCATCGCATCGATCAGCGGCAATCCCGTTTGAAATGCGATCTCAAAACTCGACAGGTCGCCAAGGGTCCTGTCGACATACAATTTTTCCGATCCCTGATGATAAAACGGTATGTACAGGATCGCCTGGAAGGCATGTGGTTCTGTCCCGGCATAGTGCAAAGCATCAATAAAGGTTGTGCTTTTTCCATTAAAAATATTTGGCTTGTTGAAATCACCGTAATGAGCTTTCTTATCTTTCAACAGCAACCAGTTCTCGCGCGTCGGAATGAACAATACTATAACAAGTATGCTGCGAGCAAGGATCACCGAGTACTTGTTATGGCCGCGGAAGAAATAATATACCAACACAAAACCATACATCAGAAAAACATAATAGAACATCCAGGCAAATCTGCCCGGTGAACGAAATTGATTTATCAGTGGAATGCGGTCTATGCTTCCCGGTGGGAAAAAACCAAAGGGTATGGTCATAGAAAAAAGCAACACACAGGTAGCCGCAAATAAGTAAATATCCAGGTCGGATGGCAAAGGGAATAAAGTATGGCGCAACCCTTTTTTTCGGATCACTCTTTTTACAAATAATACTACGCTCAAAACCAGAACAATAAAACCGAACATGCCCACATAGGCATATCCTTCTGCATCGGGATAAGGCGTGTGGAATCTATCGTGCAGCCATTGCAACACGGGCACTTGCCGCGCCAGGAAAACCGATTGAAACGTAGCTTTATAATCAAAGAATCCATAGGGAGCGGTTGTTCTGTCTTCTGCAGATCCAACATGCGTAAATAATAATGTGATGATACCCGGTATAAGAATGATACATGCATGTGCAAGCCATGCACGCGCGCACATTTTCTTTCGGAAATAAGCAACTACTGCCCAGGTGCCGAAGAAAAATGCGGCAGTGAGCAGATAATACATATGTATGCAGGCAAAAAATAAAATGAAGAGAATTAGTCCCAGCGTTCGCTTAATGCTGTAATTACTTGTTCGCCATCGTATAGCCAGCCACCACATTGCGGGAATAAAACAAGTGTATGCTAAAGAGAAATGCCCGCCGATGCGCTCGAGTTGCGGACTCATGCCTGTGATCAAAAGTGCTGCGATACCTGCATACCAATAAGGCAATCCGTAATGCCGCGCAATGCGATATATAAAGTAAACACTCAGCCATAAAGAGAAAAAAATGCATATATGCAATATACCTACCGTATATCCCGCTATCGGGAACAAGGTGCTGTTGATGAATTGCAAGATCCAACTAAGGGAGGGTTGTGCATCTGCAAATACCAGATTGTCGCCATAGGGATAATGCATGCCACTGAAATGTGCGCCGGAATTATGTGCCACGAACCAGGCAGGGGTGAAATAATTTTTCAGACCATCGCCGCCACCACTCAACAACCAGGCATTGGCATGAAAGATATATTTCGGAAAAACAAAGCAAATGACAGCTCCTGCAAAAAGCATCAATACGGGCAGAAACCATTTGTTATTGCGCATTGCCTTTTCTTCTTCTGTTTGAGAACAAGATACGTATAAAATTACCTGCTTCGGTAAACAGGATGTTCATACGCATATGCGAAAATTGCACACCCGGGCGCAATGTAACGGGCACTGCCGTCAACTGAACATCATTGTTATGTGAACACATCCAGATGAATTCCAGATCGAAGAGATAACGATCGATATGTGTATCTGCAAATATCTGTTTGCCTTTGGTATTAAATCCTTTTAGTCCGCATTGTGTGTCGCTGATACGCAAGCCGAGCAACCGTTTGCTCAATGCGCGCAACATGCGTGAAACAAATTTTCTACCCGTGGGTACATGCGTATAATAATCTGCATCCTTTACACCCGCAGCAACATCATTTCCTTTGATCAATGCTTCGTACACTTTGATCATGCTGTTTAACTGATAGGGAATATCAATATCGGTATAGATACAATAGGTAGCAGTAGATCGGGCAACGCCTGCGCGCAATGCATATCCTTTGCCGCGATTTTCTGCATATTGTTCCACGGTCAAAAAGGGAATATTATGTTGAATAGCCGGTAATTCTTTTTCAAATATTCCGTTGCGCGAACCATCATTTACCAATATCAGATGTAAAGGCACATCGGGAAGTGCTTTGCACAGATCCTTATAGCCTTCTATGACCGGACCGCTCCAACCGGCTGCAGGTTCATAACAAGGCAATATGATATCCAGATTTCCCGTAAATGCAGCTTAAGTAAAAAGACCGTAGCGAATGATACAATACAATGCACGAACACCGTCTTTCCAGTTTATTTTTTTTCCTTCGGCATACGTTCTGCCATAATAAGAAATGCCTACTTCGTAAATGCGCAGATTTTTTTTACGGGCGAGTTTTTGGGTCAGCTCCGGCTCGAATCCGAATCTTTTTTCTTTGAGATTGATCGACTTCAGGATATCTGCCCGCACCAGTTTGTAACATGTTTCCATGTCGGTCAGATTCAAATTGCTGAACATATTGGATAAACTGGTCAGGAATTTATTCCCGATACTGTGCCAGTAAAATAAAATGCGATGCGCATTGCCGCCCATGAATCGCGATCCATATACCACATCCGCATCTCTTTCCAGTACCGGTTTCAGCAGTATATTGAATTCGTTGGGATCATATTCCAGATCTGCATCCTGCACTACGATATAATCGCCCGTAGCATTTTGGATCCCTGTATGGAGCGCGGCACCCTTGCCCTGATTGACCGCGTGATGGAATGCTTTGATCTGCATTTCCGGATGGGCATCCATAAATGCCTGCAGTCTGGCTGCTGTGTCGTCCTTTGAACAATCGTTGATCACCACGATCTCCATCTCGACACCTCCCAACAACAGCACTTTACCTAAAGCTGATAAAATGGTTTGTATGGTGTTTTCCTCGTTGTAAGCAGGAACTAATACACTTAGTTTTTTTACATCCATGTGTCCGGCATCAAAAATAATTGATTGCCGCATGGGTTCCAACGGGCAGCATGTTTATTTGCTGTCGCCTTCTTGTTTGAGTTGGGCGTCGACCGGGAGCTCGAGGGTGTACCTTTCCCCTTTATGTATGGTGAGTGTAGTAGATCGCAGCCAGGGATTATAATATTTCAACATTTTATAGGTTGTATTATAATTGCGAGCAAAAGCGGCGAGATCGGGAATGGAGGTTTCTACCTGTACACTTTTTGTTTCTAATGGATTATAGAGATCATCCGGACTGAGAAAAAAGCCATATTGTTCAGAATGCTCGTAAATGATCTTAAACGCGAGTGCTCTGAAAATATAGCGCGAAGTTTCATCTTTCAGGTAGAGGTCATAATAACTGTTCTCTTCCTGATATTTTACTGCACTTTCAATAGCTCCCATACCGGCATTGTAGCTGGCGGCAGCTAATGTCCAGTTGCCGAATTTTGCATAGGCATCCTTGAGATATTTACAAGCAGCGCGCGTTGCCTCCTGCACATTATAACGTTCATCCACTTCGCTATTGATGCGCAAGCCGTAATGCGTACCTGTTTCGCTTAAAAATTGCCAAACGCCGTGCGCATTGCCGGGTGACACCACATTGCGCAATCCGCTTTCCGCCATGGCGAGGTATTTGAAATCATCAGGTACATTTTCTTCGCGCAAAATCTCTTCGATCTCCGGGAACCAACGATGCGCCAATTTCAAATTCTGAATAGTATTGGAATGCCAGTATCCGTTTATCGTAAGTTCGCGGTCCATGCGTTCGTGCACTTCAAAATCGTTCAGAGGAACTGCTTCGCCGGCAAAAGAAATGGTAGCGGGAATTTTTGCAGCAAAATATTTAATGGTATTTACATCATCGGCAAGGGTGCGCAACGAATCACTGTTTATTATGGTATTTGCATTGGCACCATCTGCACGCGTATTTCCCGTAACGGCCATGGTCACCAGAAATGCGATGCCGGTAAATGCGGCAATGAGTATAAAATAGATACGTTTCACAATTTATTTTCTTTTGAATACCGGAACAGTTGAGCAGGGCTCACCGTACATGATGCTCTTTGCCAGTGGCTCTAATTTGCGCGTTATTTCCAGATAGGCCTCCACCGGAACCGGTTTATCACTGCACCCTTTGATAACGACACGTTTGTCGCGGTATTGTTCTACATCAATCGTATCGATGATGCGATCATATAATTGTGCAAGCACTTCTTCTGCCGTACCAAAATGAACACTCTGCGCTTTAGCATTTGCATGAACAGTTACCAGCATCCATGCCCAATTCGGAATAATAGCATCTGCAGTGCAGCAAACGGCCAGATATTTTCCGGTATATTGATCCCAATCATGTGCGGCAAGCGCTTCGCGAAAATCTTTCTCGCGAAGGATCAAACCTTTGAACAGATAATCCTTGAGATCGAATACGGCAATTTCCCGTTCGGGAAAATATTCTTCCAGATCAATGGTGACCAGTCCGCTTTGAGCTACTTTGTTTACTACTTCCACGTATGCTGCGTTTCAGATGGTATAACGAAGGCGCGGACAAAAAGGTTTTAATGATCAATCATTAAAATAATACCTGTTGTCTATCACGCCGGCTTTATCCTTCAATTCTTTCAGGAGAGGTGAACCACCTTGCTGTCCCTGGAATTTAGTGGTAAGGCTATATGTAAGCTGATTGCGGTTCAGCGTATAATCATCTGTCTCAGCAGGTGCCGTATAGTTGCCTGCCTGTGCAATATATACACCGCGGTTTCCTGCAACGGGTTCGCTGATCTTGCCTGTTTCCAGACCAAATATCGTTCCCACCAGTTTCGGCTCCAGACCAACGCCGGGAGCATACGGTGAACTGAGGCTGGAGCTGCGCACGCTGTCTACCTTCACCTGCAATTTACCTGCGATGGCTTCCAAACTGCTGGCTCCTTTCATGGCATCTGCGGCTTGGGCCTTCAACATCTCTCCTTTTTTCTCGCGGATCACTTCCAGTTCCACCTGGTCGCGCACATTTTCCAATTCCGGTATGCCGTCCACTTTTACTTCTTTCACATAGGCAACCACAACGCGGTCAGACATATTGAAATATTTGAAATCACCTTTATTCGCGTTGAACGCCCAGGTTATGATCTCGCGTGAATTCGGGATACCGCTGATCTCAAATGCATTTTTAACCAATGGTTGTGTGCTGCGTTTGAATAGGCGCATCGCTTTTACACCTTCATCAAAGGATTCTGGTGTTTGATAGGCATTGTAGAAATTGCCACTCATTTTTTCGATGGAGTCAATGGTTTCTTTTCCGGCAGTAATGGATTTGCTCAGATAGGAAATATTGACAAATTCTTTGCGATTCTTTATCTCTTTTATCTCGATGATATGATATCCATAATCAGTGCGCACGATACCCAGTTTGCCAACCTGTCCGGTATGGAATAAATAATTCTTGAATTCAGGAACAAAGTTGATAGAAGGAGTTGACCATCCCAGGTCGCCGCCGCCATCTTTGGAACCGCCATCATCAGAATATTTGCCGGCCATTTCCGCAAAATCTGCACCGCCGCTGATCACATTTTTAATACTGTCAGCAAGTGCTTTGGCAGCAACACTGTCGCGCGTATCATTCACTGCGATCAAAATATGACGAGCATCCACTGAATCGGGAAGCACTTCGCGTGTATTGATCTTGGCAACACTGTAATAGGTTTGTTTATGGAAAGGTCCTACCAATGAACCAACCGGTTTGCTGAACATGGAATCCACAACCGTGGTATCTACCCCATCTGCATACAGATCGCTGCGTGTAAAATAAGAAAAGCCGAATCGGTCCTGATCTTCAGAACGCGTAGCGATGTAGGTGCTGTCGTTCTTCGCGTTCTTCATTTTCTCCACGCTTTCCATCAAAGCCTTAACGGTGTTGGCGCTGTCTTGTGCGGTGGGCAGAAATTCCCAGCTCACATAATCGAGCACACGGCCTTCTGTTTGTTTGTATTTATTCTTGTGTTCGTTAAAGTATTTTTTCAGATCGCTGTCTGTTACCTCGATCGTTGAATCCACAATATTTGTGTAAGGCAGGAAAACATACGTAAAATCCTTTTTAGAATTCGTTGTGTTGTAATTATGTTTCACCATCCATTCCGGAACATAAGCCGATTTTGTGAACAGGTCGAGATATTTCTCCTGCAGATATTCGCGTTTGGCAACTTGCTCACGGGAGATGAAATTGAAATACTCCTGTATGTATTGCGGATTTTGTTGCTGATTGTTCTGATCCTTGATCATCTCTACGAATTGCGGCAGGGTATATCCCATTTGCGCAAGACTTCCGTAATAACTTTTGATCACAGGATGCGGATCGGGTCCGTAGATGATATCTGTGAATTCCTGGTCGGTAAGGGTAATACCTAATTTTTCCAGTTGCTGATCTACCAGTGTTTCATTTACGAAGGAGGTCCATGCCTGTTCTCCGATATTGAAATTTGTTTTCTGATCGATCTGATACTGTCCCTGTTGATATTGCAGAAACAGATTATTGAAAACGAGATATTCCGTAAAGGCTTCGCGTTTTCTGGCATCGAATGCATCCGGGCTGATCTCTTCATCGCCGATGGCTGCAAATGCAGGTGCCTTGTTCTTGCTGAAAAGGCCGGTATTGGAATTGGTGGCGTCCTGCACCAAAAATGCGATCAAACACAAGGCGATGGCGCCTACTGCGAACCAGGAATATTTACGGATCTTAGAAATGAGCATAGAGTATGGTACTTGTTTTTATTCTTGTGGGGATGCAAAGGTAGTGGATGAGGTGTGGAAAACAAAACAGGAGCAGGATTTCAGGCATTTTTACCGGCTCCGGGCCCGGCGTCTTCCCGCTTGTCGCCGGCGTTCTGCTTTTTGCCGTAATGGCGCTCCAAATACCGGCGGTTTTTCCGCTTGAAACGCCACATGAACAGGGCCACTGCCGCCGTGAAAATGGTGATATAGATATAGCTGCCGTAAGATTCCCCACGCATACTGCGGGAAATGGCCATATACAGCGAAATGACAGCGGCTACCAGCCACATCACTTCGAAGATCTTCATCAGTTTGATAAACTGGTTCATCAGAGGTCGGTTTGGATGGTTCCCTTAGGGTTTTTGATGCGGTAATGGGTCAGTTCCTCGTCGGCTTCCAGCCCATCGCCATACAGCACCTGTTCGGGGGTGGTGATCTTTACAAATTTCTCAGAATATATGATATGTTCCTTCTCGTCCCAGATCAGCTCTTCGGTGCTCAGGTGCTCCTGTTTCTCGTTGACCACCTGCACATCGTTGCGCATGATGGTTTGCATATCCCCTTCGTAGCGAACGGCATAGTTGGCAGTGAGGGTTGTGACCACGCGCATGCTGTCATTGAAGAATTCCACTTTCAAGCCGTCATTGAATTCGCTGTACGGATCATTGGTGTTATAGCGTGTAACGGTAGGCGCCGTCACACGAACTTTCACACTGCCGTCTTCGCTGTAGTATAATTCTACATTCTTGCCTCTTTCCACGCCTGGTTCTGCGCGTTTGGTCGCCTCATTCACTTCATTGACATTGTTGACGCAGGAAGAGAGTAAAGTGGTGCCGGAAAATCCGGTCATAAAAAGGATCGGGAAAAAAATGCTTCGTTTCATCCCTGAAAGGTGCATATCGGGATCAGTCTTGCAGATATTTTTTGAACCAGTTGCTATCCACTAAAGTAAATCCGACACCAAACCGATAATAAGTCTCGCGAATAGTATCTGTATTTCCTCTGGAACCAATATTTGTATACAGGTTAATAGTTGAATAGCGCAAGATCGGAATACTGTTCTTTCCTACACCAATAGGAATGGAAACACCCAATGTTCCACCGCCTTCTTTCAATTGTTCACCATCCACCACTACATTGCTGTAGCCGGTATAAGCACCTGCGCGAATAACCACAGAGCGTGTAATTTTTTTATCGTTGCCGGGATTTTTGGGAATGAATTCCGCACCGAGAGAAATACGCCAGCTGTCTGCCAGCTCACCGGCGTCCTGAAAGCCGGAATAGCCGCTCCATTTGGTTGCTTCATATTGTGCGTAGATGCTAAACATGTTCTTATCCTCGGAAGTGCTGAAGAAGCTGAAACCCGCTCCGGCACTATAACTCAGCGGCATATGAATAAAGCCTGCCGTGTCCGGTGCCATATATAAAGTATCGGTGGGAAATTCGTAATTGCCGCTTTTGACAATATTGGTCCACAAAATATTCTGACGTGCATCCAAATCCATAGCAGGTGAGGCATAAGCGCCGAAACGCCAAACGAGCACGTCTCTGTATTTTTTCGATTCCGGTTTGCGGATATATTGTTTCTGATATCCGATACCATATTGAAATAAACTGCCGTTCACACGGGTATCATTGCTGAGTTTGGTATCCTGTGAACTTATGATATCCGGAAAACTTGCAATAGTTGTTGCACGCAAATTTCCAAATAAAGCAGAAGCATTGATGCCAACACTGAATTGATCCGCTTTATATTTCCACAAAGTATCTGTTTGGAGCGAATCGGTAAATTTCCAGGAAGAATCGATCTTGGTTTGAAATTTATATCCTACACCTCCATAAACACGATATACTTTTCCATCCCCAACATAATCATATTGTTTGATGCCGAGATCCGGATCACCGGAATCTTGTTGTTCAACTACATCATACTCAAAACCGCTATAGGGTATCAATCCAAAACTCATTCCGAAATAATGATTATGCAGTTTTCTGAGAAAAGGAAACCCGAAAGCCATATAACTTAAATTGCCATCGCCGGAAGTATAATTCTCTGTGTTCGTTTCCAACTTTAATACATTGCCATAACCACCGATCTCGAAAGTGGCATTTGTAAATTCAGCATACGATGCCGGATTTAAAAAATTGATATTCGTGGTAGTGAAATAGGCTGCTGATTGTCCTCCCATACCGTTCGCTGAGCTGAAGGTGGCAGGAAAAATATTACCCAGTCCAAAACGGGAATAAGGCGAGTTGACCTGCGCCATTCCAAGTGTTGTTATCAGAAGGAAAAAGAAAACTAGACGAAAACGCATCAAATTCTGTTCAAGTTGTAGTTGAGTATGGTGTTCAATCCCTCCGCAACCAGGTTCGGGGCTGCAAATATCTGCCTTTTCATATGCAATTCAAAGAAAGCAGCGTCACCTCCGCAAAGGAGCACCGTTACATGCGCATCATCAGAGGCGGCTGCATCCACTCGACCTTCGGCTTCCAGCAAGGCGCCCAACAAGGCGCCGGAAAGCATGGCAGAGCGTGTGCTGTTTCCCGCGTAGAGCAGTTCCTCACCCGGTTCCAGGGATCCCGGACTGAATAACGGGAGCCGGGCGGTGAAATTGTGCATGGCCTCCAGGCGCATGCGCAGTCCGGGAGCTATGGCACCACCAATATAAGTGCCATCTGCTGTCACGATCTCATACTTGATACAGGTTCCGGCGTCGATCACCAGGATATTTTGACCGGGAAAACGGGCGTTTGCGCCCACCGCGGAAGCCAGACGGTCAAGTCCGAGGGTTTCAGGGGTAGAATAGGCGTTGCGTATAGGAATGGGGGTGGTATGGGAGAAAAAAATGACCTTTTCGTGGTGTTTCAGTGCAGTTTCCAGCTCCGGATCCGGTTTATCTACGGAGGATAGGATGACCGATCCGATGGGAAAGGAATGCTTAAGAACATCAAAACTTTCTGCTCCGAAATGATCGAGCACTTCGGTATGGACCAGTTTGTCTTTGTCGAAGACAGAGAATTTGTGACGGGTATTGCCCAGGTCGAGGCAGAGGTTCATGGTGTAAAGATGAAAAATGAAAGATGAAAGATGAAAGATGTCCGCCGGCAGTCGGATCTCCCGCAGGGAGGAAAGATGTCCGCCGGCAGGCGAATCAACCGCAGGGTGGAAAGTAGTGCGCCGGAAGGTGGAACACCTGCAGATAATAAGTTCTGGTCAAGGCCACGGGGGCGCAATGACGCATTGGGGTCACAAGGCCTTGAGAACTTTGGCGTCTTAGTGGTCTCGTAAAACTACTTTCTTTTTCCCGCGTCGGATTTGTAGTCGGTGTAGCAAATGATGAGGTCTGCCTCTGATTTCCATTCGGTAAAGTATACAAGCATATCTGCTTCGGATTTCCACTCGGTGAAGAACCAGATGCCGCTTTCTTTTTCGGCCTCGGATTTCCATTCGCTTTTATATACGATCACATCTGCTTCCGAAGGGTATTCGGTAACATATACTTTTTTATTTGCTTCGCTTTTCCATTCGGTGACATAAACGATCTGGCTTTTAGCGCTGAGCGCACAAGACAGGGCTATGAAAGCGATGAAGAATTTGAGGTTTTTCATTTGCTGTGTATGGTTAAAGGTAATACAGGGTGTTGTTTTTGGTGTAACAAAAACGGGTCAATAATGACATATTACTTACATGAAGACTAATTTCGTGCCAAAATCAAGGATATGCCCAAAACTTCAGATATCACCATACGCGTAAAACTCAATGAAGACAGCGTTCCCGAGACCATACAGTGGTCGGCCGACAGCAGCGGAGGGGAGATGGAAAACTGTGAAGCCTTCATGCTTGGGATATGGGACGCGAAAAATGCGGAAACGCTTCGCATAGATCTCTGGACGAATGAAATGCGCACCGATGAAATGGACAAGTTCATGTTCCAGACCTTTCTGACCATGGCAGATACCTACAGCCGCGCAAATCAGAATGAGGAGATGACGAAATACATCCGCGATTTTGCCTATATGTTCGGGGAGAAGAGCGGGTTGATCAAGAGAAAGTGAAAAGGAATTAAAAAGTTAGAAAGGTAAAAAGTTAGAAAGTTGTTTGGTTATCGCACTGGCGGATGGTGCGTGGTGTATGGAATAGAAATTCTGTTCGAGATCATTTTTGATAGAACATCAACCTTCCCCCCGGCAGTCCTGTCAGGGTCGCACCCTGACAGATACATTAGTTTTCTCCTTCCACACGCTGCAGACAATTTTGGCAATTTTGCTTCATTTTAAAATTTTTCAATTCTTCCCCCCGGGGTGCGACCCCGACACGGCGAAGCGTATGCGCTAGCGAATTGTGCGTATTGTATTAAATAGAAATTCTGTTCGAGATCATTTTTTATTATGCAGTCAAGTTGCCCTACAGCAGTCCTGTTAGGGTCGTACCCTGACAGAAATAAGAACAACATGCAGAGCATAGAGGTGTCGGGGTACGACCCCGACACGGCGGAGCGTAGGCTCTGGCGAATTGTGCGTATTGTATTAAATAGAAATTCTGTTCGAGATCATTTTTGATTGCGCAGTCAATTTGCCCTACAGCAGCCCTGTCAGGGTCGCACCCTGACAAAAATAAGAACAACATGCAGAGCATAGAGGTGTCGGGGAGTGGACCCTGACACGGCGGTGCGTAGCCTTTGACAGATTATGTATGATGTATTAAATAGAAATTCTGTTCGAGATCATTTTTTATTATGCAGTCAATTTGCCCTACAGCAGCCCTGTCAGGGTCGCACCCTGACAGAAATAAGAACAACTTGCAGAGTACTGAGGTGTCGGGGTGCGACCCCGACACGGCGAAGCGTAGGCTTCGACGAATTATGTATGATGTATTAAATAGAAATTCTGTTCGAGATCATTTTTTATTACGCAGTCAACTTGCACCACGGCAGCCCTGTCAGGGTCGCACCCTGACAGTTTGATCTAAAATAAAAATTAGATATGCAATCCCTTCATCCCATCCACTGGAATATCAAAGTATTTTGAATAATGCGTAACCGGGATCTTGCCCTTGATATTATGCTGATAAAAATTTGCGCTGGAATATGCGTAATCTTCCGGCGAATGTGACAACTTCCAATGAGACTGCAAAGGATTGCTATGCATATATTCAAGTTTCTGCAATAGAAACTCCGATGTAAGGATCTGGATCGCATGAAACCGGTCCTGCCAAATTTTGTTCCCTGCCCTATCAGATCTCCCCGATTCTAAATTTTTGTAACTCGAAACACGCTTTGCTGTTCTGGATTTTACATCTCTCATTAAAGGTGATAGATGATTTTCTTCTCTAAAATAGAGGATTGCATGAAAATGATTGGGCATTATCACATAGCCAAGTATATCGGTTTGATATGTGGATGCGTAATAAATTATATTATCACAAACAATTTGAATGTCATGTACGGTATTCAAATAATGAATGTGCTTATAGCAACTTGTAGTCACAAAAAAACAGCGATGCTCACTCAGTGCAGTTCTTCCACGTAATCCCATACACCTCAATTAATTGTCTTCTCGAAATTAAAAAAATAATATGAAACCTTTTGGTGTCGGGTGCGACCCCGACACCGGCGGAGCGTAGGCTCTGGCGGATGGTGCGTGGTGTACGGAATAGAAATTCTGTTCGAGATCATTTTTGATTATGCAGTCAATTAGCCCTACAGCAGCCCTGTCAGGGTCGCACCCTGACAGAAATAAGAACAACGTGCAGAGTATTCGTGGTGTCGGGGTGCGACCCCGACACGGTGAGCGTAGGCTCTGGCGAATTGTGCGTATTGTATTAAATAGAAATTCTGTTCGAGATCATTTTTGATTGCGCAGTCAATTTGCCCTACAGCAGCCCTGTCAGGGTCGCACCCTGACAGAAATAAGAACAACATACCAGAGCATAGAGGTGTCAGCAGTCGACCCCGACACGGCGGTGCGTTTTGACGAATTATGTATGATGTATTAAATAGAAATTCTGTTCGAGATCATTTTTTATTATGCAGTCAATTTGCCCTACAGCAGCCTGTCAGGGTCGCACCCTGACGATACATTAGTTTTCTCTCCTTCGACGCACTGTAGACAATTTTAAGTAATTTGTTTCAATGTAAAATTTTTCAATTCTTCCCCCCGGGTATACAACCCCGGCATGGCGGTGAACCCTGTTCTTGAGTACCTTTGCAATACATGGCCAGATACAAGATCGGCATAGCATTATCCGGTGGTGGTGCGCGCGGTGTGGCGCATATTGGCGTGCTGCAGGCGCTGGAGAGTGCGGGCATTTATCCGGAGATCGTTTCGGGATGCAGTGCGGGTGCCATGGTGGGGGCATTGTACTGTGCCGGATTTTCTCCCCACAAGATCTACGCACTGATAGAAAATAAATCCATCTACAGCATTATTAAAATGGGACTGCCCAATAAGGGCATGATGGAGTTGTCGTATTTCAGAAAAATACTCCAGGACAATATTCAACCGGATGATTTCGGGCGCTTGAAAAAACCGCTCTTCATTTCAGTGACCAATTTAAATACGGGTAAAGCGGAGATCATTGGTTCGGGCAAACTGATCGATTACGTGATCGCATCACAATCTATTCCGCTCGTGTTTAAGCCGCAACAAATACATGGTAATATGTATGTTGACGGTGGTGTAATGAACAATCTTCCGGTAGAGCCGATCCGTGATCAATGTGATCTGCTCATTGGCGTGAATGTTACACCTGTTGCCTCAACAGATGCACTCCATGGCATGCGCGATGTGGGGTACCGCGTGCTGAATCTCAGCCTGATGGTCAATATGGATACACGCCTTGCACAGTGTGATGTGGTCATTGAACCGGACACTGCGCGGTATACTATCTTCGATCTCAATAAATCGAAAGACATCTATGCGGAAGGGTATGAATCTACCCTCAAACAGATCGATCAGATAAAACAAAAACTCGATACAATACATAAACAAGCAACATAATAAAGGTCATGGCACTTATCCTTCCGGTTCATCATATAGTACCTCAGTTCGGGGAAAACTGCTGGCTCGCACCAAACGCCACCATTGCAGGTGATGTGATTATGGGAGATAATTGTTCCGTGTGGTTCAACGCCGTGGTGCGGGGTGATGTGCACAGCATACGCATTGGCAACCAGGTGAATATTCAGGATAATGCGACCATCCATTGTACCTATAAAACAGCACCGACCACCATCGGCGATCGTGTGAGCATCGGACATAATGCAATAGTACATGGATGTACTATTTACGATAATGTGCTGGTGGGTATGGGGGCCATTGTGATGGACCATGCGGTGGTGTACAACAATGTACTGATCGCTGCAGGTGCGGTGGTGTTGGAGAACAGCGTGCTGGAAAGTGGTTTTATTTACGGCGGTGTGCCGGCAAAAAAATTAAAACCCTTGAGTGAAGAGACCTTTGCACACAATATTCAGCGCATTGCCGATAATTACAATATGTATGCAAGTTGGTTCGTCGATACCAAAGAAGCTTCAAAAAAATAAACCATGGGAAAAAGAGTGATCATAACGGGTGCCACCGGTATGGTAGGCGAAGGAGTATTGCATCGCTGTCTGCAAAACGAACAGATAGATCATATTTTATTGGTGAGCAGAAAGAGTTACGGTATGAGCCATCCGAAAATTTCGGAATTACTGATACCCGATTTTTTTCAACTTGAAGGTCTGGAGGAGAAGGTACAGGGATATGATGCCTGCTTTTTTTGTCTGGGTGTTTCATCTGTTGGAATGAAAGAAGACAAATACAGGCATCTCACATACGATCTCACTCTTGGATTTGCAAAGAAAGTACTTGCGGCCAATACCAATATGACTTTTTGTTATGTGTCGGGTGACGGCACGCGCAGTGATGAACAGGGCATGATGTGGGCACGTGTAAAAGGCAAAACCGAGAATGATCTGTTGCAACTCGGTTTTGCAGATGCGTATATGTTCCGTCCCGGTATGATAGAACCGATGAAAGGCATGAAAAATACGTATAGGGTACTGCGTGTACTCGGATTTTTATTTCCTGTATTTCGCGTGCTCTCACCCAAACATTATGTGAAGCTCAGCCAGTTGGGCGATGCCATGATCGCGGTAACGGTGAAAGGGTATAATAAGAAAGTGCTGGATTGTATGGATATAAAAGAGGTGGCAAAACAGGAATAATTAATTTGTTGTAATAGCAAAATAAGCGGAAGATTCAGTTTCCGTCCTCAACCAGATGATGATCATCCTCGGAAGTGGAAGGGTAATTTCTACATGTAACAGATTACCTGACAGCGTTGCCGTAAAATGTATATTTCTGCCAATGGCATCTTGCATTGCCAGTATTTCCGGAGCTGTAGTATTGTCGGGATATTGTATATAAAAATCCCCTTTATTCGGATTTGGGTAGATGTTGATCTGATCAATGGCGATATTTTCAACATCCACCAAACCTTCATCCACTAAACCATTACAATTATCATCCTGATTATTCAGTATTTCGACAGCACCGGGATAAATACTTGCATTTTCGTCATCACAATCCAAATCATTGGAAACAAATCCTTCGAGGGTTAACATGCAGGTGACGGTGTCTGACTCAGGGTTACCGTACATATCCCCGTCACCATCGGCATACAATATTTGCGTTGGAAGCCCTTCATCGACTACGCCGTTGCAGTTGTCGTCAGTAGCATTGCATATTTCATTGGATAAAGGGTTTACAAATTCGTTAGTATCATCACAATCCAGGTCATTAGTTACATAACCTGAGGGCGGGAACAGGGTGCAAAACAGTTCAGCATCGTCCGCAGAGCCATAGAGGTCATTATCGGCATCAGCATAAAACAAGGCAGGCTCGTGAATGAGATTTTCACTGTCGTCACAATCTGTGTTGTCTGCTGTATAGCCGGGAGGTGGTGAAAGTATGCAGGTTGTAAGTGGACTGCCTGCATCACCGTACCCGTCGTCATCCATATCGGCATAATAGGTAAACAGAGGTAAGCCGTCATCAATGAGGGTATTGCAATCATCATCCAGATCGTTACATATCTCAATGGCGCCGGGGTGTATGCCGGGCTCCAGATCATTGCAGTCTGTATTGTCGGAAACATATCCTAACGGAGCGACACAGGATGAAATGCCGGCATCAGCATCGCCGAACCCGTCCTCATCTGCATCAGCAAACCATGGGAGGGGGGTGCAGTCTTCGGGATCGAGTTTGATGACCCAAATGTCGCTTTCTCCAAAATCACCAATATTTGGTTCAGTTTTATCTCCACTTTCTCCAGAATAGGAGTAACCTCCCAAAATATAACCACTGTCAGAAGTAGGCAAAGCAATGGATTGGTAGTCATTTTGAGCGCCTCCTAAGTCCTTTTGCCATAGAATATCACCATAAGCGGTTAATTTAATCGTCCAATAATCCAATCCTCCTTGTGTGAATTCTGTTTTATCGCCACTCATGCCAGAGTTTGATTCACCGGCAAGTAAAAAGTTGCCATCATTTAATTTATGGACGGCATGAAGAAAATCATCGGATATGCCCCCAATCGAATTTTGCCATATAATATCTCCGAAACCGTCGCATTTAAAAACCCAATAATCAGAAAAACCAAAATTCATTTCGGCCTTATCACCTGATATGCCGGAATAGGAATAGCCACCTGCAATAAAACCGCCATCGTCCGTTTCTTCAAGTGACATTAACATATCTGTTTGATCTCCACCAATTGTATTTTGCCAAATGACGTCTCCAAATTCATCTATTTTTAGTATCCAATAATCACTCATACCGGATACCCCAATTACATCCTCAGTCTTGTCACCTGATATACCGGAATTCGAATATCCACCAATGATATAATTCCCGTCATCCAATATCAAGATATCAGTCAAATAATCATCACCATCCCCACCTATCGTTTTATCCCATAAGACAATTCCATTTGAATCTAATTTTACGATCCAATAATCATACCCCCACGCTCCTCCAATATATGCGTTAGCTGTCTTATCACCAGAGATATTTGAAGAACTATAACCTCCAATTATATATCCATTTATATATCCATTATCACCTGTTTGTTTAATAACAGATAGTTTGTCATAAAATGAACCACCTATTGTGTTTTCCCATTCGATATCACCGATCGAATCTATTTTAACTACCCAATAATCATTGTAACCGATATTTGCTTCCGATTTATTACCGGAAATACCTGAAGTTGATGTGCCACCAAGAATATAACCCGAATCAGACGTCTGTTGTAAGGAATTTAAATAGTCATATCCATCACCCCCGAAGTCTTTTTGCCATATTATGTTTCCTTCAATATTAAGTTTCATAACCCAATAGTCGAACCCTCCAAATCCATTTTCCGTTTTATCTCCTGATAAACCTGATATAGATGAGGTGCCCAGGAAGTAACAACTGTCTAAAGTATTTACCATGTGCAGTTGAGTCTCTCCTGCATTACCACCAATGGTATTCTGCCATTGAATATCCGGAGCCTGGGCATGGATCCGGAGCCATGTAATAAGCAAGGAAAAAAAGATGATACAGGAGAGTATTTTGTGTTTCATCAGGTTCAAAATTCAGGGACATCCCTAAGGTAAAAAGAATATTTCGTTATTACAAATGTAAGTTGCTCAAGTATATTTTACCTCCAACAAGAAAAATGATCAGGTACAGGTTACATTAGATTATAGCATTTACTGTAATTATTGCACAAATATGACATAGAAATTGTATTGGTAACCTCACAACATAATGGACAGGGAATATGATTCAGTTTCCGTCCTCAACCAGATGATGATCATCCCCGGAAGTGGAAGGGTAATTTCTACATGTAACTGATTACCTGACAGCGTTGCCGTAAAATGTATATTTCTGCCAATGGCATCTTGCATTGCCAGTATTTCCGGAGCTGTAGTATTGTCGGGATATTGAATATAAAAATCCCCTTTATTCGGATTTGGGTAGATGTTGATCTGATCAATGGCGATATTTTCAACATCCACCAAACCTTCATCCGCTATACCGTTACAACTACCATCAGTTGCATTACATATTTCATTGGATGTGGGATTAATGATGTTATTATAATCACCACAATCCAAGTCATTTGTCACAAAACCGGAAGGGAAACAGGGTACGGGAGAATGCGGGATCAGAAAAGTAATTGTATGTTGCTATTACCAAATAATCCGTAACTTCATCCTTCCAAATTCCTGTATGAAAAAGATATTCTTCGGCTCATTTCTGCTTGTTTCGTCTTGTTTTTCTGCATCTGCACAAACTACCTGGGACCGTGTATATACGGTGATACAGACCAATTGTGCTGCTTGTCATACTGCGGGCAGCCCGAGTGGCCTTGACCTGAGCGGTTCTTCATCAGAGGTGTATGCCAATCTGTATGATGCCGGCCCGGAAAATGCAATATCTGCGGCAAAAGGATTGAAGCGCGTGTGGCCCGGTGATCCTTACAAGAGCTTTCTGTTCACCAAAATAAATAATGAATTGGCCATAGATGTGCACCTGGATACCGGTGAAGGTGAGCCTTGCCCGCAAGGTGGCGCCATGCCTTTGAATGATAAAGACATTGAATTGGTGCGCCAATGGATCATGTATGGTGCACAGGATAATGATACGCTGGTGGATGTGGATATGATCGCCGATTTTTATGACAACGGCGGTATTCAATCCGTACCGGAACCACCTGCACCCCCTGCTCCGGGAACAGGATTTCAAATTCATTTCGGTCCGTATTTTTTATGGCCGGAAGATGAACATGAATATTTCTTTCAGTATGATCCTATGTTGAGTAATGACATAGAAATTAATCGTTACGATACGTATATGGGTGATTATTCGCATCATTTTATCACCTATCGTTTTATTACTCCCGGTATAGCGGCAACATTGCCGTACGGTTTACATGATGGTCCTGATTTCTTTGGTGTCGACCTGGTGAGTGCAAATCAATATTCCGACAGTCTGAAACTACCACAGGGAACTGCCTTCCAATGGACCGCCGGTACGCTGCTCAATTTGAATTCGCATTATATCAATTACAGTCCGGATAAAGTACTTGCCTGTGAAGTGTACCTGAATGTATATACACAACCTTTTGGCACTGCACTACAGGTGATGGTGCCCGTACTCGATAGTAATGGCTCCTTTTGGGTGCCGAATGACGGACTTCCGCACACTTCAGAGAAAGCTGTGTTCGAATTGGGTCATGGTGATGATGAATTATTTGTCTGGGCCATGAGCAGTCATACACATAAATATGGTGCTGACTTTAATATCTATAAAAGAAATCCTGACGGAACAAAAGGTGAACAGGTATTTGATGCAGCATGTCTGGCAACGAATGGTGCACCGGGATGCCTGGACGAGATCTATGATTATCAGCATCCGCCGGTGCGCTATTGGGATGAGATGTTACCGGTGAAGTGGGGAGAAGGGGTCATCTATCAAACTACCTGGGTGAACGACGGACCGGAATCTGTTGGTTTTGGATTTACCAGCGATGATGAGATGTCGGTGATGTTCTTCTTTTTTGTGGATGACACAACGGGGTTGAATTTGCAAACCACAGGTGTTACAGATATTCTCCCTGAAAACGATTTACTGATCTACCCGAACCCCGCAGAGGATGTAGTATATATACAAACAGGTGCTGCGGATCTGAATGATCATGCGATATCGCTTTTCGACATGACGGGAAAACAAGTTGCATATCGCGGATTTGGAGAGATGGGATATACCAACACAGCCAAGATCGAAACGGGCGCATTACCGGCAGGGGTTTATATGCTTTCCCTGATGAATGGAGATGGGTCTGTTGTCGTAAAAAAAGTTGTTATTCAGTAACATGCAGAGTCATTGCCTGCGGCAGGCACCACGAAGGCTCCAAGTCGCCAAGTTACACGAAGCCTCGTGACCCCTTCGCGCCCTTGAGCCTTGGTGGCCTCGCCGGATCTTCAATGCCTTGACACATAATAATCAAAGTACTTGCATTCACCGATCGCCTTTTTGTAAAATTCTGTTTTGCTATATGCGTGCATTAGTTCTGCAAAATCATCCCGGTATTTTTCTTTTGCACCGCTGCTGTTATCCCAGGTATAATCGTCACTTTGATAATATCTGTTCTGTTCGCATTTAGCCATTAAAAAAGTATTGAAGGCTTTGAATTCGGCGTCCTTACTTTCTTTTACGGCACGCGCGTAATATTGGTATGCCTTGTCGCAATGATAATTATCCGGACCCATATAATCATATCCATAATCACCATCGCAACCGGCACATAGATAATAATCGGCCGCCATCCAGGAATTGCCGTAATGTGTCATGTTATAGTATGCATTGCCCAGTTTGTGGCAGATCTCTGCGGTGTTGGCGGGATGTGTTGCGAGCTGATCTTCCAGTAACAGCATTTCCTGTGCAAGTGTGCGTTTAGTATAATCCGAAGGATCATTTTCAAAATCACAATCATGGCAATCCCAGGTATGGATCAGAAACGGATCTGTGGGCAATGAGAAAGTGTACACATTTTCCGGCTCCTGTATCCTGTCAAAGGATGCTATGGCTTCCTTCCATGCATATTCCCGCATGTACAGGGTTCCTTGTATTTCGTACAAGGCATCTTCCGGGTACTGAAACTGATCTTTTAACCAATTGTCCAAGGGATTGGATCGTGGGGCATCCATATAATCTATCAGTGCACCGACTGTATATATATCCGGGTCCTGGTACAGATCATAATAATCGCTGAACAGGGAACGGCATATTTCTGCTTTGGCATCTTTATACGGAAAGAGGCTCGCCTTGTCAAATAAACTATACAGATCGAAAGCGATCAATTTTTTTGCATTGAGCAGCGTGCTGCTGCGTGCGTAAAAATCTGCGTCTGCATCGGCTGCAGGCAACATGTCCAGGATCCCGGCAATTTCATTTTCTGTGCTGTCGGATATTTCATGTATGCCATGCACACTAGCAATTGCATATATTATTTTAGCCTGATCAGATAATGCTGTGTTATCTCCTGCGCTTTCCAATGCAGTTTGTGCATTATTCCTTGCTGTAGTAAAATCGCCGTTGAGATAAAATACAAAAGCGCGTGCCGACCACCAGAAAGAAGGAGTGCGCAGATCTTTTTCGTTGAGTCCTTTGTTGATGATGGAGAGCAGTTGTTCACCATAAAAATACGCGCCGGGTTGTGCAACTTGACTCCAGTCAGTTGATCCGCGTTCGGGCATATAATTGCGTTGTAGTTTTTCTATTTCGCGTCCGAGCAAGAGATCCAGATAAGGAGATGTAGGGTCGCGTTGCAGTATTTCGCGCATGGCTGTAGTTGCACTATTTTCCTGATTTATTCCGGTGAGTACCCACAAAGTATTTATTTCGGCATCGTTCTTGCACATGCGTATGCAATTCTGCCAGGTAATGTCATCGTCTATCCAGAAATCGCGCTCTGCATATAAGCTGCGCGAGGGGCAGTTGGCAAAAACCAGCGCATTATAATAAGATGATTCGGCATATTGCTTTAATCGCCAGTGCGCACCTGCTTTTAATGACAAACACCAATAACTGATTAATGAGCCGTCTTGAAGATCAGTTGCAAATCTATCGTACAGATCGAGGCAGCCCTGGTAATTACCGCTGTAATGTGCAAGACGCAATGCCTGGTAGATATATCGTTGTCTGACAAATTTATCTTTGACAGAAGGAATGGTTTTTAAAATAATGTCGAGATATTCGCTCATAGTTTCCACATCGCGCGGTTCAGGTTCCCAGTAATCGGGTTCCTGTACAAGAGGTTCTATCCGCTTTGCGCTGTAGAGATATTGCATTTCTTCCCTCCATTTTCCGCCGAGCATGTCTTGTACGGGTTCTGTTTGCATGAACCTGGAACCGGAAGGTTTGAATCCGTTCAAACATTTTATCAATTCGTCAAAATCTGATGTGGTGGAAGAGTAGATAAGACGTTCCAGATCATCCGTGCTATATACATCGTGAAAATGTTCTGACCAGTCGTGCAGGTTCACCGATCTGCTGTTAAAGATTTGCACCGGATCGCCATCCATATAATCCATGGAGAATCCATAATAATAATGGTAGCTGTAGAACCATGGATAGAGTTGCGGCGTGCCCGCGATGGTTTGGTCAAAGGGCGATACCATATAGTCATCTGCATCATAAAACCAACCGCAGGAGTTGGCGATACGCACGGGAGCCAGAACGATCCATGCGAGAGTGAGTGCGATGAAATGTTTTTTGGTGGACATGATTAAAGATATGAATAATGTGCCAATTGGTTAATGTGCTAATGTGCCGATGGACTTCAAATGTAGGTTGATCTCAACTTCGATGTAAGTTGTTATGAAAATGTAGTTGTCGGGTTGTCAAGTTGCCGGGTAATTCTTTCTATTCTATGTAAACTTATTTGTGAAGCAAACTGTGACTGGGACTGTGACTGCGACTCCGACCCCACACAAAAACAAAGTGCTCGCTATCATTACAGCCCGTTTAATTTTAAACTAACCCGAACCATTTCCCATCCAATAACATTACCTTCACAGCATGAACATCGGAATAGTGTGTTATCCGACCTATGGAGGTAGCGGTGTGGTGGCTACGGAGTTGGGAAAAGCCCTGGCAGACAAGGGGTATAAGGTCCATTTTATCACGTATAAACAACCCTTTCGCCTGGATGCATTCCATGAGAATATCTTCTTCCATGAGGTGAACTTCAACAACTATCCCTTGTTCGATTATCAGCCCTACGAAACGGCATTAGCAGGCAAGATCGTGGATGTGGCCCTGCATGAGAAGCTCGACCTGCTGCATGTGCATTATGCCATTCCACATGCGAGTGCCGCATATATCGCGAAGCAGATATTGAAAGAAAAAGGATATCATCTGCCCTTTATCACTACTTTACACGGGACAGATATCACACTGGTCGGAAAAGATGAAACATTTATTCCGGTGGTTACTTTTTCTATTAATAAAAGCGACGGTATTACATCTGTATCGGAGAGTTTAAAAGAAGAAACATATCGCAATTTTGAGATCAGAAAAGATATTAAAGTGATCCCCAACTTTATCGATTTCAGTAAATTTAAGAAACTGAATAAGGAGCATTTCCGGAAGGTGATTGCTAAGAACGGGGAAAAGATCATAGTGCATACATCCAACTTCCGCAGGGTAAAACGCGTGGAAGATGTGGTGCGTGTTTTCTGTAAAATAAAGGAACAACTTCCGGCTAAACTTTTGCTGATAGGAGATGGCCCCGAAAGGCCGAACGTAGAAAAACTTACGCGTCAGGTGTGCATGGAAGATGATGTGTTTTTTCTGGGTAAACAAGAAGCCATTGAAGAATTGCTGGCCATTTCCGATCTCTTTATTTTGCCATCTGAAACAGAGAGTTTTGGATTGGCAGCCCTGGAAGCAATGGCTTGTCACGTACCGGTGATCTCTACAAATACGGGAGGTATTCCCGAGATCAATATACAGGGTGTTACCGGTTTTTTGAGCAATGTTGGCGATGTGGAAGATATGGCCCAACATGCTGTCATCATTTTATCAGATGATGCCGTTCTGCAAAAATTCAGAGAAAATGCATTTGCCCAGGCACAGCAATTTGCGCTCGATAGGGTGATGCCGCAGTATGAAGCTTTCTATGCAGAGGTAGTGAAAAAAAGCAAGGTGCCTGCCTGATCACGGAAAAATTATCGAATTTCACATTCCGAAATGTACATCTATGGGATTATTTGAACAGATCAATGAGGACATTAAGTCCGCAATGAAGAATAAAGAAGAAGCCAGACTGCGCGGATTGCGCGGGATCAAATCTGCCTTGCTCCTGGCCAGAACTGAAAAAGGTGCGGGAGATGCGTTGACGAATGAAAAAGAAATGCAGATACTGCAAAAATTGGTAAAACAACGCAAAGAGAGTTTAGATATCTATGCGCAACAGGGACGCACTGATCTGGCAACTGCAGAACAAGAAGAAATAGATGTAATAGAACACTATCTGCCCAAACAAATGGATGAAGCTACCTTGCGCACCACATTACAGCAGATCATTGCACAAGTGGGTGCTTCCGGACCGCAGGATATGGGCAAAGTGATGGGAACAGCCACCAAACAATTGGCGGGTCAAGCGGATGGTAAAATGATATCTGCAATAGTTAAAGAATTACTGGTTAATTAGCTGATGTGCCAATTAGCCAATGTGCCAATGGTCTGCAGAGGATAAAAATCTAATTGTAAATCTTCATTTATATTCCGGCAGGTGCGGACACCACAGCTGTTCGGAAGAAATAGCAAAAGCTGAGAAATACACATACCCTTATTATGCAAAATATGTGACAATGTGGTTGATTTTGCTTTAATGCAGATTGACGAAATCCTCTCGCTAATTCCGACAAAAGTTCTGGATGACCTTGCTGGTGAAATGGGGGTTAACAAATATGCGAAGAAGTTAAGGGGGCTCAAGAAGTTATTAATTTCAAATTGCTGATTTATTGCATACTTAGTTATAAAGACAATAGTTTACGAATGATGGAATCAGTATATGAGACCATTGGTTTCGGTTTGATAAATTCAGGAGTAAAAATTCTACAATACGATATAGTTCGATCAGTGAGAAATTATCAAAATTAGATTACAGGTATTTCGAAAAGCTGTACTTTTATATAGTAGCAAGAGACCTTTGGTGGAATGATTAAGCAAAATGGCTTACCGCTAATTCGATTTGACTCAACAATAATTTCATTGTCATCGAAATTGTTGCACAGTGGATACAATTTGCCAGGTGATAGTCGCACCTACAATCAAGTTAAAATCTCGATAGGATTTTCCGAATTGCCTGAATTCTCCGACATATACAGAGCAACAGGCAGCCAGTGAAAATTATGCATTAAAAAAAGACCATGTTTGGCCCACAGGCATTCAATCAAAGGTTGAATCAAAGTCTTTGACAGAGGGTCTCTGCCAGAAATACCTTTGATCAGATGGTGGAGGAAGGAACCGCATTTATCACGAGAATTCGCCCCCAAAAGTAAGCATGTAGAAGTAATAGGTAACAGCTTGGATAAAGCAGTTTCAACACAGAGTTTGACAATCTATTCTGACCGTTGGATATCACTTTTTGCAGAAGGTGGAAAAAAATCAGAGCATCCACTGAGATGCATACAAGGCATTCAAAGGAAACTGAAGAACCGATATGGTTCATAACAAATATAGCCGATCTATCGAACCGAAGAAATAACAGGATACTATAAACGGCGTTGGGATATTGAAACATTTTTAAATTTATTAAACAAGAGCTAAACTTTGGCCATTTTATCAATCGAAGTGAGAATGGAATGAAAACTATTATATACTGCACATTAATTGCTTCCATTATATTATTAGCATATAAAAGAAAACCAACCAAAAGGGCTATAAAATTGTTAAGCTTAGATTGCTAAATGAGCTCGAGAAGTCGATGGCAAGGCAATTTACCATTATGATGGGTGGTGATCCCGAAAAATTTGACACACTATTTAATAACAGTTCTTAATTTCTTCGAACAGCTGTGGTGCGGACACCAGCGAATGCTCCTTTGATTTGAGTTCATGTATGCGGACACCGGCCGGCGTTGTGCATTGATTTACGTTCAGGCAGATGCGGACACTGGCCGGACTGCAACTATGGATTTATACGGGTGATTGATCAAAAGGTGAAAGTAGACAATGCGGATGGTACATCGGTCGGTGTCCGCACCACAGCTGTTCGGAAGAAATAGCAAAGCTGAGAAATACACATGCCCTTGTGCAATATGCTTGACAATCAACTATTTATGGTTGATTTTTGCTTTGTGCAGATTGACGAAATCCTCTCATTAATTCCGACAAAAAGTTCTGGATGACCTTGCTGGTGAAATGGGGGTTAACAAATATGCGAAGAAGTTAAGGGCTCAAGTTGTCTTTCAAATTGCTGATTTATTGCATACTTAGTTATAAAGACAATAGTTTACGAATGATGGAATCGGTATATGAGACCATTGGTTTCGGTTTGATAAATTCAGGGAGTAAAAATTCTACAATACGATATAGTTCGATCAGTGAGAAATTATCAAAATTAGATTACAGGTATTTCGAAAAGCTGTCTTTATATATGTGTAGAGACCTTTGGGTGAATGATTAAGCAAAATGGCTTACCGCTAATTCGATTTGACTCAACAATAATTTCATTGTCATCGAAATTGTTGCACAGTGGATACAATTTGCCAGGTGATAGTCGCACCTACAATCAAGTTAAAATCTCGATAGGATTTTCCGAATTGCCTAGATTCTCCCGACATATATACAGAGCAACAGGCAGCCAGTGAAAATTATGCATTAAAAAAGACCATGTTTGGCCCACAGGCATTCAATCAAAGGTTGATCAAAGTCTTTGACAGAGGGTCTCTACCAGAAATACCTTTGATCAGATGGTGGAGGAAGGAACCGCATTTATCACGAGAATTCGCCCCAAAAATAGCATGTAGAAGTAATAGGTAACAGCTTGGATAAAGCAGTTTCAACACAGAGTTTGACAATCTATTCTGACCGTTGGATATCACTGAAGGTGGAAAAAAAATCAGAGCATCCACTGAGATGCATACAAGGCATTCAAAAGGAAACTGAAGAACCGATATGGTTCATAACAAATATAGCCGATCTATCAGCCGAAGAAATAACAGGATACTATAAACGGCGTTGGGATGTTGAAACATTTTTAAATTTATTAAACAAGAGCTAAACTTTGGCCATTTTATCAATCCGAAGTGAGAATGGAATGAAAACTAATATATACTGCATTAATTGCTTCCATTATATTATTAGCATATAAAAAGAAAACCAACCAAAAGGGCTATAAAATTGTTAAGCTTAGATTGCTAAATGAGCTCGAGGAAGTCGATGGCAAGGCAATTTACCATTATGATGGGTGGTGATCCCGAAAAATTTGACACACTATTTAATAACAGTTCTTAATTTCTTCCGAACAGCTGTGGTGTCCGCACCGACCGAAATAATAGAGGAGAGTCGTAGTGCGGACGCAAAAGTACACAAAGCCTCGTGCACCTTTGCGACTTAGCGTCACTGAGGCCTCGTTTGCATCTTTCTAACTTACAGGTGATCTCTAACCGGCGGATAACTTTCCACCCTGCGGGTGATCCGCCTGTGGGCAGACATCTTCCTCCCTGCAGGGTGATCCGCCCATCGGCGGACATCTTTCCCACCCTACGGGTGATCCGCCCATCAAGCGGACATCTTTCCACCCTACGGGTGATCCGCCCATCGGCGGACATCTCCCCCTGCGGGAGATCCCCCTACCGGCGGACACATCTTTCCTCCCTGCGGGTGATCCGCCCATCGGCGGACATCTTTCCACCCTACGGGTGATCCGCCCATCGGCGGACATCTTTCATCTTTCATCTTTCATTTTTCATCTTTACACCATGATCATAGACATTATATATGCGTTCATTCTTTTGTTCGCCGTCATACATGGTTTCAGAAAAGGGCTCATCCATAGCATCGTCTCGCTCATTGCGTTGATCATAGGATTGATGGTAGCGGTGCATTTTTCTGAACTGGCCGCCACCTACCTGGAAAAATGGTTGCACATTTCCGGTGCTTATGTTCCGCTGATCGCATTTGTTTTGGTTTTTATTTTGATCTATCTCTTGTTCAGGTTACTGGAGAGGGCGATGGAGGGATTCTTTAAGTTATTGCAACTGAATTTCATAAATAAACTTGCCGGAGCGCTGGTATGGGGTCTTGTCTGGTCCTTATTATATTCTACCATATTGTTCTATATAAATAATATGCAGTTGCTGGGAACAAATCAAAAAGCCGACTCTTTGGTATTTGAAAAAATAGAACCATTGGCACCAAAAACCATCGAAGGGATCGGCAAGGTGATTCCACCGGTTAAAAATATTTACCATTCCATGGACGAATGGTTCGCACAACTGCATCAGGAAACGATGCCTGCAGAAAATAGCACCACCAATGATCCTGCTGCTCGATAATTACGATTCGTTCACATATAATCTCTTCGATTGTTTTCGTCGGATGGGGGCAGAAGTATTGGTTGTCCGCAATGATGCTATATCAATAACAGAAATTGAACATATGTGTCCCGACCGGATCGTATTTTCACCCGGTCCGGGAGAGCCACAGAATGCGGCCATACTTATGCCATTGATAGCCGCCATGTATCGTACAACACCTATGCTGGGGATTTGCCTCGGGTACCAGGCTATCGCTATGCATTTCGGAGCAAAACTTATTCGTTCTGCAATACCCATGCATGGTAAAACGTCAGAAATAATACATACACCGGATCCGATATTTGAAGGCATCGGAACGGATATGCAGGTGATGCGTTATCATTCACTGAATATTGATGATATAGGAGGAGAAATTACCTGCATCGCAGAAACCAAAGATACCGCCGAACCAATGGCTATCCGGCATATCCGATTACCTATCTATGGTGTTCAGTTTCACCCGGAATCGATCGGGACGCCTCAGGGTTTTACACTACTGGAGAACTGGTACCGTATAACAGGCCTTTGACGGACAGCGTTTCGGCTACTTTAACAGGGTAAAATTTCTATTTTTGTATGACACTGACAGCTATGGACCACAAGATCACAGAGGAAAACGGATTTAAGTATGTAGAGGAAGGCGAAGGCGAAGTGCTGATGTTGTTGCACGGCCTTTTCGGTGCGCTCAGCAATTTCTTTGATATCATTGAACATTTCAAGGATACACATAAGGTGGTCATCCCTATCCTGCCCTTGTATGAATTGCCTTTGGAAGAGACCACCGTTGGCGGATATGTGGATTATGTGGAACGTTTTGTTGCCTGGAAAGGATATCAGAACGTTACCGTATTGGGCAATTCGCTCGGCGGACATATTGCCCTCATTTATGCCTTGCAGAATATGGATACGGTAAAGGCTATCGTGCTGACCGGAAGTTCGGGTTTATTTGAAAGTGCCATGGGCGACAGCTATCCGAAGCGCGGCGACTACGATTATATCAAGAAAAAAGCGGAGCTCACCTTTTACGATCCGAAATTCGCTACCAAGGAGTTGATAGATGAGTTGTTCGATATTGTAAACGACCGCAATAAAGTGATCCGCGTACTGGCAACGGCAAAAAGTGCAATCCGCCAAAACCTGGCCGAGGAAGTGAGCAAACTCACGCAACCCACCCTGCTGATCTGGGGGAACAACGATACCATCACGCCGCCATTTGTCGGGGAAGAATTCCATAAATTGATACCGAACTCCCAACTTTTTTTCATCGATAAGTGCGGCCATGCACCCATGATGGAACAACCGGAGGAGTTTAATCGTTATTTAAGGGACTTCCTGCAGAAAATAAAATAAGTGCTCGCGAAAGACATCATATCAGAGAACATCCCGCCGTTGAAAAGCAACGACACGGGAAATAAGGCCATTGAATGGATGTATGAGTTCAAACTCTCGCATCTGCCATTGGTAGAAAATGGGATGTATATAGGCCTGGTAAGTGAAGACGACATCCTGGACTTCAACGATACGGACGAGCAGCTGGGAAAATTTCTGAAGAACCTTTACAAACCGTTTGTGCTGGATTCGGAACATATTTATGAAGTGTTGCGCGTTGCGGTGAATTTAAAGACCACCGTTATACCGGTAGTTGATAAAGAGCAACATTATCTGGGTTTGATCACCCTGCAAAGTTTGTTGTACAACTTTGCCAACATGAGTTCCATCAGTCAGCCGGGTGGTATCCTTATTTTAGAACTCGCACAAAAAAGCGATTATGTATTATCGGATATAGCGCGTTTGGTAGAAAGTAATAATGCGCATATATTGAGTTTGTATTTCAATACGGATGTAGAAACAGGAAAATATATTGTGACATTAAAAGTAGATGTTACGGATATAAAACATATTGTCGCCACATTTGAACGCTTTGAATATACAGTGACTGCATATTTCCAGGAAACCGATATGGTGGAGATCATCCGCGACAGGTATGATTCACTCATGAATTACCTCAACATTTAAGCATACATGAAAATAGCTGTTTACGGCAGGCTCATCAAGAAAAGCGATATACCTTATATCCAGCATTTGTTCGACCTGCTGCAGGAACGGCATATTGATTATTTTATTTACGATGCATACTACGCGCATCTGATCAATAATATCAAGTTTGCCGGCACGCCTGCAGTTTTTGGCGATACAGATAGCGCCTTGATCAGAAGTTTCGATTACATGTTTAGTTTGGGTGGTGACGGCACACTGCTCGATACGGTCACCATTGTGAAGGACAGCAATATTCCGATCATAGGTATCAATATCGGCAGATTGGGATTTCTTGCAAGTATTGGCAAGGATGAGATCAGGGAATGTATCCATGCTTTGGAGATCGGTTCCTATTCCCGCGACGAGCGCTCGCTCCTGCATCTCGACAGCAATATTCCCGGGTTATTCGATGGAGATAATTATGCATTGAATGAATTTACCATTCACAAGAAGGATAGCAGTGCCATGATCACCATACGCACCTATATCAATGGTGAATTTTTAATGAGTTATTGGGCAGATGGACTGATCATCAGCACACCTACCGGATCCACAGGTTATTCGCTGAGTTGTGGCGGGCCTATCATTTTTCCGAGTTCCGGCAATTTTGTGATCACACCCGTCGCTCCGCATAATCTGAATATACGCCCTATTGTTGTGAGTGATGCATCTGTTGTAAGTTTTGAAATAGAGGGCAGAAGCGATCATTTTCTGATCACACTCGACAGTCGTTTCGAGACTGTGGATTCCAATGTACAACTCGCTGTGCGCAAAGAAGACTTCACGATTTCCCTCTTGCGATTGAACGAGCAAAATTTTCTGGATACGCTACGCAATAAATTAGGACTTGGGTACGACCAAAGGAATTGATCACTTCCCGAACTTCTCTTTGTTGAATCTGTCTGTTCCGCCCCGGGGAATGGATAAGGAGACCCATTTTTCGGCACATATCATTTTTCCCAGATATACGATCTGCCCGACATGATATGGATAATGTGCCAATTGCCGGTTGATAGCATCCAGAACGCTGTGTTGTTCATTGCGGATGAGAATGATTCTTTCCAGATCTGCATCTTTGAGTGCGTCCAGGGAAGTGAATAAACATTGCCAGCCGGCTTCCCATTTTTGCAGTAATTCGCTGCGCGTTGTAATATCATTATCGAATTCCGCCTCTCGTTCGCGCCAGGGTTTTTCGCCATCTTCTGTGAGGAAATTGGTCCAGCGGGAAAGCATATTGCCCCACATATGTTTTACAATGGTGGCTATGGAATTGCTTTCGGCATTATATTGCCAGAACAAACTTTCATCGGGAACAGCGGCAAACGTTTTTTCACCGAGTTGTTTATAATACAGGAATTGTTTGCGGGCACTCTGCAGATAGGATGACATAGCGGTTTTTTTACTCCAGTAACAAGCAATGGGAAAATAAATTCCGGAACAAATTATTTTATTGAAGTGGCGGATGAAAAATTTACAATGGCTTTTCCAATAACAGGACTCGTATATACAAGAATGCTTTTTTTAGAGCAATAAGCAGGGAGCAATGAGCAGTAAGCAATGAGCAGTAAGCAGTAAGCAATGAGCAGTAAGCAGAGAGCAATGAGCAGTAAGCAGTAAGCAGAGAGCAATAAGCAGTAAAAAGATCACCTATGATCAGTTTGAGTACTCAATGCAATTTTGCTTTCCGCAAGGGTCTGCCTACCGGCGGACAATTCTGCCTGCCTGCTGCAGACTCATTCCAAATAGGATAAAGCACGCATGCAACCAAGAGCGCTTTTATTTTCTTAATGCAACTTTCCATCCTCCCGCAAACCTCCTCTGAAATCGCCTAAGGACCACCATTATGCACTATTTATCTGTGGGCTGGCGTTTATTACAGCAATAAAATTCTTTCCTCCGTTTCTCATTTCGTAATTTTGTGGTATTATCATACATGCAGACAGTATTCTGTAACAACTGCGTTACATCAAGTCTGCTGGCACAAAGAACAGTGTGCTGAAATACCGCCGGATCCCCACTATAACCGGCCGGTGCTGAAAATCCTGGTTAATCTATTGTAAATGCCATTTCATGACAAAGGTGAAAGTATTTAATGCATTGCAGCCGCCATCAGATGCGGAGAAGCAAAAGATCGTACAATTTCTCAAAGAAAATCTGGAGCAATACGGAGATGCTGCGCAAGATATTCGCAGGGCCATTGATTATTCTGTCAAGGAGATCATCTCTTTTGGCGGATTTACTTTGGTTGCCGAGGAAGGCGGAGAAATTGCCGGTGCGGTTGTGGTAAATCGCACGGGTATGTCGGGATACATTCCTGAAAATATCCTGGTATACATCGCAACCCACAAAGACATGCGCGGCAAGGGGATCGGTAAAAAATTAATGGACGAGGCATTGCACAATGCAAAAGGCGACATCGCCTTACATGTAGAAGCTAATAATCCGGCAAAATTTTTATATGAGAAGTATGGCTTTACCAATCCGTATTTGGAGATGCGACTGAAAAGAAATTAAGCATGGGTGCACATTGGATTGACTTCGTCATATTTGGCATATACCTTATAGCTATGCTGGCCGTGGGTTTTTATTTCTACAATAAGAACAGCACCAGGGAAGATTATTATGTTGGAGGGCGGAATATGGGTGCCGGTCATGTGGGATTGTCGGTAGTTGCCACAGATGTGGGTGGTGGATTTTCTATAGGGTTAGGCGGACTTGGTTTTGCCATCGGCATTTCAGGGAGTTGGATGTTGTTTACCGGTATTGTTGGTGCCTGGTTAAGTGCGGTTTTTCTGATCCCCCGCATTTATCCCATTGCGCGAAAATATAAATTATTGAGTTTCCCCCAGGCACTCGGACATTACTACAACGGCAAGGTCGCCTTTATAGCAGGTATCATTTCCTTTGTCGGTTATATCGGATTTACCAGTTCACAGATATTGGCAGGCGCAAAACTCGCTTCTGCAACTTTTCCGCAAATAAGCATCACGGAGGCGATCCTGATCATGGGTTTGATCGCTGTGATATATACCGTTGCAGGTGGAATAAAGGCGGTTATATATACAGATACCATACAGTGGCTTATATTGATGGGTGGTTTAGTGCTCATTGGAATACCATATGGTTATTTTAAGTTGGGCGGCTGGCATGCTATCCGTCAACAGTTGCATCCTAGCTTTATGCAGCTGGACAATATTACTTTTATCACTTTTTTTAATTGGTTCATTACTATCGTGCCGATATGGTTCGTGGGGATGACTTTATATCAACGTATTTATGCTTGTCGCGACGAACGCACTGCAAAAAAAGCCTGGCTCATTGCTGGTGTATTTGAATACCCCATCATGGCGTTCATGGGTGTTATCCTGGGTGTTTTCGGCAAAGTGGCATTTGAACAGGGCATGTTCGCTGAGGCGGGCTATACGCATAGTACGGGAATGGATCCGGAACTCGGATTGCCACTGTTTCTCAACAGTATATTGCCGGTCGGGTTGATGGGCATTATGCTGGCAGCTTACTTCTCTGCCATCATGTCGACAGCAGATTCCTGCCTCATGGCTGCATCCGGGAATTTCCTCACGGATATTTTCGGTGCATTTAAGAAACACAGCAGTGAGAAACAGATCATTCGCATCTCACAATTGATCACATTGGTCATTGGCCTGGTCGCGATTTTATTATCCATGTATATGCAGAGTGTTCTGTCCATCATGTTGTATAGTTATGCCTTTATGGTCAGCGGACTTGTGGTGCCGGTCTTGGGTATGTTGTTCGTACGCAATCCGGATTCGCTGGCGGCATTGTTCGCCATGGTGACGGGTGGTACAACCGTATTGGTGTTGATCATTAGCAAAGTTTCATTGCCATTCGGACTGGATCCCAATTTTTTTGGTGTCTTATTCTCTGCTATCATTTATTTCTGCGTTCATTTTCTCAATAAAAAATCAAATGGCCTTTCTCACGCTTGATGCGGAAAAACTAAAAAGTAATTATACCTATCTCAACGACCTGTTCAGTAAAAAGAGTATTGAATGGGCAGTTGTCACGAAACTGCTTTGTGGTAATAAAACCTTTTTACAGGAAGTTTTAGCTTTGGATCTGAAGCAGGTGTGTGATTCACGTGTTACTAATCTGAAAATGGTGAAATCCATTGCACCGGAAGTGGAAACGGTGTATATTAAACCTCCACCTAAACGTTCGATTGAAGGCGTGGTGCGTTATGCAGACATCAGTATGAACACCGAAATGCAGACCATCCGTTTGCTGAGTGAGGAAGCCAAACGCCAAAATAAACAGCACAAAGTTATTATCATGATAGAGATGGGGGAGTTGCGTGAGGGTATATTGGGAGAGAATCTGTTGCGATTTTATGAGAACGTGTTTCAATTCTCCAATATTACCGTAGTTGGTGTGGGCACTAATTTGAATTGTATGTATGGCGTATTGCCCAGCCATGATAAGCTGATACAATTGAGTTTATACACGCAGTTGATCGAGGCAAAGTTCAATACAGAGATACAATATATTTCCGGCGGATCATCGGTTACCATTCCCTTGATCTTCGAGGATTTGCTGCCTAAAGCTATCAATCATTTTCGCGTGGGAGAAACACTCTTTCTCGGAACCGATGTATATCACGATACACCTTTTCCAAAAATGTATCCGGATGTGTTCCGTCTGTATGCCGAAGTAATAGAGATAACGAAAAAAACCGGTGTTCCCGTAGGGAAACTTGGCACGAACCTAAAAGGGGAAAGCATGGAATTTGAACATCAGGATCGCTCACAGAGATCTTTCCGGGCAATACTCGACCTGGGATTATTGGATATGGATGAAAAACATGTTCACTTAAAAGATTCCTCCCTCGAGATCGTGGGAGCATCATCCGATATGATCGTTGTGGATCTGGGAGATAACCCCAATAACATCAAGGTCGGCGATCTGCTGGAATGTGAAATGGATTACATGGGCTTGCTGCGCATCATGAACAGCAAGTATATTGAGAAACGGGTGGTGCATGAGAAATTATTGGATATACCGGAAAGTAATATTGCAGCGGCAGGGCATACATTACATAAGCATAAAACGTTAGCGCAAGAGTGAGGGATGTAGAGGGGCAATGAGCAGGAAGCAATGAGCAGTAAGCAATAAGCAGTAAGCAGTAAAGAGATTACCTACGATCAGTTTGAGTGCTCAAAGCAATTTTGCTTCAATCCTGCTCAATTTTGCTCATTTCACAAATAAAAGAGCAATAAGCAGTAAGCAATAAGCAGTAAAGAGATTACCTACGATCAGTCTGAGTGCTCAAAGCAATTTTGATCAATTTTGATCAATCCTGCTCAATCCAAAAATAATAAAGCGCTCATGGATCCACGAGCGCTCCTAATTTTTTAACTTTTATATATTTTCTACCTTTCAAATTCCTCCTCAATCCGGGTACTTGTACCAAATAAACTTCGGTCTATAAATGCGCGCATCATTGAACAAGTCGAGGAAATTATTGCTGTTCTCGCTATAGCTTAATAATATGGCGCCATTTGGTTGTATAAATTGCGGGTGCACCCAGGCATTATAAGTAAAATGGGCGCCACCGGTTTCCGGTGTTTCATAAATCGTCTTCCGCATCTTCCACGGGCCTTGCGGCGCATCTGCTTCCCAGCTGTATATCTTCGGTCCTAAAAATCCTTCCTGCGTGATCAGCCGGTATTTACCTCCATAATATATCACAGCGAATTGTGAGGAAACATCCACATTCAAACCGCTGGTGCGCACCAATCTTCCGACATTGTGCGGCGGCATAGTGCTTGTCCAGGTAGTACCATCCCAAAACTCAGGTGTACCGGTAATATCGCCTGCTGGATAACGGCAAACGTGCGCATACTTTGTGAGGGTCGCTTCTTCTGATCCATATACATAGATATAGCCACCATCTTCCAAAATGTCAGCTCCCCATAAAATGTCATGATCAAGGAAAACAGGAGTTCTGCTGATCTCTGTGATGTCGGGCAGGGAAAAAGCAACCAGGTCGCTGCGCACATAGGCAAAATCCCAACCTCCCGGACCCGTGCGTATGAAATACAACATGTAGATATATAACACATCGCCGATCACCGTTCCATCTCCGGGCCAGTACCATTCATTAAAAGGATCCATCGTATTCACTTTAGCTTGCGGTGAATCGATAGTTCCGGATACCAGGGTAGTGATGTTATTTCCTTGTTGCACCACCATGGTGTTCCGGATAAGCGGAGTTCCCGGCCTGGAATAATCGGGATATACAGTGTCTAAAAAGCTGTCGCCGAACAACCATAATGTCCTTCCGTCGGGAAGCGATATTGAATATGCGCCATCACCACCGGTCCAGCCATTGCCGAAAGTGTTGAACAGGTTGTTGAATTTATTTGCCGGTTTTGTAATGATGGTGCCGGCATCCAGCATGATGTCGCCTGTTGCATCCGTTTCTGTTTGGGGAATGCCGCTGTCACAGGAAACGATCGTTATCAGTATTGCCGAAATGAGGAAGATACTCAGGTTTTTTGTCTGCATGACGTTTTTCTATCTGTTATAAAAAGTAAGTAAAGTATCTATCAATTGTATTTAAAGAATATGAATTTCGGCCTGTAAATGCGTGCATCATTGAACAGATCCAGAAAATTATTGCTATTCTCATTATACGTAAGCAACATATAACCGGACGTGCCGAATTCGGGATGCACCCATGCATTATATGTAAAATGTTCGTCGCCTGTCTCAGGAGTCACATAGATGGTCTGTCGCTGTTTCCATGGTCCGGTAGGATTAATGGATTCCCAGGAATAAATATCGGGTCCGAATAAATTATGCTGTGTAACCAGGCGGTATTTGCCTGCAGCATAAAATACGGCGAATTGTGCGGAGACATCTACCGCAAATCCACTTTGTTTTTCCAGTCTGCCCACATTGTACGCCGGAATAGTTGTAGTCCATCCGCTGCCATTCCAGTATTCGGGAGTGGCATGTATATTTCCTGCCGGATAACGCAAAACATGCATGTATTTTGTAAGGGTGGCACCTTCGGTACCATATACATAATTAAATCCTCCGTCTTCCATAATGGTGGTTCCCCATGTGATATGTGGTTCAGTGAAAACAGTGGTTCTGCTGATCTCTGTAATAGCAGGCAGACTATATGCAACGAGATCTGTTCGTTGATAGGCGTAATCCCAGCCTCCCGGTCCGGTTTTTTGAAAGTACATCATGTACACATATAATGTATCTCCGATCACTGTGCCGTCACCCGGCCAATACCAGCGCAAGGTGGGATCATCTGTGTCGACCAATGCGGAAGGATCATCTATAGTTCCTCCTACTATTGTAGTAAGATTATTGCCTTGCTGTACCACAAAGCTGTTGCGCACCAATTCTGCAAATGGTCTGGTGTAATCGGCATACACAGTATCTAAAAAACTATCTCCAAACATCCAAACGCTGCGCCCATCGGGCAGGGCCACTGAGTAAGAAGCGTCTCCCCCGGTCCATCCATTGCCATAGCGATTGAATAAATTGGTGAATTTATTTGCCGGCTTTACCGTAACACCGGCACCTGCCAATTGCAGATCGGCCTCAGTATCATTGATTTGGTCTACTAATGCATCTCTGCAGGATGTAAAGAGCAACAGGACGCAGGATATTATTAAACTCGTTTTTTTCATTTCGGATTTTTAGGTATGTAAAACTAAAGCCTGAGCCCTCAAAATCAAACTAATTTGCAATAGCACATGTATTAATTTTGTCTCAAAATCCCAATATAACAATGCGTGCAGTAAAAATCTGGTTGTGGACAGGCGTGATCATGGTATTGGTGCAGGTTGCACTGGGTGGCATTACAAGACTCACAGAATCAGGTCTTTCCATTACTGAATGGGACGTGCTCATGGGCTCCATGCCACCGATGAATGCCGGGCAATGGGATGCAGAATTTGAGCATTACAAAAGCTCGGCACAATTTGAGAAGGTGAATTCGGATTTTACCGTAGAGCAATTCAAACATATTTATTGGTGGGAATATATTCATCGCCTCTGGGCGCGACTCATCGGATTTGTATTCCTTATTCCATTTATTGTTTTTCTCCTGCAAAAAAAATTAGCGCGCGATCTGAAATGGAAATTGGTGCTCGTTTTATTTCTAGGAGGTTTACAGGGCTTTGTCGGTTGGGTAATGGTTGCGAGTGGATTAGACGGGGATCCCTGGGTGGATCCTTCCAAACTTACCATACATTTATTACTGGCATTATTGGTATACATTTATCTGTTGTGGTTGGTATTCTCGATCGGCGATCATTCCAAAACCGCAGATCATCCGGCTACCCATAAAGCGACTAAGTGGGTATTTGGTCTGGTATTATTTCAGATAGCGTTGGGCGGACTCATGGCAGGCACCGATGCCGGCATGGTGTACAAAACCTGGCCTTTAATGTCGGGCAGATTTATCCCCGAAGGTGCCTTCACCCATTTGGGTAGTGCCGACAAGCTGGTGCAGCTGACCACCGAGATCAATTTTCTGCACCGCACAGTCGGATTGGTGGTGGCCTTGCTCATTTTGCGATTTTGGTGGGTGAACCGAAACCGCACTTCTGCCCGCATGCAGCAAATTGCTAATATGCTGGTCGTTCTGGTCCTTGTTCAGGTTGCATTGGGTGTGCTCACATTAACGATAGGAAATAGTGCGATTCCCATATTCTGGGGTGTGTGCCATCAGCTTACTGCCTGCATTTTGCTGGGATTTGCAACGGCTGCAATGTATTTCTCCAAACAAAGAACCAATATCTGATGCCAGGTCCCGGATTCTTTCGTGGACGGGATGGGTTATCTTTACCGCAAAAGTGAAATTGTGAAAGGAATTATTCTGGCCGGCGGCAGCGGAACGCGTTTACATCCCATCACCCTTGCGATCAGCAAGCAATTGATGCCTATTTATGATAAACCCATGATCTATTATCCCCTATCCACCCTCATGATGGCCGGGATCAGGGAGATATTGATCATTTCAACACCGCACGATCTGCCCGGATTTCAGAGATTACTGGGAGACGGCAACAGGATAGGTTGTTCTTTCAGCTATGTGGAGCAACCTTCACCCGACGGACTTGCACAGGCCTTTACCTTAGGCGCAGATTTTATCGGGAAGGATAAAGTTGCCCTGGTGTTAGGAGATAATATTTTTTACGGCTCCGGTTTAGGTGAATTGCTCACAAAAAATAATGATCCGGACGGCGGCATCATCTACGCGTATCATGTAAGTGACCCCGAGCGATACGGTGTGGTTGAATTCGACGATGCAGGAAAGGTGTTGAGTATTGAAGAAAAACCAAAAGCGCCAAAATCAAATTATGCAGTGCCCGGTTTATATTTTTACGATAATAGCGTAGTTCAAATAGCACGTGATCTGAAACCGAGTGCAAGGGGAGAATATGAGATCACCGATGTGAACAAGGAATATTTACAGAGAGGTGCTTTGCAAGTGAGTGTATTACCGCGCGGTACAGCATGGTTCGATACCGGAACATTCGATTCACTGATGCAGGCGTCGCAATTTATTCAGGTGATAGAACAAAGACAGGGATTGAATATAGGTTGTATCGAGGAGATAGCATTTCGCAAAAAATTCATTGATGCTGCCCAGTTAGAAAGCATTGCGCAACCACTTATGAAAAGTGGTTATGGCCAATATCTCATGCGTTTGTTGCGCTGAGAACTTATCCGGTTTATTTTTTTAGATATGAAGATATTAGTAACAGGAGGTTGCGGATACATTGGAGCACATACCATTATCGATCTGTTGGATAAAGGGTATGAAGTGGTGTGTATCGATAATTTATCACGTTCCAAATCCTTTGTTCCCGACAGGATCAGAGAGGTAGCGGGTAAGGATTTTACTCAATTCCGGATAGATCTGCGCGATCTGCCTAAATTGCGTACTGTATTACACGATCATCAGGACATACAGGGCATTATTCATTTTGCGGCATTTAAATCCGTGAGCGAATCAACGCGCATCCCACTGATCTATTACGATAATAATCTCAATGCCAATATCAATATCCTGCGTATTGCAGATGAGTATCAAATAAAACATTTCATTCTGTCCTCTTCCTGCAGTGTATATGGCAACGTGCAGGAGCTTCCGGTAAAAGAAGACACACCTATGAGTATGCCGGAATCACCATACGGTTGGACCAAATTATTATCGGAAGAGATGATCCGTGCACACGCACCAAACACCGAGACAAAATGTATTGCACTGCGCTATTTCAATCCGGTGGGTGCACATCCGGGCGGCATGATCGGAGAGATACCTTTCAGCACACCTGAAAACTTAGTTCCGAATATTACCCGAACGGCAATCGGATTGCAGGATGCTATCACTGTGCATGGGACCGATTATCCTACGCGCGATGGTTCTTGTGTGCGCGATTATGTGCATGTGATGGATATAGCAGAAGCACATCGCCTCGCATTGGAATACAGCATGCGCAAGGTGGATACGGATACACGCACTATGGAAGTATTTAATCTCGGCAGCGGAACGGGTATCAGTGTACTGGAATTGATCCATGCTTTTGAACGCGTGAGTGATATGCGGCTGTCTTATACTCTCGGCCCGAGAAGGGAAGGAGATGTGGTTGCCATTTATGCCGACAATACAAAAGCAAAAGAAGTGTTGGGATGGGAATGCAGTCGGAATATCGATGACATGATGTCTACTGCATGGAAATGGGAACAACAAATGCAAAAAGAAGGTTTATCCGGATAATATAGGCCCATGTCGCAGGTGATACTCCTTTTCGACTTCACAGCATTTTTTGGTCATCCGCCGGCCGAAGCGGCCATTATTGTTTTTAATCTGATCCTTATTGAGAGTATGCTCAGCGTGGACAATGCCCTGGTGATGGGTACCATGGTCATGGACCTGGAGAAGGAAAAGCGCGGCAAAGCATTGCGCTATGGTATTTTCGGGGCTTATTTTTTCAGAGCGATCGCACTATTGCTCGCAAACTTTTTAATAAAGATCAGCTGGTTAAAGGGTCTGGGTGGATTGTATCTGATATATCTCGCCCTGGATTTTTACAGAAAGCAAGCGAATACTACTGAAAATATTAAGCCCCTGGATAAGGAACGAAATTGGTTCTACAGAAATACGGTCGGTAGAATGGGCATTTTTTGGAGCACCGTCATCTTAGTGAATGTAATGGACCTTGCCTTTAGCATCGACAATGTATTTGCCGCTGTTGCCTATACCAGCAATATTTATCTGGTTTGTCTGGGGGTGTTCATCGGCATACTCGCCATTCGTTTTGTAGCGCAGGGTGTGATCAAATTGCTGGAGCGTTTCCCTTTTTTAGAGAATTCGGCATTCCTCATCATTTTCGTTCTGGGCATGAAACTGCTCCTGTCCTTTCTCTGCTTTGAGTTCGGTCATAACACGCCCCTCTGTGATCTGTTGGAGCACGAGCGCACAGACCTGGCGGTTAGTTTATTCACGGTAGTTATTTTTATTCTGCCGGTGATCACCTCCTGGTTATTCAATTTTCCAAAAAGGAAAATAAAAAAGTAACAAACAATTTTGTTGTTCTTATTGTTTTTTGGACACAAAGTAAACCACTATGACAAAAACCCGTTTGGAAGCATTCAGTGATGGCGTTTTAGCCATTGTGATCACCATCATGGTATTGGAATTAAAGGTTCCGCATGAGGCTACATGGGAAGCCCTTTATGAGCGTCTGCCTGTATTTATCAGCTATGTTTTGAGTTTTATTTTCATTGGCATTTATTGGGGTAATCACCACCACTTGATCCACACTGTAAAAAAGATCAATGGTAAACTCATCTGGTCGAATTTGCATCTTTTGTTCTGGTTGTCAGTGATACCCTTCACAACGGGGTGGATGGGTGAGAATGATTTCGCTCAAAATACGGTTGCTGTTTACGGTGTCAATTTATTGCTTTGCGCTATCGCATTCTGGTTCCTGCAACAGGTCATCATGCCTCAGCAGGAGAGCAACAATAAGCTAGCCGAAGCATTGGAGAAGCAGAAATACAAAGGTTATATTTCATTGACGGGATATATCGCTGCTGTTCCACTCGCTTTTGTGAGTATATATGTCAGTGGAATGATCTTTGTTTTGATCGCTATCATCTGGATCGTTCCGGATAAGAATATTGAACGTGTTCTCGGCGAGTAATAAACCGAAAAAGGGAGAAACTTTCCCGTCGCCGTAAAAATGTATCCGACTGATCAGGAGATATTGCAATGATAGTGAACACCTCTTTCTTCGAGGTGTTTCATCAAAAAGGTAAAATTGGTTTCATCTTCACCCAAAAACTCCGGCGGGAAAACGCCTCTTCGTGCGAATTGGCCGTTTAATATCAATCGCGCAGCTCCGGTGCAGGTATATCCTGTTGTTCTGGACATGGATGATGTCTTAGTAACAGGTTCATAGCGGTCGAGCAGATCATACGTATAGGTGATCTTTTTTCCGTTCTCGATGCCGCTTACGATAACCCGCATGACGGTAAATTCATCCTCTTCTTCCTGCAATTTCCACATGGGGAACATCAATCGGGAGGTCATATCGAGGGGACGTATTTTTACTCCTTTAACTTCTATTTCCTTTTTGCTGAAAAATCCCGTTTCGCGCAGCACCCGCATAAGTTCAATATGGCCCGGATAGCGCAAGGTGCGTTCTATCATGTCGGGAATATGTGCCATGGTCTTTACCAGAGATCGCAAGCCGTCGCTATTGAATGCTTCGAGTGTGCCCACTCCGTCAAATGCCATCAACTCGGGCTCGCTGAGTGCAGCTTTGACAACAATTTTTCCATTTTCTACAATGCGCGCAGGCCGCGTGTATTCCTCTATCACATCGATGGGTGAAAAGGGTGCTTTATATCCATATGGCCACTGCGGATGTGCCGGCAATCCGCCCACAAGGCAAATAAATTTTTCTACCTGCATTTTTTGGTTGTGATATCCGAGGATGATATTATCCATTCCGGGAGCCACGCCAACATCCATGATCGCCGTTACTCCTTTTTCTTTCGCCAACGCATCGAGCGTAAAGGGGTCCTCATCGAAAAAAGAGATATCGCTGATATTTTTTCCAGCTGATATTACGGTTTGCAACATATTGTATCCCATAAAACCGGGGACGGCACCGATGACCAGATCTTTATCCGCAATGATCCCGCGTATTTTGGCAGGGTCAGAAAGATCTGCCTCCAAGGTCTCTATCCCCGAGCCCGAAAGTTTGGATAAATTTTCTGCTGAGATGTCTGCCGACCAGACGCTATAATCCTTTGCCATATCCAAAGCCATGGCTCTTCCCACCATGCCTGCACCTAGAACGATCACTTTTTGCATGGGACAAAGATGAAAAATGAAAAATGAAAGATGAAAGATGTCCGCCCACAGGAGGATCAACCGAAGGCTAAAAAAGTGCCGGAGCCTTGGACAGCGGCCGCTTTTCCGGATGCCTGCGGGTAAGTAAATGCTTTGCCAACTTCCTAATTTCACGGTCATTTAACGCCCCTTAACAGGAAATAGAGATCGTGTAAAATATCTTTGAACCAAATAACTACTATGACAGGACTAAATCCATATCTGACCTTCCCGGGAAATTGTGAGGAAGCGTTCAATTATTACCAAAAAGTATTTGGTGGTGAATTTATTTATGTAGGACGATTCGGTGAGATGCCTCCTCAGGAAGGAGCTCCGGAATTAAGTGCAGAAGAAAAACAAAAGATCATGCATATTTCATTGCCTCTATATGGCGGTGCCTTGATGGGGAGTGATGCCGGTGGCGATTGGGGAAAACATGCCGTGATCGGGAATAATATTTCTTTATCCATTAATGTACCATCTGCTGCCGAAGCAGATCGCATTCACGCTGCTTTGTCAGATGGAGGAATGGTCACCATGCCCATGGCAAAAACGTTTTGGGGAGATTATTTTGGCATGTGCACGGATAGTTTCGGTATCAACTGGATGATCAGTTTCAATGAGAATCCGCAAGGATGATCATATAAAATAGAAAAGAAGAGCCGCGCTTTAGCGCGGCTCTTCTTTGTATACATTAGGTACGTTTTTGTTTTTCTGCCGCATCAATGCTCATACCCTTTGTACCGTGTATCTTTCCCCTGCATTCCGGATGCCCGCAATGACAGGTAAAGGGCTCCATATGTTCGTCCAGAAAAGTGGCATAATCCAACGTTAATTCTTCTCCCGGTTTAATATCTGTGCTGGCGACCACATTCAATCCATCATAAGCGGTATTCGGAACACAGCTGTGGTTTTGTGGTGCCCACGCAGCAGGATCATCATCCCATAGAATAAATACTTCGGCACTTACCGGATATGCATACCTCCGGAATTCCAGTTTTTCTTTTTCCGGCCAGCGGTTCTCCACTTCGCGCAAGGTCACCAGGCGCTGTGCCTTTCCTTCTCCCTTAAAGATCACCTCTCCGGCATGGATCTGCCGTGTTGCAAAAATGCCATATCCTTTATCGGCAATATGTTCGAGCCGGAATGGTTTTATTTTCCGGCGGTGTCGTGCAAGGCCTTCTGCAATAATAGCACGCAAAAATCCATCTTGTCCCGCACCATCCAGTAACAATATATGGTCTGCCGATCCCGCATAATCTGCAGGATAAAATACCGAACAAGTAAAATTGATCTCGAGGAAAAATATTTCCTTGCGCTTATTCATCCGGAAATCCAGTCGCGCATAACCCACACCACTAAATCCATGAAATATCCTTTTCGCCGCATGTTGCAATTCTGCAGCCAGTACCGGATCATCTACCCGTACGTTCGCGTCGGGGTGCAATGCCGATGTTTTAAGTGCATAGGTTTTAAATGTGTTTCCTTCCGGAAAAATATATTCAACAGGTGCGTATGCAAATGCCTGTGTAGGGTCCTCGGCATCTGCTACCACCAATACCGTAAATTCCCTGCCGGCAATGTATTCTTCCACCAATACCTCAGTGTATTCGCTGAGCAGCCGGTCTACTTTTTGTTGCAGTGCATCTGCATCGTGCACCAAAGAATCTCTGTCCACACCTAAACTATCACCTGCTTTTGCCGGTTTGACGAACATCGGAAAATGCAGATGAGCGCAGGCCTTTTCTATATCGTGTCCTTTGCGTATGATCTCGTGTTGCGGTGTGAGCACACCTTCACAAAAAGCAACATATTTCATCAGCTCTTTTGGCGGATCAAATAATTTGGAACCTGGACCTGTAAATGGCAGCTGCAATAATTCAAGATAATAGTAAACTTCGATCGATGGTACTGCCCATTCGAGATAACCTTCACACAGATTGATGTAAATATCGTATCCTTCTTTTGACGCTTCGAGGAGCTGCTTATATACGGAAAGTTTGTTCAAAAAAAGATTGACCACGTGTGCATCCGGTAAAAGATGTTCTAAAGAACGCGGCGGATCATAATATTGATAATCGACATCGGAGGTAGAATAATCAGGTTGCAATACACATACACGCAATTCCCGTGGGAGCAGGTCAATACGGTGCGGGTTGACATTGGATTTCACAACTAACCGGTATAATGCGGAAATAAAGATACTGTACTTCAGGCGCTGTACATCAGGAACGATCTACATGCAGGAGTTCTGCTTTATTGGAAGATATTTTATGTGCTTTGTGGCGAAGCACTCCATCGTAGATGATCTCAGAAATCATCGCGGAAAAGCTTTTTTCATTCACCCGGAGGATAGCGCCGATAGAAGTATAATTCTCATCTTCGCTCAGGCCGCACTGTGCATTTACTTCGAGCACGAAAAGTGCTCCTGTTTTCTCGTGCATGCGAACATCGGCCCTGGTATATCCGGTTCCCTCGGTTGCAACGAATGCGTCCCAACTTACTTGTTTTATTTCTCTGGCTACTTTGCGTGCTGCAGAGGTGTATTGATAAAAATCACCATCACCGGGCATCGGGCTCTCCTCATCGTATGTCTCCCATAACCGGTCAAAGGATAAGAACTTTTCTTTTGCGGGAAGGGAATGGTGAAATATGCGTTCCACCGGATGATAGATAACACTTTTGCGCGGCCGGATCGCTGAACCCGTGATCAATGTGGTGAACTCCGGGCCTTCAATAAATGCTTCCGCAACAATACCTCCGCTTGCCAGTTCCCATCCTCTGTATCCTGCAAATATCCGCTCAACCTGTTCTTTGAGCGCTGCTTCCGTTTCAACCACATTTTGAATGCCTAATCCCATGCTACCACCGGATACAGCCGGTTTGACGATGATGGTCTTGCCAACCTGCTTAAAAATGCCACGCACATCCTGTTCCGGACTGCTGATCTCCATCCAGGGTGCATGCGGCACGCCATGTGCATCAAAAGCCTTTTTCATGGTCACCTTACTGGTGGTGTTTCGATAAAAGGCCGCTTCCGATCCCGTATGGATCATGCCGGTACGGTGTAAATTTTCTACGACCGATATGCCCGGTGTTCCATTCACCTCATCGCCATCGCAGAGATTAAAAAGTATGGGTATGTAATCTCCGTTCGCAGCTATGTCTGCATATTGCGCGATAACCTCTGTCTGATCGAGCATGGTCACGGGCTTCCATTCCCAATCCAGACCAAGTGCAAGAAATGCCTTGTTGTATTCTGCGATACTTTGCGAAAAATCATAGTAATAATCCAGGTTGGGATCATTCGTGCTGACATACGGTGCAAGCACGATCACTTTTACCTGCCGGTGGTCGCCACCGGAGTGCAACAAACGCAAACTTTGTTCCAATGCAGCGGGGCGTGGGTAGAGGTGCATATGTAAATCTATTAACTCTTTGAGCCAATACAGATAAATAGCTGTGCATAAATGTGGATATGTAATGGCGGGGCATTTTATCTATTTTCGTGCCATGAGTTACTGCTCATATACAAAAGGTATTCCCGATAAAAATAACGTGCATGTGCGGTATCACGATCATGCATATGGGTTTCCGATAACTACCGATGATGAATTATTTTGCCTGCTGGTTCTCGAGATCAATCAGGCAGGTTTAAGTTGGAACACTATTTTAGTCAAAGAAGAAAATTTTCGGAAAGCATACAGGCAATTCTCCATATCAAAAGTAGCGAACTTCAGCGAAAAGGATGTGGAGCGCCTGATGCAGGACGCAGGAATTATCCGCAACCGCTTAAAAATTCAGGCAGCGATATACAATGCGGGTATTATCCGCACATTGCAAAAAAGCCATGGTTCCTTTCTCGCATGGTTGGATGCACATCATCCGATGGAAAAAGCAGAATGGGTGAAGTTGTTCAAAAAGACATTCAGATTTACCGGTGGCGAGATCGTTGGTGAGTTTTTGATGAGCACCGGATATCTGCCCGGCGCCCATGATACAGATTGTCCTGTGCATGCGCAGGTATTGCGCAGCAAACCAGCCTGGACGCGTAAGATTAAAAAGTAATGAAGATTTCTTTTGAAACAGCGTTGAATGTGGTTTTAATCGCTTATTTTGTACTATGCATATTTTGGTGATTGAAGATGAACCAACTGTTTCGGCCTTTATCAAAGAAGGTTTGGAACAAAACGGGCATACGGTGGATGTTGCATTTGATGGAAATATCGGCTTGCGCAAAGCCAAATCGGGTTCCTTTGAACTGGTGCTGCTCGATTTGAATATTCCGATCGTCAATGGGATTGAATTGTGCAGGCAGATCAAGGAAGAAAAACCCGGCCTGCCGGTTTTGATGCTCACCGCATTGGGCACTACGGAAGATAAAGTGAAAGGTTTCGATGCGGGTGCAGATGATTACCTGGTGAAACCATTTGAATTTGCAGAACTGATAGCACGTATACGCGCGCTCACTAAACGGTATTTTGGTATTGCAGAAACGACAAACACGATCCGGGTTGCCGACCTGGAGCTCGACCTGCAAAAAAAACTTGCCATACGCAATGGGAACAAAATAGAACTTACCGCTAAGGAATTTGCCCTATTGGAATATTTTATGCGCAATAAGGGAAAGGTCTTATCCCGTTCAGAGATATCCGAAGCGGTTTGGGATATAGATTTTGATACAGAAACGAATGTAGTGGATGTATATGTAAATATTCTGCGCAAAAAAATAGATAAGCAATATGCATATAAACTGATCCATACACGCATCGGTATGGGGTATATTTTTGAATCGGAGTAATGCAGATACGCCAAAAACTGACATATCAGTTCATTGTCATTGTAGCTATCCTGCTTACTGTATTTTCATTGTCTATTTATTTTGTTTCTGCGAGTTACAGGAAAACGGATTTTTATGAGCGCCTGCAAAATAAGGCTACCAATGTGGCCAGTCTGCTCATCGATGTAGATGAGATAGATGTGGATCTGTTGCACCGGATCGAGAAAGATAATCCGGGAACCTTGCCGCATGAGAAAATTGAGATCTATAATTTCAATGACTCTCTGTTATATAATTCCAATGATGATTATTCTTTTGTTTTGAGTAACGACCTGCTGGATGAAGTTCGTTTAGACCGGCAGATCACTTTACAACAAGGGGAATATGAAATGATTGGATTTCTCTTTACCAGCAAATACGATCGTTTCGTGGTGATGGCGGGAGCAACCGATATATATGGCATCAAGCGACTCCATTTTTTGCGCACCATCCTGTTCATTGCATTCGGCATCAGTATGATCATTTTATTTTTTATGGGCCGTATTTATGCGGGCCGTGCATTGAAACCGATCTCCAATATCATCGGCCAGGTGAATAATATCGGCATAAACAGTATGAACCTGCGTCTCGATGAAGGGGATAATAAAGATGAGATAGCACAGTTGGCACATACTTTTAATGATATGCTGGAAAGATTGGAAGAGGCTCTGCGTATGCAAAAGGACTTCATTTCAAATGCATCCCATGAACTCCGCAACCCGCTGACATCCCTCAGCGGACAACTTGAAGTGTTATTGATGCAGGAAAGGACAACAGAATATTATCAGCAGAGTATCCGGTCCCTGCTTGGTGAAATGAAGAGTCTTATCCGTATTTCCAATCGCTTGTTATTGCTTGCACAGGCGAGCTCGCAATCCACTGAAACAGCATTTAAGGAAGTGCGCATCGATGATGTACTTTGGCAGGCACATGCCGATCTGATCAAACGCAATCCCGATTATAAAGTATATATCAAATTCGACAGCGAGCTCGACGCATCTGATCTGACCGTAAAGGGAAGCGACCAGTTGCTGAAATCTGCTTTTTTAAATCTGATGGACAACGGGTGTAAATATTCTGCTCAACATAAAGTTTCTGTTGTCATCGGTATGGAAGACAATATGGTCAATATCTTGTTCCGCGACAATGGTATCGGCATACCGGAGGAAGATATGGAACATATATATGAGCCATTTCACCGCGGCAGTAATGTAGAAAAGATAAGGGGCCACGGCATCGGGCTTTCTCTGGTGTACCGTATTGTGCAATTGCATCAGGGGAGCATTTCCATACAATCTAAAACAGATGCGGGAACCACGATCACTGTTCAATTACCCGTTTTTCAGGTTTAATCCCTTTTTAATCCGGTTTTCATTCCGTCTTTAGGTAGCGCCTGCATTTTTGTATTCTAATTCACAATGAATGGAAAACAAAACGGTAAAAACAAAAGTAACCGCTGCCCTTGCTACGGCAACTGTGCTTGCAGCGATCGTATTCTCTGCGTTTTATTTTAATCAAAATCTGGCTTTGAAAGATTCCTTGTCAGAGGAAAAGATCAATGCCGAAAAACTGCTCAGCGAGAAACTGGCGCTGGACAAGGAAATGAATCTGCTGCGCGAAGATATCGCGGCTATGACAGGCAAGAATGCCGACATGGACAAACAACTCGCGGCTTTATCCGGCACACTGGATAAAAAACAAGCCGAATTAAATAAAGCGTATGTAGATAAGAATGCGCTGAAGAAAATGCAGAGCGAGTTGGAAAGCGCTAAAAAACTAAAAGCAGATATGGATATGCAGCTTGCAAGCCTCCAGGATAAATTGCAGGCAGCGAATGCCGAATTGCTTGCGGTCAACGGCGATAATAAAAGGCTGCGCGACCAGGTGGACAAATTGAACGTAAAGAATAAAGATCTGGCCGATAATATACAGGTGTTGCAGGCATTAGTGGCTGATGACTATCTGGCTGTGGCTACGAAAGGCAAAAAAGAAAAGCAAACCATCAAGGCGAAACGCACGGATGATATCATGTGCAGCTTCAGCGTGCCTGAAGAAATGGCAGATCAGATCTCCTTCCGCATTGTTGCGCCTACCGGTAAAAAGATCGGGGATGAAAGGATATCCACTAATATCGTTCAGCAGGAAAATCTCACTGCCAGCATCGATCCTTCCGGTGTGAAATTGAACAAGCGCGTGGAAATGCATTTCCGTCCCGAAGAAAAACTGGAAGGCGGTATTTACAAGATCGAAGTGTATAATAAAGATATGTATGTTGGTTCCTGCCAGGTCCAGCTCAAATAATTGTTCCGGTTTTGGTGTGTTCCGGAACCCGTCGTGATTACATATAATCAGTTTGGTTTTGGTAACCGTCCCGAATACTCGGGGCGGTTTTTTTATGAAAAAGTATCGAAAATAAAAGTATACACGCGGGTAAGTTACTTAACATAAGTCTCCAGACCTGTTAGGTCTAGAATAAAAATTCGCGAAACATAATAGTATTTACTCGCTTATCTTATTCCAGATCGGTGCTCAATATGTATCGGCAAATGCGATTGTTGTTTTTGTCCGCTACATACACCACCTTGCGCAGGTAAGCAACGCCACTTGGTGTATCGAATTGAAACGGTCCGTCGCCATTGCCGCCGAAAGAAGCATTTATTTGCATGGTACTGGTGGAGCCGGCAGGCGGATTTACACCTTCATATCCTTTTCTGGTAAATACATACAGCGAATCCAATGTGCTGTCCACAACAAAAATATATCCGGTAAAATCTCCCGCAACATATACATCCGAAGGTGTGCTGAAGCGATCGGGTTCATATAAAAAGCGATCTGCTTTTGTATAATCAAAAACGGTGAGCAGTGGATTTTCCGTATAGGTGGTCCCGCCTTCCGGATCCACAACGCGAGTGATCCATAAACATTTGTACGGTGCACCGGCAGCATGTAAGGTGATCAAAAAATCTGCCGATGATGATATGCCCGACAAACTTTGCGGAGGAACGGCAAAAGTTGCAATGGATGCTATATCCCATGCCGAATGTAAATTACCTGTAACGGGAGAGAGGCCATTTGCATATCCTGTATTTACTCCATCCGCAGAATAGAATAGAACAGTATTGTCAGGTCTTGCGATACCCGCCAGGTCATTGCGCGGCCCCGTGCGCGATACATATAATGTATTGTCAGATAGTGTGGCCAGCCCGGTGAATTGAACGGCCATATCATCCGCACCGCGAAAGGCTGTGATGTTTCTCGATGCATCACAAAATGGATGGATCAAAGTATCAACAAATACAATATTTCCTGTTGCTGTTCCACTCAACTGGTACACGGCAGCAAGATCTTCGAATATACCATCTCCATCAACATCCTTTGCAACTCTGCCCACAACATAGGTATGCAGTCTTCTGTCCTGGGTCACTTTGCTCGCACCAGGAATGGGAATGATATTGCGAATGATGCCTGTTTGATCCAAAACATTCAGCCCGTTGTCATCGATCACATAGATCATCTCATCATAGCCGCAGAAAACATCTACAGGATGACTGAATCCCTGCCAGAAAGGAAGCACCGGCACATAACCCGCTTCATCTTGTATCAATTCAGGATCGATGGCACCTTCATCAAATATTTCATCTACCTGTGCATCTTCCCGGGTGCCGAATAAAAAGTCGCAACCCGGCAACAGGAGCAGGCCGCATACACTGAACAGTATACTATGCAGGAATATTTTTTTCATATGGTCAATCGCAGGCCAAAGCGGTGAATACCACCCGGGCCATCCTGATAATTAAATCCGTAATCAAATTTTATGGTGCCGAAATATCTTTTCAATTGCACGCCGAATCCCAAAGCAGGAAGTGCTGTTGCATCCGTGGCAAAAGTATAACCACTGCGCGCAAAAAAGATCTGCTTCCAGCCGTATTCCACACCCAAACTATAGGTTTCATTATTATCTGTTGGATGGTTGAGCTGCGCTGATGCGGTCAATACATGTTTATCCTTTTTGATCGCATCCCACGCATAACCAATGCGGAAAACAGTGGGCACTGCTATTTCCGTGAAATCGGTAACAAAGGTGGAATCAAACAAGTCTTCTACCACAATTCCGCCACCGGGTTGTGTATTGAATCCGAAGCTTTGCAAACCCACAGCAAAGCGCATATTTGCCAATCCGATGTCGTACTGAAATCCAAAATCGAATACTACATTTTGATTGTGTACCGAAGCGAGATCTTCCCGAATATATTTCGCCGTTACACCAAAACTGAATTGATCGGTGAGTTCTCTTGCCAGCGAAATACCGATACCCATATCGGTAGCACGGAATGTTTGTCCGGTCCCGTTGGGTTGAAATTCGGTGGTCACATCCATTTCACCTGCATTGAAATATTGCACAATCACCCCGATCAGCGTATTATCCGTTAAGCGATAAGATGCGCCCGCGAATTGTAATGTGGTACCTGCAATGTAGGCAGTATGGTCAATGGCAAAATGCCATCGGTTTGTATCCACCTGTGTAAGTGCGGCAGGATTCCAGAACAATCCAGAAACATCATCACAAACTGCCAGATAGCTTCCGCTCATACCCGCCGCGCGGGCGTCTGTGTTGATCTTTAAAAATTGCCATCCCGTAGTAGCCGTTCTGCCATCTCCGTAAGTGGGTAATATCTGCCCATAAGCGTAGCTCCACATGCAGAAAATACCTATGCAAAAACAGATGCGCATCACCCTGCAAAGAAAGTAAAAAAACAGCAGCTCTGCCTCCGCTACATATTAAAAGACCATCACTTTTTGTGCCTGTTGCGGCTCGCCTCCGGCGGGATAAACGGTATAAATACCGGCGGGAAGTGATCCGGTTGGGATATGTAAGTTTCCATTGCTTGAGGTCGTGCCGGTGTAGCGTATCCTCCCCTGCACATCGCATAGTTGTAATGCGACAGGCCCCGCTTGTGCATTTACCGTACACAGGATCTCCTGTGCAGATATATTATAATATGCGGTAAGTCCAATGGAATTTGTCAAATCATCAACTGCAGTTACACAATCGAGTGCCAGATTTAACGTAACGGTTTCACCCGATTCCAACAAGACATTTTCTACCGTTTCCGTAACACATCCTGCCACGCTGATCTCCACATCATAAAAACCCGGGATAGCATATCCGGTTTTGTATTCACCCAACACATTTGTGAACTCCTCCACCTCTGTACCCATCACTTGAATATGCGCATTAAAAATATTACCACCTGTTGCGGCATTTGTGATCTTTCCCTCTAGGTATGCCGCGCGCACATATTCCGGTTGAAAGATCATCAGTCCCTCTTCAATATCCGAAGCGATGATCGTTCCATCTTCAAAAAAAGGATATACGCCCCAAACGCCCGCAAAGATCGCCTCCGGTCCATAGGGAGAACAATCATAGTGCGCCACCTCTACCAGATTTTCTGGTTTGTGGGCATCAAAAATGCAAACACCTTCTGTGTAATGTGCGGTTACCAACCAGCCATCCTTATATATTACATTATGTGGTATGGTATGGTCGGGATCACCGTGTTTAATTTTATCTAATAAGGTGATGTCACCCGGATCAGATGCATCAAAAGATGATACATAACCAATGAGTGATTCATCTGTTGTAAAAACATAATTGCCCGTAGCATCGGGCCAACAATTATGTGTGGCACCGCCTTCTGTTATCTGCACGCCTATCAAAGCCGGAGCACTTTTATCGGATACGTCGTACACCTGTAACTGGTCCTCGTAAATAGCCGCTCCCCATAAGGTGTCACCGCGCACATAGCCATCATGTAAATACGTGCCGGTGAGTTCACCAACCAATACCGGTGACGCGGGGTCGATGTTCAGATCGAGTATATATGCACCTTCACTGGCGCCGAATAATACATTGTAGCCAAATAAATAACAATATCCGTTTTCATCTATCCATAACGTATGTGCAGTGCGCAAAGGATTCAAAGTATCCGCACCGGTATACCAGGAGGTATATATTGTATCGGGCAGATAACTGAGGTCAACGATCAACAATCCGCCGTCATTTTCATTGGTCACGTACGCGTGCTGATCCCAGGTTTTCACTTCACGCCATGCACTCAGTGCGCCGGGAACAAAAAACAATTCCTGCGGATCGGCAGGATCCTGTATATCTACAATGGAAAATCCTGTATATGTGCCGACAAGTGCGTATGGATTGCCGGAAGTATCTGTATATCCCCACAAACTGCTCAGGTCGAATACATATGGCAGATTTCCCAGCAACTCCATATTGTACTGTGCTTCTGCCCGCAGCGAAGGGATACATAATACTATCGCTAAAAAGAATGTTCTCATTTTCTGTGTATCCAAAAGTATTTTATCACTTTTACAGCATTGTAAGTACTTTGTAAAATACGAACATATGTCTGAAATAATTACAAGCGCATTAGAAAAGTATATCGAAGTGCATACCGCAGCGGTAGATGCACATCTTGCCGAACTCGACCGCGAAACACATATCAAGGTCATGATGCCGAATATGCTCAGCGGAAAAGTACAGGGAAAATTTTTGGAAATGATCAGCCATATGATCGCACCTGAATACATTCTGGAGATAGGCACTTTTACAGGTTACAGTGGCATTTGTCTGGCCAAGGGATTAGTTGCGGGCGGGAAGATCACCACCATCGATATCAATGAGGAATTGAGAGGTATGGTAGAAAGATATATTTCCCTGGAGGGCATGCAGGATCGCTTTGACTTGCGCAGCGGCGATGCAACACAGATCATCCCCACTTTGGAGAATACATTCGATCTGGTTTTTATCGATGCCGATAAAACAAACTATATGCAGTACTTCGATCTGGTCATTGACAAAGTGCGTCCCGGCGGATGGATACTGGCAGACAATGTGTTGTGGAGCGGTAAAGTGTTGGAAGAAAAAAAGGATAAGGATACGCAGGCCATTTGCGCATATAATGATAAAATACAAGCCGATCCTCGTGTAGATAATGTCATCATATCGATCCGCGATGGCATTTCTATTGCCCGAAAAATTGGATAGTCCACGTATTTTGTGGATAATAACCTGAAAATCAGGCTCGTTTATAGAGGTAATTTTGAAGACGGCCGCTTGCGCCCGTCATTCTGCGTATGAAAAGTATCAGCACAATTATTATTGCGCTCTGTACAGCCACATCTATCCTGGCGGGACAGCCAAGCCAGGTCATTCTCGACTATATAGATACGTATAAGGCTATTGCTGTGCGTGAAATGCTCGATTATAAGATACCCGCAAGTATCACTATGGCACAGGGTATTTTAGAAAGCGGTGCCGGCCAAAGCGAATTAGCACGGGAGTCGAATAATCATTTTGGCATCAAATGTCATAGCGACTGGACAGGCGACAAAGTGTATTATGATGACGATGCGAAAGATGAATGTTTCCGCAAATATGATAAAGTGGAAGATTCTTATCGCGATCACTCGGAGTTTCTCGCTACGCGCAACCGCTATGCTTCATTGTTCGAACTAAAACCGGATGATTATAAAGGTTGGGCAAAGGGATTGAAGACTGCCGGCTATGCTACGAATCCGAAGTATGCCGACATGCTGATAAAAATGATCGAGGATTATCAGTTGTATGAACTCGACAAATTAGGCAAAGATGATCTGAAGAAATTAGAAAAAGACAACGGCACACATCTCACGGATAAAGAAAAAGAGGAACAAAAGGAAAAGGAACCTGCGAATACCAACACTAAAGAGGAAAAGAAAAAAGTACATACCAGTTGGGGAGGATATTCCGAGCAGGTATTTTATTTTAATCGTATACCGACCTTACTGGCGCAACCCGGCGATACACCGGAAAGCATAGCAAAGGCTAATCATTTGCGGGTCGAACAATTTTACACGTATAACGATATGCAGCCCGGGATGTCTGTGCAACCGGGAACAAAGATTTATCTCCAACCAAAAAGGAAAAAAGGCAGTACGAAATTTCATACCGTGCAGAGTGGTGAGACGATGTGGAGCATTTCGCGTGATGAAGGTGTGCGCCTCGACAAATTATACGCTTATAATAAACTTGCACCAGGACAGGAACCTGCCACCGGTGAACAGATACATTTGCGGAATAAAATAAAAACAGCACCAAAACTGGTAAAGCAGAACAGTGAGAAAAAGAAAGAGGTGCCTGTAGAGAAAAAGTCGGACAGCGGTAACCTGCAGCAAAAAGCGGAACAGGAAAATCAGAAAGACGAGGCTGATGATATTTTTCTGGACATGGATGCGGAAGAAGAAATAGTGCCGGAAACGCCCGGAAAAAATGAACCGAAACAAGACGAAATTTTGCCCGAAAGGCCCGTGGACACTGCTCCCGCAGCAAAAATGCCTGTTTATCATACGGTTCAGGCGAAAGAAACCCTGTATGCACTTTCCAAGCGCTATGGCGTATCGGTGGAAGATCTGCAGAAATGGAATAAACTGCAAGACAACACTATTCAAATTGGTCAGGAACTCATCGTTGGCTATCAGTGATGGCATTGTATCTTTGATATATGCGACTGGGCGATCTGGTATTCACACCTTATATCACAGCAGACGTGATCGCAGAACGCGTTCGATCCCTTGCTCTGGAATTATATGAGCGGGTGGGAGAGAGTGATCCTGTTTTTTTGGTTTTATTGCAAGGTGCATTTGTTTTCGCTGCCGATCTGATGCGCGCTTACCCCGGAAATGCCGAAGTGTATTTTACCCGCCTGCGCAGCTATTCCGGAACCGAAGGGGGCGAAATCGAACTGTTTACAGGTATCCCGCCTGCATTGAACAACAGACATGTGATCATTGTAGAAGATATCGTTGACAGCGGGCGCACCGTATTCCATGTGCAGGAAGAATTGGAGGCGTATCGTCCGGCATCAGTTACTATTGTTGCTTTACTGCAGAAAAAAATATTGCGGCCCAATCTGGTAAAAGCGGATATGGTTGGATTTGAGATACCCGAAGACTTTGTTGTAGGTTATGGATTGGATTACAATGAAATGGGCAGAGGATTGCCCGACATTTATGTATTGAAGAAATAGGATCAATCTTTACCTATCTCCAGAAATTTTTTCCTTTCGAAAATATCTGCATACGTTTTCAGTAGAACATATAAAGTGCCTATAATGAACAGTGTAACAGTAGGTGTATAAGATGCCTTGCTAAAGCCGTTGATTATGCCGGAAAGCAGCGTGAAAACAAATACGGCAAACATAAAATACTTTAAACGTTTTACATCTGTGTACATGAAATCCTCAAAGTAATAGCTTGTTTTTTTTCTGCTTTTATAAAATTCGTACTGTAATCCGGCACGCAGGAATACATTCGCTGCAAGGCAGGCCCAAAACCAGGGGCTTGTCAGAGAATATAAACTGCTGCGCAGATCGTTGGCGGTCAGGTTGAGGTCGTTCAGAATACCCACCAGGATCAAGGTATACATGGAAATGACAATGACGATGGTAATATGCAGCAATACCACATTGAATTCCATCCTGCCTCTGTACCGGCGCTCATCCCAATAATCGAGATCGCCGGCATATTTTGCCATGTTCTCGATGTTTTTATTGATGGGCGATCGTTCGGCAAGGGCAAGCCGGAATGCCAGTCCGATCGGGATATCCAGAATAAATAAATTGAACATGGCATACACATTCAGGTCCTGAAACAGGAAGCAATACAATATAAGCAGATTGCCCGCCACGATCTGAGCTACCGGGTTGAATTGTCTGCTATCGGGCGTATCCTGCATCTTCATGCCACCGTTTCTTTTTCTTTATTGAAGATGGTATTGAGTAAAATGTTTCCTGTGGCAATGAGCGTGATAAGCAGGACAGAGAATTGGTGTCCGTACCTTTGCTCACATGCACTGAGTATTCCGCAAAAAATCACCACGATGGAAAACAAAACAATGCGCACCAGGTTGAACGACAGGATCTCCTCCAGAACATAGGCAGAAAATGTTTTATTGACGCGAAAAAGGAACAGGTCGATCAGGCGTATAACCAGTGGGATGATAAACACAACTCCCCAATAGGCATGCGTGGCAATATTAACAGAGAATGCCGTGCTCTCATGCACCGTATTTGGATAACATATCAGGTACGAACTGCATCCCGGGACGATCAGCATAACTGCGATCGTCAGATGGTTCCAGAAATATTCATTATATATTTCATTGCGGTAATCCGGATTTTTTTCCAGTGCTGCCGTGTTGCCAATGTCTGTTCCTGCGCCGAAAAAGGCATTGAATAGTAACTCCAGAAAAAAATCGTACATCAGGATCAGGATATATGCGAACACATGTACCTGAAAGGCGAGACAGTATATGGCTATGAAAATATGGGAAAGAATAAAACCGATGTTCAGCCGGCTGAGCTTCATAGATTGTTTTTATCTCTGGACAAAGCATTGCTCAAAATGGTAGCACGTTTGCTGCTGTTTCTCCAGGCCAACAGATCCAGCAGTGTTTTTAATGCGACGAACAATACGGCATAACCCATGCTGGCTGCATGCGGACTGCCCGGAAACAAGGTATCACTCGCATACATGGCGGCGAAAGTACCTAACACAATAACGATATGCATGATCACAAGCCGTGCAGAGAACGGAGATGCCAATTGTTGCAGGCTGGTTTCTTTGTCTTTCCCCTCCTGTATCCAATTCCAATATTGCACGATCTGCACCAAAAGATAAGCACCTAAACTATAGAGCACCCATGGCTCGCGTAAAAGCAATGCCCGCCCGAAGGCACCGGGATCTTCCTGCATGGTTTGCATGACGCCGACAAATACAATGATGAAGATGAGGTAAAAAAGCAATATGAATATGCGAAATACCAGATATCTGCTGCGCATATACACTACACTGTTCGCTTGTTCATGGCTGAGTGGCTTGCCGTTCACAGTATAATTCGGGTCAGGCTGACTTTCCCTTTTAGCGCGTCCCATTTTAATAAAATCAAAAACGGAAATGAAAACGGTTTCCCACCAGAATACATACATGATCGCGAAAAATGTCATGTTATAAAACAGAATGCCGATAATGGGAAGCATATTACCAATAAGAATGCCGGGTAATACGGGAAGCGTGCGTTCGCGGGGATCGATAACGGGCATTACTCCTGCATTTTTTTCTTTAGGTATTCCACGCCTGCAGCACTTAACTTTTTGGTTTGCATCACGCCACCATAGGGATAGGTGATGATGTGACAATCGCCCTGCAAGCTGAAATCCATGCCTATGGAATTTTTACTTCCCGGTGCAACATCTTCCTGCATGAAAAAGATGAGGCGCCCGTCCATGGGGCACTGTAACATAGGACTGTCGTCTGAAGAAATATATTTGCGGAAGGCGCGGATCTCTTCTTTATCTGTAACGTCGTAATAGGTGACCGGCTCACCATCTGCATAAAATACGATCTGCATTTTTTCCGTATTTTTTACCAATTCTGAAATCTCTGTCACCTTCTCGCAGCGCATAACAACAACCGCCATCATCACGAGATAAGCACCCAATATGATCCTGTATATTTTCATTTTGCTGTTTAAAATTACAAAATACATCGCTTATCGGTAAATACATGTGCGCACATATGCATTGTCCGCAGCATATTAGCTGTTGATCAATTACCTGTATGTGTTTATTTTCACTTTACCGTATCCAACAGAAAATGAGCAAAAGCGGCGCATGATTCGGAGAGCCCCGGGGAAAGCCTGGTGCCCGGTGGGCGCGACTCTGCGCAGATGGGAGATGCCCGACAGTGCTTGTCGAAAATGATTCGTTATCTCTTTATTGCATCTGCTTTAGCTACCTTTGCAGGACATTAAAACAGCGTTATGATAAATCTGATCTTATTTGGCCCTCCCGGTAGTGGTAAAGGCACACAGGCAGAAAAATTGAAGGAACATTTCAACTTGTTGCATATTTCAACCGGTGACTTGCTGCGCCGTGAGATTGCAAACGGCACACAACTGGGACTCGAGGCGAAACATTTTATGGATAATGGTCAGTTGGTTCCGGATGCCGTAGTGATAGGGATGTTGGGCGGAGCTGTGGATGAGGCAAAAGGAAAG
>JAWKLB010000017.1:0-78250 GCA_041392955.1 Chitinophagales bacterium | reverse complement strand
TTCCATTTATGGACAGCCGATGTATATGAAGGAAGTCCCATTGCCATCACGGCTTACTTGTCAGTCATTTCAAAAGGCGCCATCAGTTTTGTATTTCTGACTGCTTTATACTCCATGTTCGCACCTATGGCGCATACCTGGTATCTGATCATTAGCATACTGGCCATCGCGACCTTATTTGTCGGCAACTTGTTTGCGATACGACAGGATAATATCAAACGATTCCTTGCCTTTTCTTCCATTGCGCAGGTCGGATTTATTTTAGTTGGTATCACTTCGAACTCACCTATGGGCACGAGTTCAGTGATATACTTCATCCTGATCTATCTGTTCTCCAACCTCGGGGCATTCGGCGTAATTGCCCTGGTAAGTCAAAAAACAGGAAAGGAGCGCATCAGCGATTATCGCGGATTCTATAAAAACAATCGCTTACTTGCCTGGGTGCTTACGATATCCCTGTTCTCGCTGGCAGGTATTCCGCCTACTGCCGGTTTCTTTGGGAAATTCTTTTTATTGCTGGCGGGAGCGAACAGCGGCAATTATTTTCTGATCAGCATGGCTGCGATCAATATGATCATCAGTTTATATTATTATCTCCGCATTGTGCGTGCCATTTTTATGGATACAGAAGCAGACGGAATGGAGAAGGTCGAAACAGGACTTATTCCCGGTTTCGGTATGGCAATTTGCCTGGCCGGTATCATCCTCAGCGGATTATTGGGAGGATGCTATACATATATCAGCAGCATAGCCGGATAAAAAGGAACGAAATGGCCATTAATCAAAATCATACTTTCGACGAACTGGACGGCATTAAATGTGCCATAGTAGAAAAAAATGCAACCCCTGCGCGCGTTGATTTTTTGCGCACCATTTTAGCAGGCAATGGCTATACCGTTGTGGTTGTTCCAACACCGCCGGCTAAAAATGCCGATGCGGAAGCTCCTGCACCGGAAACTTTTACAATAGGTGTTACGGATGTAACTTTTAATCCAACCAATGCCATTTACGGTCGTTTGCTGCGGAATAAAGACGGACATATCATAACGCCCGCATACTGGTCGCAGTCGGAAAGCGATACGCTGGACGACACGCCCTACTACGACAAACATTGATCTTCCTGTTTAGTCCTGTACCCTGTATCCTGTATATTTGCAGGCTATGCGTATTTCCTGGAATTGGCTGCTGGAACTTCTTCCCACTAAACTTTCTCCCACGGAGGCTGCTGCGCTGCTCACCGATATCGGTCTGGAAGTAGAAGCTGTTTATCCATATGAAAGTATACCCGGCGGCTTGAAAGGATTGATCGTCGGTGAAGTGCTAACCTGCATTAAACATCCTGATGCCGACAAGTTGAAATTATGCACCGTTTCGATCGGATCGGGTGACCCTTTACAGATCGTTTGTGGCGCTCCTAACGTTGCGGAAAAACAAAAAGTGATCGTTGCCACAGTGGGGACAGAATTGCATCCTGTGGAAGGAGAACCATTCACAATACGCAAAGCGAAAATACGCGGCGTAGAAAGCAATGGTATGTTGTGCGCGGAGGATGAGATCGGTATGGGACGCAGCCACGCAGGATTATTGTTATTACCCGATCAGGCGCAACCCGGCGAAGCGGTCACAAAATATATTCCGGTATATACAGATACCATACTCGAGATCGGTTTGACGGCAAATCATGCAGATGCCAATGCGCATTACGGTGTAGCACGCGAATTGTGCGCCGCATTACAAGCCCGCGCATTGGATGAACACATCACTGTAAAACATCCATGGAAAGATATGCCAGCACAGGAAGCTGATATTGCATTGGATGTGGAAGTGATAACCCATGAAGCCTGCAAAAGATATGCAGGAGTTGTCATTAGCGATCTGCAGATCGGCACCTCACCCGATTGGATGCAACATGCATTACTTGCAGCAGGAATGCGTCCTATCAACAATGTAGTGGATATCACCAATTATATTTTACTTGGATTGGGACAACCGCTCCATGCTTTTGATCTGCAAGCTATACACAGTAAAAAAATATCTGTCCGCACCTTACCGGAGGGAACAAAATTCACAACCCTCGATAATAAGGTCCGCAACCTAAAAGCTACGGATCTGATGATCTGTGATGATACCATTCCGATGTGTATCGCTGGAGTATATGGCGGAATAGATTCCGGCGTTCAGGAAAATACCACATCTATATTTTTAGAAAGCGCTTATTTCACGCCATCCCGGATTCGCCGCACGGAAGCACAACATGGATTGAAAACCGATGCTTCTGCCCGTTTCAGCAAAGGAACAGATCCGGAAATGGTCATTCCCGCCTTGCAATGGGCAGCACAACTTATGGTCGACCTGTGCGGAGGAAAGGTGAGCAGCCCGGTATATGATATATATCCCGAACCCATTCCTGAAAATAAAATCTCCTTTCGCTATAGCAGGTTGTATGCGATCGCCGCGATAGAAATACCAAAGGAAACGATACGACACATTTTGCAGGCATTACATATTCATATACTGGAAGAAACAGCAGAAGGACTTCAACTTTCCGTACCCGTATATAAAAATGACGTGTTGCGCGAGATCGACATCACGGAAGAGATCCTTCGTCTGTACGGATTCAATAAAATACCCTTACCCGTATCTGTTCGCACACCATTTACCGTGCGCCCTGCCATCGATGCACAAAGTATACGCAGGGCGATAACGGATCATCTGGTTTCGAATGGCATGTATGAGCTATTTACCAATGCCATTTCCAGATCTAAATACACGGAAAAATATTTTCCCACATTGGCACAGGAGCAGGTCACTTTGCTCAACTCGCTGAATATTGAACTGGATGCCATGCGCACTTCCATGTTATTTACGGGTATGGAAGTGATCGCACATAATCTGAACAGAAAACAAAACGACCTGCGCTTATTCGAATTCGGAAGAACGTATCACAAGCAGAAAGACAAGATAGATGAACGTGAAAAGATCGCGCTGTATCTGACGGGGAAAACGCAAAGTGAAAGTTGGGATGCCCAATCAGCACCGGTAGATTTCTTCCGTATTAAAGAATATGTTCAATTGATCACAGCTCGCACCCATGCTATCTGTACTTTCGAAAAAGTAGAGGAACACCCCTTGCTTGAACAAGCGGCAGAGATACAACATGGTGATACTGCGATCGGCATTTGCGGTATGGTGCGCATGGAAATTCAAGATGCCTTTGATATTCGTCAGCCGGTTTATTTTGCAGAATTGGATTGGCAGGCTTTGGCAGGTATACTGAGTGCATACCATATATCATTCAGTGAGTTACCTAAGTATCCGGAAATGCGCAGGGACCTGGCATTAATCCTGGAACCGCATATAGCCTATGCGGAAATAGAACGGATAGCCAGACAGGAAGGCAAAGGCCTGCTGCGCGATATAGTTCTATTCGATATCTATACCGGCGAAAAGCTGGGGGGCAAAAAAAGTTATGCAATTGGTTTAACTTTCAGGGATGATGCCCGCACCCTGACAGATAAGGATGTGGACCTGGTCATGCAGAAACTCATGGCCAGATACAGTAAAGATTTAAATGCAGAGATCCGCAAATGAAGCATTTATCAGAATCGGTAGAATCATTGCGCGCCAATCTGGAGCGCCTGCTCAGGCTGCATAATGCGCTGAAGAATGAGAACGACATTCTGAAAAATCAGATCGACGCCCAGCGACGCGGAATAGGCGAAAAGAACAAACAGATCGAAGCATTGGAACATCAGATGGACCTGCTCAAGGCCAGTCAGGCAGTTGCCAGCAACATGGATGATGACGCTCCGGACCCCGAACGACGGGAGATACGCAGCCGTATCAACGACCTGATCAAGGAAGTGGACCGCGCTATTGCCCGTTTGCAGGACTGATCCTGCCCGCAGCCCTATTCATAATCTTTCCTTAACTTTATCCCTATTGGACGAAAAGAGTATAACGAGCAGGCAGATGGGAGATGGTGCATTGTTAAACATACAGGTTTCCGTTTTCGACAGGCCTTACCGGTTGAAGGTACAACCCGAGGAAGAAGAAAATGTGCGTAAGGCTGCCCGTATCCTGGCTGAAAAATTAAAAGAACTCCAACAACAATACAACGGTAACGATAAACAGGATTTTCTTGCAATGTCGGCATTGACACTTATCGTTGAACACTTGGAGAAAGAAAATAAATCAGGTTCGAATACCGCCGATACAGAATCGCTGGTAAAAACACTCGAACATCTGGATCAGCAGATCATACAGGCACTGGAATCCTGAATACTTCCTTCCTGCCCGCTACTCGCCGTCCTTCACATAAAAAGAATCGTATGGACCAGAACATGATCTACATCATTGTTGCAGGTGCAGGTGCGCTCATTATCGGATTGGTGGTTGGAAAATTCGCCTTCGGACAATCTAAAAGTGGGAAGATAGCGGCTCAGAAAGAAGCAGATGAACTGATTCTATCTGCGAAAAAAGATGCCGACCTGTATTTACAAAAATCAAAGAACGAAGCGGAAGCATATAAAAAGGAAAAATCGCTCGAATTAAAAGACCAGCTTATACAGCAAAAGGCAGAGGTTGAAAAAGAAAGGCAGCAGAAAGTGCTGAAAGTGGAAGAACACGAAATGCGCCTGAAACAAAAAGAATCGCAACTCGGCCAGCAACAACAGCAAGTGCAACGCAAAGATGCAGAGTTGAACAAACAACGGGACGATCTGAATGCACAACTTGAAGTGGTGAATACAAAGAAGGCGGAATTGGATAAAGCTTATGAATCACACATCCGCAAACTGGAAGAGGTTGCAAAACTCAGCGCCGACCAGGCAAAGACTGAGTTGATGGAAGCGCTTAAAGATGAGGCCCGCAACAAGGCGATGGCACATATTAAGGAGATCGTGGAAGAGGCTAAACTCAAGGCGAACAAAGAAGCGAAAAAGATCATTCTGCAAACTATTCAGCGCACAGCCGCTGAGCAGGCCATAGAAAATTCCGTTTCGGTTTTCAATCTCGACAGCGACGACCAGAAAGGTCAGATCATCGGTCGGGAAGGAAGAAATATCCGCGCATTGGAAGCAGCGACCGGTGTGGAATTCATCGTGGATGATACACCCGAGACCATCATCATTTCCGGTTTCGATCCGGTGCGCCGCGAGATCGCGCGCCTGAGTTTGCAAAGACTGGTTGCCGACGGTCGTATTCACCCTGCCCGCATTGAGGAGGTGGTAGCGAAAACGCGCAAGCAAATGGAAGAACATATCGTGGAGATAGGTGAACGCACCGTTATTGAATTGGGCATTACGGGTTTGCATCCTGAGTTGATCCGCATGGTGGGACGCATGCGTTTCCGTTCTTCATATGGTCAGAATTTATTGCAACACAGCCGCGAAGTGGCCAACCTCTGTGCTATCATGGCAGCAGAAATGGGACTCAATCCCAAGCTTGCAAAACGCGCCGGTCTGTTACACGATATCGGCAAAGTACCCGAGGAGGAAAGTGAATTATCACACGCATTGCTCGGTGCCAAATTATGTGAGAAATATGGTGAACATGCTGCCATTATTAATGCCGTTGGTGCACACCACGACGAGATGGAAATGCAATATGTGATCTCGCCGATCGTACAGGCTTGTGATGCCATCAGCGGCGCACGTCCGGGAGCACGCAGGGAGATCATGGAAAGCTATCTCAAGCGCATCAAGGAAATGGAAAATCTTGCCGTTGCACATGATGGTGTAGAAAAAGCATATGCCATTCAAGCCGGAAGGGAACTGCGTGTTATTGTTGAATCAGAAAAAGTGAGTGATAAGCAAGCAGAGGACCTCTCATTCAGTATCGCGCAAAAGATACAGGATGAGATGCAGTATCCGGGGCATATCAAAGTGACTGTGATACGTGAGAAACGGGCTATTTCATTCGCTAAATAATGTACCGAGTCATGCGCATCCCGTTGATCCGCATATTTTTCTTTTTTCTCTTTTGGAGTGCAGCACAACATGTTTTTGCCGTACAGGATACGGTATTGCATGGCGTGCACATACACCTGACATACAGTGCCGAAATATTCCCCGAGTCCTGGTTAGAAGATCCGATCAACGCTGAAGGCGGACAATTAAAAGATACGGAGATACCGAGGACGATACATGCACTGGATCTTGCTCTTGCAAAATATCCGGAGAAGATCCTCACCTATAATTGTCCGGATATTTATTGTCTGGAATGGATGCGCTTTTACGACGTGGGCTACGGCGGAACGAATACAAATGATGCGGTGTATGTTACTAATGCAGGTTTAGAGATGGGATATACAGATGCATTTCTGGAATCTTCTTTTCATCACGAATTCAGCAGTATTTTATTCCGGAATTTCGGTGGACTTATCGATACTACTTCCTGGATTTCGGGCAATCCCGCACAATTCGAGTATGGTGATCCCAGTGGTGGTGCGGAAGCTATTCGCAACGGACTCGCAGCTACAGATATCGATCCCGAATTATGTGCAGTAGGATTTCTCACGCAATATTCCATGAGCAGCATGGAAAACGATATCAATATGCTGGCTGAACAATTATTTAATCCCGATCCTTCCTTCTGGCAGATGGTAAAAGAAAATCCGCGTCTGGCTAAAAAAGTGGATCTGCTCATTGCCTTTTATCACCAACTGGATAAAAGTTTCACCCGACAATACTTCCAGGGCTTAGGACCCTGATCAATGTCCTATGATGGATACCGGATGCGCATACGTTTGCCCATCGGCAGTCACGCGCACAATGTAATTTCCGGAGGCTACACGTGATACGTCCAGGGTGCAGGTATTCTCGCCAAAAACCGCTCCATATTGTGTGTTCAGAACCGATTGGCCAAGTATGTCGAACATACCGATCTCAACTTGCTGATCGGCAGAAACCTGGAAGATCAGTTGTGTACTTCCAGCAGCCGGGTTTGGCAATATCTGAAAATCATTAAATACATATGCAGCGGAATCCGATGGAGTGATCACACAGGGGTCGATCCTGAAATGGACCACACGTGTTTTCCAGTTATTATTCGGATTATAATTTGCGGTAAACCAGAAACTGCCATCTGCCGGGTCGGTGATCATGTTATTATAATCACCGTAGCGATTGATATCATTGGAACCCGTTCCGTCGAAAGCATCGAATTCGGGTACCGACATGATGCCCACTGAATCGCAGATCGTTCTTCCGGTGATGCGAATGGAAGGATATACCGTGCTGCTGGAAATATTATATCCCAGCGCCATTGTGCCTTCTTCATTCATAGTAACGGATGGCATGAATCTGGAATTACCATCGTCGGGTGCATAGGTTCCCTGTTGAAATAATTCCCACTCCCCTTCCGGATATTTGCGCAATTCGTACCATCTGATCCCAGCAACGTTACCGGTAATATATGCACGGCAAACATGTGCGCATACAATAGTCTCATGATCGGGAAAATGCAGGTACTGCGATTTATCCATGATGATATTTCCCAACGGATGCAGTTTCGTTGTGGTACCCGGTTGTGCGATACAGCTCCAACTGTCGAAGCCGCAGAGTTTACTGTCGTACGGAATGGTTATCAGATCGTACGGCCCCGACATCTCTGAATTGGCGATGGTTTCCCAATCAATGCTGATCTGATACATTTCTATTTTATCTTCCGTTTGACCTGCCCATGCATCGTCTGCAATGCGCATGCACATAAAGGGAGAACCTTCCGGAGGTGCTTCAATGCCGGTGAATGTAACCGGAGATGCTGTTTGAAATCCTATGGTGCCAAAGCTGCTCAAATTAAAACGTTGCGCACTTCCCACTGTGGCACCGGCGAGCATTTGTTCTCTGTTGAGTGCCCAAACGGTGGGATTACTTGAATTTGTTGTAATAAAATAACTATCAGCCCAAACGGCGATCTTCGGATAGTCCGGTAATCCATTGGCAAGTGTTATTTTATAGGAGAACCAGGAACCTGTTGGATCACCGGTCTCCGAAATGGCAACAACGATCTTATTCGTGAGTGCGGCATCCAGCGTGCAAAAAATAAAGCGGTCGGCCGTGCGGTCATAAATGATATTGGGATCACCGTAATCGCTATAGCCGGTTATGTCGCCTGTATTTATTTTGTTGACGAGTGTATTCCCGCTTTTATCCCAGATGGTCATAAGTGAATTGCTGTTGTTATTGATCATCTGAATAACATAATCGGCACTCACAGCCAAGGTATTATCTGATGGATCAACCGAACTGCTCATACCTGCCCAGTTTGAAAGGGAATCAATGACCGGGACATTGATCGTATCATATATTCGTTGCACTGCCTGATCGTCACCATATGGCAATGCATTTGGATTTATGGGCAGATCGATCTCTCTTTCCAGGCTTTCATTCTCCCGGGTAAAATACAAGAGATCCGGCAGGTCGTCAGAAGGCGGCAGGTCTCGCAGAGGCAATGATTTTTTAATAAGTGTGAAAGTTGTTTGTTCCGCATTGCGGATGTGCATCACCTGTGCATGTGTGTGTAATGAAATAAACAGGGAAATAAAGAGTAGAAGTGCAATTCTCATTCATGCAGTATTATAGCATAAAGTTACATATTTACTGCCTGAGCCGAAAGTGCAATACAGGAGAAGATGATCCTGTTGTATCGCTTTGCATACCTTTGCAGCATGCTCTACTTTGATTTTTCCCATTTGCCCGTTTTCCTGACGGAAAGATTACAACTGCGTGCCATACGCAGTTCGGATGTAGATGCATTATATGCACTGCGCTCTGATCCGCGCGTGATGCGGTATGTTGACCGGCCACTTGCCAGAACCCGCGAAGAAGTGGAAGATCTGGTACAACGCATGCTCACCGGATATACTGAAAACACCGGGGCGAGTTGGTGTATCACACATGCAGATGCCGACACCTTGATCGGGAATATCGGCATATGGCGGATCGATGCGGCCAATCACAGAGGGGAGATCGGTTATATTTTGCATCCCGATCTGCACAACAAAGGCTATATGACCGAAGCCATGAGACCGGTTTTACAATATGCATTTGAAGATCTTGGACTGCACACGATTGAAGCAAATATCAACCCATTGAATATCGGGTCACAGCGCATATTGGAAAAACATGGATTTATCCTGGAGGCATATTTCCGGGATAATTGTTATTTCAATGATGTATTCTCCGACTCAGCGATATATACAAAGTTCAACCCTGCACATCCGGTGTATTCTCCTCAAAAGCTATAATATGCTCTTGCCGTGATGCGGGCACCAGCATGGATATCCGGCTGATCGGAGTACACAGAAAGCAAAGGAATATCCAGGTTGGCGCCAATGCTCCAGTCACCAAAGGCACATTCCATCCCGGGCTGCAGATATACATCCATACTTTTCGTTCCTTCCAGCACCAGATCGTGATAGGTATCCCAATCGTTCCATTCCCATAATGCACCGGCATATGGGCGCAGATGCACTTGTTTCTTTTTGTCGGTAAACTCCCTGACCATTTTCACTGCAGCTGCCTGTTGAAGTCCGAAGCGATATTCCAAATCATTGCGCATGTTGTATTCAATTTGATAGTCGGCAAACGCACTCCATGCTTCGTATTTATATCTGTATTGCAGACCGCCGGACAGGTCAACACTGCCACTGCCCAGGGAAAGAGAAGCCGGCAGATGCTCCACACGGAACTGATCGTTGAATTTCCCGGTAGGTAATTTAATTCCGGCTTTGCATAAAAGGGTCGAAGTTCTTTTCGCCATGACATCACCACTATTGGAATACAAGGTGATCAGGGAAAGCAGCGATATATCGGATAAGCCTTTATCCTCGGTCGTCACTGCATCTGCGGTGTACGACATCCATTTATAAGGGAACAGGCCTATCAGTTGCACACTTTTTCCGAATTTCCAGGAAGCTATCAGGTCGGCACTATAAAAGTGCGACCTGATAGCAGTACCGTCCAATGAAAAATTGCTGAAGCCATATTGTGCATATCGGATGCCAATAAACCTTCCGGTGCTGAAATCCATCAGTCCGTTCATTGTTCCGGATGCTGCACAACCACATTCATCACATGCTGTTGCAAATGAAGGCAGATAAGCAGCAATAAGCAGAGTCATCCATATTTTTTTCATAAGATTACGGTATTAAATGTACCATTACAGATTTGGAAATTCTGTCTGCATAATCGCTTTCCCATGCAGATGCGGTGATGGTGCACATATTATGCTCGGCAACGATGATATCTGCGTGCTCATGAAAAGCATAGAATGCATCGTTGGTTGGAATATTATAATATGCAATGGTATCTCCGGTGGTAGTATTCAGGGCCAGCACTTCGATGTTCCCCAGTGCTTTACTGCCATCGAAATCCACCTCCATGTGCATTTCGGACCCGCTCATGATCTCATCATCTGCGGCAGGTTCGAGAAAACTTATAGTGACTGTATAAGGCGTTGTTTCCGGATCTTTCTCTTTACAAGAATATATAACAGAGATCAATACAACGGCAGACATGCCAATAAAAAAAATTTTCATGTTTCTATTTTTAATGACCCGTACCTAAGAGTACAGATCTATTCTCCAATAAAAAATAAATGAGCTGTCGGCGTGCAGGGGTTACTCAGGCTTTTGGAGGTGCCTTGACCGTATTTTCCCAATATTGATCTTGCAGAGAAATATCAACATAACAGTAAGTAAAAGGCACGGATACCGGATAAGAAAGGCTCAGGTCCTGCATGCTCAGGTGCCTTACATCATCTTTAAGTTTGAGTTGTGCGGGTGTATTCGCCGTATGCCTGATATCGTCCACATTTTGAGCTATCTCCTTTGTAACATAACACATTCCGTGACAATCTGAATCAGGCACATCGCGGTTCACACATAGATTTTCTTCTATATATGTTTTGTGCAGGACATAATCCAGAATGGGCGCAAAAGGTTGGAATAATCCGATAGCGTAGACGCTTAGCAGCAGGATGATATATCCACGACGCAGCATATGTTGTAAAGTTACACATCATATGCTAAGAAATATGGATATACCACACGAAAAAAATCCCCGTCACAATGTGCCGGGGATGATAGATAACCACGTGTTCGGGGTATCACTTAGGCAATACTACACTATCTATAACATGGATAACGCCATTGCTCTGATACACATCGTAGGTGGTGATGTTGGCAATATTCCCGGCGGCATCTTTTAACTGAATATTGTGTTTACCATTCATCATTGCCGTAAGGGTGGCACCATTTACCGTGGTGAGGGTAGCGACACCTTTACCTTCGCGGATCAATTTTGCAAGTGCATCAAAATCATATGCACCGGCAAGTACATGATAGGTGAGGATAGCAGTGAGTTTATCCTTGTTCTCCGGCTTGAGTAACATGTCTACAGTACCTGCAGGCAGATTCTCGAAAGCATCATTGACCGGAGCAAATACCGTAAAAGGACCGGCCGATTTCAGTGTTTCCACAAGGCCTGCGGCTTTAACTGCAGCTACCAGTGTGGTATGATCCGGAGAATTCACTGCGTTGTCTACGATATCTTTCTGCGGATACATAGCAGCACCTCCTACCAATACCGTATTCATGGAATTGCTTTGTGCAAATACGGATCCGGTAAGGAACATGCACAATGACATTGCGATAATAGATGTGATCTTTTTCATTTTCTTTCGTTTTTGTAATGTTTGATAGTATTTACGCAAACGAAAGGGTTCCGGATTTACCTGAGACAGAATTTAGAAGTCCGTAGGGGACTTATTTCCGCTCGGCGTGCTTGAGCACCTTGGCTTCTATGTAGAAGATGATCTCCTCCGCAATATTCTTCAGCTGGTCGCCAATACGCTCCAATTTGCGGATAATGGATATGATATACAGCGCATCTCCTACTTTAGAAGGGTCCTTCTTTACCATATCGCTCAGGATCTGAATCGCTTCCATATTGATATGATCCAGATAATCATCGTATTTAAATATCTTACGGGCAATATTGGTATCTTCATTATCAAACGCCGTTTGCGTATCGTTCAGCATGCGAATGGCCGCTTCGAACATGGGTTGCACATTGCAGGATTCTGTCAGGCCGGCATCAAAATTCTTTTCGGTCTCCAGAATATATTTACTGATCCCCTCGGCAATATCACCGATCCGCTCGAGATTGTTGTTGATCTTCAATACGGCAAGGACAAATCGGAGGTCAATGGCCACCGGCGCATATAAAGCAATAAAATTTTCCGCAGCTCTATCAATCTGCAGTTCTTCGCCGTTCACACGGCGCTCGATCTGGATCACTTCACGCGCCAGGTCCTTATCAAACTTCTGCAGTGCCTGTTGTGCTTTTGTAAGCTGTTTGCTCACCAATTGGAACATCTCGCTGAGATCTCCTTTTATTTTATGGACCGGATTATCTATCTGTGACATATCTGAAGACTTTATTATTCTGTTTTAAGAACACAGGCGGCACACGTAACGTTCGTCTGTATCATCCAAAACGACCTGTGATATAGCTCTGTGTTTTTTCCTGTTTCGGGTTGGTGAATATATTCACCGTTGAATCATATTCAATAAGTTCACCTACATAAAAAAAGGCCGTTTTATCACTTATGCGCGCAGCCTGTTGCATATTGTGTGTTACAATAACGATCGTATAGTGTTCTTTCAGTTGTGTGATAAGCTCCTCTATCTTGACTGTAGAAAGCGGGTCCAGCGCGCTGGCAGGTTCATCCATCAATATTACAGTAGGCTTAACCGCCAAGGTACGCGCTATGCATAAACGCTGTTGCTGTCCGCCCGATAATGCGAGTGCTGATTTTTTCAGGTCGTCCTTCACTTCATTCCATAAAGCCGCCTGTTGCAGAGATTGTTCGCAGGCTTCATCCAGTACCCTTTTATCTCTGATACCCTGTATCACTAATCCGTATACAACATTGTCATATATCGTTTTGGGAAATGGATTTGGCTTTTGAAATACCATACCCACTTCTTTGCGCAGTTCTTCTACCAGTGTCCGTTTGCCGTAAATATTCCTGTCGTCAATTAAAATATCGCCACCCATGTGAAAGCCATCGATATAATCATTCATGCGATTGAATAATCGAAGGAAGGTAGATTTACCGCAACCGGATGGCCCAATGAATGCAGTAACCGTATTCGGGCGTATCTGGAGGGAAACATTTTTAATGGCATGGAAATCCCCATACCACACATGCACCTCCTTTGACGTCAATTTGTATTTCATATCCTCACCATTTAACCTTTCTCTGCCAACGGTTGCGCAGAAAGATGGCAATGCCGTTCATGATAAAAGTAATAAGTAATAAAACAATGATAGCTGCCGCCGCATTGGTCGCAAATTCTTTTTCCGGTCTGCTTATCCAGTTGAAGATCTGCATGGGCAGCACGGAATATTGATCCAACGGCGATTTTGGCACGAAGGGCACATAGGTCAGCGCACCAACAACAATAAGTGGTGCGGTCTCACCAATAGCTCTCGACAGGGCAAGAATAACTCCGGTAACAATACCGCCACTCGATGCCGGTAATATCTGACGGTAGATAGTTTGCCATTTTGTTGCTCCCAATGCAAAGGATGCCTCGCGTATGGTCTTCGGCACTGCTTTTACGGCTTCCCTGGTGGCCACAATGATCACCGGCAGAATGAGCAGCGATAAAGTAAGTGCGCCTGCTAAAACACTGTTACCCAATGCTGCTGCGCGCACAAAAACTTCCAGCCCGAGGATACCATAAATGATGGAAGGAACACCTGCCAGATTAGTGATATTTATTTCCAATATGGTAGCGAGGCGTGATTTACGTCCATATTCTTCCAGATATATGCCGGCCATTACACCTATGGGAATGGCTATGATAGCGGTCAATCCAAGTATCCACAGGGTGCCCATCAGGGCCGTATAGATACCTGCATTTTCCGGTTTGCGGGAAGGAAGGCTGGTAATAAAACTCCAATCGATGCGTGCAATACCTGCTGAGAGGATATTGTACAGAAATATGGATAGCATGGCTATTCCAAATACCGTGCATGCAATAGCCCAGTATTTGAACATGTTATCTTTAATTCTGTTTCTGCGCATGCTTCTATGGGTTATTCGTATTTATGTGCAAAGCGTTTCTTGATACGCGCTGTAACGGTATTCAGAATAAAGGTGAAAAAGAAGAGCATCATACCCGCAGCAAAAATGGTTTCGAATTCCACGCTGCCGCGTTCCACATCGCCCATACTTACCTGTACGATATACGTGGTAATGGTTTCTACAGGAACAAGTGGATTTAATGTCAACCGGGGTTGTTGTCCGGCCGCAACGGCAACGATCATGGTCTCACCAAAAGCGCGCGCAACGGCGAGGATCACAGAAACAATGATCCCGCTGGAAGCTGCAGGAACCAACACTTTAAATGCCGTTTGAAATCTGGTTGCACCCATTCCATAGCTCGCTTCGCGCAATGATTTGGGTACTGCATACAAAGCATCTTCACTTAAGGATGAAATGAACGGAATGATCATGATACCCATGACAATACCTGGTGATAAAGCATTGAAACCGGCAAGTCCGGGGATAAAACTTTGTAAAAAAGGTGTGACAACGGTTAATGCAAAAAACCCGTACACAACAGTAGGGATGGCAGCCAGAATTTCCAATACCGGTTTGATGGTACTGCGCATTCTGGGATGTGCATATTCATTCAGATAAACGGCAATACTCAACCCGATAGGCAACGCTACCGAAATCGCGACGGCAGAAGTAAGAAAGGTGCCGGCAACCAAAGGAAGGATGCCATAATGTTTATCAGCAAAAAGAGGAGTCCACTCCGTGTCTGTGAGAAAGCTCCAGATGGGGACCGACTTGAAGAACTGTACTGTTTCTACCAGCAGTACAGTTAATATACCCAGGGTAGTTAAAATGGTAATAGCGCCGCAAAGCGCTAAAACACGTTCAATTATTTTTTCCTTTCTACGCATGAACTCTTTGCGGCGCTATGTATTCTTATTTTGCTTCTGCAGCGGATAATTTTTGTTTAGTATCTGTATACATTTCCGGTTGCAGTGGAACATATCCTACTTCTTTGCTCAGTTGTGCAACGTTATCGATATAATAATCAACAAATTGTTTCACTTCCGGACGAGCCAATGCATTCAAACTTACATAGATGAACAGCGGGCGCGACAGAGGTGCATATGTTTTATTCAATACGGTTTCCTGTGTGGGGATCACCGCATTGCCATTTCCATTGTCGATCGGTACAACTCTGAGTTTATCTTTGTTCGCTTCATAATATGCCATGCCGAAATAACCCAGTCCGCCTTTATCTCCGGCAACACCTTGAACTAACACGTTATCATCTTCAGATGCCGTATAGTCACCACGGCTGTTACCTTTTTCACCACAAATGGCTTCGGTAAAATATTCATAGGTACCGGAAGCAGTACCGGGACCATACAAATGCAGTTCTTCATCCGGCCAGTCGGCGCGTATTTGATTCCATTTCGTAACATTTCCCTGCGCAGCACTTTCCCACACCATTTTCAATTCTGCGGTGGTGAGCTTATCTACCCAACTGTTGTCTATGTTCACTACTACTGCCAAACCATCATATGCTATCTCCAATTCCAGGATCTTGATACCTGCTGAGTCGGCCTTGGCTATCTCTTTTTCTTTGATCCTGCGGGAAGCATCACAAATATCGATCTCACCACGGGTGAATTTCTGCATACCGCCTCCCGTTCCGCTTTCGCCAACGGTGACATTCACTTTGCTGTTCACGGTTCGGAAATCTTCGGCAACCGCCTCAGATATCGGATATACGGTGCTGGAACCGTCAATGGAAATATTCCCGCCTGTTTCAGAGGTTCCTGAACCTCCGCAGGCTGATAGTAACCCCATCGCGAGGGCACCTATCATGAAGCTGTACTTTATCATACGTTTACCTGTTGAATTACGATGCGAAGCTATACCCGTAATATTAACCCAATGTTAAGCGAGTATTAATATAAGAATATGTAAACATTTTGTTATGATTTGACGGGAAAGGCCCTGATACAAGCATCTCAGGGGGCTTTATATTGTTAAGATTAGGTTATATTTACGCGGATTTTATCCATTCTTTACACCCAATTCACATTACCTAAAAGCAAGCACCATGTCCATAGACAGAGTCCTCCGGTTCTTCCAACCTAAAGACAGAACCTTTTTTCCCTTGTTTGAGAAGGCAGCAGATAATATCGTTCATATAGCAGATCTGCTGAATCAGGTGGTGATTGAAACCGATCAATTAAAACGGGAGGTGCTTATACGTGAGATCGAGGTTGTGGAACACCAGGGTGACGAGATAACGCATGAAGTGCTGAACAATCTGAACACAACGTTCATCACACCTTTCGACAGGGAAGATATTCATGCGCTGGCGACCTCTATCGACGATGTTGCCGACCATGTGAAAGATGCGGCATTGCGCATCCGCTTGTTCAAACCAAATGCATTGCCTGCATCCATCATTAAATTGAGCGAGCTGATCTGTCACGGCACTACAGAAGTGCGCAAAGCTATTGTTGAACTGAGTGATGTGCGCAGCCTGGGAAAATTGAAAAAACTTATCATTGATATCAATAATGTGGAGAATCAGGCAGATGCCATCTTTGAAGTGGCCATGACCGATCTGTTCACGCATGAAAAAGATCCGATTGAGATCATTAAGATAAAAGATATCATCGCGAAGATGGAAAGTGCAACAGACCGGTGCGAAGATATTGCCAATGTGATCGAATCTATCATCGTGAAAACCACTTAATGTCATGGAAGCCATCATCCTGATCACCATTGGCCTGGCATTGTTGTTCGATTTTATCAATGGCATGAACGATGCCGCCAATTCTATTTCTACCATAGTAGCTACACGAGTACTCAGCCCTACCATGGCTGTATTCTGGGCTGCCTTTTTCAACTTCGCAGCAATCTGGTTGTTTGGTCATGAGGTCAGCAGCAGTATGAGCAAAGGCGTTGTAGATAAATCCGTAGTAGACGGAGATAATATTTTTATTTTTTGTTCGCTGATAGGCGCTATTTTGTGGAGTTATCTCTGTACGCATTTTGGATTGCCCATCAGTATCTCTCATAGTTTGATCGGCGGGCTTATCGGTCCGGCGCTGATCAAAGGAGGCCCGGGCGCATTGATCTGGTTCGCACCGGATAATAAGGGTATCGGCTGGATCACTTTATTTATTATTCTCGCACCACTGATCGGTTTAGTGGTTTCCTATATATTACAAGTACTCACACTTTGGATATTCCGGACATTCAAGCCACATAAAGTAGATGGTTGGTTTCGCGGATTACAATTGGTTTCGTCAGCTGCTTTCAGCTTAGGTCACGGCAGTAATGATGCACAAAAAACAGCAGGGGTTATTATTCTTCTGCTTGCATCCAGCGGCTCCATTGAAAGTATCGATGTAGCTCCTATGTGGGTATTTTATATGTGTTACACCGTTATCGGCTTGGGTACTTTGATCGGTGGATGGAAGGTCGTGCGCACTATGGGTGTAAATCTGACCGCATTAAAACCCATGGGCGGATTTTGTGCAGAAACTGCAGGTGCCATCACCTTATTCGGAACAGCCTCGTTGGGTATTCCGGCCAGTACCACGCATACCATTACCGGCGCTATCGCAGGTGTTGGCGCATCCCGCCGCTTTAGTGCGGTGCGCTGGCGAATCGCTACCAAGATCGTATGGGCATGGGTGCTTACTATCCCTGCATCCATCATCGTAAGTGCATTGGTATACTGGATCGCTTCACAATTTATTTGATCAGGCGAATTGAATTCCCTGTAAAGAAGTTTCAATTAATGCGGGATTTGCCGCTAGCACATTGCCTTCTGAAAAATCAGTCTGCCCTTTAAAATTCACGGCAACACCACCCGCTTGCTGTACTATAAAAATGCCTGCTGCTATATCCCAGATATTGAGGTAACCTTCATAATAAACGTCCAGACGCCCGCATGCAATATAACACAGGTCGGTGGCTGCGGTGCCCAATCGCCGGATATCTCGTCCTTCATCTAAAAAATATTGCAAGGTATTAGCCAGCGCACGGGTGCGTTCCGGTGTGCGGATATAGGGAAATCCCGTTGCGATCAATGCATCTTTTAATTGCGCGCATCCGGATACTTGTATTTTTTCGCCATTGCAAAAAGCATCGCTTCCCTCCCATGCACAGAACATTTCATCCTGCACCATTTCAAACACGATACCAACTATGGTTTTGCCATTTTCCTGCAGCGCAACACTGATCGCATATACGGGAATTCCATGTACATAATTCATGGTGCCATCCAGGGGATCTATGATCCAGGTATATTCCGAAACGTGTGCTTCCACCGTATTCTCCTCTGCTATGAAGGTCGAACCCGGAACAAGTGCGCCCAATTTTTCGATCAGCACCTTTTCAGAATACGTATCTACTTCCGTGACAAAATCACGCACACCTTTTTTAGCAATGGATACCGATGCAAATTGTTTACGCCGTTCACGTATATAATTACCCGTTTCGCGGATGATATGCATGGCATCCTTGCACAGGGCTTCCGGTTGCAGTGTTCTCATACTTTCGGGGATTTAGATCTTTTGTTCCATGTGTCCATGAGGATACGTATATAATAAGTCAGCAAAATTCCTATACTCATCCAGACAGCAAACAACCCGATATAATCACCATGCCTTGTATAAAATGTTTCTCTGTTGTTGGCGAGAATTGTTTGCGTGATAATGGCATCTTCTCTCCACTCCGTAGCCTGATGAATATCGCCCTTCTGATCGATAAAACACGAAGTTCCTGTATTCGCCGACCGCGCAATATCTCTTCTTGTTTCGATCGAACGCAAGGAAGCATACATACAATGTTGTTTATGTCCGGCAGTATTTTTCCACCAGCCATCATTCGTTATGATAAAGATCAGATTGGCGCCATTTTTCACATAATCGGATACAAAGGCACCAAAAACACTTTCATAGCAGATCACCGGTCCGACGCCAATAGAATCTGCATTAAAAAATACGCCTCTGTCTTTTTGTGTGCCATACATGCCGGTATTCCCGCCGAGATCTATCGCATATTTTGATAAGAATTTAAATACTCCGGGATAGGGCATACGCTCTGCACCGGGAACCAGTTTTGATTTATTATAAAACGGAATATGATCGCCGGTATCTATTTGTATGGCCGTATTGAATTGGTCCACCCAGATATCTCCTACACCCTGTCTGCTGAATTTTCTTGCTGAAACAGTAACATCTGCAGGATCATCATAGATAAGCATGCCATTAATTCCCAGAATTGTAGATAAATGCGGAAATGCATCCGTACTTTTTTTTATGGTGCGGATACTGCGCTCATGGATGAGATTATTTAATCGCAAACCCGCATCGGGAATTGCGGTTTCCGGCCATACCAAATAATCTGTTGTACTATCAACTACCGCCATCGAACGGGCGATCATATCATCCACCTGCTTTGGAAAAGGAATGATGAATTTCTCGGTCCAGGGATCAAAATTCGGTTGCAATACCGTGACCTTTACTTGTTTCCCTTCAGGTACATAACGCGCATACATGACATATCCAAGAACAATAGGCAGTGCAACAACTGTTATCCAAAAGAGAAGCGGTATTCCTTTTCTCCATGGTTTGCGTTCTGCACTTTCTTTCGGGAAGAATTTTTTATACAATATTCCGAATAAACCAACATTGGCGATCCACACCCATAAAGTCCCGCCAAACGTACCTGTATAACTATACCATTGCACCCATACATGATTGAGGGCAAATACATTTCCGAGGTTGAGCCAGGGCCAGGTGAGTTCCCAGCGCAGATGTATATACTCGAATGCCATCCAAAAAAACGGCAGGGATGTGTAGCCGGCAATATTTCCAAAACGCAAGCGCACTTTTCGACTGAACATCCAGGGCACAGACATCAATATCGGGTTGGCGAGGTTTGCAAATAATCCTCCGGTAAATGTGGCATTGCACACCCACCAGGTGCAGAGTATATTCCAGATAAGCAATCCGAGGTAGAGCGACAACCAGGCTTTTAAGCCGGTAAATTTTTTGTAGGTATCGCTGATCCTTTTTTCTGCGATCAACAGGGGAACAAATCCAATAAAAACCAAAGCTGTTGCAGGTAAGGGTGGCCATGCCAGCCAGAGCAAAATACCGGAGAGCACCGGGAGAAACACAAAATCAATGAATACCGATCGTCTGCTCATGTCCTATGCAAGGGTGAAGATAGGGAATAGTGAATGAGTAAGTCCCAGTCACAGTCGCAGTCGCAGTCCTGATGGAATATGAGTGTTCATACTTAAAAAGATCTCCTGACCCCTGGCCGGGAAGTCGCAGGAGCAGGAGCAGTCCTGATGGAATATGAGTAATCATAATTAAATCGATCCCGTGACCCTTGACCCCTGACGAGGAAGTCGCAGTCGCAGTCGCAGTCGCAGTCCTGATAGAATATGAGTGTTCATGCTTAAAAAGATCTCGTGACCCCTGACCCCTGACCCCTGACGAGGAAGTCACAGTCGCAGTCGCAGTCCTGATAGAATATGAGTACTCATACTTAAAAAGATCCTATCACCCCTGACCCTTCTCCCCCTTCCCCGTTGACATTTCATCCCAAAATATGCTGTACGCTTGGGTTTTAACCCATACATTTGCAGCAAATCCAAGCATGGTTAGAATTGGCGTTCTGGGGGCCGGACATCTGGGTAAAATTCACTTGAAACTGATACGGGAGATCCCCGAATTTGAACTTACCGGCTTTTACGACCCGGACGATGCAGCCGCTCGTCATGTAATGGACACCTATGGTATCCACCGTTTCCCATCTGTAGCTGCCTGTATCGAGGCTTCGGATGCCGTTGATATTGTCACCCCCACACTGAGCCACTTCGAATGTGCCAAAGCTGCCCTGAAAAAGGCGCGCCATATCTTCATAGAAAAACCCCTTGCACACACCGTGCACGAGGCTAAACAGATCATGCAACTTGCCCATGAAGCCAATGTAAAGGCACAGGTGGGGCACGTGGAACGATTCAACCCGGCATTTATGGCTGTGCAGCATCTCGATATGCAGCCGAAATTCATAGAGGCACACCGACTGAGCACGTTTAACCCCAGGGGAACGGATGTAGCCGTTGTTCTCGACCTCATGATTCATGATATTGATATCATACTGCATCTGGTGCGCTCGAATGTAAAAAAAGTGAGTGCGAGCGGAGTAAATGTGATCAGCAACCAACCTGACATTGCGAATGCGCGTATTGAATTTGACAATGGTTGCGTGGCCAACTTAACAGCAAGCCGGATCTCCATGAAAAAAATGCGCAAAATGCGCATCTTTCAGCGAGATGCATACATCTCTGTGGATTTTGCCGAGAACCAGGCTCAGATATTGACCCTGACCGAGGCCGGTGAACAGGAAGAGGGATTGACCATTGATATCAACACGGGCGACAGCTTTCAAAAAAAGGCGGTCCGTATGGAAAGCCCTGAGGTGCAACCGGTTAATGCTATTAAAGAAGAACTCACTTGTTTTGCTAGAGCGATCCTGGACAACAGTGAACCACCTGTTACTATTGATGATGGTTTCAGAGCCTTACAGGTAGCCCATATGATCTTACACAAGATTGAGAAGAATCTTGCGTTTAAGTAAGGAACGAACATGCGAAAAAGACGAATCACCTATTTACCGCTGTTTATCACAGTCTTTTTAGGAGCCTGCGTAAAGGACATACCAGTGCCATCTTACGTGCATGTGGATCCATTTTCCTTTACCTGCGATCCGGATGCTCAAGGTTATCCTTCTTCCAAGATCACAGATGTGTGGGTATATGCAAATAACGATTTTATTGGTGCTTATGAACTCCCTGCAACTTTACCGGTATTATCAGACAACAGCACTGAACTTATCCTGTATCCCGGCATCAAAGAAAACGGCATTTCAGGAACGGCAGTTATATATCCTTTTTATACAGCATACACCGTATCGCCTGATCTCATCAGTGGTGACACTTATGCAGTAACGCCATCCACTACCTATAAAAGCAGCGCAGCCATCTCATTCATCTTTAAAGAGAATTTCAATGCCACCAATGATTTTTCCAGCATAAGCGGCGATGTAACACTTACCACTACATCTGATCCCACTCTTGTATTTGAAGGATTCCGAAGCGGTATCGCAACATTTTCCGGAAGTAACGACACCATGCGAATATCCACGAGTCATGATCTTACTTTCGGAGATGCCACTCATTTGTTGTACCTCGAGATGGATTATATGTGTGATATCGAATTTGAAGTCTGGCTGCGTTGTTCGACCTTTAATGGCAGCAGTATCAGCGATCAGATCTTATATGTTACACCCAAAGATTATTGGAATAAAATATACATCAACCTGAATCCCAGCTTACAGTTTTTTGCCCCCTACCAACCCGAATACTATAACTTAGAATTCAGAGCCATTAAACCTGCAGATGTGGATACGGCACAGATACTGTTCGACAATTTGAAAATCATACAGTCCAATTAATGCGCTACAAAAAGAAAATTGGCATCCTGACATATATCCTGTTCGACTATGTCGCTGCGATGCTTGTTTGGGCCTCTTTGTTCGCATACCGCAAATTCATCATCGAAGGGCATGCCTTTGCACCCGAAAAACTATTGTTTCAGGACAAGAATTTTTTCTATGGCGTGATCGGCATTCCATGTATCTGGCTCTTGCTTTATTTTATAGCGGGAACCTACACAGACATTTACCGGAAGTCGCGTTTATCCGAGATCACGAGGACATTTGCGATCAGTTTTATCGGTGTACTGATCATTTTCTTCGCGCTTCTGCTCGATGATTATGTGTCGACCTACCGCGATTATTACCAGGTATTCTTCCTCCTGTTCTTCGGTCAGTTTTTACTGACAACTACCATTCGCATGATCATTCTTACCATGGCGAAAAGGCAGTTGCAAAAAGGTGTGGTTGCGTATAATACCATCATCATTGGCAGCGACAAGAATGCATTGTCCATTTATAAAGAGATCACACAACGCAAGAAATCCCTTGGATATGCATTTATTGGATTTATCAAACCGGATAATGGGAATAGCAGTGCATTGGAGGCATACATACCTTGTCTGGGTAGCATGTCGGAATTAGAACATATCATCAACGAACGCAGCATCGACGATGTGATCATTGCTATAGAGACATCTGAACACCATATGCTGCATGCATTGATCGATACACTGGCAGCCAAAGAGACACTGGTGATCAAGATCGTTCCCGATATGTACGATATCCTTTCCGGTACCGTGAAGATGAGCAACGTGCTCGGGGCGGTTTTGATAGAAATATACCCCGACCTGATGCCAAAATGGCAACGTGTGATCAAACGCGCTATAGATATAACCGTTGCAAGTCTGGCAACGATCATTTTACTGCCCCTCTATATTTTTATTGCGATACGTGTAAAGCTTTCTTCACCCGGTCCGATCTTTTACAAACAAGAACGCATTGGCGAGGATAATAAACCCTTTACCATTTATAAATTCAGGTCGATGTTCACCGATGCAGAGGCCAACGGTCCGGCACTTTCAAGTGACGATGACAACCGCATTACGAATTGGGGACGTGTCATGCGCAAATGGCGCTTCGATGAACTGCCACAGGTATATAATATCCTGAAAGGCGAAATGAGCTTGGTAGGGCCGCGTCCAGAACGCAGGTATTATATCGATCAGATCGTTAAACTGGCTCCTTCCTATAAACATCTGCAAAAAGTAAAGCCCGGACTCACCAGCTGGGGTATGGTGAAATTTGGTTACGCCAGCACGGTGGAAGAAATGGTGGAGCGCATGAAATACGATCTGTTGTATATAGAGAATATGAGTCTTGCTATCGATTTCAAGATCATGTTCTACACCATACTCATCATTTTTCAGGGTAAAGGGAAATAATATCAGAATGCCAATTGTACCTGCAGAGAGAACAGGTCATTGTGTAACACTTCTCCTTCTTCCATTGCATGTATATATTCCAATTGTAATCTGGTATAATAGGTAAAGAACCACACCATACCTCCGCTGATATTGGTCTGCATATTTTCAACCACATCCATATCCGGATCTAAATTATCATAGCGCAGAAACAGACTCCATTTATTCGGAATTATAGTATGCGTTAAGGTTGCGTAATATCCGCTGCGCTGCAGATCCAAACTGTCGTTCGTATCGGTGGCCATCAAATATTCCGTTTCCAACAGGAACCATTTTGTTTTCCAGCTGATGTCACCTCCATAGCGTGTGCGCTCGGTGATCTGATCGGGAAAATCAAGTGCGCGACCGCTGCCCGCATATCCGCGCAATCCGATCTGCAGGTTTTTTACCGGTTTGAATAAAAGATAGCCGCCCACATCCTTGCGGTCATCATTTTCCGATCTGTTTATACCAGCACCATTATATATACCAACGGAATATTCCATCCAAGTTCGCTGCTCAGCATTATCCACTTTACCGCTGATCCATAGCCCCATATCTCTGCCATTCTGATTGCCATACAGGTCATCACTGCGAAATACCAAAGCATTATCCAATAAGGTGCGATTCACTTCGAGCATTTTCCAGGGCGATTGATAACTGTCATAGGAAAAAGGCACCTTACTTTGGCCGGCATTTATCTGCAGATATTTTTTTGGTTTGTAAGTGAAAACAACATCCAATAATTTAGGTGTACCCGCAAGTTCGGTGTGCACCCTGTACGCAAATTTTTCTTTGACCTCTCCTTTCACATCAAAGCGGACCCTGCGCACATCAAAACCATCCAAAGCACTTGTGTCCTGGAACATCTGATACCTGAAATGGGTCAAGGCACTGATGGATAGATTAGATGAAATATACATGCCCGGCTCCGGCATTACACTCTTATCAAAGGAGGGAATGGTGTCTCTTATCATGTCGGCAGGAGGCATGACCTGAGCATGCAATAGCGTATACATGAAAAATAATAAGGGGACAAGGATGAAGCGCATACTTATTTATCACATTATTTTTTCCAATCGATAGGAAGCGGTCTGTGCAGTGAGCAAACTCGTCTGATCCAATATGGCCGCAGTAGCGTCGCGCACCTGCATCATCATTTTGCGTATCTCGCAGGTTTTTTCATTTATACATTCATCGCATTCTGCATACGCCGTTTTGCTTACACAGGGTATCGGGGCAAGCGGACCTTCCAAAATACGCACGATCTGACCAATATAAATATCCTCCGGATCGCGGGCCAGGGAGTATCCCCCCCCTTTGCCCATTTTACTTTTTACAAGACCTTGCTTTTTCAAATCCAGCAGTATGAGTTCCAGAAATTTTCTTGGAATGTGTTCTTCCCGGGAAATATCTGATATGAGTACCAATCCTTCACTATAATGACGCGAAAGAAAGAACATCGCCTTTAGTCCGTACTTTGTTTTTTTCGTCAGCATGCTTTCTGTACCTAAAGATATTACATCGGGTCCACATCGGGAACCATTTCCACTCTTTTATATAGCTGTTTTTTCCATATATTTTCCATCTCCAGTTTGATAGAAGATTTCATATTTCCGAGCATAGCGTTATTATTCGGACACTTTAATAATATCTCCTGCAAATATTTATTGCGGATCCTTCCAACGGAAGGTGCAGCCGGACCTAAAACCGCTTCACCATATGCAGTTCGCAATGCCTGCGCAAGGTCAAAAGCAGCATTCTGCACTACATCACTATCCGGGTGTTTTAATGTAACACGTATGAGCCGGACAAAAGGAGGGTATAAAAAAGATCTCCTTTCAGCGATCTCCCGGGCATAAAAACCGCGCATATCTTGCTGCATGATCGAGAGCAAAACGGGATGTTGTGTTTGCAATGCCTGGATCAGAACAAGTCCTTTTTTATGCTTGCGGCCTGCCCGTCCGCTTACCTGCATGATCATCTGATAAGCGCGTTCCGCTGCCCGATATTCGGAAAAATGTAGTAGTTGATCCGCACTTAAAATACCCACCAGGTTGACGTTGTCGAAATCAAGCCCTTTTGTCACCATTTGTGTTCCTACCAAAATATCTATCTCCCCATCTTCAAACCCGCGGATCACTTTTTCATGTCCATGCTTTGTGCGCACCGCATCCAGATCGAGCCGGGCAATACGCGTATCCGGAAAAAGATGTTCGAGCTCATCTTCCATTTTTTCAGTCCCGAATCCGCGAATCATGATGCGCGAGCTTCCGCAGGCCGGACATGCGCTGTAGGTCTTGCTTTTGTAATTGCAATAATGACAACGCAGCTCATCTGCATATTTGTGATACACCAGGTGCACATCGCAGTGAATACATGTCGGCGACCACCCGCAATTGGCGCAATATAAATAAGGTGCATAACCCCGTCTGTTTTGAAATAAAATGATCTGCTCTTTAGATCGCAATGCTTCATTCATTTTACCTCTTAACACACCGGATAAATGCGCTTCCACATTTTTTTCCTTTTCGGCGGCGCGCATATCCACGATCTGCAATTCCGGCATCTCCATGTCGGCAAAGCGTTTGAACATTTCCACAAGACCGTATTTCCCCTGTTGCGCATGAAAATAGGATTCAACCGCGGGTGTAGCCGTACCCAGTAACACTTTTGCGCCGTGAATATGAGCCAGATAAATGGCCGCATCCCTTGCGTGATAGCGCGGTGCGGGATCCATTTGTTTATACGAATAATCATGTTCCTCATCCACAATGATGAGTCCGGGATCCGAAAAGGGCAAAAGCAAAGCCGAACGCGCACCTAAGATGATCTTATACTCACTGCGCAACACCTTCTGCCATATTTCCACGCGTTCATTCTGATTGAATTTGGAATGATACACTCCAACCTGACTGCCAAATCTTTTTTTCAAACGCGTGATGATCTGTGCGGTCAATGCAATTTCGGGCAGCAGATATAATACTTGTTTCCCCTGCTCAACAGCTTCCCGGATCAATTCAATATACACTTCGGTCTTCCCGCTTCCCGTTACCCCATGCAACAGCACTACCTGCTTTTCTTCGAATAGCGCGTGTATCTTTTGTAATGCTTCTTCTTGCTGTTCATTCAAAATATAGGTGTCGTCACCCGATATCAACTCATGACCCAACCTGCTCACTTCTTCTTCCACGGCGCGGAAAATATCTTTTTTGATCATCGTTTTCAGGACAGAAGGCGATGCTCCCGATTTGCGCAACAATACGGATCTCTTCACCCCGCTGCGCAAAGCCGTCAACTGATAATACATCATCAGTATATCCAGTTGTGCGGGATGGCTCTCCAATGCATCAAACAGTGCGCGCAATGCCTTTTCATCCTGGAAGGCAGACTGTAAATAAATATATGTTTCCTTTTTTACAGTGTAGGTTTCTTTCAGCTCTTCTTTAATGGCAGCATATCCTTTTTCAATAAGCGATTTAACTACAGGCTGAATCGTGCGCTGCTGCAATATTTGCTGAATATCCTTCAGGTTGAGTTCCTTTTGAATGCTCAATGCCTCTGCAACCAGAAACTCTTTGTCATCCAGAACGGCCGGATCCGGCTCATCCTGTGCAGCATATAATACGATGGTTTCACTGCTCAGTTTATACGGCGCAGGCAATGCAGCCTGCATTACTTCTCCCATACTGCACATATAGTACTGTGCCATCCATTCCCAGAACTGCAATTGCAGCGGATGCACAACATGCACATGATCAGGTAATGAAAGAACGGATTTTACTGCATACCCTTGCGGTTTGCGATCATGCAAACGCGCGATCACGCCGGTATAAACCTTATTGCGAAATTCCACTTCTACCCGCGCCCCCGGATATAATCCCGGAGCCAACTCCCCGGGCACCAGATAGGTATAATTCTTATCCAGTGCAAAAGGCAATATCACATCGGCGAATAATGCAGGCATCTGCTCCAAATTTAATTGAAAATACAGATGACCGGCAGGCTTTGTTCCCAATAAGTATATACAATCGATTAAACTCAGCATTTCAGCATTTGGCGGATATATCCGTATTTTGCAGAAGAAGTAGAACGATGTTAGCCATAATCACAGGAGCGACCAAGGGAATAGGCAGGGCCTGCGCTTTTGCCTTTGCAAAAAAAGGATTTGATCTTGCCCTTTGCGCCCGTACGCAATCGGATCTGGATGTTTTGCAGAAAGAATTACACAATACCTTTCCAAATGTGGAGACGCATGTGCGTGCATGTGATGTTTCAATAAAAAAACAGGTGCAGGAATTCGGGAACTGGTGTCTCACTTTATCAGAGACCATGGATGTACTGATCAATAATGCGGGTATTTTTCTTCCCGGTGATATCCATGATGAGCCCGACGGTCATTTTGAGCAACTTATGCATACCAATTTGTTCAGTGCGTACCATCTGACCAGGGTCATAGTACCCAATATGCGCGCGCATAAAAAGGGGCATATTTTTAATATGTGTTCGGTAGCCAGTATCAACGCGTATGATGCAGGTGGCACCTACGCGATCACAAAATTCGGATTGCTGGGTTTTTCAAAAAATCTGCGCCATGAATTGCGTTTTTATAATATCCGCGTAACTGCAGTTCTTGCCGGTGCTACACTCACTGAAAGCTGGGCCGGAACAGAATTGCCGGAGAGCCGTTTCATGCAAGCAGAGGATGTGGCCAAAGCAATTATCGCCGCTTACAATCTTTCAGCACATACTGTTGTAGAGGAAATTCTCCTGCGTCCGCAGGAAGGAGATATATAAGAAGCTGTCAGGCAGTTTCCTTCTTGCGCTTGGCATTCTTATACCACAGGTAGCCAATGACACAGGCTGCCAGATAAGGCATCATCAGCAAGTATAATATACCCTGATTCAACGTTGCACTCTGGGTATTTCCGTTTTGCGCTCCTTCTTCAGCAGCGGCCTTGCACATCGCACATTGGGCAGATACATCTGTATGCAGAAACAAGATCAGTGCCACCAGGGAGAAGATGATGATCAGGCGCTTTTTCATAGTGTAAAGGTATATATTATTGACCATAATAGGGTGAGATCATCAAATAAACCACAACACCGGAAACAGCCACATACAGCCACAGCGGCCAGGTGATCCGGGCGATCTTGCGGTGTTTATCAAAACGTTCGGTCAAGGCCCTGGAAAAGGTGAACAGGATAAAAGGCAGGATCACGGCAGCCAGCACGATATGGGTGAATAAAATGATCAGATATACGATCTTCCACAACTGCGGGCCACCATAGTGAGCGGGTTCACTCGCTCCGTGATACACCACATAAGAGATCAAAAAAATGGCAGAAAGCGAAAAGGCCGTCATCATGAACCACTTGTGCACGCGCCTGTTTTTCTTCCGGATAAAATAATAGCCCGCCAGCAGGCACACCGTAACCGAGGCATTGAGCATGGCATTCAGTTTGGGCAGAAATTGCACATCTACGTTAAAATGAATGGCCGGCGTGTAAAATAAAACAGCAACAAGAACGGGAACGAATACGGAAACGGCAAAAATGAGCCGGTTAATTGTTTTCTCCTGCATGCGCATCATCTTTAAACATCAGGTAATCAATATCGCGGATCATCAAGGCCACATCGGTAGTGTCCAATCCGTTATAAAATCCGCGGATCCATCCTGCTTTATCCACTAACACGAATTTTTGCGAATGGTTTACGAATGCCGCCGAATCGGTCACCACAGTTTGCAAAAATCCATTCTTCCCCAGATCATATATTTTATCGGCATCTCCATAAAGAAAATACCAAATGGAATCATTTGCATGATACATATTGGCAAAATGACGTATCTGCTCTGCCGAATCGACCGGATCGAGCGAAAAAGAAACGATGCGAAAGGGTTCAGATTTATTTACCGTATTCTGCACTTTACTCAACTGTGTGGACATACGCGGGCAGAATGCCTCGCAGCTCGTGTAGAAAAAATCGGCCACATATACTTTACCCTCCAGGTCCTTCTGGGTGATGGTCTTTCCATCCATATTGGTAAAGGAAAATGGCGGAACTTGTTTGGTGGGTTCACGCAACAGATGTGATGCCTGTACTGCATCCGTTACTTTATTGACCTGATCCTGCTGCGCGGCATAGGGCAGGTAAATATATTTCACAAAGAGCCCGAATGCCACCACCGTGACCACTGCAATGATAATGTTAGTTCTTTTTTTCATCGTCGAGTTCTGCCCGGTTCAATAAAAACAGAATATCATTATACAGATCATGAAATTGCTGTTCATCCAGCGGATCATAAAACCCGCGCAGATATCCGTCATTATCTACCAGATAAACAAACGCCGGACAAGCAGGATCGGTTTCCTGCACTCCGTTATTTTTCAATAAAGTATAACATTTGTCCAGGACGAGGCTGTCGCTTTTATCCGTACAGCGCACAAAATGCCATGTTTCTCGTGCCGCATACCTTTCGGCCATAATGCGCATGGTCCTTGTATCGTCTTGTTGCGGATCCAGGGTGAAGGTGATATTCCGGAAATGAATCGTTTTCTGATAGTAATCTTCCTGTATCTCAAACAGTTTTCTACCCTCTGCGTCGAAGTTTTTACCGCAACTCCCCGAATTAAAACTCAGGATACAAACCTTTCCGTGCATGCGATCTTCGGTGATCGTATCGCCGCGATGTGAAACGGATTGATAATCCGGTATCAAAATAGTTGGTTGTTCAATAAGTCGGCTGCTGGCCGGTGCAGAAGTGCGCACTTTCCACCCTTCCTTGAGCATCAGAAAAGCGATGAACGGAAGAACGAGTATAATGATAAGAATGATGGTCACCCACAGGCGGCCTTTTTTTACTGCCATTGAAAATTAGCGAAGCACATCCCAGAATTCACGCGCACTCAACCAGTAGTGTCCTTCCCACAAAAACGCTATGATACCCCAGATGAGGAACATAAAGGGTGCAAGGATACTGATGGTCATTGGTTTCAACTCATATTTAAGGTGCATGAATTCACTCATAATATAATATGCCTTCAATGCGCTGAGCACAATGAACAGCAAGTTGAGTACCATGCGCGGAGATTCCTCAAAGAATTTATAGTGAATGAGCGCCGCTGCGATCTCGCAAATGGTCACAATACCCAGGATCGCACATACGCGCCAAACTCTTTTCTTAGATTCTTCTTTCGTTAATGTAGACATATTATACCGGTTGTTTTAGATCAGAATAAATAGAATGCAAGGAACACATAAACCCAAACCAGGTCAACGAAGTGCCAATAAAGACCGAGCTTTTCGATCATTTCATAATGGCCGCGTTTTTCAAAAACTCTTTTCCTTGTTGCAATAAGCGCCCAGGTGTTCATACATACACCCACACTCACGTGGAATCCGTGGAAACCGGTGATCAGGAAGAACAAAGCACCAAATGCAGAAGCACCGAAGGGGTTACTCATAGGGTTCATGCCTTCATGGATCAGGTGCGTCCACTCCCAAGCCTGACTCAATACGAAGGTCAAACCACCGAGAATGGTCCATCCGAGCCATTTCATAACACCCGCACGATTCATATAATGGCCTTCCTGCACCGCGCGCACCATAGTAACGGAACTCACGATAAGGGTGAAGGTCATAAAGGTCACGAAAACAAGCGGTGCATGATGAAATCCCGGACCGGCATTGAACACCTCGTTCGGATCGGGCCAGGAATGCGGATTGAGCGCATCATGTTTCGGCTGACTGGAACGGATCGCTCCGTAGGAAATAAGCAAGCCTGCAAATGAGAAGGTATCGCTGATCAGGAAATACCAGATCATGATCTTCCCGTAGCTGACCCTGAATGGGGAATCACCACCATTCCACAGTTCCTTTGCACTAGTTACAGATGTTGTTGTTGTTTCCAATGTACCTTATTTTATCTGTTCAATATAAAGAAAAAGAATAAATACACCCACAGGAAGTCTACGAAATGCCAGTAGGTCATCATTATTTCGACGCCGGTTTTACGTGCACTGTACGTTTCGGGATCCATCAGAGATGCTGTTGAATATTTTGTCCAGGTGATGACAGAAAATATCAGCAAAGCGATCACACCACCCAGGACATGCACAAAGTGTGCACCACTGATCACATAAATAAATGATCCTGCCACATTACCTTTTAAATTGACACCCTGACCTGTCAGCTCGATCCAACCCATGATCTGTAAAATGAGAAAGGTCGCACCCGTGAGGAAGGTCAGCAGCATCATACTGCGGAATACCATGAGTTTACCTTTGATAAAAGAAAGGTAAGCGGCATGCATAAATAAACTGCTGCACACGATCACCATGGTGCTGATCGTGAAAATATGCGGTAACGCAATATCCTGCCATGCCTTTGTATCTCCTTTCTTCACCACATACGCACTCGTAAATGCGGCGAAGATCATGATTGCCGATACAATAGCCAGCCACAACACAAATTTGTGCGGGTGAACTATGTAGCGTTTATGTATTGTAAATGCCATATCAGATCCTATCCATTAATAATGCGATCAAAACTACCGGCAGATATAAAAAACTGCCAAACATTAAACTGCGTGCGTGTTTCACATCACAGGACATATATAATCTGAACGATTGATATAAAAATAAAATGCCGGCAACTGCAACTATGATCGCTGAAACCATGCCTGTATATCCCAATGCATACAACAACAAACTCACCGGTATGGTCAACAGGGTATACATCACAATATGTGCTGCCGAAGATCTCGATTTACCCGAATGTGTGGGCAATAAGTGAAATCCGGCTTTGGCATAATCATCATAACTCACCCAGGCAATGCTCCAGAAATGCGGGAATTGCCACATGAATTGAACGGCAAATAATAATAATGCGCTGTCCAGTATGGTGCCCTCTGCTGCTGCACAACCGATCAGGGGAGGCATAGCCCCCGGAAATGCACCAATAAATACTGCCAGCGGTGACACTTTCTTCATCGGGGTATAAATGAATGCATAGCTGATCAACGACATGGCACCTAAGAGTGCGCTGAGTGCATTGAAGAAAAACCACAAAATAGCGATGCCGCTGAAAGCCATGATACCGGCAGCGATGATCGCTTCGGTATTTTGCATGCGCCCTGCAGCAAGCGGCCTGTTAGCCGTGCGCGCCATTAATTTGTCGGTATCGGATTCAATGATCTGATTGATCGTATTAGAGGCTGCGGTAATCAAAAATCCCCCCAACAGGAACATCCAGAAGGGACCATGTGCACCATCAGCAAATAAATATCCTATACCGGCGCTGAACACAACAATAAAACTCAAACGGAATTTCACCAGAATAAAATAATCCCGGAGTTTTCCCGCAAAAGCACTGCGTGAACCGCTATTTGTTATGGTAGTTCCTTTCGGCATTTACAGATCAATGATCGTTAGGATGATCGTGTTCGTCTTTTTGAATGATATCACTATCGTGTTCATCACCATGTTCACCATGTGCCAACTCATCTTCCGTAAGCGGCTCGGTTTGCATGATATGATCGCGTCCGTGCTTGCTGTAATCATAAGGCCAGCGGTATACTTCCGGAATTTCGCCGGGCCAGTTTCCGTGACCGGGGCGTATCGGTGCTGTCCATTCCAGCGTATTCGCATTGTACGGATTTTTTTCACGCACTTTTCTGCCATACCAAATGCTGTAGAAGAAGTTGAATACGAATAACAATTGTAATGCGAAGGAAATGATAGCCACCGTAGATATGAACATATTCAGTGTTTCAAATCCGCTGAAAGTTTCAAAACCGCTGTGTGTATAATATCTTCTCGGCAGGGATAATTCAAAGTGCATCGGGAAGAAAATCAGATAAGCCGCACATATGGTACCCCAGAAATGAATATATCCCAAAGTTTGATTCATATACCTTCCGAACATTTTCGGGAACCAATGATAAATACCCGCAAACATTCCGAAGAATGCGGCTACCCCCATTACCAGATGGAAGTGCGCGACGACAAAATAGGTGTCGTGCAACTGCACATCGATAGAAGAGTTGCCGAGGAATATCCCCGTCAAGCCCCCCGATATGAATAGCGATACAAATCCAATGGCGAATAACATTTGCGGATTGAGATGTATATCTCCCCGCCACAAAGTAGTTAGCCAGTTAAATACCTTGATCGCCGATGGCACCGCAATGATCAGTGTGAAGATCACAAAGATGGATCCGATGAATGGATTCATACCCGTCATGAACATGTGGTGCGCCCAAACGATAAAGGAAAGCACGGTGATGGCCAGCAGCGAATAGATCATCGCCGTATAACCGAAAATAGGTTTTCGCGAATGCACCGACAGCACTTCCGAGACGATACCCATCGCCGGCAAAATGATGATATATACTTCCGGGTGCCCGAGGAACCAGAACAAGTGTTGATAGAGGATCGGACTACCTCCGGAGTTCGCAAGCGGTTCACCGCCCAGGTTTATTTGATCGAGATAAAAACTGGTACCCAGATTTCTGTCGAATAATAATAAGATAGCTGCAGACAATAATACCGGGAAAGAAAGTACACCGATAACTGCTGTCAGGAAGAAAGCCCAAATAGGCAGCGGCAAACGGAACATCTTCATGCCCTTTGTGCGCAGGTTGATCACGGTAGTGATATAGTTCAAGCCACCCAGCAAGGCAGAAACGATGAACAGTGCCATACTGACCAGCCAATAATCGACCCCGAGCACCGACCCCGCCGCGGCATCATGCAGTGCATTAAGTGGTGGATACGCCGTCCATCCGCCGGATGCAGGCCCTGTTGCCAGGAAAAACGATACGAACATGACCACACTGGATAAAAAGAAGAACCAGTAGGACAACATGTTCAAAAATCCCGAAGCCATATCTCTAGCTCCCACCATCAAGGGGATGAGGAAGTTGGAGAAAGTACCGGAGAGTCCTGCGGTCAATACGAAGAACACCAGAATGGTACCATGCATCGTGATCAATGCGTTATAGAATTCCGGTGCGATCTGTCCTTCTTCGGTGATCCACTTTCCAAGGAAAGGTTTCATCCAGGTAAGGTCCGCATCCGGATAACCTAATTGGATACGAAATAATACCGAAAGCAATCCGCCCACAACTGCCCAAAAGATCCCTGTGATAAGGAATTGTTTTGAGATGGTCTTATGATCCTCACTGAAAATATACTTGCGTATAAAACTCTGATGATGGTGATGATCGTCGTGACCATGACCATGCTCGTGGGTATCAACGTGTGCCTGATGCAATGTAGTTTCTGATGACATATCGTTCAGATTTCTGCTTTATTAATTTCCGTTTAACGCTGTTTGTGCACCGGTAGAATCGGCAGCAACTTCCGGAGTTGCGGGCGTTTCTATTTTAGGTGCGAACTGCGTAAATCCATTTTCCAATTTCAAACTGCTATATACCTGACTCCATTTACTGCTTTGTTCAGCGAGCCATTTATCATAATCGTCGCGTGTTTCCACCACAATGATATATCTCATTGCGCTGTGTCCCACACCGCATAATTCAGCACAGGCTACTTCATAATTGAATTTCGTCCAACGCGGTGCATCATCACCTTCCTCTGTTACCTGCCATGCCGGATTTTCAGAGATCTCTTTGCGCTTATCTTCTGTAGTGATGGTAGGTGTGAATTTGAAGCTGGTGGGCATACCCGGCACAGCATCCATTTTCACATCCATATAAGGAACATAAAAGTTGTGCAGCACATCCAGAGCAGTGATCTTCACCAGCACTTCTTCACCAACAGGTAAATGTATTTCTGTCGGCATCGGATCATCATAACCCCAGGTCAGTTCTTCGCTGTGCTGTTTATAATAATCCGGCGTGTATTTGCCTTCCAAACGCGTAAGACATTTCTCGCGGATCTTTATTTTTTCCGGTATACGGTCCAGTTCATCTTCCAGCATGTCCACCGTATCTTTCACCGCAGCTACTTTGTATTTATTCGGAGAAGAGGCAATAAATTGTTCGTAACCTGCAAGCAATCCTTGTATCTCTTCTGATCTTTCTTTGAGCTTTTCTATCTCCCCTTTCTCATTGAGCTTTGAACTGCCGGCGAGTGTCACTTTGCGGTGTTCCACCCACTCGATCGTAACAATGCCCAGTGGATTATCCGGACAGATGAGGTCATTATCGCGCGGACCCAGGTGACCATCAGGACCGGGGTAACGGCAGGTCCAAAAGAACTGCTGACCGGTCATTTCAATATTTAAGGAAGAATCTTCTGCCTTGCCCATGATAGATGTCCAAGCCTGTAAACCAAAAACAACCAAACCTGTCAAAACGATGGTCGGGATGATGGTCCAGATGAACTCCAGCTTATTGCTATGCGCAAAATGCACGGCCTTGTTTCCGGGGCGATGGCGATACATATACGCAAAAAAGAACAACAAAATATTCGTGATCACGAACACGATCCCGGTCACATATAAGGTGATGAGGAACATGCGGTGTATCAGTGCGCCATGTACTGAAGAGTTATGATTCACCAGTCTGTCGCTGAAGTGCGGAAAACACCAGAAAAAACCGAAAATGCCCAATACGATAAAAAGGATACTGAGTATCGCATGGAATTTCGTCATTTCGACAGTGGTGCGTTCGCCGCCGCGCAACTGACCTACGAGATCGAGTGTTCTGGTCACCTGGAACAGGACAACAACGATCAACAGAATTGCAATAAATATCAACCAACCGGTAGCCATTGTTTTGATTTATATATGATGTTCAAGACTTTCTCTGAGTAAAGGATGATTCGTTGCCACAAGGGGCGCTTTGGATAATTCCCTGAATACGAACAACAGGAAAATACCTGCAAATAACAGGAACATGCCTATTTCCAATATGCCGAAGCTCCATGCTTCGCCCATAGTCGCCGGCATGATCATGCAGAAGAAATCCAGCCAGTGTGACAATATAAGAACAACTCCCACAATGGTGAGAACGTTCATGTCGCGCTTAGCATCTCTGCGCATGAGCACCAGGAAGGGGAAGAAGAAGTTGATCATCAGATTTGCATAGAACAAACCTCTGAAATCAGTCCTTGCCCTGTCGAGGAACCAACGTGTTTCTTCCGGAATATTTCCGTACCAGATCAACATGAACTGGCTGAACCAGAGATATGTCCAGAACACGCTGAAACCAAAGGCATACAAACCTAAGTTATGCAGGTGGTTCGCATTCACTTCGGGCAGATATCCCTGGCGTTTGAGATAAATAAGTATCAGGAGGATGGTACAGATACTGGCCACCCACAAGGAAATAAAATTATACCAGCCGAATAAGGTGCTGTACCAGTGCGGATCGAGTGACATCACCCAGTCCCATGCCATGGTAGACGAAGACACTGCCCAGATCACCAGGAAAATAGCCGACCAGAATTTAGTGCGCATATACCATGCAGTACCGCCTTCCATATCCTCGCGCAAGGAAAACCTGCGCAGCATGATGGCGACCATTACCCACAATACGATATAAGCAATGGAACGGGTTGACCAGAATCCAACACTCAAATAAGAACTTTTCCCGTCAATGAGCTTGTCATAGTACGGATTTGTAACCATACCATCTTCACCAACCACTTCCTCTACAGTATGTTCTTCAGTTATCTGATGTTCCACTTTATCGGCGGGCTGATCATATTGAAATTCCTGCCATTTTCTGTGATAATCCTTTATATGTTCACCGGTTTCACCCTTTGCATCCAATTCGGCAACATAATCATTCAACTCTGCAGGTGTAACACGTTGTTCTTTAACGAATGGGTTATTCCAATGATGATACAGATCATGATATCCGAATATCACACCGAAAACGACCACCAGCATCAACACGCCACCTACTTTGGCAAATTGTGTCACCGCTTCGGGCACGCGTTTGATCGTAACATACCAACCGGCCATCGCGATCTGATGCGCTGCGAGAAAGAACACAGCCAATACGGAAATACCCAGGAAGAAAACCGTGTCCAACAGGTAATTCGACCAGAAGCGATCCATGGATGCGCCTGTAGCCATACCGACAATGGTCAGCAACAGGCCTGCAATAAAGATCACCAGGAACAGGTTCCTGAGTTTCGATGTGTAATTAAAAGAATTTGAGCCGTTCATTCGATTCTCTGTTTTCGTATTGATTATTCGACTTAATTATTTACAGGGTTTGCGGCCACATATGCATCCTGCAATGAATTGATATATGCGATCACTTCCCAACGCTCTTTTTTCGATAAGGCAAATGCATATGTTTGCATCGCACCTTTACCGTAGGTCAGCGTATGGAACATTTTTCCATCGGGCAATGCCAGGATCGCCGGATCGTAATAAGAAGGAGGTATCGCAGAATATTTTTCATTCACCACGATCGTTCCTTTGCCATTTCCTTCCACGCCGTGACAAATGGCGCAATAAATAACAAAAAAATGTTGACCCTGAGCGATCACTTTGGGATCTTTCTGATCGAGCGGACTGCTGATGGCGGTTGCTGCCATTTCATATCCTTCCGGCGTATTGGGAATATTATAGGGAAGATTTATCGTGCGATCTGTGCTGTCGCCTGCAGTACCTGCTATGGCATTTCCCACATAAGGCACTGTTCCCTGCACAGGCAATAGTGCGCTCATGCTGTCCGGCATTTCAGTATTGAGTGCATACGTTTCATATGCACGTGAACTGATCATATCGAAGGTATATTGGTCGCCCGGATAATCACCGCTTGCTTTTTTACAGCCGGTGAACACCATGCCGAGCATGCCTGCTGCCAAAACCAACCTGATATATTTTGTCGTAACCATTCTATGTTTTTTATGGTGTCTTATAATTCTTTCTCGTGCACTTCTACGGCGCCGCTTCCTGTCAACACTTTGCGTATATCTTCTTTTTTCTGATCGCTCGTGTGGTCATCAATTTCGAGAGATACCGCAAATAAATGGCTGGTGGTGCGCTCATCAACAATATCGGGTTTAACACCGGGTGCCAGTCTGTTCAGATATAAATAGGTCAGAAACATACCAACCGATGCAAACAACACGGTCAACTCGAAAGTGATCGGTATCCAAGCCGGTAACGAGAGATAAGGCTTTCCACCGTAATCTATCGGATAGTTATTGGTGGTCACCCACAGGATGAAAGTGAGTGCAGTGAGCGTGCCTGTTGCACCGAAAATAAATCCGGCACTGTGCAAACGCGTCATGCGCAAACCCATCGCATCATCCAATCCGTGTACCGGGAAAGGCGTATAGCAATCGTCGATCTTGAGGCCCTCAGCACGGACAGTTTTCACTGCCTTAATGAGTGTCACCTCGTCGTCGTATAATCCGTATATGATCTTTTTATTTGCCATCTGCAAATAGTGTTTAAAATATTATCCTTTAATGATGTTGTTCGTTCTCGTGTTTTGTACCATCGCCTATATACTGATTCCCTGCCGTTTTCAGGATAGCCTTGACCTCCGCCACCGCGATAACCGGGGCTACCTTGGCAAAAATGAGGAAGAGCGTCATGAAAAATCCGAGCGTTCCCATGTATATGAATATCTCGACATAGGTCGGATAATACATGGTCCAGCTGGACGGAATATAATCGCGGTGCAAGGAAGTAACGATGATCACAAAACGCTCGAACCACATACCCACGTTGATGAATACCGACATAAAGAAGGTGAACACGATACTTCTGCGCAATTTTTTTATCCAGAATAACTGCGGAGAAACCACGTTACATGTCATCATACCCCAGTAACTCCACCAGTAAGGTCCTGTACTTCTGTTGATGAATGCATATTGTTCATATTGATTTTGCGAATACCATGCGGTAAATAATTCCGTGATATAAGCCACACCAACGATAGAACCGGTGAGGATGATGATCTTATTCATCGATTCTATATGGGATATCGTGATATACTCAGTGAGGTTGAATACTTTGCGCACCACCAACATAAGCGTTAACACCATGGCGAAACCGGAGAAGATCGCACCCGCAACGAAATAAGGCGGGAAGATCGTGGTATGCCAACCGGGGATGACAGATGTGGCAAAGTCGAAGGATACGATGGTGTGCACGGAAAGTACCAGCGGCGTACTCAAACCTGCCAATACCAGTGAAATGGATTCAAAACGCTGCCAGTTCTTTGCAGTTCCTCTCCATCCGAAACAGAACACATTATATATACGCTTGCGCAAACCGGTCGCCCTGTCGCGGATCATGGCGAGATCAGGAATAAGACCGGTATACCAGAACACCAGGGAAACGGTGAAATACGTCGAGATCGCGAACACGTCCCACAACAGCGGGGAGTTGAAGTTCGGCCAAACCGGACCACGTGTATTCGGATAAGGGAAGATGAAGAAGGCCAACCAAACGCGACCCATGTGGATGATGGGGAATAAACCCGCACACATTACCGCAAAGATGGTCATGGCCTCCGCAGAGCGGTTAACGCCTGTGCGCCATTTTTGACGGAAGAGCAAAAGGATCGCAGAAATAAGTGTTCCCGCGTGACCGATACCGATCCACCAAACGAAGTTGGTGATGTCCCAGGCCCAACCGACCGTCTTGTTCAAACCCCACAACCCGATACCATAGGTAATGGTAAGTCCAATCATAACAAAACCGTTCAGCGCCAACAATCCAGCCAGTGTAGTGGCAATCATCCATGGTCTGGACGGTTTGCTTTCCACCGGCGCACAGATATCATCGCTGATCTGTTTGTAGGTTTTGTTCCCCTGTATTAGTGGTTCCCTTAAAGGTGATACGAACATGATCTTTTAATTATTTATAATTATATAAATCCATTATATCCAAAGCTTCTTCATTGTGGTGATCTGCCTTGTCTTTATTGCGCACTTTTACTTTATATAATACCGAAGGCATCCAGTGGAATTCTTCCAGAATACCATAGGTGCGCGCATCGCGTGCAGCAACTGAAATGGCCGCATTCTCGTCGTACACATTGCCAAAGGTGATCGCATCGGCAGGACAAGCACTCTGACAAGCCACGCGGAATTCACCATCCTGCAAGGGACGATTTTCTTTTTTCGCCGCGAGTTTTGCCTCCTGAATACGCTGCACACAGAAACTACATTTTTCCATCACACCACGCGCGCGAACGGTAACATCCGGATTCAGCACCATGCGTGTCAGATCTTCAAATAAACCGCGATCAGCTGTTTCGTGCGGATCGTTCATAGAACCAAATGTATCTGCTCCACCGTAGTCGAACCAATTGAAACGACGCACTTTATACGGACAGTTGTTCGCACAATAGCGCGTTCCGATACAACGGTTATATGCCATTTGGTTGAAGCCTTCTGAACTTTGGTTCGTTGCACCAACCGGACAAACGTTTTCGCAAGGTGCATTTTCGCACTGCTGACACAACATCGGTTGATAAACCACTTCCGGATTTTCCGGGTCACCTGCATAATAGCGGTCGATACGCATCCAGTGCATCTCATGTGCGCGGATCACTTCATCGCGACCAACAACAGGAATATTATTTTCTGCATTACAACTTACCACACATGCGCCGCAACCGATACAGGAGTTGAGGTCGATATTCATACCCCAGTTCAGTCCGTTCTTCTTGCCGAAATAATCCGGGTAGAAGGTCACATCTTTCCAACCCAATGCTTCTGCACGATCTTCATTGCCGGCAGCTTCGTTCTTTTTATATTCTGCTAATGTGGTCTCTTTTACAATGCGGCGTGATGCCAATCCGTCATTTAAACTGAAATGCGTTTGGGTTGCAGCCAGTTTTATGTTCTCACCGGTCTTGGATATTTCCGCACCGGATAACATATAGCTGATGCATTCGCCGGAGGCGTCGGCCAGATGTGCAACTTTCACACCTATATCGATGCCGCCTTTGCCGATCTTGGTCCTTCCGTAACCGAGGGCAACAGAAACAGATCCTTTTGCCTGTCCGGGTTGGATGGCAACAGGGATCAACACAGATTTATCACCCACTTTCAGCGTTACCACATCACCGTGCATCAGATCCTGTTCGCGGGCCCAGCTCGGAGAAACATTCAAATAATTTCCCCAGGTGATCTTAGACACCGGATCGGGCATCTCATGTAACCATGGGTTATCGGCATAGCGGCCATCACCGATGGCAACACTCTCATATAATTGCACTTCAATACCGGATGCTTTGGATGCCATTTCTTTAATGGCAGAAGCAGCTGCAGAAACATCCATATTGCCGGTATCCACAGCAGCATCACCCATGATAGCGGCTGCGATACTTTCCATGGCATTTTCCATGTTGCGCATGCCCCCGGGCTGATGTAAACCGTTTTGCAATGCAGTATTAAATGCATCTGCTGATCCGGCCATTTCTGTCTGCATCCAGCGGTTCATCATGAAGGTATGATAATCCGTTCCGGCAGCGCTCCAGGTCAACAATGTGTCCTGCGCCTGACGGGTATCAAATAAATTATGGATGGTAGGTTGTGCGAATGAATAATATCCCTTTTTGGGTTCTGCATCATTCCATGATTCGAGGTAATGATGATCCGGACAGAGATAAGTACAGCAATCTGTAGTTTCATCTATAGTACCGGAGAAGGAGATACACATGCCCGCTTTTTCCATGGCCGCTTTCAGCTCCTCGCCCATCGGATGGTCATACACCGGATTACAATGGTAAACGATGAGTGTGCCAACTTTACCGGCGTTGAGTTCGGTGATCAGATCACTGATGGTATTATCCATACCTTTCCGCAACATGTTCGCATGATTGAAGAAAAGTGTTTTATCGTAATTACCCAATGCCTGGTTGATGGCATTTACTACCATTTGCACATGCGTGTCGTTGCAACCGCTAACCACTAAAGAGCGGCCGGCATTTGCTTTTAATTGTGCCGCAGCTTCTTGCACGCGTTGGGTGGCGGCGCCGTCTTTCAATTGCGCACCACCACTTGCGCTGCCGCCTGTAATAGCGTCGAGCAGATTCAATGCCACGATACCGAGTTCCGAAGGCATTACAGGAATCCTGTAATCTGCATTTGAACCTGTGAGCGACATGCGGCTTTCAAATTGATAGTGACGGCTCATGTTCGCATTTTCTTTCGACACTTTGCGGCCTTTCACATATCCTTTGGTGTATTCTACCGGTGAGATCCAGGTGCCGAGGAAATCGGCATCAATGCTCACAATAACATTTGCTTTATCGAAGTGATAATCAGGAATGGCGGCTTGCTTGAATTGCATTTCATTCGCCATCAACATACCACTGTATGAAACAGCATCATACATATGCAATGCTGTATCTGTATATTTTTCTTTGAATTTTTCGATCACCGCCATTGTCGAAGGGCTGATGATAGTTCCTGCAAGGATGCGCACGGATGCGGAAGGATTAGCTTCCATTTTACCCATGATCGCCTTATCCATTTCATCCCAGGTGACATCTTTGAAACCGCGATCGCCTTTAACCATCGGATTGCGCAGGCGATAAGTGTCATACAAACTGAGCACACTCGCCTGAACACGGGCAGAAGTTCCGCCTTTTGTGATCTTGGATTCTGTATTTCCTTCGATCTTGATCGGGCGACCTTCACGTGTTTTCACCAGGATGCTGCAATAGTCACCGCCATTGATATAAGATGATGCATACCATGTTGCAACACCCGGTGTGATGTCTTCCGGTTTGAACACATAAGGAGCGACACGACGAACGGGGATCTCACAACCTGCGGCTACTGTTGCAGCGGTAAGGCTGAATCCCACCATTTTTAAAAAGTCGCGACGCGAACTGTGCAGGGTCTCGTTTTGCTCATCAAAAAAGTTTACCGGAATCTCTTCGTTGAATTCTTGTTCAGCGATCTGAATAAATTCCGGATCTCTGTTCAACTCTTCGATCCCTTTCCAATATTTCTTTTCTGCCATGTGGTAATGGTTAGAATGGTTTATTAATTTCTTTGCGTATTAATAGTGACATTTTTGACATTCGGTGGATCCGATATCTACAGCATGCACTGCATCGATCTCACCGTTCTTCAATTTTTCATGTAACACTTCATATGGTTTATAGAAGTCGTTGCCTTCAAAGTTCACTGCGGTATTGCGGTGACAGTTCACGCACCATCCCATCGAAAGGTTCTCGATCTGCGCAACCTTATCCATTTCCTGTATCTGACCATGACATGTCTGACATTCCACGCCGGCAACTTTTACGTGCTGACTGTGATTGAAGTACACATGGTCGGGCAAGTTGTGGATCTTCACCCATTCGATCGGTTTGGGCGGATTCACATAGGTATTGGATGCGGGGTCGAATCCAATATAGCTGTAGATCTTGGCGATCTCTTTGTCATATACTGCTTTCGGATATTCGGGATCTTTACCATTCACTCCCTGAATATTATAGTGGCAATTCATACAGATACTCAGCGAAGGGATGACCGCAGCTTTACCGCGTTCAGCGCCAACGTGACAGTATTTACAATCGATATGGTTTATACCTGCATGCACCTTATGGGAGAATGCAATAGGTTGTTCCGGGGAGTAATCTTTCTGGCGACCCAGGGAAGTTGCGCTGTTCCACATGGCCACACTCAGCAAACAGAGGAAGGCCAGAACAATAAGACCCACCAGCGGGCGATATTTCTTCTTTTTCCAGAAAGGTGTTTTGTCGGCCTCGGGTTCATCAAATTTCTGACGCACCATGCCGTCGAGGTAACGCACTGCACGCGCCAGGATTACGGCGATGAACAGCAATGCGATAATGAGTATCCAGTATAAGGTGGTATTGTCTTTTTTTGTTTCTGTGCCGGTAACAGGTCCCTGTGCAACAGCACTCTTTGCTTCTTCCAGCCTTTTTGTTTCCGCATCGATATACACCAGGATGTCGGCAATGTCCTGATCTTTCAGCTGCGGGAAAGCAGGCATATCGCTCTTGTATTCCCTTTTCAGGTCATTGGCATATTTGTCGCCGGTGGCGAGAAATGCCGCAGAATTCTTTACCCACTTGTAAATGTTTGTGGAATCTGACCAGCGGCTGCGCACACCCGCGAGGGCCGGACCGGTCATCTTTTTATCAATGAGGTGGCACCTCTGACAATTGCTCTGGAATAGAACTTTCCCCTCCGCGTCGCCGGCAAATGACGTGTTTGCGGCAAATAATAAGGTAACAAGGAGAAATGGTGTTAGGAGGCGTGTGATAGTCGACGGCTTCAGATGCAGCACAATCCTGTTTTTTATGGTTAAAAGAAATGAAATGGTCTAAAAAACCCGTGCAAAGCTAAATACCAGAGTCCAAAAGTTTGACAAAAGTTTTAAAAAAAATTAAGGAATATCATTGGATGCTCAAATTCAATGACAGCAAGGGTTTGAGGCATTTTTCAAGTACTAGTTTAGACTGTGTCTAAATTCAATCGGACTGCTTGTTCACAACCTATACACGATTTACCTACTCAGCGCATTATTCGTGGCACAGTTTTTTAATCTTTACGGGAAAGCGGAGGCAATATGCTAAGAAACGTAATCTCTGTGGTATTGGCAATATCGGTGCTGGCAGGCTGTAAAGCGGCAGAAAAACAGTTCCGTAAAGGCGACTATGACGAAGCCATTGACATAGCAGTCAAGAAACTGGTCCGGAATCCGGACGATAATGATCATATCCTGCTCCTGGAGGAGGCATTTCGCCGTGCCAACGGCGAAGATCTGACGATGATCGATGCCCTGCATAAGGAAGGCCGCCCCGACCGTTGGGACGATATCTACGATCTGTATCAGGAGATCGCACGTCGCCAGAACAAGATATCTCCCCTCCTGCCATTGTATGTGGGCCAAGAGGAGCGGGATGCAGAGTTCAATATGGTGAATGTGGTAAGCGGTATCAATACGGCCAAACAAAATGCATCGGCCTACTGGTATGCACTGGCAAGTGATAAGCTGGAAACCGGCGACAAGTACAAAGCGCGGGAGGCTTACTACAACCTGCAAAAGATCAACAGGTACTACACCACCTATAAGGACACCAAGGACTTGATGGACAAGGCTGCCTCCTTAGGTACGAATCAGGTACTGTTCACCACCAGGAACAATTCCAATAAAGTGCTCACCTATGAGCTCATCAATACGATGGATAATTTGCTCATAGGCGATAGCTATGGCAACTGGTACCATATGGCAGCTGATATTCCCGAAGAGGAAGTGGACATGGTACTCATGCTGAGCATTGAATATCTGGAATCCTTTCCGGAAAAGATCAGTACGAAGAATTATACCGACAGCAAAGAGATAGTTGACCATTGGGAGAATGTGTATGACGACAAAGGAAATATTGTAACCGACAGTTTAGGCAACCCGGTACGCACGCCGGTGTATAAGATCATCAATGCATATGTTACCGAAACCTGGCAGGAAAAAGTGGCGACGATTCAAGGTGAATTGCGGTACATGGATGCAAGTGGCCGGGTGTTAAAAACAGTGCCGATAAAAAGCGATGGCCTATTTACCAATTACTATGCAACTGCAACCGGGTATTACGAAGCCCTGTCACAGGAATCAAAAAACAAACTGGGGGGTAAACCACTCCCCTTCCCTTCTGATGAAGCGATGTTGTTACAAGCCATGCAAACGTTAAAATGCACTATGGAAGATGCCATGGATGATTACAATGACACCTATCTCAGTTTGTAAGGAACAGGTAAAATATATCAGGCCGGAGGAAGCAGATGCATCTTCCGGTCTTATTTTTAATGAAACGCAGTTGTGCGCAGCGCCGCACGACCACATTAATTGGCTACCTTTACCACATGCACCGCAGGCTCCTCAGAAACATCTTTTTTACTGTGCTGATCAGCATTACCAATCAGCCGTTGCGTGCACAATCACATACCATCAGCGGGTATGTGAGCGAAAGTGGCACCGGTGAAAAACTCATCAATGCGACGATCTACAATGCAAAAGATTTTAACGGTACCGTTTCCAACGAATATGGTTTTTTCAGTCTGACCCTTCCGGAGGATACAGTGGATCTTCGTTTTGTGTATGTAGGATTTAATACAGAGGTCAGAAAATTCTACTTAAATAAAGATACCGTTCTCAATATCCGTTTACAATCATCCATTCTATTGGATGTGGTGGTGATACATGCCGATTCCAATACTGAACATTTTCAGGAGCGCACACAGATGAGTACGGTAGAAATTCCTATTGAACAAATAAAAGCACTGCCTGCATTTTTAGGTGAAGTGGATGTATTGAAAGCGCTGCAATTATTGCCCGGTGTATCCGGTGGAACCGAAGGCATGAGTGGTATTTATATCCGCGGCGGATCACCGGACCAAAATCTTATTTTACTCGATGGTGTTCCTGTATATAATGCATCCCATCTGTTCGGATTTTTCTCTGTATTCAATGCCGATGCGATCAACAAGGTCACTCTGGTTAAAGGCGGATTTCCCGCGCGTTACGGTGGCAGACTTTCCGGTGTTATTGATATACGCATGAAAGAAGGAAATGAAGAAGAGATACATGGCAGCGGATCGGTGGGTATCATTGCTTCGCGCTTAACGCTGGAAGGTCCGCTACAAAAAAAGAAATCTTCTTTTATCGTTTCTGCACGACGCACCTATGTCGATCTGATCGCAAGGCCCATTATCGCATTACAGGGCGGAGAGCAAAGCGGTTATTATTTCTACGATCTCAATGCAAAAATAAATTATACCTTATCCGATAAAGACAGACTTTATCTGAGCGGATATTTCGGAAGGGATAAAGCATATTTCAACTTCGATTATGAATACGATGAAGATACCTATCACGAAGAGCGCAACGGTATTTACTGGGGAAATGCAACGGCAGTTGCGCGCTGGAATCACGGTTTTTCGCCAAAATTGTTCAGCAATCTGACAACCACCTTTACCGATTACAAATTCGACATCTACAGCAACATTACCGAGTTGAATAAAAATAAACCGGATACCTATCTGGGCTTTGAATATTATTCCGGCATTTACGACTGGGCAATTAAATATGACCTGGATTATATCCCTTCACCCGACCATTACATTAAATACGGAGCAGGAATTACCTATCACACTTTCCAGCCGGGTGCCACGCAATTTGAATCAGATGATGATAATTATATAGACGAAGATTTTGTTCTGGAATCGGAAAATATACGCGCAACGGAAAGCGACTTATATATTGAAGACGACTGGAAATTGAATGAGTTGTGGAAAGTAAATGTCGGCTTACATGCATCGGGTTTTCTGGTAAATGAAAAAGTATATGGCAGCATACAACCCCGGATAAGCGCGCGTTATTTAGTCAATCAGGACCTGTCCTTGAAAGCATCTTTCTGTACGATGACACAATACATCCATTTGTTGACGAACAGCGGCATAGGGCTTCCCACTGATCTGTGGGTACCGGCAACAGACAGTGTAAAACCACAGATCGCCATACAAGGTGCATTGGGTATGGCATATACCTATCACAAGGCATATGAGGTAAGCGTGGAAACCTATTACAAAAAAATGAACCATATTATAGAATATAAGGATGGTTCCAATTATTTATATGAAGGATTGCGCGGTTGGGAAGAAAAAGTAGAAAGCGGTGAAGGCTGGGCGTATGGCGTAGAATTTTTTGTGCAGCGAAAAGAAGGCAGGCTCACCGGTTGGATAGGATATACTTTGTCGTGGAGTAACAGGCAATTCCCGACCATCAACCTGGGTAATGTCTTCCCTTATAAATATGATCGCCGACACGATCTGGAAGTCGCTGCGATCTACACCCTGAACAAAAGAATTGATTTTTCCGGTTCCTGGGTATATTCCAGCGGACAGCCCGTATCCCTGCCGGTGGCAAAATATGCCGGTTTATATGGCCAGGAGTTATATGCGTACATCGGTCGCAATGATTACCGTTTATCCGATTATCATCGCCTGGACCTGAACATCGCGCTGCATAAATACAAGGAGCACTGGAATTATACCTGGCATTTCGGAGCGTATAATGCATACAATCGTTTAAATCCATTCTTTATTTATCAGACCTATGACTTTGCCAGCAATACAAATCAGTACCGGCAGGTAAGTTTATTTCCTGTTATTCCTTATATCAGTTTTGCTTTCGATTGGTAATATGAGATATACATCAAATAATCATTTGCTTAGAAATACAGCAGGCATTTTGCTTGGTTTGACACTTTGGTTTGCTGTTGTACGCTGTGAAAAAACCGTGTTCTTCGACGTGGATACACAGGAAAACATGTTGGTGGTTTCGGCAGTGGTGCAAGCCGATACATCTCTGGAAGTACATGTTACCCTGAGCATTGATCCATTGAGCATCGGATTCGATCCGGAAGAAGTAAGCGACGCACAGGTTTCCATTTACCGGAACGGAAATTTCATCGCATTCATGAACCACACCATAGAAGGATATTATTACCTGGATAAAGATGTATTACAAGCTGCAGCAGGAGATGTCATCAAAGTGGAAGTTGCGGCAGAAGGACATACCACCGCATATGCGGAAACAGTGATACCGCAAGAGGTTTCCATTGAACAGGTTTCCATTCTGGACACCATATTTTTTCCCGTGTCATACAGTGTTATCGATTCATTCGGCAATTATTATGTGATCGACACGGTTGTTCCGCATTACCAGCTCGCCATTGATTTTACAGATATACCGGGAGATGATTTTTACAGCCTGGAGATCACTTACACCGATGCCTTCAGCGAAACGTATACCTGCTTCAGCACTTCAGATGCAGCATTTGTTTTGAATGGCGATTTTAATTTAGGCGGAACGAATGACGATGGAACCATCACCTTATGCAACGAAGCGTATTTCAATGATATCAGCTTTGCCGGTGAACATAAAAGGCTGATCGTTAGTTTGCTGGAGATCCCGACCGAATTTGTTGTTGATCCGCAATTTATCATTGAACTGAATCATATCTCCACCGGATATTACACTTATCTGACCACTTCTAATCTCCAAAATACGAATGGCGATAACCCTTTTAGTGAACCTGTTATCATTTATAACAATATTGAGAACGGCTTTGGCATTTTAGGTGCGGTGAGCACCTCTACCTATGTGCTTGATCTGTAATAAAGAAGTCCGCAGGAATATCCCCGCGGACCTCTTTATGCCACTGAAATATATTACAGGAAAGATTCGTCGTACATCTGCATAACATCTTCTTCTATCTGTCCAAAGTCAAAATCATTTTTATCAGAATTGAACATGAATACGATGTCCACGTCTTCTTTTTCCACGTGCATCCACACAGCGAGAGAACTATTTGATCCGCCGTTATGTGTAAATAACCGGTGACCGGATAAAGTGATATCATACATACCCAATTGATTATCGATCAGAAGATCCGCATCCACGCCCGGCAGCAAGCCTGCAAAAAAATAGGATAGAACGGACCCTAATTCAGCAGAATTCATGTACCATCCGCCTGCGCCACCGATCAAGGTGCAATCGGGGTGTGGTGAACCGGCAACAGCCTGATTGGTATAGTCATAACAGCATACCGCGTGCGCATCACCACCTGCCATATCCTGATCCCAAATTTTCATATCTATATCGGGATCGATCTGTGCAGGAATAAATACACGGTTGCGCATTTCTTCAATATATATGTTAGCTGTTACCAGCGGCAATTCATCTGCATGGCCGCTGAGTATGTAATACTCCATGTCTTCATGGGCCACAATAAAGGGAATAATAATGCGACATAAAGTAAAATTGATATTTGCGTAGCTGTATGTTTTTGTTCCAAAAGTGGAATCGCACATATAATCTTTCATTTCGGCATAGGTGTCTTCGGTGCCACGCAAACCACTCATATGCGTAAGCAATTCGCGGAAAGTGATATTGAATACTTCATCATGCACATACCAGTCGGACGGCAGATACGGATATATCCAGTCATCAATGCTGATATTGTATTCTTCCAGCACCGAAACCAGCCCGATAGCAGTGAGTGTTTTGCTCACGCTGTGTACGCCGTTGCGATGCGTGGTGGTATATTCCATGGCAGGGTAATTCACATCCAAACGGGCCATGCCGATGGCATTTTGTTTTACCAGTATTCCATTTTGTGCTATCATATATTGCATACCAACACTTTTACCGGTATATGCTGCCAATATTTTTTGTTCCAGAGTATCAATGTTCAACAATTTGACATTGGATTTGATATCATCCGGTCCGAGGGGATCTTTCTGACAGCCAAGCATACCTGCGAGTGTCAGTATGATCAGGAAAAAATGGTTTAATTTCTTCATTTCTGTATTTTGATTTAATAAGACAAAAGTATTTTCTCCCCGGTCTGTGTTCAAGCAAATATTTCCGCCATTCTTAGGTTTTGAAGCGAGTCGGAGCCTGGTGGTTTGCATACAAAGGTCCCGCCAACACATGTCAAACGGGACCTTAAAGCAAGAAAACGCGTTATCTCCCGGCTCAATGCATAATTTCAAGGTTTTGTGTGCCTGCTATGGTGTTTTGTGTGGAGATAGCAGCGACCAGATATTGACCTGCCGGAAGCGTACTTACGTCGATCTGAACGGTATTTTCATTTTGCACGTCAACATGCAGTACGCGTTGTCCAAACATATTCAACACGTCAACAGCTTGTATATCCAGTCCGGCAGTTTCTATGGAAACGAGAACACTTTCCGTTGCAGGATTTGGAAATACATGCAGGTTGTTTGCAGGAACTGAAATGGCGATCGCTGTTTCCGGAACCGTATATTGTGTTTCCATTTTCACGAGGAACGTACCCACGATATCCGTACCGATATTAAAATCGCCTACACCATCAAAATGAATATTGCTGTAAAATATCCCTCCCGCAAGAACATTATTATAGGGATCAACTGCAATGGAAAATAATTGTTCGTCATTATCTCCTTCGGTTTGCCAAACTAAATTCGCGAAACCATCGGTATTCAACTCGGCATAAAAGCCATCTTTGCCGGTTGTTGCCAGCAGTTGAAGTCCATCTACCTCTGCAGCGCCCTGAAAATAACCGGCTATGTACAGGTTGTTGTTGTTTCCCATGACCAGATCGTACACATAATCCTCATCGGAACCTCCACCATTGCGTATCCAGTCGAAATTTCCATACAGGTGGTCCAGTTTGATAACAAAAAAATCGACCCCGCCGTAGGATGTGGTAATGCCTCCTGGATGGTTTAGTTCGTTCACCATATTAGCGGCAAAATACACATCATCAGCATCGTCGAGCAGCAGGTCCATTTCAAATTGCTTTTCATAATTTACAGAACCCATGGTTTTTACCCAGAGAAAGGTTCCGGTATCATCCATTTTCAAAACGAACATGTCTGATTGTCCATAATTCGCAAAGAAATAACCGTCGAACAGAAAGCTGTTCTCAAAGTATCCGCACACCACAAGGTTGCCGTCGGAACCTATCGCAATATCCACCCCGCCATCATCTCCGGAGTCGCCAAATCCTTTTGCCCAACGCGCATTGAAATCATGGTCGAACTGTACGATCAGGGCATCACTCACACCATAAAATGGTACTTCTGACACGCCAAAATGAAAGCTGTCGTAATATGCACCTGCCACATAATAATTTCCGCTGGCATCTTCCGCAACGCTCATAAAATATACATCGGATTCACCATTGGTACCCGCAATATCCGTGCAGGCGCCATCTGTATTATATCTGGCTAAAAATCCGCGGGCAAAATTGTCAGATTCGTTGCCTGCAAGTGTGCCGCCGAAACTGAGCATGCCAACACCTCCTCCAACAAGCAGGATATTTCCCTGCATATCGAGTTGTAAGACATGGATATACAGATAATCCGTTGATTCGATATTGCTGAGCCATTGTATCACTCCATCGCTGTTGAATTTCGCCAGGAAGCCTGTATATAATTCCGGACTTCCAATGGTCATTCCCTGAATGGTCAGTGATTCATAATAGGTCCCGCTTACGTAGGTGTTTCCATCCCCGTCACAAATTGTTTGTACCGGCAAACCGTATCCCCAGTGGTCGGCCCATACGGCATTGTCGGCCAAGGCCGGCTTCAGGCAACATACAAGTGCTGACATCAGTAAAATTTTCATTGTTTTCATTGCTTTTATTTTATTTGTTATGAGACAAAGGTATTCCCGGTCGCCACCGCGGTAAAGCAAAATTTACTGCTATTCTTAGGATTTGAATGGGCAAAAAAAGCCCCGCCGGCAAGAACCGGCCGGGGCAATAAAGCAAGAAAACTGCGTTTGTTTTCCTGTATTAGTGTATCACCTGAATATGCTCACTGCACAGGATGGCGTTGCCATCAGACAGCACGCTCACCTGATATGCACCTGCCGGTAACCCATGCAGGTCCACAGTACTTTGGGCAGCATTTCCAATTGTTTGTTGTAACACCACACGACCGCTCATATCCACGATCGCGATGGCATAGCCGGAGTTTTGATAGGCATCCCATTCAATATGCAAAAGATCGGCAACCGGATTTGGATACACCTGCATAAGTACCGGATCCGCTATCTGTTGAATTGCAGTTTCAGGTAATGTATACTGCGTTTCCATTTTCACGATGAAGCTGCTGAAATCAAATGCGCCTGCATTGAAGTCGCCCACACCTTCAAAATGAATATTGCTGTCAAATGCACCGCCAACCACTACATTATTATATGCATCAACACTGAGCGAAGTAACTACCTCAGCGTTATCGCCATCGGTTTGCCATACCAGATTGGCGCCGCCGTTCCTGTTGAGTTCGGCATAAAAACCATCCACATCCGTATCAGCCAATAATTGAAGACCATCGATCTCTGCCGCTCCTAGAAAATATCCGAATAGATACAGATTTTCATTATTTCCAAGTGTCATTCCAAAGGCAGCATCATCCTCTGCACCGCCACCATGCTGGAACCAATCAGAAACACCATATAATTTGTCGAGTTTGGTCACAAAAAAATCTGATCCGCCATAGGAGTTGGTTGTGCCCCCGGGATGGGTCATCACTTCTCCCATGGTGCCTCCGAAATACACATCGCCTGCTTCGTCCAAAGCAAGGGAACAATTATACTGACCTTCCGATTCGGCGGAACCAAAGGTTTTCACCCATATAATAGTTCCGTCGTGTTCCATTTTCAAGACGAAAAGGTCTTCATATCCCAGATTTGGAAAGAAATACTCCTCGAATAAATAGGTGCTGGAGAAGAATCCGCTGATAATGATATTGTCATCATTGTCGATAGCAATATTTAAAGCCGCATCATCGCCTGTACCCCCTATCGATTTGGACCACATGGGGTTCATATCACTGTCGAAAGAGCAAACCAATGCATCCGATTCGTCGTAGTGCGTAACTTCTGTAGCACCGAAATAAAAGGATTCTGAAAATATTCCCGTCGCGAAATAATTGCCTTCGTTGTCTTGAGTTGCATTGATAAAATACACGTCGGTTTCCCCGTTTGTTCCACCGATCATCGTGCACACACCATCGCCATTATAAACACCTACATATCCTCTTCCGTAATTATCCAATGCATTTCCTGCCTGGGTGCCACCTAAGCTCAGTAATCCAAGCGCGCCGCCGGTCACCAGAATATTTCCATCATTGTCCATCGACATGCCAAATAAATAAATGCCTCCGGTAGCGGTCATATTGCTCAGCCATAGCAGCGTACCCTCGGGTGAGAATTTTGCGAGATAAGCCGCAAAACCCTGGTCGTTCGTGATGTACTCACCCTGAATGTTCAATTCGTCAAAATAGTAGCCGGATACGTAAATATTACCGGCATCATCGGAAAGCATGTGATCGGGTTCACCCGTTCCCCACACTTTTGTCCAAAGGGCATCTTCTGCCCTGACCACCATGCTGATACACAGCAGCATAGCGGTAAACATGATCGAGATCGTTTTCATTGCTTTATGTTTTGTTATTGATAGGGCAAAAGTAGACTCCCCGGGAGGGCTGCTCAAGCAAAATGTTGTGCCATTCTTAGAATTTGACCCTAATGCCTACCTTCGAAACTGCAAGAAAACAATGAAACCGAGCGATGACCTGCACCGGCTGATACGGGCTATGGACAAGACGGAGCGCGGGTACTTCAAGAAATATGCCCAGGCTTACGGACCGGCAGAAAGCAAGAATTACCTGATGCTGTTTGATGCCATTGAACGAATGGAAGAATATGACGAGGAAGCCATTCTGCGTACGTTTGCCGGTGAACCCTTTATCAAGCAGCTTTCGGTAGCAAAAAATTATCTTTTCGACCTGATCCTCAAGAGTTTACGCGCTTACAAAGCACAGAGCTCCAAATACATGCGCATCCATGCCCTGATGGAGAATGGCGAGATCCTGTATGATAAAGGTTTATATAAACAAGCCCTGAAAACCTGGGAGAAGGCTGAAAAAATGGCCGCCACTTTAGATGAAAAAGCCTATCAGCTGGATATTATCCTTTGGCAAAGAAGATATTACCAGGACCTCACTTCCAGCGAATGGGATGAAAAGATATTGGAGACCTTCGAACGATCGGAGAAATTGACCGGGGACTATGGTCGTATGATCGCTTACCAGAGGAGGTATTTCAAGATCTTCTCCTTTATGCGGCGCATGGGCACCATACGGACAGAAGAGCAGGCGGCAGAATGGAAAACATTCATGGAAGATCCGCTCATGGCTAAGGGGTCGGAGCCGGAAGATTTCAATGGCCGTTTGATGTATCACTATATCTGGTATTTCTACTACTATATTAATATGCAATGGGATAATGGTTTGGAACATATCCGCACCATTTTGAAATTGTGGGATGCTAATCCGGAGATCAAAGAGTCCACACCGCTGTATTATCTGGCTGCGATAAATAATTACAGTCTGATCACTTTGAGTTCGCGAAAATTCGATGCCTTTTTCGACCTGACCGATGATCTGCATCTGCCTATAATGCGCTCCATTTCCACGCAGGCTGTTTTCTGTGAACATTTATGGATCATCAACTTCAATCGCTATCTCATCATTTCCGATTTCGATAATCTCGGAAAACATATTGCAGAACAGGCAGAGGATGTAAAAAAATACAGTCCGTATTTCAATAAGGTGCGCAAGCTGATGATAGACTTCGGAACAGCTGAATTTCATTTTATTATTGGTGAGTATGCCCTTGCCATGCAGGAATTGGCAGAGGTTTTAGATGCAAAGGATATCGATCTGCGGAGAGATGTGCAGGCTTTTGCAAGGATCCTGTATCTGCTCATTCACTACGAGATGAAAAATGTGTTGCACCTGGAGCATGCTGTGCGCAGTGTGAAACGCTATTTACAGACCAGGGAATTCTATTTCACCTTTGAATCGGTTTTTGTAAAATATTTTCTGCAGCTGATCGATGCGGCAGACAAGCATGCAGAAAAAAATATATTGGTCAAACTAAAAGCCGATCTGGAAGAGGTGATGGAACAAAATCCGCGGGAGAAAGACTTGCTGGATCAGTTGAATATCCTGCATTGGGCAGAAGCGAAGCTCGAAGGAATATCTTTCAGGGAACATTTGGAGAGGAATCCGTTGTATTTAAAAGAAGAAAGGGCCGAATAGTAATTTAATTAGCCGATGTGCCAATTAGCCGATTAGCCAATGATCTTCTAAGGGTGTTTTGTTGTAATGAGGATGTGTTTTGCTTCGGCGGGGAGAAATGTGCCAATTACCGATGTGCTGATGTGCCGATTATCTTCTAAGGATGATTTTTAACAAAGAGGGAGCGTGATGCTTAGGATGGTAAAGGATTAGCCAATGAGCAAATTAGCCGATTAGCCAATGATCTTCTAAGGGTGATTTGTTGTAATGAGGATGTTTGTTGCTTCGGCGGGGAGAAATGTGCCAATTTCCGATGTGCTGATGTGCTGATTATCTTCTAAGGATGATTTATTACAAAGAGAGAGCGTGATGCTTCGGATGGTAAAGGATTAGCCAATGAGCAAATTAGCCGATTAGCCGATGATCTTCTAAGGGTGATTTGTTGTAATGAGGATGATTATTGCTTCGGTGGAGTAGTCCAAAGGACTCCTTAGGAGGTCAGGGAGTCATTGGTCAATGGTCATTTGTCATTAGTTGTGGGTGATTAAACTTAGAACAAACTGCGACTTTTTTCATATACCCTATATTTTCCGATCTCAACTTCTTCTCATGGCTTCAACTTCACCATCACTACCAGCAATATGTTCTGGAAATGATGACCGACCAGGCGTAGATGCCTTCCATGAGGAAATATCGAGCAGTTTGTGTTTTTGCGCTTGTTCAGTGCAGTGGGTACATCTGACCCATGGTATTGGTGAGGATAAGCATTGAAGTTCCAGTGGGGTCTGCACCCATATCTATTATAATCTGTTCTGCAACGGGATTGGGATATACGGTAATTGCGGGTGGCCATATTCTGAACGGAAGTTCCCAAGGTATCACAGCCGCTACCCACAGTGGACCGAGGTTGTAGTTGACCATATTGGGAGACCCGCGATCACGCGTCTTGTTCGAGGGATACGGTATTTGTATCAAAATCGCATAGGGGATAGACCTCATTGGGGTTATTGATAACACACAAGTTTTGATTTATTGGAGAAAAAATATCATTGGTAAAATATTGTAGCAACTTGCAACATATATTTTCCCATCCGGGCCAAACATGTGCATTAAACAATAAGAACCCGGGGGCCATGATAAACCAATTGTTTGTGGAGTCAACCGGTATACCATCACAATTCAGACAGTATTGATACAGGTCTTTTGTACAAACGCCGTTGACATATAATTTATTTCCGTCTGGTGAAAAGGAACAACCATATGCTAATATTATCCCTATATTATTAATAAAATAATAATCAGTAAACTCGCCGGAACATCTGTCAGATGTGTATATTAACACATCATCTATTCTCGTATACCATTTTTGAACCATTGCCAGAGAACACCATTTGCCCCCCATTTTTGATCTATATCATCTGGGTGTGAATCCGGTCCAAAATCCTGATAAAAGGCCTTCAATACCGGGCGAAATTAAGGAAGCGCGTAAATTGTAAATCAAAATAATCATCAGCTAATTCATCCCACTTAAGAAAAATGAGCCACCAATTCCGACCATTTGCATTTCACCGCGTCATTTCTCACCAATATCAGTTGTAAATAGGAAGTTAATATTTTTATCGGTAACTGCTCCTTTTCCATCATCTTGTGAAATATCGACAATTGTATATTCAATCCCATAATTATTATCAATTATATAATTTTGAATTTGAAAATATAGTAGAAAGCTAGTATTTGGTCTTTGGATAATTATTACTCCTTGTGTTATGCTTGACCCATATGGAGTATAAATTTTACCGATATCTAAACTATCACCATTTGCATTATTGCATTATCGGTTCCAAACTTTTCTCCGTTGGTGCAAAACAATAAATTTCCATTTTCGTCTGAAATAGAAGCACAAGCTTCGTATGTCATATCTCCCGAAAACAAACGGCTCCGGTTCACCATGAAAAATTCAATCCTGCACTGTCACAAAACACCTTTAATTATTATCATAACTCTGGGAAAAGGCATTACAGCACAAGCAGATCGTGGTGATATAGAGAAGGATTTTTTTCAATGCTATGTTTGTAGCATAAATATATACATTAATAATAGAAGATACGTTCTGTTCTGTCAGATCAGGCAAGTCACTTATACGCGCAGCATCATTTATGGCTTCAGCACGGCACCTGCCCCGCAGCAATATGTTCTGGAAATGATGACCGACCAGGCGTAGATGCCTTCCGGTAAAGAGAAATATCCATTTGTGTTTTGCGCTTGTTCAGTGCAGTAGTGGCACACCATCTGACCATGGTATTGGTGAGGATCAGGAATGAAGTTCAAAACAGGGTCTGCCCATATCTATTATAATCTGTTCTTCAAGCCCGGATTGGGATATACATTAATTGCCGAACCTTGCATATTCTAGACGGAAGTTCCCAAGGTGTCACAGCCACTACCCACCAGTGGATTGAGGTTGTAGTTGACCATATTGGGGAGACCTAAAGTAGTCCTTCTGCTTCAAGGGACACTGTATTTGTATCAAAATCACAATAGGAAATAATTCATCACAAGGTAATTTATCACATTTAAATTCTGGTTTTTTGCTGTGAATATGTCACCAGGAGGGAAAAAGGCTATAAAATTGGAATAGATTTTACCATCCGGACCAAGTTGTAATTGACCAGACAATAAGAACCAGATGCTTAGTAAACAAGTTTTTTAGTTGAATCAATTGGAATGCCATCACAATTTATACAATATTGAAATAAATCTTCCGAGCAGTGTGAATTTACATAGATTTTAGTACCCATCTGGCGAAAAGGCGCATCCATAAATGTATGATGAGATGTCAGATATAGAATAATAATCAGTGAACGAGCCATCACATCGATTGAAATCAAAAATTATTATTCCATCCTCACGTGAATAAACTAGTTTGCCTCCATCCCGAGAAAAGCCCATTTGACCAGTTTCATAATCTGGGTCTCCCGGAGTAAATCCGGGCCAAAGTCTTGATGCAAAAGGTCCTTCTATACCTTCATGTGTAATTAAAAAACTGACAAAGAAATCAAGTCATCTAGATCTTCATAATTGCAGTTCTTTTTCGCACTATCAGCCACCAGTCATTACCGTTTCCATGTTTTGTCGCTGCCATTTTCTCTCCAATATTGCCAATGAAAAAGAGGGGCGTTTTTGAAATGAATATATCACCTAAGCCTACATCTAAATTCATATCTACAATGAAGTATTCAGTCCATATTCAATAGTACCAGAGATAATACTGTATCTGAAAAATATAAAATTTGCCAGATTGATTAACAAATGGTATTATAATAACTCCTTGAGTTAAACTGGAGCAAAATGTGGAAAAGGTTGAGCGATGTGCAGATCGTCCGCCGTTTGGCATCAATTCATATTTGTTGTTCCATACACGATCTCCATTTGTATAAAACAATAAATTTCCTGAGGAATCACTAATAGAAGCACATGCGCCTCGTATGTCCATATAGAAGAAACAAACAGCTCCGGCTCACCGCTCGAGGTAGTCGGCACTATCTCCGAACACCCAATTATTATCATAACTCTCCGAAAAAGGCATTGCAGCACAATAATGCTACGTCACCACTGAGAAGGACTTTATGGATCACTGTTTTGATGGTTTAAATATAACCAGTTTTGCGGTGTAGGTCATTCCAGGAAGCATCTGCTAATAGCTTTAATTACAGGCCGGAGGGAGACTTTGCACATCAACCGAGGTTTGCGTATCTACATTTTCTATGTACGATATACCTGCCCTGTTGATCTGTTATCAGAACATTGAAATACGCATTTGATGGTAAAGCCCACTGTATACGGACAGCAGCGGTTGCCAGATTCAGTGCCCGGACAAATGAAGGATCCCGGCCCCTGGGCCAGGGGATCCGCCTGCCGGCGGACATTCACTATTCACTATTCACTATTCACTATTCACCCCAAAGGGGTCCTACAGACCACTGTTCACCAACCCTCATATATTAAAAAAAAGCCCCGTAATGGGCTTTATTTTCATTCTGTTCATTCTCTTCAATCTGCCATCCGCACCTTCCACCAACACACTCACACTGTTGTTCAGCACTTCCACAAATCCACCCTTCACGTTGAACACCTGTGTGTCTTTACCGCTGCGCACATTGATCTTTCCGGGTTTGATGGAAGCGATCATCGGTGCGTGATTGTTCAATACCTGGAACGAACCTGTTGTTCCGGGAAATTATGCTGCATCCGCGTCGCCGCTTCGTGAAGATCTTTTTTTCGGAGAGAGTATCTCTAGGTTCATGTTGTTCTATTAAAGAAGGGGACAGCCGCGCTATCCCCTTCAAATGTATTATTTTTTAGCTTCCGCAATCAATTTTTTACCTTTTTCGATCGCATCATCAATCGTTCCCACCAGGTTGAATGCTGCTTCCGGATATTCATCCACTTCACCGTCCATGATCATATTGAAACCGCGAATGGTCTCTTCGATCGGCACAAGTACCTTTCAAACCGGTGAACTGTTCTACCGTGGAAGGCTGAGAAAGGAAACGTTGCACGACGCGCGGCTTACCACGGTTTATCTTCCTCACTCCCAATTCCTCCATACCGAGCTGGCGATGATATCCTGCAATTCTTTATAACGCTGAGATGCCTTTCACGCTGCGCACAACGATAGTGCTCATCACCCACGATATCTGGTGAGGATACGCGAAGTGGAATCCAGCGGATCAACCACAGGGTAAATACCCAACTCGGCGATCTTACGACTCAGTACCCATTGTTGCACATCCAGGTGGGAGAAAGTGGTTCACAGGCGCAGGGTCCGTCCGCAAGTCATCCGCAGGCACATATACGCTTGCACCGATGTGATGGAACCGCGCGTTTGGTCGACGTGATACGCTCCTGCATCAAACCATCTCCGTTGCCAGGGTAGGCTGATAACCCACCGCTGAAGGCATACGACCGAGGAGGGCCGATACTTTGGTTCCCTTTGCGTAAAGCGGAATATATTATCGATCAAGAAGAGGATATCCTTTCCTTTCGCTTCTTTCTCATCGCCATCGCGGAAATATTCCGCAACGGTCAAACCGGAAAGTGCCACACGTGCACGCGCTCCCGGAGGTTCATTCATCTGACCAAATACCAGGGTTGCCTGGCTTTCGTTCAGCTCATCATATTTAACCTTGCTGAGGTCCCAGCCACCGGCTTCCATGCTGTGCTTGAAATCCTCACCATATTTAATAACGTTACTTTCTATCATCTCGCGCAACAGGTCATTCCCTTCACGCGTGCGCTCACCCACACCGGCGAACACCGACATACCGGAATATCCTTTTGCGATGTTGTTGATCAACTCCATGATCAATACGGTTTTACCCACACCGGCACCACCGAACAAACCGATCTTACCACCTTTTGCATAAGGCTCGATCAGGTCGATCACCTTGATACCTGTGAAGAGTACCTCAGATTCTGTAGAGAGTTCTTCATACAGCGGGGGTTTGCGGTGAATGGGGTATGTTTTACCGGTGTTTACCTGATTCATTCCGTCGATGGCTTTACCCACCACGTTGAACAAACGTCCGCGGATCTCATTGCCCACCGGCATGGCGATATTGGTCCCGAGGTCGAACACCTCAGTACCGCGCACCAGACCTTCCGTGGAGTCCATGGCGATGGTGCGCACGCTGTCCTCACCGAGGTGCTGTTGCACTTCGAGGATCAGAGAGTCACCGTTCTCGCGCCTGATCTCCAGCGCGTTCAAAATTTCGGGGAGATTACCTTCTTCAAAGGCTACATCGACAACCGCGCCGATGATCTGTTTTACTTTACCTTTTCCTGGCATGTATATAGCGTTTAAAATACCTTTTTGAATTCGGGCGCAAAGATACGCCCACCTTACCAGTATTCAAAGGAAAATGACAAAGGAAACAAGGCTTTCCACATATTATTCCGACGCAGGCCTGCAAAGCCCGTCCTGCTTGAGTTTTACACCTCCGCTTTCAGCATGGAAAAGGTGCATTTTATGTAGTATTGCTCCCGATATACATGCATATCGAAATCGTTGATACTGAGCAGAAAAAGAAGTTGTTCCACCGGCTTCCGCACCGGATATACAGGGACGACAGAAACTGGATCGCGCCGCTTAAACAGGATGTGGAACGCATATTCTCCGAAAAAAATCCCTGGCTGCAGGAGCATATTGCCGAACGCTATCTGCTGCTGGATGGTGATCGGATCTTGGGCAGAATGGCTATTTCTGCCCGGAAGGAACAAGACGAAAACGCCCTTTTACGTTTGGGCAGAATGGGATTTTATGAATGCGCAGATGACCCCGAAGCCGCAGCATTATTGCTGCAAAAAGCAGAATACCGATTGCAGGAACTGGGCTGTAATGCCATGGACGCACCTGTGAACTTTGGTTCGCGCGACCGCTGGTGGGGTTTGCTGACGGAGGGATTCGTGCCACCTGTTTATGGATTGCAATACGCCAGACCTTATTATAAAAAGCAATTTATCGACTTCGGTTTTCAAACCTATTTCGAGCAGTATACCTATACGTTGCACGACGAGATCGGACTTCCAAACATTGTGTATGCCGTGCGCGACAGATTGGTGCAAAGAGGGAATATTCGTTTTGCATCTGCAGATCCAAAACATCTGGAAAAAAGTGCCGCCGATTTCCTATATATATAATAAGGCATGGGTACAGCACGACGATTTTCATCCGCTCAGCATAGATGACTGCATGGCGTTGCTCAAAGAAGTAAAACCCATTCTGGATCCGGATCTGTTTCTTTTTGCGTATGCAGATAAGGAGCCCGTGGGATTTTTTCTCGGGCTGCCCGATGCAAACCAACTGTTGCGTTATGCAAAAGGTGATCTGAATGGGCCGGGTATGTTGCGCGTACTTTTACGCAAGCCATTTACACCCATGCCGAATGTATATGGCATTATTTTCGGTGTTATACCGGAGTATCAGTTGAAAGGCATTGAAAGCGGACTGGCAGCATCCATACACGATGCGATACGCAAAAGCAGAAAGTATAAGCAGATCGAATTATTGTGGATCGGCGACTTCAATAAAAAAATGCTCAATTTTGTGGAGCATATTCAGGCAAAAAAGCTGCGCACATTAATTACGTACAGAAAGATATTTGATGCATCTATTCCGTTTGAACGCTGTCCGTATGTGGAATAAATATTTCACCTTGCTGTTGTTCGGCAGCCTTTTTTGTGCGCCTATACTTCTGATGGCACAGGATGAACCAATAGTCATCTCGGATACCCTCGCTACTGATTCTGTTGCACCTGCGAAACTGCGCATTTTTGCTGCACCGGTTGTTGGTTATACACCCGAAACACGCTTCTTTTTTGGTGCAGGTGCCATCTTATATGTACCGCCTCCCAAAAAATATCCGCATACAAATGCCTCTACCCTGAAAGCCATATTTGACATCAGTCAGAATAAACAAGTGGAAAGCAATCTTACCGGCGAGGGCTATTTTATGGACAACCTGTATAGATCCGATTTCTCCATACGCTATTATAAATACCCCGATCTATTCTTCGGCATCGGGAACAACACATCAGAAGACGACAAGGAAAAATATAATTACGATTATTTCAACTGGACCATAGATGTGCAGCGTTTGGTATATCCGAATCTCTATGCAGGTTTTAAAACCTTTTTTGAGTGGAACAAAATATATGATGTAGAACAGGGTGGACTTTTTGATACGGAAGATATCCCCGGTGAAGATGGCGGCTTAAATACCGGCTTGGGATTATGGCTCACGTACGACACGAGAGATAATATTTATTTTCCATTGAAGGGGTATTATCTGGATGCTTCAGCTGCTGTACATAATGGGATATTCGGAAGTGATTTTAATTATGTGGATTACAGTTTCGAGTACCGCCATTTTAAACAAATAGGGAAAGATGATGTGCTTGCCTGGAATGTTTACACGGAATTTCTGCCGGGCTCACCACCTTTTAACCGCATGGCGAAATTGGGTGGCGATTCGTATATGCGCGGCAATTACAACGGCCGTTTCCGCGACAGGTATTATGCCACGGCACAGGCCGAATACGCATCACCTTTTGAAATATTTCGGCATCACCACCGAAAAGATTCGCCGGATTGGGCGAAGTGGCACATACTTTTGATCAGTTCCAGTTTGGATTGAAATACTCTATTGGTGCCGGAGGACGTTGTTTCATTGTTCCGGAGGACAAAGTTTCATTGCGCGTGGATATGGGTTTTGGCAGCGACGGACAGAAAGGGGTGTATGTGACATTCGGGAAGCGTTTTAATTAATGTGCTGATGTGCTGATGTGCCGATTAGTCGATGGTCTTATAAGTTTGATATCATATAAAAATGGAGTTCGATATTTTGTTTGGAGATGTTTACGAATTTGTAATTGGCACATTGCAAATGTATCTCTGAACACATTCATATTCACCATTCACCACTCACCACTCACCATCCAAACCCTTCATCTCAATTATTTGTGATCACACTTTATTTTACGCCGCATCGACTGCGACTGTGACTGCAACTGCGACAAATTCCCCTCCCCGTTTCCAAAGTTTCCTTAATTTTACTGCACACATGAAGCTGCAATTCAATCTCTTCTATCACCTCGGCAAATACCTGATCATAAGTCCGACGCATGTTCAGCAAACCGGTGCGCTGGGAGATGTATTGGAAAGAATTGTTCCGCCAAATGGTCGACATCGGTGCAGGTTCGGCTTTCATCGTATTACTTGTTTCCTTGTTCATTGGCGCAGTAACTGCAATTGCAAACCGCGTATCAGTTATACAGGAACAACACCTGCATGCCACAATCCTATATCGGTCTCATCGTGCGCAACACGGTGATATATGGGAGTGGCCCCGACCTTCACCGCATTGATCCTTTCCGGAAAAGTGGGTTCCAATCTGGCATCGGAGCTCGGCTCCATGCGCGTAACAGAGCAGATCGATGCGCTCATTGCATAGGTGTGAATACAGAAAGTTACCTGGTGGCCACACGCGTTTTCGGTGCGGTGCCATTCCCGTGCTTATTCTCATAGCAGCTTTTGCTGCCCTAGCGAAATGGCTATATTGCCTCTCCCTGGTCCTTTATACAGCACGGTTGATTATCTGCGGTGTGCGTTCCTTCTTCGTGGTATTCGATATGAAATTTTGCTCATTAAAGCGTTCACCTTTGCCTATATATTATCATCCATTTCCTTTACATGGGTTACTATGTAGGGTGGATCCATTAAGATCGGTAAGGCAAATGCCTGCCGTGGTATACGAATTGCATTTTTTGTTTTGGCAGATTACGTCATTGCGGCACTCTTGTTATGATAGAATTGCAGAACATATCAAAATCATTTGGTCCGCAAAAAGTATTGCAGGATATCTCCTTTACGTTTGCAAGCGGAAGCACCAACCTGGTGATAGGTATCAGCGGTTCGGGAAAAACGGTGTTGATGAAGATCATGACCGGACTTATCACGCCGGATAAGGGCAAAGTGTTGTTCGATGGTCGTGATTTTTATTCGATGACACGCAAGGAACAAAAATTCCTCCGCCGCGAAATGGGCATGCTCTTTCAGGGTGCTGCTTTATTTGATTCCATGAATGTCGAAGAAAATGTGATGCTGCCGCTCAACATGTTCAGCAACGATACCAGAAAACAGAAACTGGATCGCGTGCAATTCTGTCTGGAACGTGTCAACCTCACGGGTGCAAATAAAAAATTCCCCGGCGAGATTTCCGGCGGTATGAAAAAACGGGTGGGTATTGCCCGCGCGATAGCACTGAATCCAAAATATTTATTTTGTGATGAGCCGAATTCCGGACTCGACCCGAAAACATCTCTTATCATTGACGACCTCATTCGCGAGATCACCAAAGAATACGACATGACGGCTATCATCAATACGCACGACATGAACAGTGTAATGGAGATCGGAGAAAATATCATTTTCCTCTATGAAGGGAAAAAAGCCTGGTCGGGCAACAACCAGGATATTTTCTCCGCAAACGATGAGAATCTTTCCAGTTTTATTTTTGCGAGCGAATTCCTCAAAGAAGCGAGAGATCATCATATCGGACACTTTGGCAAATAAACCTTTGCGCTTCCTGATCTTCTGACTCCGACATGTACGTTTTCAAAAATGCCGCCCGAAGCGGAGCAAGACAGCGGCTTTCTGATCCTCCGATCGCATATCAAAGCACTTCATTGAATAATAGATCAGGAACACGCTTAAAAAAATCGAATACCTGCGGTATAACCCAGGGAAATGGAAGTAGATACATTTTGTCCGGTATATTGTGCGATAGGCCTATCATGTAGAGGTACTATATCATTATCGAATACCTCCACATGCAGTACGGGCCCTGCAAACACACTGATATATTTATTGATGGTATATCCGGGGAGAACGCGCAGTTGATTATCCATGTGCAATTGATCATATTTGAATTCAAACGCATCCTTGTGCATGTTCCAGGACATAACATCCATGTCTACAAAGAAAGAATGAACCGGAATATGTCCGCCAATTCCCAATCCATAACCGTAACTTGCTGTGTCTGCAAATGGAGCAGTACCGAAGGAAAATACATTATAGACAGATGGCCCGCCGATCCTAATACCTGCATTGAAAGTGAACACATCGCTAGTAAACAGATCCACATCAAAAATTCCGTTGCGGCTGAAACTCAGTAGCCCTATGGCAACACCATCTAATGTATCGGCAATATTGATCAAACCGATTTGCAATCCCGTCATATTATCTGCAATATTGACCAATCCGACCTGTGTACCTTTTTTATCTATCGCGACATTCAACACTCCGGCAACTTGTGCGCCGTTCGATTTTCCGTTGGCAAAATTAACCACTCCGGCACCCTGGAAGAGCTGCATGGAATCATGGCCGGTCACCGCATTTAAAACACCGGCAAGTTGCACACCCTGTGTATTGCGCACTGCCAGATTCAACACACCTGCACCTTGAAAACCGCGCACGTCACCTACAGCACAATTCAACACCCCCGCACCCTGGAACCCATCTACATTCCTGCTGACATTTAACACACCGGCACCCTGAAATCCTTTCAGATCACCACCGATCATATTTAATACACCTGCACACTGCACTCCATGCACGTATCCCCTGTCCAAATTTATCACGCCACCAAATTCGGCTCCCTCTACCGCACCATTCAAACCCTGAATGATGTTGAAGGATACCTGATGCTTGTATTTATAGCTTTCAATACCGTTGGTTCCCAATGGACTGAAAAAGGATAATTGCGCATAGCGGTCGATATAGGTCGTGTCGCTGAGAAATGCATTTTTTGCTGCGGAAGTATCTTTCGATTGTTGTTTTTGTATGATGCGATCTATAAAGGCAATGGATGTTGTATCATTTTTTGTTTCCTTTTCTGCAACGGGTTCCGGTACTTTGTTTTCCTTTTTTCCTTCAACCGCTTTATTCTTTTCTGCCTTTTTCTTTACAGCATCATCTTTCTCTTTCTCTTGCATATTATCGGCGATCTGCTGCGCTTCTTTTGCATTTATTTCAGCAGATGCCGGATCCGCAACATGCTTGTCATCGGTTTGCTCTGCCGCAATTCCGGACACTTCAGAATTAACACCATCCTTTTGCATAGATGGATCTGAACTCTGCCCCTTATCCTGCAGGTCAAATTCATCCACATCCAACTTTTTCTCAGCGGGTTGTTGATCTGCCACGAGGGCAATGTTATTTTTCATTGCGGCATTTAGCTGCAAAGCATTTCTCTCCGCAGCCACTGTAATGTCTGTTTGCCTGTCGTGCGATGGCAGAGAAGGAAGCGGGTCAGATGTCGAACTCTTTTCTACAAGCGGCTCCGCCTTTGTTGCGTTACTATACGTTTCAATAATGTCTTTTTGCTGCACTGTTTGACCCTGCATTGCATTTTCGCCATCCGTTACTTGTGTATTTTCAGTGACAAGGGTATCCGGTTGTTGGATTGCAATACGTTCCATCCGTTCATTTCCCTGATGCAGCATGATCAACCCCGTGATCATTGATCCAATAATAATTCCTCCTGTAAACATGATCCATTTATTGTGTATAAACTGTTGTATGGAATTTGGTTTGGGTGCAGCGGTATAAGCAGCCAGCAAGGCATCAAAATTCTGGTGTTTGCCAATTTGCGCATCACTCAGCGGTTTGTATGATATGTTGAATTTGATCTTTTGCATGGCTTCCTGGTTATACTACGGCCGGAATACGTTTTCGTATTTTGTCCAAAATCCGGTGCACTTTTACTTTAGCATTATTTTCTGTTATATTTTTAATTTCAGCAATGTCTTTGAAACTTCTTTTTTCGAAATACCGCATCTCAATGAACTCCAGATCCTCAGCGGGCAGGGCACGCATTGCTGCGAACACCTGATCATTCCTGTGCATATCTACCGGTGCATCTGTGTCGCCCAGGATATCCTGCAATCCGGAACTATCCACCTGAACAACGCGCACCTTTTGTGTATCTCGGAAATACTGCAACACCTCATTCGATGCTATACGGTACAACCAGGATGAAAATGGAATACCGCGTAATTCAAATTTTCCAATATGCTGCATCGCTTTTAAAAATACCTGCTGCGTAAGGTCGGCAGTTACACTTTCGTCATCGGTTTTCCGATATATATAGCGGAACATCTCCTTAAAATATTTCTCATAGAAATACCGGAAGGCCTGCGGGTCCTTTTGCGCTGCAAGAATGTGCTCTTTTTCTTCCATGTGATCCGGATATTCCGGGGATCAATTTACATGAATAAGCTGTCCGCTGCCTGAAAAACTGACATTAATAGCAGGTGTATTCTTATAATAAAGATCGCCGCTGCCACTGATAGAACCCTCGATCAGGTCCGTGGCATTCAATTCCATGTCGCCGCTGCCGCTCATGTGTACATGCGCCGTTGCTATATAGAAATAAAATGCATGCATCTTACCGGATCCCGACATATTATATGTGAAGGTATTTCCATTCCCTGTAATGGTCACATCTCCGGAACCTGAAATATCGGTGTCAACAGTGCCCGCATCGGCGATCAGTTGCATATTACCTGAACCGCTCAGATCCATGGAGATCGCAGAAGCATGTATGGTATCGTTGCAAACAAAGGCACCGGACCCGCTGAGATCTATATCTATCTGTTCTGTGGTAATAGCATTCTGCGTGATCAAGGAACCGGAACCACTCAATGAAAGTGCGTTCACTACAGGCATGGTAATATATATATTCACCATGTCGGCATCCTGTATACAATGATCTGTGGTTATCCGCAACTCTGCGCCGGAAACATGTGTTTCTATATTATCCAGAATATTTTGTTGCCCGCTGATAACAACTTCAAATGCGGCTCCTTCGGTAATATACACATTCGCCTCGATCTCATTGCTCACTTCCGTAAACCCGGAAATACTCCTGGTTTCAGAAATAACAGGTCCACTGCCGTGTATACATGGCCACCTGTCATTACAGGAAGTATGGATGAACATGCTTCCGATGGCTGCCATACTGCATACTAAAATGTTTAGCTTTTTCATTCTTTCGTTTACTATATAATGCAGAACACCTGCAAAAGTTACACCCCTCGGGAAATTGTTTTTTAACAAATCGATGTATGGGCGTATCTTCGCATCACAAAGAATTACAAATGAGTGTTTTAGTTGGCAATTACTCCCGGGTTATCGTTCAGGGTTTTACCGGAAAAGAAGGGACCTTCCACGCGGAACAAATGATCGCATACGGCACCAATGTGGTGGGCGGCGTAACCCCGGATAAGGGGGGCACCAAGCACCTCGACAGGCCGGTATTCAATACGGTTGCCGATGCCGTTAACGGTGAGGGAGCTAATACCAGTATCATTTTCGTGCCGCCGGCATTTGCAGCCGATGCTATCATTGAGGCTGCTGACGCCGGTGTCCGGGTGATCGTTGCCATCACGGAAGGCATCCCGGTGCAGGACATGGTCAAAGTGAAGAGATACATCAGCAGTTTAGACTGCACCCTCATTGGTCCAAACTGTCCGGGTGTTATCACACCGGATGAAGCTAAAGTGGGCATCATGCCCGGTTTTATTCATAAAAAAGGTTCTATTGGCATCGTTTCCCGCTCGGGCACACTCACCTATGAGGCGGTCGACCAGGTTACGAAAGCAGGTATGGGCCAAAGCACCTGTATCGGCATTGGCGGCGATCCTGTACCCGGAACCACCACGCTGGATGCGATAAAACTGCTCATGGCAGATGACGAAACGGAAGGTATCATCCTGATCGGCGAGATCGGCGGTACGATGGAGGCGCATGCTGCCCAATGGATCAAAGAGAATGGCAATAAACCCGTAGTTGGATTTATCGCCGGACAAACAGCGCCGAAAGGACGCACCATGGGACATGCCGGTGCTATCGTTGGCGGAAAAGACGACACCGCTGCAGCAAAAATGGAGATCATGCGCAACTGTGGTATTCACGTTGCCGAATCACCCGCTATCCTCGGTGAATTGATGGCCAAAGCGATCAAAGGACAAGTAACAGCATAATAAAACCCGAACTACATGCCATTACTCGAAAATAAAGTTGCCCTTATTACAGGAGCATCGCGCGGTATCGGTGAAGCCATTGCCGTTCGTTTTGCAGAAGCAGGAGCAAATATCGCGTTCACCTATGTGAGCAGCGGTGCAAAAGCACAGGCACTGGAAGAAAAACTTTCCGCACTGGGCGTTAAAGCCAAAGGATATAAGAGCAATGCGGGTAACTATGCTGAAGCAGAAAAACTGATCGCAGATATACTAGCCGAATTCGGTGCTCTCGACGTGGTGGTCAACAACGCCGGTATCACGCGCGATAATTTATTGCTGCGCATGAGTGAACAGGAATGGGACGATATCATGGATACCAACCTGAAAAGCGTATTCAACATCACCAAACATGCTATGAAGCCCATGCTCAAAGCGCGCAAGGGAAGCATCATCAATCTTAGCAGTATAGTGGGGATCGTGGGACAAGCAGGACAGGCAAACTATGCTGCATCAAAAGCCGGTATCATCGGTTTTACCAAATCTGTGGCCAAAGAACTGGGTTCCCGCAATATCCGCTGCAATGCCATCGCACCGGGATTCATTGAAACAGATATGACGGATGCACTGCCGGAAGAACTGAAGCAGACCTATTTCAAGCAAATACCGCTCGGTCGTTTCGGCAAAACTACGGAGGTGGCAGATGTGGCCCTGTTCCTGGCAAGTGATATGAGCGGATATGTGACCGGTCAGACCATTTCCGTTTGCGGTGCTTTGAATACCTGATTTTCAGAGAATAAGCACATCGTAACGCTCCTTAACAAGAAGCGCACATCATTTCCTTTCCATTCGACGTTTTAGCATTGTATTTTCGCAAGCGGACATGCACCTGCAATTAATTTCCGATCATCCATCCTGGTTCTGGTTACTCTGTATACTCGCAGGGGTCCTTTATGCCGGCGGTATGTATTACCGCGAACGGAAGATACATGCGGCCATCAGCAAAAGTCGCGTGCATTATGTGTTAACTGCGCTGCGCTTCCTGGCCGTCTTTTTTATCGCAGTGTTATTGCTCGATCCTTACATACGCTCCCGATCCCAGTCTGAAGTGAAAAACCCATTGTCATACTCGCAGGTGATAATTCGTCAAGCATTGCAGAATCCGGTATCGGATTCAACGATAGCCATGCACTATGCTCAACTTGATCTGCAAAAAGCATTGAGCAATGATTTTGATATCCGCGGTTACGCTTTTGGAGAAAGTTTGCAGGACGGGTATGATAATATGAACCTGCGTGATCACAGCACCGACCTTGCCGCCGCTGTGGAGGATTAAATAATGTATGCCAGAACCTGCCGGTGGCAGCAGTGGTGCTGGCATCTGATGAACATTTATAACACGGGAAGTAATCCGGCGTATGCCAAATACGATATCGCAGCACCCGGCATTCATTTCACCCATTGCTCTTGGGGATACCGTTCCGAAAAGATCTCCGCATTCAGCGCGCATTGCATAATTCCATCGTGTATCTGAACGACAAGTTCACGATCGATGTATAGAGCGCTCTTTTATGCGGTGCAGATATGCATGTCAGCATTTCGGAGATACGGAATGGCAAAGCCACCTCGACCACCGATCAGCATGTGCGTATCAACAGTGATAATTTTTCCACAAGCATCACATTCCGTTTGGCAGATATTCCCGGCATTGCCACATTACCGCATATATGCTGACGCTTTACCAGGAGGAATCTTCTCTAGCAAATAATACACAGGATATTTATGTAGAAATTGGATGCAGGGCAGAAGATCTTGTTGCTGGCAAATTACTTACACCCGACCTGCATGCAATCCGGGAATCCATCGTATCGAACCGGAATTACGATGTCGACACAATATATCAACACATTTACCGGAACTGTATCCGGATACGACCTGATCATATTGCACCAATTACCCAGTGTACAAAATACGATAGCCGGAATTTTATCGGATGCCAGAAAAGCAGATAAACCGATATTCTTTATCACCGGTTCAGAAACCTCCATTCCCGCATTTAACAATGCACAGGGCTTATTGCGCATTACGGGTAATGCAAAAACTGCCGACGAGGTAACACCTATATATAACAACAACTTTAATGTATTCACGCAGGATCAGAAAGCCATCAGCAATTATCCGCAATGGCCCGCCCTGTTCGCGCCCTATGGCCAATACAATACATCTCCTGCCGCGCAGGTATTGCTTACGCAAAAGATAGGTTCTGTCCCGACCAAGAATCCGTTGTTGTTATTCAGTATTCCCGGAGGCGAAAAAACAGCCATACTCTGCGGCGAGAATATATGGAAATGGAGATTGTATGATTATGTATTGAACGGCGATCAGGAAATTTTCGACGGCCTGATCAGCAAGAGCATACAATATCTCGCAACCAAGAATAACAAAAAGCAATTTGATGCCTTCACGGCAAAAAATGTGTTCAACGAAAATGAAAGCATCCGTATTGATGCCGAATTGTATAACGACAGTTACGAGCGCATCAACACCCCGGATGCAACGGTAACGCTGAAAAACGAAAATGGCGATGATTTTCCCTTTAGCTTTTCCAAAACCGGTGATGCATATACCCTGCATGCTGGATTTTTCCCTCCGGGGAATTACACCTACACGGCCGGCACATCATACAATGGAAAAGAGTATTCCTACAAAGGGGCATTCAGTATCTCACCCGTGCAACTGGAGTCCATCAATACCACTGCAGATCATGCAGTTTTATATCAGCTCGCAAAAAATACCGGAGGTGAAATGATGTATGCCGATCAGGTGCAGGCTCTTGCAGATAAGATCAAAGCATTGCCACAGGCAAAGCCGGTATTGCATGAGACCATTCGCACACAATCGATCATTAATATACGCTGGTTGTTCTTTTTGATACTCGCCTTTTTGGGAGCAGAATGGTTTGTCAGAAAATATAACGGGAGTTATTAGTAAAAGAGTCAACTACTCTAGGAACATCCACTGCAGGTACATTAGTGCTTTTTTGCACTTCAGTTTGTAAAGCCGGGCAGATCATCTCGAGTTTTACAACTTCTCCATAAATTTTTAGTGGTTTAGATCGCTAATCGAGGTATGCAAATCAATGAGTAACTTTAAGTAATGTTTACAAAACTTCAATATTCCACCTTTGCATTGGCCTTCCTCGGAACAAAGCTGGCTGATGGACAGGCTATTTACCATGATATTGACCCTGACATCATTCTGGATGAACCATACACTATAGCAAATCTGGATCTGAATATGGATGGTATATATGATTTTGGATTTGCCAGTTTTACCTGGACACTTGAATATCCTGACTACGACCCATACAATTACGTTCAACGCTTGTATGTCGGGCCCGATAGTCCCTTGAACTGGATCGCAGGCTCACACAAAGTGTATGGAACTGCGGAATATAATATGTATGATGTCTATTTCCCTTTTGCGCTTAATGCGGGTTACAATGTCAATTCCACTATCAATTTCCAAAATTCCGGTTATCAGAGAATGGCCTTCAATTCGACCTATTGGTTGCCTTCACTTGAAATTTGGACACTAAAAGATGGAGGCAAATGGATCCCGGATGTGGAAGACAGGTTCCTCGGGATCAGTTTTGTTGACACGCTGGATTGCCGGCATTACGGATGGATTAGATGCTCCGTTTTAGATAACGGCCATACGCTTATCATCAAAGATTACGCATATGAAACCAAATGTGATGTGGGTATTGTAACGGGTGATACTGTTGGTGACACAACCGGAACAGTAAATATCACAGCAAATAACAAATTACAAGCCGATATATTTGTTTATGAAAACAATCTGTCCATTCAACTACCAAGGCCATGTACTGACTGCAAGCTGTTCATCTTCGATCAGACAAGCCGGGTTATACTTTCACAAACGTTCAGCGGCGATTATTATACAACAAAACTATCCCTGCCTTTAGGTATTTATTATGTTACCATAGAAGTAGAAAACACCCTTACTTCCAAAAATATATTAATTAAATAAGTGCCAAATCATTTCATAATTGGTAATGATTGTATAAGGCACATGCATTTGCAGTTCATATTCCGGGAAATGTTGCATTGATTTTGTAATTTGAAATACTTTAGAGTCACAGGTGCCGGTGAAACTATATGCATTGGGGTTCACAGGCGCCCATCTTACAAACTGCGGTGGTGGCCTCGAAAAATTTACATATTTCTCCTATACTGCCCGCCCACTTCAAAGAGCGCGTTGGTGATCTGACCCAGTGAACAATATTTAACGGTATCCATCAGCACCTCGAAAATATTTTTATTCCCGATGGCGGCTAATTGCACATTGCGCAAATGCGTATGGGCAACATCTTTATTTTTTTCCTGCAGGTTCTTCAAGGTTGCGATCTGGTCTTCTTTCTCTTTCTCTGTCGCACGTATCACTTCTTTCGGCAAAATGGTGGGAGAGCCTTTGCTGTTCAGGAAAGTATTTACACCGATGATCGGATAAGCACCGGTATGTTTCAGCGTTTCGTAATACAAACTTTCTTCCTGGATCTTGCCGCGTTGGTACATGGTCTCCATAGAACCCAACACGCCTCCCCTTTCGGTGATGCGATCAAATTCGCTCAGCACGGCCTCTTCCACCAGATCCGTCAATTCTTCAATAATGAATGAACCCTGGATCGGATTTTCATTTTTCGCCAGTCCCAATTCTTTATTTATGATCAATTGTATGGCCATGGCCCTGCGCACACTTTCTTCCGTAGGTGTGGTAATTGCCTCATCATAGGCATTTGTATGCAGGGAATTACAATTATCATATATGGCATACAAAGCTTGCAGGGTTGTTCGTATATCATTGAAATCGATCTCCTGTGCATGCAAACTGCGCCCGCTGGTCTGGATATGATATTTCAATTTCTGCGTTCGCTCATCAGCACCGTACTTGTATTTCATAGCTTTCGCCCACAATCTGCGCGCAACCCTTCCGATCACCGCATATTCCGGATCCACACCATTGCTGAAAAAGAAACTCAGGTTCGGGCCGAAGTCATTGATCTGCATGCCGCGGCTCAGGTAATATTCCACATAAGTGAAACCGTTCGCTAGGGTGAAAGCCAATTGTGTGATCGGATTTGCTCCCGCTTCTGCAATATGATAACCGGAAATGGAAACAGAATAAAAATTGCGAACCTTATGTCCGATAAAATATTCCTGCACATCGCCCATCAGTCGCAAGGCAAATTCTGTAGAAAAAATACAAGTATTTTGCGCCTGATCTTCCTTTAATATATCCGCCTGCACCGTACCGCGCACTACATGCAAGGTGTGGTTCTTTATCTTATTATAGACATCGGCAGGAAGCACCTGATCACCTGTTACACCGAGCAACATCAATCCCAATCCGTCATTTCCTTCGGGCAGGCCATCTGCATAATATGTCGGGCGCAGTTTTTCCTTGCCTGTATATATCTCTGCGATCTTTTGCTCCACTTCTTTTTCCAATCCATTCTCCCTGATATATTTTTCACATTGCTGATCAATAGCTGCGTTCATAAAGAAAGCCAGCAACATGGGAGCAGGACCGTTGATCGTCATGGAAACGGAGGTTTTCGGATCTGCGAGATCAAAACCTGAATACAATTTCTTCGCATCATCCAGACAGCAAATGCTCACACCGCTGTTCCCGATCTTTCCATAGATATCCGGCCTGTGATCGGGGTCATTGCCATATAAGGTAACGCTGTCGAATGCGGTCGACAACCTTTTTGCCGGCATACCCAGGCTCACATAATGAAAGCGTTTGTTTGTTCTTTCCGGTCCGCCTTCACCCGCGAACATACGCGTAGGATCTTCTTCCTCCCGCTTGAATGGATAAATACCCGAAGTAAATGGAAAATGCCCGGGAATATTTTCCTGTAATTGCCAGTATAAGATATCTCCCCATGCCTCATATTTGGGCAATGCTATCTTGGGTATCTGCGTGTGCGATAAACTTTCGGTATGCGTTTTTACTTTTATTTCTTTGTCGCGCACTTTGAATATGTAGTGCTCGGATGTAAATGCATCGATGGTTGCCTGCCATCCGCTGATCATGTCGCGATTCTCGTGCTCCAGTTTTTTATCCAGCGAAGTATAGGCTGCATCCATGGCTGCACGTGCAGTTTCGTCCTGTACAATGCCTTTTGCAACATGCAATGCATACAATTGTTGGGCAATATCTTTTTGCTCACGCGCTTTTTTATCGTAGCTGCGGTTATTTTCAGATATCTCTGATAAATATCTGGTGCGCTGCGGCGGGATGATGAATATTTTTTTGCTCATCTCATCCGTCACATGAAAATCGCTGTGCAGGTCCACACCTGTTTTATCGCGGATGGTATCCATCAGGTGCCGATACAACTGATTGGTACCCGGATCATTGAACTGGGATGCAATGGTTGCAAATACCGGCATGGCATCCACATCTTTTTCAAATAATTTGTGGTTGCGCTGATATTGTTTGCGCACATCGCGCAGTGCATCCTGTGCGCCGCGCTTGTCGAATTTGTTGATGGCGATGATATCCGCAAAATCGAGCATGTCGATCTTTTCCAATTGCGATGCCGCACCGAATTCCGGGGTCATCACATATAAAGCAACATCGCTGTGTTCGGTAATTTCCGTATCGCTTTGTCCGATTCCGGAAGTTTCCAATATGATGAGGTCAAAATGTGCAGCCTTTAAAATTTTTACGGCTTCATCCACATGTTTACTCAATGCGAGGTTCGCCTGGCGTGTTGCCATGGAGCGCATATATACACGCGGATTATTGATCGCATTCATGCGTATGCGATCGCCTAATAATGCACCACCTGTTTTTCTTTTGCTTGGGTCAACAGATAATATAGCAACGGTCTTATCTGAAAAATCCAACAGAAATCTGCGCACCAATTCATCTACCAGGGATGATTTCCCGGCACCACCTGTTCCGGTGATGCCCAAAACCGGCACATGCACATCGCTGATCATGGCCTG
>JAWKLB010000016.1:0-78451 GCA_041392955.1 Chitinophagales bacterium | reverse complement strand
CTGGCAATGCCGGTATGAATGGGATGGATCTTTCTTTTCAATATGTAGATGATCCTTATAATATAGATAATTATCCGAGCGTATTACATTTTGATCTTGCTCTGGCTGATACCACACTGGATGTTATGACCTTTGACCCCATATCTGTATATATGCATGATGACGATACTTCCGGATATGATTATTATTATTTTGATGCAGTATACGGGGAAGGTTTGGATAGTTTTTCCATGTCGCTGCATTTTATTTCACCTCCGTCCTCTGACCTTGCCGTGCAAGTACTACCCGATGAGCAACTCGATCTCGGTGCCGGCAAAGGAAACGCAATAGAAATATTATTGCCACAGAGTGAAACCGCGCCGGATGATCTGATCATATCCGGTATACCGGCTGTGGACAGAAACATGGAAGGCTTACATTATGGATATGTACATTTTATTTTTCTATCGGATGATCCTAAATACAGTGACACGACAGGCTTTCAGGAACTGATACAGATCACCGATAGCAGGGTAGTGGATCTGATGCGGGATGATGCGGAAGTACTCCACATCCAAAATACAACGGATGGCACATACATAATTACCGGGCTCGATCAGGAACATACATATGCAGTTGAAGTATTTACCCTTTCGGGTGCGCTCCTGTTCAGCGGCATAGGGTCAAACTCCAATAGTTATGCCATAGAATCTGTTGCGTGGAGTCCCGGCATGTACATGGTACGTCTGACAGATACCGACAGTAATGCCATAAAAACGGGAAGGATCCTTTTCCATTGATTTTGGGTTTAACAACTAAAAAGTGGCTTTCCCCGGGCCACTTTTTGCTTTTCAATCCGACATTGTCCCGCGATTTATGCACAGTTTCCATGACCAAAATCATGACTCCGTGGCACTTTGTACCTTACCTTTGCGCGATAGCGAAAAACAAACCCTGTCATGAAAGAATTTGGTATAAAAAACCCCATGTCCGACCTGAAAAACATTGGTTTGCATAACTCCGCCAACGTATTCTGGAACCTTAGCCCCGCCGAACTTGTGGAACATACTATCGCCCGCGGTTATGGTCAGATGGCAGACAGTGGCGCCCTGGTAGTGGACACCGGGAAATTCAGAGGACGCGCCCCGAAAGACAAATTCACTGTGCGCGATGCCAAAACCGAAAATACGGTCGACTGGAATAACATCAACATACCGGTTGAAGGAGCCGTTTTTGACAAATTATATACGAAAGTACTGGGCTATTTGGCCGACAAGGATATCTGGGTGCGCGACAACTATGCCTGCGCCGACCAGAATTACCGGCTCAATATCCGCATCATCAATGAATACCCATGGGGCAACCTGTTTTGTAATAACATGTTCCTCAGGCCTTCTGCCGAAGAGATCAGCAGCATGGAGCCGGATTGGTATATCATCAATGCCCCTGATTTTCAGGCCGACCCGGCTGTGGATGGCACGCGATCTCCCAATTTTGCGATGATAGATTTCTCTAAACGGATCATCCTTATAGGTGGCACCGGCTATACGGGTGAGATGAAAAAAGGGATATTCACCGTGCTGAATTACTGGTTGCCACAGGAAAAAGGCGTATTGAGCATGCACTGCTCAGCTAACGTGGGCAAAGACGGTGATGTAGCCGTTTTCTTCGGCCTCAGCGGAACAGGAAAGACGACCCTGTCTGCCGATCCGAACCGCAGGCTTATCGGAGATGATGAGCACGGTTGGACTGAAGAAGGCGTCTTCAATTTCGAAGGCGGTTGCTACGCGAAATGTGTCAACCTCACCAGGGAATCCGAGCCACAGATATTCAATGCCATTCAATTTGGGTCGATACTGGAAAATACAGAGTTCTACCCGGGTACCCGAACGGTCGACTTTACCAATATCAGTAAAACCGAAAACACCAGGGTGAGTTACCCCATTGAATATATTGATAACATCATGATGCCCAGCAAGGGTGGTTTGCCAAAGCATATTTTCTTCCTGACCTGTGATGCAAATGGTGTTTTGCCCCCGATCAGCAAATTGACCCCGGGACAGGCCATGTATCAGTTCCTCAGCGGTTATACGGCGAAGGTTGCCGGGACGGAAGCGGGGATCACCGAGCCCCAATTGACATTCTCAACATGTTTCGGTGCGCCTTTTCTGCCACTGCATCCTACAAAATATGCCGAGATGCTGGGCGAACGCATGCGCAAACACAATGTGCAGGTTTGGCTTATCAACACCGGATGGACCGAGGGCCCATTTGGTATTGGCCATCGCATCAAATTGCGCAATACCAGGGCTATGATCACGGCGGCGATGACCGATCAATTGGCAGATGTGGAATATAAAAGACACGAGGTATTCGGATTGATGATGCCTGTTACCTGTCCGGGTGTGGAGGGCGATATTTTGGATCCGCGCAATACCTGGCCGGATAAAAATGCCTATGATGAAAAGGCCAATGATCTCGCAACGCAATTCGTCAAGAATTTTGAGAAGTATGCCGACAAGGCGAATGATGAAATACTGGCTGCGGCACCCAAGGTGACGGCAAAAGCCTGATGATACTTTTTGATGTGGCCCGGCGCGAAGCGCCGGGCCATATACTTTTTACATTGTACGTGCGTTTAATAAAAAAAACACATATGAAAAGACCTGCACTTTTACTGTTTATACTCACCTGTACTTCGCTCATTTTTCTGCGCTCCTCGGCGACAGAAAATCTGCAGAAAAAACTTAAAAAGGAGGGTTATGTGTACATCCCTTCCGGAACAGTTCAGGATCAGGGAAATGATAAAAGCATCCAGGGATTCTATATATCAAGCACCGAAGTTTCCAATGCACAGTACAGAGAATTTCTGAGCGACCTGAAAAAGCAAGGCAGATGGGAAGAGTACAACATTGCATTGATCGACTCAAATAAATGGTCGGATATTTTCACGTACTCTGAACCTTTTGTCAATTATTATGGCTCGCATCCCGCCTATGATAATTATCCCGTAGTTAATGTTTCCTACGCCGGGGCAACGATGTACTGCGCATGGCTTACCGAAAAATATGCCGCGATGGGCTACCATGTGTGCGTCCGTCTTCCGGTGAAATTGGAATGGATATATGCAGCGCAAGGCGGTCACCCCGAAAATGAATATGCCTGGAACGGCAATTATATGCGCAATAAAAAGGGGGCGTACCTTTGTAATTTCAAGGACACCACAGGTTTCTATTCAGAAATAGCACTCATCACAGCGCCACAAAAAAGTTTTGTCCCCAACGACTACGGCATCTATAATATGTGTGGGAATGTTGCGGAGATGTTGATGGAAGAAGGTGCGCATAAAGGCGGCAGCTGGCATACCGGGATAGAATTCGTTTCTATCCATGCACCGGATCCCTATGCCGGAATAAGCACAGCTTCACCCTTTATCGGATTTCGCCCCGTTATCTCCGTAGTTGAATAAAACAATCTGAACATATTGTGCATACCCTGTCTTTTGCGGCAGGGTATTTTTTTTAACTTAGACGCGGTATGAAAGCGCTGCTTATAGCCGGTATAGCTTTGTTGGCTTGTTGCTTTACGGCACATGCACAGACGGCATGTACGGATGTCCAGATACCAAATGTATTCACCCCGAATGGGGATGGATTTAATGATTACTTCGTGATCACGTGTTTAGAACTGTATCCCGATAATGAATTGATCATATACAACCGGGAAGGGAAGATCGTATATCACGCATTTAATTACCACAATTCCTGGCAAGGCACCTGGGATAAAACAGGTGGCGCGCTTCCGGCCGACACCTACGTATATGTGTTTATAGGAAAAGGGAACGGCCCGGATGTTTATAAAAAAGGAACCCTGCAACTGGTGTTATGAAATATTTCGGGACATTTATCATCGCCATTTCTTTTGCTTCCGGTGTATTATGGGCACAGGAATCGGTTATGACATCTTTCATGGATGATCCTGCGATACACGGAACAGCATTGTCGGGCAGTGCTTTTACGCATAATATTTCTGCAGATATCAGCAGCATGTGGACAGGTGTGGATGGGGGTTTGCAATTCGGCTCTCTGCATGCGCAGGATAGAACATATACAGGAAAATTTGGCTATGGAATTTTGGCTGCCTATACAAATTTTGGTTTATTTACCGGGAAAGAAGCGAGCCTTGCCGGTAATTACAAACTGCCTGTTTCGGCGGGAAGTATTTATGTTGGAATAAATGCCGGTATGCAAGACCTTTCTGTTTCTTTTTCAACAGCTGATCCAACACAAACAGGTGATCCTTTACTTGCTTCCGATATGCATACACAAATAATGCATGCCGGATTGAGTTGCAGTTGGGAAAATACACAAGGATATTTCAGCATAACGGTCCCGGATATATGGATGCACGCAAATGATGCTGCATATCCGCTTCCCGGCACTACTACATATATTAATGGAGCATATACCATTCCGATAACAACAAGGTGGGACATCATGCCTGCACTTGATTATACAGTGCATGCAGATATGCCCGGCCAATTGGCTTTGCAGTTGCGTTGTACCTGGGATAAAAAAGTATTTGCAGATGCCGGATATCGCACGGATACTTTTTATATATTGGGCATCGGTTATGCACCAAACAATGCTTTCACATTTTCCTATCACTATCATATCACCACCGGCGCCCTGGGCCAGGTAGCAGGCGGAAGCCATGCGCTATTCCTCGGGTATCGTTTTGGCGATAAAAAAGAAAAAAATACTTCCTCTTTGTGAACTGTTTGTATATTCCGCAAGCACCGGAAACCGGCGAATTCGAATTGCCTGCTGTGGAAATGCATCATGCACTGCATGTATTGCGTTTGCGCATCGGTGATGCATTCGCTTTTACAAATGGGAAGGGAAGAACAGGTACTGCAGAATTGATATACGCAGATAAAAAACGGAGTACAGCAAAAATGCTTTCTGTACTGGATCATGCACCGGTGCTTCCCGTCATACATCTTGGCGTCTCTTTACTCAAAACACGCGACCGTTTTGATTTTATATTGGAAAAATGCACTGAGATCGGTGTTACGGATATTTATCTGCTGCGGACACAAAATGCAGAAAGAAGAGATATGGCCGCGGAGAAGGCAGAGCAAGTACTCATTGCGGCAATAAAACAATCGCACAGGCCGTTCCTTCCAAAATTGCATGCGGTAATGACAGCAGAAGATCTATTTGTGGAAAGCAGGAATTTCAAAGGGCAGAAATTTATCTGTCATTGTCGTGATACCGCGCTCCCTTATGTAACAACATCCTATGATCCCGGAACCTCGGTTTTGATCATGATCGGACCGGAAGGTGATTTTAGTAAAGAAGAGATAGCCGCAGCCGAAGAAAATGATTTCCGTTCTGTTAAACTTTCTGAAACTGTGTTGCGATCAGAGACCGCTGCTATGAGTGCGGTGTTATTTTTGCATGCTATATATCAAAACATCAAATGAGGAAATTTGGAATTTCTATCTGTGTATTGGCTGTGCTGGCGGTTTCTTTCACGCCGCCGGAGGCGAGCTATTCCATCGCACTATTGAAATATAACGGTGGTGGCGACTGGTATGCAAACCCCACCTCTCTGCCCAATCTGGCGGCATTTTGCAATGCCAATCTGAATATGCATATCGATACCGATATCCCTACCGTTGAAGTGGGTAGCCCGGATCTGTTCAATCATCCCTTTGTGCATATGACAGGACATGGCAATGTGGTATTCTCTTCTGCAGAAGCTGAAAATCTGCGCACCTATCTGATAGCCGGCGGATTTTTGCATATCGATGATAATTACGGCATGGATCCCTATGTAAGACCAGCCATGAAAAAGGTATTCCCGGAAGCAGAATTCATAGAATTGCCATTTTCACATCCCATATTCAAACAGCATTTCACCTTCACCAACGGCCTGCCAAAGATCCATGAGCACGACGGCAAGCCGCCACAAGCTTTTGGTTTGTTTTATAAAGGCCGCATGGTTTGTCTGTACACCTATGAATGTGATCTGGGCGACGGATGGGAAGACCCCGACGTGCATAAGGACCCGGAAGCAGTGCGCCAGAAAGCCTTGCAAATGGGCGCCAATATTATCCAATACGTGTTCTCCGAGGCCTCTTCCATGTAGTGCAGAACCTGCCAAACAACAATTAAAAATTAATATTTACTTTCGTAACGGGGGTGGGGTGTGCCATGGTGCACAAAATCGAATTATTCAGAATGAAATCCAGGAAGGATGACATCATGCAAATACTTCTGGTGGAGGATAACCCCGGTGACATCCGGCTCACCCAGGAAGCCCTGAAGGAAAGCACCGTGGGCAACACTTTGCATGTGGTTAAAGACGGCGTGGAGGCCATTGATTTTTTACGCAAGAAAGGCAGATACAGCGCCTCCCCAAATCCGGATATCATTCTCCTCGATCTGAACCTGCCCAGAAAAGATGGCCGGGAAGTGCTGGCAGAGATAAAAGCCGACGACCGGTTGAAGTTGATCCCGGTGATCATCCTTACAACCTCTGATGCCGAACAGGACATCTTAAAGAGTTATACATTACATGCTAATTGTTTTATCACCAAACCCGTAGATCTGGATCAATTCATTTTCATCATCCGACAAATTGAGACCTTTTGGTTCAATGTGGTCAAATTGCCTCCGGTTCCTAACGACACACTGTGACAATGGACGCTAAAAAATGGACTAATATTCTGTTGATCGAAGATAATCCGGCTGATGCCAGGCTGGTGGAGATCTATCTCAATGAATCGGTGATGCTCGCCCCGCGGATCACCAAGGTGACCGAATTGCGCAAGGGGTTATTGATGCTGGAAGAAAATGATTTTGATATTGTATTGCTCGACCTGACACTTCCGGATAGTTCCGGATTTGAGACCGTGATGACGCTCCTGCGTGAGTTTCCGGCGCAAACGGTGATCGTGATGACCGGTCTGGAAGATGATTCTGTGGCTATCAGGTCCGTAAAAGCAGGTGCGCAGGACTTTATCGTAAAAGGGCAATTCGACAGCAACCTGCTTTCCCGGACCATCTCTTATGCCATAGAGCGTCATGAATTGCAACTCAAACTGGAGAATTACGCAAAGGCCATCAAACAAAATGAAGAGCGTTTGTTGGAAGCACAAAAGATGGCGCGCATGGGAAACTTCGAACTCGATATCGTCAATAATCAGATGTATTGGAGTGAAGAAGTGTTCCGCATTTTAGGATTTAAGGAAAATGCCTTTGATCCCACGCTGAACGACTACACAAAATATATAGATCCTGCGGATCTGGAGAATGTGCAAAAAGCCATTCGCCGCTCTATGGAAAAAGGTGCAGAATACCGCATTGATTATAAAGTTGTTCTTCCGGGAGATCAGGTAAAGCGCGTAGCCAACCAGGGACATATTCAACTGAGCAAGCGCACCAATGGACTGTGTTTGATCGGCACGATACAGGATATCACAAATCTGTCGGGTGCTCAGGGCAGAGATCTCACCCGCGATGCACTAAAAAATGTGCTCAGCGACGCACTGCACGAAGCAGAAAAACTGCAAGACAACGCCACATTAAAAGAAAAGATCAGAACGGGTCTCGAGTTGTTGGAAGGGAATGTAAGATGATAGATGTCAGCCGGCAGGTGGATCATCAGCAGGTTGGAAAAAGGAATTTCAATAACCAATGAATAAGTCGCAGTCACAGTCGCAGTCACAGTCTTGTATTAATTAAGTGTGTAATACATAACGGCCTAGCCCATAGCTCTTAGCTTAGTCTCAGTCACAGTCACAGTCGCAGTATGTCAATAAAATGCTCACAAATAAACACGGCCTAACCCCGCATAACCCTAACCCCTAACCCCAAACTCATTCCTCTTTCCCGGTCAACATAACCTGTCGCTTCCATCAAAATACGGAGCCTGCATGCTGATCACTTGCAGTGGAGTATCGCTGGTCACTTTACGGCATGCGGGTTCCGGCAGGATCACGGTAAATATCGCCGGTTTGAATCTGGAAGCTGTCATGGGGTCGTGGCTGTGCCGCTCATAACATAAACCTGTTCGGTATGTGTTTCATGTTTGTTAATGGCACCCTGATCTTTTACCCAGATGATGAATGTTGTAGCGTTGCTGTCGCTGTAGATCTTCTGGACCCTTACATTTTCTGCTGTTTGCAATGCAGGTGTGGCGGGAATGGATGTTTTCTGTGCAGAAATAATTCCTACATTAAAAACAAAGCATAACAGGATGATGATGCGCATATTAATTATTTAATCCATGATCTCTGCATTTCGTCGAAGTCTGCTGTCACCGGCAAATACATCGATGATATACAGTACATAACGAATATCCACGGAAATATTTCTGCATCTGTTCGTGTCGAACATGATATCACTCATCGTGCCTTCCCAAACGCGGTCGAAATTAATACCTATCGGGGCGCCTTCTCATTGATCACCGGGCTGCCGCTGTTTCCACCTGTAGTGTGGTTGCTGGCAATGAATGCAATGGGAAGATCGCCATTGTCGTTGGCGTATCTGCCGTCATCTTTCTCGAACAGCGCGATCAGCGGTGCCGGCATGTCGAACTCTTCATCACCCGGAATATATTTTTTTGTTCGATGCCGTCGTCGGTGAAATAAAATAATTATACATCACTGCATCTCTCGCGGTATAGCCTTGCACATTGCCATATGCCACGCGCAAGGTGCTGTTCGCATCCGGATAGAAATTGCGCTCCGTTTCAAAGGCGCGTTGACCTTCCATATATCTGCGCAATAAATTATTGATATTATCCTGCATGGGATATAAATGGCTGTAATAATTGTCCTGATAAACAGGGTAGATGGCATTATACAATTGCCATACAGGATCATTTTGCAAACTTTTTATTTTCTTTTTATTCAAACCCTGCAAGGCGGCTTCCAGTTTAGATTCTGTAACAAGTGCAGATGTTGAAAACACGGATGCAGCCCAGGCTTTTGCATCCTTATCATACAATTTCCATTTTTCTGAAAGCAGTGCAGGTATATAATTTGCCTGCACATTTTCCATCACCATTTGCATCATCGCTGCAAACATGTCCTTGTCGATCGCGACACTGTAATTTTTATAAAAGTTGCCGGCATTATCCAAAACGGCATCTGCCTTAGCCTGTATGGCAACCATACTTGCCGTATCACTGTCTATAAGCGCCATTAATTCTTTCAAATTGCCCGCAAAACGAATGATCTCTATACCTAAAGCTGCTTCACTTAGATAGTCGTTCAACGCAGAATATGGTTCATAATCTGCATATGCTTTTTCGATATCATCCAAAAGTCCTGCATAAGGCCGGCCATCCGGAGTCAATGTCCAGGCTGTGAAACTTTGTTCATAAGCCCGCTTTTTTGCCAATGCATCATTCGCATTCAATCCGATCATTTCGCCTTTCCATTTTTTATACGCATTGGCAAGGCCTTTTGCCTTCGTGGCATACATCAATGTTACCGTATCGTTGCCGGCCATATATTGTTCCATGATGCGAATGCGTTCCGCACGAATGCCGACGCGATTCGGATCGAAACTGTGCATTACCAGATCCACGGCCGGTGATGGAAGATATTCCTGTGTGCGACCCGGAAAACCATAAACCATGGTAAAATCATTTTCCTTTACACCCTTGAGCGAAATGGGAAAGAAATAACGTGGAGTAAATGGTTTATTGTCCGCTGCATAATCTGCAGGTTGATTATTGGCATCTGCATATATGCGGAATACACTGAAGTCGCCTGTATGCCTTGGCCACACCCAGTTATCTGTTTCACCGCCGAAATTTCCGACACTGGATGGTGGCACACCCACCAAGCGGATATCTGTGAACGTTTCTGTAATAAATAAATAGAATTCTGTGCCGTAATAAAACGCCTTTACACTTGCTTCCCATTTTCCACTTGTCATATATTGCGGCGCGATGCGTGCGCCGATCTGCTGAGCTACTTCATTGCGTTCTGCATCACCCATGCGTTCGTTGAGATAGGGTGTGATGCTGTCTGTCAGATCATAAATACCCACAATAAAGGTCACGGAAAGTCCGGGACAGGGTAGCTCATCTTTTTGTTCCATGGCCCAGTATCCGTCGCGCAGATAATTGTGTTCAACGGTGCTGAGATTATTCACACTCGAAAATCCGCAATGGTGATTGGTAAGCACCAGGCCGTTGCCCGAAACCACTTCACCGGTGCAACCGCCGCCGAAAATCAAAACAGCGTCTTTCATACTGCTTTGGTTGACGGAATAAATATCTTCTGCGGTCAATTTGAACCCGCGCGACTGCATATCGGCGATCTGCGTTTCATTCAGCAATATCGGCAACCACATGCCTTCATCGGCCTTTGCAGTTGCAAGGGAGAATAAAAAAAGGATCAGTATGTTCTTTTTGGACATGTGCTTATGTTGTTCTGTAAAAATAAGAATAAGACCACAGTTGCTGCACGCAACGGGAAAGAAGGGTCTGTTAAAATGACACTAAAATGGGCAGGGAGGATGATTAAAAAATGTTAATATATGCCTATCTTTATCAGCAAAACTGAGTCTATGCTTAAGCATTTATTTACCCTTTCCCTGATAACAACACAAGCTCTTGCACTCCTCGCTCAGATCGATCCCGATCAAAAAATAAGCGATTGGCCTACACTGCAAAATTCCCCCAATTATTATGCAGTGCGCCAGCAATATCTCGAATATCTGCATGATATGGAAGTTACCGCTGAATTGCTCGGTATCGAGCCGGAATCTGATGATTACGAAGCTAAATTCATGCGCTGGGATTATTTGATGCGCACACGCGTAGATGCAAACGGCAATTATCCGGAACCGGGTATTTTATTCCGTGCATTTGATGCCTATAAGCAGGCACATCAGAATTATTCTGCAGGCTCACGGGATGCGATGTGGGAACCGGTCGGTCTGGCTATGGTGCCTACAGATGGTGGTGGAGTCGGACGTGTGAATGTGATACAATATGATCCTGCGAATCCGGATATCGTTTACATCGGTACAGCAGGTGGCGGACTTTGACGCAGCGGGAATGACGGACTGGGTTGGGAACCTCTGACCGATAATATTCCGGTTACAAGTATTGCCGATGTGGTCATCGATCCGACCAATACCAATATCATTTATATTGCAACCGGTGATGGATATGGATATGAAGCTACCTGGCAGAGTGATAACGACTTTTGGGGCGGTGTATATTCTGCCGGTGTGTTGAAATCTACAGATTATGGTGTAACGTGGACGCCAACCGGATTAAGTTATCTGCAGGAATCCACCGATATCGTGCAAAAATTATGGATACATCCAACCTCTCCGAATATTTTGTTAGCGGCCACACGCAACGGCGTTTACCGCACGGACGATGGCGGTGATACCTGGTCACTCGTAAAAAATACACATTGTTATGATTTTGAAAATGATATGGACAATCCCGATCGCGTTTATACGGTAGGGGATAAAGATGTTTTTGTTTCCACAGATGCCGGCGCTAACTGGACTACTTTGAAAAATGATCTCTGCGGAACAGGTCGCATGTCGATTGAGTCAACTGCTGATGATGGTGATATGTTGTATTGCTTATGTGAGAACGGCAATTTTTTCCAGTCAACGAATGATGGTTCAACCTGGAACAGCAAAACATCGCCAACATCTGCAACCTTATTCTGGGGTTATTACGATATGGCTTTTGATGTGAGCAATGTGGATGCCGATCTGATCTTTGCCGGGGGCCTCGAAGTGGTGCGCAGTACGAACGGCGGTACCAGCTGGAATGTAAAATCACAAACAGGCGACGATACGGAAGACGATTACGTGCATGCCGACAGCCATGCCTTTGCTGCGCATCCGACAAACAGCAATAAATTATTTACGGGTAACGACGGGGGTGTTTTTCAAACCCTCGACAAAGGAACTACCTGGGCCGACAGGAGTGATGGCTTGCGCATAGCACAGGCATATCGCCTTTCTACATCAGCACTTTCACCCGATCGCGTGTTGTCGGGATGGCAGGATAACGGAACCAACTACTGGAATGGCACCAGCTGGGAAGAAATAGACCAAAGCACCTGGGATGGCATGGAAGCGATCATCGATTATACAGATGATGACCGCATGTACCTGGCCCATCAATATGGCGATGTAAAAAGAACTACCAATGGAGGACTTACCTGGACCAATATCAGCGATCCGGGCGGAGATTGGCTAACGCCATATATCATGGACCCTGTTGATCATATGATCATGTATTACGGCGATGATAACGGGGATGTACACAAGAGCACCAATGGAGGGACTTCCTGGACAAATAAAAATTCCAATATGACCGGTGGATCTGTATTTTGTATTGCAGTTGCACCATCGAATACAAATTATGTATATGCCTGCACGCTTACATCTATTAAAGTATCGGAGAATGGCGGGGATAGCTGGACAACCATAACAGGAACTTTACCGCATACCGGCATCGGATTCAATTATATTGCTGTGAGCAACACCGACCCGGAACATGTATATGTAGTACTGAGCGGATATGGTGCAGGAGATAAAGTTTTTGAATCAAATAATGCAGGTGCGTCCTGGACGAATATTTCAGGAACCTTACCCAATGTACCTGTGAATTGTGTGGTTTATGAAAATGTTTCGCCGAATAACCGGGTATATATCGGAACAGATATCGGTGTATTTACAAAGGATGACCTCATGGCAGACTGGGAACCGTATATGACCGGTTTGCCCAATGTTATGGTACACGAATTGGAGATCAACTATACCAACTACAAATTGTATGCTGCCACATACGGCCGCGGAATATGGAGAAGTGATCTGGCAGAATTTGAAGTGCCTGAGATCAATACCACTTTAGGCGCGCTGGAATATTGCCCCGGTGAATCCATTAATGTTGCCTATTCTTCAACAGGAACATTTGGCCTGAGTAATATTTTCACTGCACAATTAAGCGATGCAACGGGCGGATTTATTTCTCCTGTCAACATCGGAACACTTGCTTCCGATGCAGCGACAGGTGTTATTCCTTCGGTAATTCCTGCAGCAACTACTGAAGGCACTGCTTATCGCGTGCGCGTTATTTCTTCCACACCTGCTATAACCGGAACAGATAATGGCGCTGACGTTACGATACGTTGTCCTTCCGTTGGCGGCTTGTCGGGAAGTGGCCTTGCAACAACTGCTTATTTGACCTGGGATGCTTCGTCCTGCGGAATCGGATATCAGATAGAATATCGCCCTATCGGCACCATCGATTGGATGTATGCGACAACTACGGAAACTTCCATAACCTTGTCAGGCCTGTTGCCGAATACCGGATATGAATGGGCAGTGCAAGTGCAGTGTTCGGCCGGTCCTGATGTTTTTGGTGACTATAGTGCAATGGCAAACTTCAACACTACGCAGAATGCTATCATTACGATCCCGGGGATCAATGACCTGACGATAACTCCAAATCCATTCCACGAAGATGCATCACTTACTTTGCAATTGTCTTCTGAATTAGAATTGTATATTGCATTGTATGATGTTGCCGGGCAATTGGTGAGAGAAGTATACAATGGCACTTTGGAACCGGGGATGCATGTTATTTCGATCTCTGCGGAAAACCTGAGTAAGGGTGCGTATACCCTGCGTTTGCGATCAAAAGATAATACCATGGGCAGGATGCTTATCCTGGAATAATTGCCATGAACATGATATTAAAAGGATGCAGCGATGCATCCTTTTTTTATTGCAATAATTCTTTGGCATTTTCCAAAGCCGCCTTGGTGGGCTTTTCGCCACTCAGCATCTTGGCGATCTCGTGCAGGCGTTCATCTTTGTTCAGAGTGCGGATATGAGTATGCGTTTCTTTGCCATCACTTTCTTTATACACATATAAATGATGTGTTCCCTTGCTGGCTATCTGCGGTAAATGCGTGATGGCAACTACCTGATGATTTTTCGCCAGGCCCAATAAAATATTTCCAACCTTTTCTGCAACGGCACCACTTACACCGGTGTCGATCTCATCGAAGATCAATGTGGGCAGGGCAACCGTTTTTGCGAGTAGCGATTTAATACATAACATTAAGCGGGAGAGTTCTCCTCCGGAGGCCACCTTTTTGATATCCTGCAGAGCGCTTCCGGCATTGGCAGAAAATAAATAACGGATATTATCGGCACCATGTGCGGCCAGATATTGATCGGTGTCGAACTGATGTTCAACCTGTAACTGTGCATCACGCATGCCTGTTTCTGCCAACAATTTTTTTACGGAGCTTTCCAATGTGCTATACCCTTTCTCCCTTGCAGCAGATAATTTTTTAGCGGTCAGGCAAGCCTGTGCATATAATTTATCTTTCTCCTTGCGCAATTTTTCCAATGTCTCTTCACTATTCCTGTAGGCATGTATTTTTTCCTGCAGTTCATTGCGCAAAGCGATCAATGCGGAGACCTCTTGGGTATTATGTTTTTTCTGCAGGCGATATATAGCGGAGAGCGTATTTTGTAAACTTTCCAGGCGGTTCGGGTCGGATTGCGTTTTAGCTGCAATGGCATCCAGATCGCGGGAGATATCGCGTAACTCAATGGCACTTTGCTCCAGCCTGTCCACGTAAATGGAAAGCTCTTTATTATAATTGCTCACTGTGCGAATATTATTGATCACATCCCGCAAAGCATCGGTTATATTCCCTTGTGCATTTTCCAGCATCTCAACAGCACCAAAAACATTGCGTTGTATCTCTTCTGCATGTTGTAATGCGCTTTGCTCGTCTTCTAATGCATTTTGATCCACATCGTCCAGTCCCGCAGCTTCCAATTCATCAAACTGGAACTGCATATAATCGATTTCTGCAACAGCCCTTTGAGCTTCCGTTTCTGCTGTATGCAATGCATCGGCACAAGCTTTCCATGTTGTGTAAGCTGTATGCATTTGTTGCAGCAGTGTGTCATTGCCGGATAATGCATCTACCACCATGCGCTGAAAAGAACTGTCGCCCAAAGCCAGCGTTTCATGTTGTGAATGAATGGTGATCAGTTTATCGGCAAGTTGTTGCAGTGTAGTGACATTTACGGGTGTATCATTGATAAAAGCACGCGATTTACCACTATCGCTGAGCTCTCTGCGGATGATGGTTTCTTTCGCATCGTAATCAATGCCTTCGCCTGTAAAAAAATCTTCCAGCCCATAACCTGCAATAACAAAATGCCCTTCTACGATACACTTCTTTTTCTTGTCGTATAACACCCTGGAATCGGCGCGCGCTCCGGCCAATAAATTCAGGGCACCCAATAAAATGGATTTACCCGCACCTGTCTCGCCGGTGATGATATTCAGGTCTCCCGAAAACGAAATTTCGGCCGCATTGATAATGGCGTAGTTGGAAATATACAAGCGGGAGAGCATGCCTTAAAGATAGTAAGAGTAGGGAAGTGGGAACAGCTTTATTTTCCACCGGTGAGCAAGGCCTGGTATTCGTCGGCATGCACGGGGTCGAGGCGCACGAGATAAGAAACGGCCTTTGCTTTTTCTGTGGGAACTGCCTTGGAATATAAACCGAGAAGTTCGTCGCTTTTCGCGCTGAAGAACAACTGCATGATCATGCTGTTGGGTTGCGTGCGGTTGATATTATCCAGAGTTTGGAGAGCCCTGGTGATAGTAGTGATCGGTTTTATCTGATCGTTATATAAATAGTCGAGTCCCTGGCGGTGGTAATTGTAAAATGCATCGCGCATGGCGCTGAACTTGGGATCCAGAATATTATCTATCAGCCAATAGCGGTTGCGCGTGCCATCATAACTTTTCCATCCTTTGAAATCGACATTGCTCGCCTGGTTGACAATTGTCTGTGCCCTGACAAAATATTTATCACCGCCTTTCTGCGCATAAGAATCATAATCCATGCCGATAATGATATTGGCATAATAAGCGAGCATGGAGGTCAGGTTGCTCATGTACTGATTTTCATTGTAATCCAGACTCTGATATTCCGAATAATTGAATTCAAAATCTTTGTCCTGAAAATTCAGCAGGGTAGAATTATAATCGGAGCCATACACCGGTCTGCGTGAAATGATACTACAGGTAGCTTTGAATTTATCGCTGGCCAGCTCTTCTGTAATCGAGATGAGCATCTGGCAAACGATGCGTTCTTCCGGTTGATAGATATCATCTGTCCATTTGCGCTGGTTCATGAATTCGGTGATAGACGTTTCCAGTGTCCGGAATATCTTGGGGTCGGTTTGTGTTACTTTATCCGTATTGATAGTGACCGCACAGTTCAATTCCTGTGCTTGCACTGTATGCAGGATGCAAATAAAGAAAAGGAAGGGAATGACCTTACGCATGTATGAATAAACTGATCCTGTGAATAATATCACGTGCAACTTCGCTTTTGTGTTTCGTATCAAAGGTAGCTAAATCGCCCTGCCTGTCCAATATGGTTATCTTGTTGGTATCGTATCCGAACCCGGCACCCGGATCGCGCAGGGAATTCAACACCAGCAGATCCAGATCTTTGCTTTCCAGTTTCTTGCGGGCATTTTCCAATGCGTTTTCAGTTTCCAATGCAAAACCTACAATGCATTGTCCGGGATGTCGCCGCTTGCTCATCTCGGCTAGAATATCTTTGGTGCGTTTCAACTCCAGGGAAATATGTGCAGTTGCACCTTCTTTTTTGATCTTCTCCGCTGAAACCTGCACAGGGGTAAAATCTGCAACTGCAGCAGCGGCAATAAAAATATCGCATGCATCAAAGCGCTCAGAGCAAGCGGTATACATTTCTTCTGCACTTGTAACGGCTACGCGTTCGGCTGATGTCATGGCAACTTCGTTCGATACAGGACCATGCACTATGATCACCTCTGCACCCGCATTGATACAGGCCTCTGCCAAAGCAAAGCCCATTTTACCACTCGCATGATTACCGATAAAACGAACGGGGTCTATCGCTTCATATGTAGGGCCGGCAGTGATGAGCACTTTTTTGCCCTGTAGAGGTCCTTTGCGCTCAGCAAAATAGGACTCAACAAATGTTTGTATCTGATCCGGTTCTGCAAGCCTGCCAGTGCCCTCCAGGCCGCTGGCTAAGGAGCCGCTTTCCGGAGGAATGATGTGCACGCCGCGTTCGGCGAGTAGTTGTATATTTTCTTGTGTTGCCGGATGTTGCCACATATCCAGGTCCATGGCGGGGGCTATGATCACCGGGCAACTCGCAGATAAATAGGTTGCCAAAACAAGTGTATCACTTTCACCGTGCGCCATCGAGGCAATGGTGTTCGCAGTTGCCGGCGCGATGAGGTAGATATCTCCCCAAAGACCTAATTCCACATGGTTGTTCCATGTGCCGTCTTCCTTATTATAAAATGTAGAATAAACGGGTTTACGCGTAAGCGAAGCGAAACTGAGTTTGCCGACGAAGTCGGTAGCGGCGGGGGTCATGATCACGCGCACATCGGCGCCTGCCTGCATCAGTGATCTGACCAGATATACGCATTTATAGGCGGCAATGCCACCACACACACCAAGGAGTATTTTCTTACCCCGGAGCGACATGATCAATTATTGCTTACCGGTTCGATATCTTCATCGCGCATGCGCCAGTACAGCTCATGGTTTTTGAATTCATCGAGGGCCAACAAGGTAGACTTGGGAAGTTTTTCATAATAACGCGAGATCTCAATTTGCTCACGGTTTTCGAATACTTCTTCGAGGTTGTCCTGATGTGATGCGAATTCTTCCAGTTTGCCGTGTAATTCTGAACGGACCTGTTGTGTGATCTGCTCAGCGCGACGTCCAACGATGTTGATGGATTCGTAGAGATTGCCCGAAACATTCTCGATGTTCTTCAGGCTTTGTACTTCGATCATGGGACTCAGCTGGCTATTAATTTTTTTCAGTGTACTCATCACATTTGTATTTATAGGTATTTATTTCGTCCAATGCACTTTGTTTCAGTGCGATACTTCTTTCATAAAAAGATTTAGCCTGATCGGCTTTTTTACTTTCCGGATACTGGCGGATAAAATCTTCATAGCTCGCAATGGCCATATCATATCTTTCCGCTTTGCGGCAGATGATGCTCTGGCCTGCAAAATTGAAATAGCTGCTCAAAATGCGGAAACTGATCTCCTCAGCATCGTGTGTATCCGGAAAATCCAACAGCATGTTCTTGTAGGTAACAGCTGCCGCCTGGTAATTTCCCGTGTTGTAATACAGGTCTGCATTCGAACGCATTTTCTTCTCCAGCTTTTTGCGCATCTCATCCATCAGGTCATTGGCCTGCGCAACCAGAGGGCTTTTGGGATACACGTCCACAAAATATTGGAATGCATCCAGTGCCCGGTAGGTGTACGACTGGTCCAACTCATACCTTGGCGATGCGTCATACATGGCCTTTGCACTCATGAACAGGGTCTCTTCCGCTTCACTCGATTGGGGATACAAAAGGAACACCTGCTTAAAATAAGAGGCGGCTGAAAAGAAGTCGCCCTGGCCATAATAACAATAGGCCATATAATAGCGTATCTCCTTTTCTTCGGGCGTTCCGACCTTCACCGCCAGCAGCTGGTTGAGCAGCGGCAGCGAGCGGGCGTAGTCGCCTTCGTTGTAATATTTTTTCGCCATCTCATACTTCCAGTCGAAATCATCGCTCTTCACCACTTTGTCATACTGACATCCCGTGGAAACAAGAAAAGAAATCATTATAATTGTGATGGCGAAAACCCGACTCCGGCGCATAAGAGGTGCAAAATTAATACATTTACCTGTAAACGGCGGAACCCGGACTTTATTGAAAGTTCGGGGTAAATTTTTCGTTAAGGTCTATTCGCAATATCTTTGCACCCTCAAAAGAAAAAGTAAACGGACGCACGTATGGATATCTTTGAAAAACTTAGGAAAGACAGGGGCCCGCTGGGTAAATGGAGCGATGTGGCACATGGGTATATGATGTTCCCAAAACTGGAGGGCGACATAGCCCCGCGCATGATGTTTCGCGGAAAAGAACGCATTACCTGGAGCTTGAACAACTATCTGGGGCTGGCAAACCACCCTGAAGTAAGAAAGGTGGATGCGGAGGCGTCTGCCCGTTTCGGACTGGCTTATCCTATGGGAAGCCGCATGATGAGCGGTAACTCCGATTACCATGAACAGCTGGAGAATGAACTCAGCACCTTTGTGATGAAAGAAGATACCTTCCTTCTCAACTATGGTTATCAGGGTATTATGAGTGTGATCGACGCGGTGTGCGGCCGTCACGACGTGATCGTTTACGATGCGGAGAGCCATGCCTGCATCATTGACGGGGTAAGGCTGCATCAGGGCAAACGTTTTGTGTTCCGCCACAACGATATTGAACAATGTGAAGTGCAGTTAAAGCGCGCTACAGAGCTTATTGAAGGCACTCCGGGCGGTATTCTGCTGATCACGGAAGGCGTATTTGGCATGGGCGGCGACCAGGGTAAACTGAAAGAGATCGTTGCACTGAAGGAAAAATATAATTTCCGCTTGTTGGTAGATGATGCCCACGGTTTTGGGACCATGGGGACTACAGGTGCCGGCACCGGCGAGGCGCAGGGCTGCCAGGAAGGTATCGATCTGTATTTCTCCACTTTCGCCAAATCCATGGCGAGCATCGGGGCCTTCATTTCCGGAGAAAAAGATGTGATCTGGTTTTTACGCTACAATCTGCGTTCCCAGATCTATGCAAAATCATTGCCGATGCCCATCGTTATCGGCAACCTCAAAAGGCTGGAACTCCTCCGCAGTCAGCCGCAATTGAAAGAACAACTGTGGGACAATGTGCGCAAACTGCAGGATGGTTTCCGTGAAAGAGGTTTTGACCTGGGCAGCACCAACAGCCCGGTCACGCCTGTGTTCCTGAAAGTGAGCATACCCGAAACCATCAACCTCGTGGTTGATCTCCGTGAAAATTATGGGATCTTCTGCTCGGCCGTTACGTATCCTGTAATTCCAAAAGGCATGTTGATGCTGCGGATCATACCTACCGCAAGCCACAACGATGAGGATATCCGCCTAACTTTGGATGCCTTCTCGGCGATCAGGGAAAAGATCGGCAGCGGAGTGTACCTGCAGCAAGAGCTGGCTAAAGTGTAAGCAGCTCAACAAGTTTATTTTACAACAGAATGATATCGGGTCGTGAACCCCGGTGTGGTTCTATTAAACACACAGTACTATGAGTATCCAGCAGAAATTCAACCAGCTCAAATCGATCATTGCTGTCGCAGAAGAAGACATGATCAAATACACTACAAAAGGAAACAAAACAGCTGGAACGCGTTTGCGTAAACATCTGACGGAGATAAAAGATATTTCTACGGATATCCGGAGAGAAGTGCTCGAAGGTAGAAAGATCAAGGTTTGATGGGATAGGGCCGTTATTATTTAAGATTACTCTTTATTTGGACATACTGCGACTGTGACTGTGACTGCGACTAAGCTAAGAGCTATGGGCTATGGGCTATGACTGTTTCAATTATGAGCATACTCGGTTAGGAGTTAGGAGTTAGGGGTTAGGGCCGTGTTTATTTGTGAGTACTCTTTATTTGGACATACTGCGACTGGGACTGTGACTGCGACTAAGCTAAGCGCTATGCGCTATGGGCTATGTCTGTTTCAATTATGAGTTTACTCGGTTAGTAGTTAGGGGTTAGGGGTTAGGGCCGTATTTAATTGTGAGTAATCTTTATTTGGACATACTGCGACTGGGACTGTGACTGCGACTAAGCTAAGAGCTATGGGCTATGGGCTATGTCTGTTTCAATTATGTGTTTACTCTGTTAGGAGTAAGGAGTTAGGGGTTAGGGGTTAGGGCCGTTGTAATTTAAGAGTACTCTTTATTTGGACATACTGCTACTGCATCATGAGTCATTGGTCATTGGTCATTGAACGGTCAGTCAAAATTCACTATTCACTATTCACCATTCACCTCGGATAAGGGTTAGGAATTAAGGGTTAGGAGTTAGGGCCGTCATTATTATCAGTAATAATAATTAAGTCAGGACTGCGACTGCTTCATTTCCCCGTTCACCCCAGGCGTTTCACTTCATGGATAATTTCCGTGCGAAGCGCGTCGCTGATATTCCATAAAGGCAGGCGCACTTTTTCACCGCAGATTCCCATTGCATGTAATGCAGCTTTTACACCGGCGGGACTTCCTTCTTTGAATAATAATTCGGTTATGTGCAACAGATCCAGATGCGCGGGCAATGCTTTCGCAAAGTTGCCTGCAAGGCTATCGCGCACCATGCCGCTGAATTGTGCTGGCCAGGCATTTGCAACTACAGAGATGACACCCTGCATGCCGGTTGCGATAAAGGGCAACGTGATCGGATCATCACCACTCAATACTATAAAGTTTTTCGGTGCATCGCGAATGATCTGCATGCATTGCGCAAAATTGCCGCTCGCTTCTTTAATAGCGATCACATGTTGTGCATCTTGTGCAATACGCAAAGTTGTTTTTGCTTCCATATTCGACGCTGTGCGTCCGGGAACATTGTATAAAATGATAGGCAGGGGAGATGCCGCATCTATTGCCATGTAATGTTGGTAGATGCCTTCTTGCGATGGCTTATTATAATAAGGCGAAGCAATGAGTATAGCATCAGCGAATGTATCGCTGCCGCTGAATTTTTCTGTATACCGTTCTAAGCTTCGTATTATCTCAGCAGTATTGTTACCTCCAAATCCCGCAACAACGGGTACGCGTTTTTGTACTTTCCGGATAGTATGTGCAATGATATCGAAGCGTTCCTCTTCACTCAATGTAGCGCTTTCTCCTGTTGTTCCCATGCTCACCAGATACTCTACACCGCCGTTTATGCAGTGGTCGATCAAGGTATCAAGGGCAGAAAAATCTATTGCATCGTCATCGGAAAACGGGGTAACTAATGCGACGCCCGTTCCGCGAAAACGGGAAATAAAATCGATGGAATAGGTATGCATGGAACAAAGGTAGATAATTAAGGAATTAGCCAATTAGTCAATTAGCCGATTAGCCGATGCTCTTCAAATTCAAGGCACTTTTTATTACGAAGCGGACTGCGACTGTGACTGTGACTGCGACAAACTCTACCCACCTTTCTTCACCATCTTCAAATACCGTTCTGCCTGTTGCAGGAAGTTGGTGATAGAGGTGTTTTCATCGGTATGCAACATGAGGTCGTAGCAGTAGGTTTTATTGTCGTCGTAACGGCCGATGCGCAATGCAGCTTTGCTGTAGGTGGAGATATATTCTAGCGGCCTGTTCGTCCGCATGCAGGTATTGATCAGCACATCGAATGGTTTTTCAATAAAATGCTTGATCTTTTTTACAGAAGGTATGCCCACCCAGTTCAGATCTTTTTTTGTGATCCAAACGATATCCTCATCCTCAAAGGGGGGTAATTTTTTTACGTATCCGAGGAAGAAGAGTTTTTTCCCTTCGACCTCATATTTTTTAGGCCGTTGAGCAATTCGCGCAAAGCGATAGGATCGGAACCATCTACCAGAAAACCAATGCTGCGGATCTCGGCATAGGGGATCGTATTACGGGCATGCGTATCGGTATACGGTTTTGAGCGTATGAACCGTCCGAATAAAATATTTTTCAGCCACCTGAACACCTGCGTGTGTTTTATGCATTACCGGCAGATGCATCCGTTTCCTCGAATACACCCATGGAAGAAAATTTTTCAATGCGCTGGTGAATGCGTTCATCTGCATCCAGTGCATTCAATTCCTTTAATGTTTTCTTGAGATGTTTTTTCAGGATGCGTGCCATTTCATCGGGATCGGAATGGGCACCACCCAGAGGTTCTTTAATGATACCGTCGATGATCTTGTTCTTATAATTATCAGCTGCGGTAAGTTTCAGTGCATCTGCAGCTGTTTCCTTGAAGTCCCAGCTGCGCCAGAGGATGGACGAGCAGCTTTCCGGACTGATCACCGAGTACCAGGTATTCTCCAGCATGTAGACACGGTCGCCGATACCGATACCCAGCGCACCGCCGGAAGCACCTTCACCGATGATCACGCAGATCACCGGAACGCGCAACAGTGTCATCTCATACAAATTGCGGGCGATGGCCTCAGCCTGGCCGCGTTCTTCGGCTTCCAGACCGGGGAAGGCCCCGGGTGTATCTATGAGAGTGATAATAGGTTTGTTGAACTTCTCTGCCAGTTTCATCAGGCGGAGGGCCTTGCGGTATCCTTCGGGGTTGGCCATGCCGAAATTGCGGAATTGGCGCATTTTGGTGTTGACGCCCTTCTGATGGCCTATGAGCATGACAGATTCGCCGTCCAGATCTGCAAAACCGCCAACAATGGCTTTATCGTCGCCCACATTGCGGTCGCCGTGCAGCTCCACAAAGTTCTGGGTCATGTTCTCAATATAGAAAAGGGTATAGGGCCTGTCGGGGTGGCGGCTCAGCTGGACCTTCTGCCAGCCGCTCAGGTTGCCGTATATTTCTTTTTTGAGTTTATCTATCTTTTCCTGCAGTTCAGCTGCGGGGGCTTCGATGTCGATCTTTTGCTTTTCGCCCATCACCTTCAGCTTCTCCAGCTCATCGTACAATTGGGCTATCGGTTTTTCAAAGTCGAGAAATACCATAGGGGAACAAATTTAGTGGAAAGTTTGGATTGGGGGGAAGGGGGAGTCAGGGGTCAAGGGTAGGGGGTTAAGGGTTAGGGGGTTAGGGGTTAGGGTGGTGGTATGTTCAATTTTTTACAACAGGTTAGCGGAGTCGGTAAAACGCATTATATTTGCGCTTCGTTTTACCGTTGGAGCGGTAGTTCAGTTGGTTAGAATACGTGCCTGTCACGCACGGGGTCGCGGGTTCGAGTCCCGTCCGCTCCGCAAAGGTCACTTGAATGTTCAAGTGGCTTTTTTGTTTTTATAAAGAGGTGATTCGCAACGCCTACTCCAGTAAATTATTAATCGTCGGGTTATTCGAGCCTGCCTCCCGGAACGCAGTGGAGGGAGGTCCCGTCCGCTCCGCAAAAGCCTTCTCAGCAGTTGGGAGGGCTTTATAATTATATACAAGTCAATAATTATTTAAGGAATTTACTACCGTCGCAGTTCGGCTTGCAATATCCGATCCTTACCGGAGAGATCCTGAGAGATATTTATTTTACTATATGGATCTGACTTAAAAAACTTCTCTGCCTCCCGGCCTGTTTCATGATGTATCTCCAAATACATTTTGCCTTGCTCATGTAAAATTATTTTTCCCAACTCCGCTATCCTCCTATAAAACACCAACGCATCATCACCCTCCGGAAATAATGCTAATTCCGGTTCGTATGCAAGTACATTTTTATGCATAGATGCTTTATCGGAGTGTGGGATGTATGGTGGGTTGCTGACAATAATATCGAATTGCAGATCGGTGAAGGGGTTTTCTTTTAATATATCGGCCTGGATAAAATGCACATTCGCTTCCAGGGAGCTCGCATTTCTTTCCGCAATATCCAATGCGTCTTTACTAATGTCCAGTGCATACACTTCGGCATCCGGTATCTCTTTTTTTAATGTGATCGCAATACAGCCGCTGCCACAACCGATATCTAAAATGCGCGGCGCCGGCAAGGTGTTTTCTTTGATCACCAGCGCACATAACTCCTCGGTTTCCGGCCTCGGTATCAGCACATGTTTATCTACGTAAAATATCCTTCCTAAAACCAGGCATATCCCAACACATACTGCACCGTTCTGCTTTTACCAGTCGCTGTTGTATGGAACCCAGGCCCTCCAGCTGTTCTTCGCTGAGTATCCCATTCTCCCGCACTTTGATCCTGCCATATTTCTCTTCCAACACATAGCGCGCAATATTGCCGGCCTCACGTGCATCATATACACCCGTTAAAGCCTCCTGCAATTGCCGCATGTATTCCGCCATACGCATGTGCCAGCAAAATACCGCCTCCCGCCTTTTTCCCGTTTTGCAGCATGTCCCTCGGATGCCCTGTATATGCAACGCTGCCTGGAACTGGCATCCCTTGCCGGAGGCCGGGTGCTGAGCAATCCCCTGGTCGGTGCGGTGATCGTGCACGAGGGGCGCATCATAGGCGAGGACATCACACCGCATTCGGGAAAGCGCAGAAGTGGAGGCCGTAATATCTGTTGCAGATACATCCTTGCTGCCGGCATCAACCATGTATGTCAATCTGGAACTATGTAATCATCAGGGCAAGACACTTCCTTGCTGCGACCTCATCCTGGACAAAGGAATTAAAAAGGTGGTTATCGCTAATGTGGGATCCGTGTAAATCCACTGGTTTCCGGAAGCGGAATGGAAAGACTGCGCACAAATGGGGGTAGAAGTGGTAACCGGTGTTTTAGCAGAAGAGGGCAGAAGGCTCAACCGAATTCTTTACTTACCATGAAAAAGCGGCCCTACATTACATTGAAATGGGCAGAAAGGGTGATGCGTTTATTGCCGGCGAGACATACGCCTACATCTGACCAATGATGCTGCTGATATGCCTGTGCATACCCGGCGCAGTGCACATATGTCCATCTTTGCCGGAGGCAGGACCATCCTGCACGACGATCCCTTTCAATTTCTAATCGACTGTATCCGGGGCCGACAATTCCTCGATCCGTATGTCGCTGGACACGCATGAGATCTTCCTGCATCCTTGCATATTTTCAATGCAGATGCAAACCATATTGTTTCATTTTGGCGCTGATGCTGTAAAAGGTATACAATATGTATGTACACCATGAACCCGTTTGTAAACATATTATCCTACTGCTATGTGCACAAAACATCCAAAGTATTTTTTGTGGAAGGCGGAAACAGAGACTTTGCGTTATTTTATAGATCATAAATTATATGATGAACTGCATGTTTTTATTGCAGAAAAAGATTACATGCAGGAATCGAGGCTCCGCCTGAACTGTCATATTTCAGAAAAACTGTTTGACAATACCCTGTTAAGCCACTACGCATGATATATCTGGTATTGAGCATCCTCTCGTCCATCCTGATCTTCGTGGTAACTACATATCAGCATAAGCCTGTTCTCTGCACTTCCTGCCATCGTTGTCAATAATTATACCGTTTGCGTGTGATCGGGCGCAGCATCATGGAAGGTGCTGATGTGGGGCATGTTCTGTTACATGCAAGCTGGCTGCAACATGCATGTCTGCTTGGCGCCTTGTTCATCACTATTTTCATTTTACTTCCCTGACCGTAAAATACAGCGTGGACTCGCCGTTGCCTCCATCGCCAATAAATTATCACTGATCATCCCTGTAGTTGCCGCCTATTTTTTATATGCAGCACCATTTTACCGGTATTAAAGTGCTGAGCATATTTATCGCCATGGCTGCCGTAGTTTTTGCGATGTATAAAACCTGATGCGCTGCGCGAAAAGGTTCAGGCATATATCTCCCGCTCTATCGTATTATTTGGCAGCGGCGCGATAGATACAACGGTAAATACTGTCAGCAGGTAGTTGTCCCTTCTGGTGCAGAGCTCAATAGTTTTCGTAACTGTTTTCGGGACAGCGCCGTGATAGATGGATGATTTTAGCGTATGTGTAAGTCGCAAACGCATCCATTACCGGGCGCTTGTGCTGTATGGTTAGCGCTGGGCATACCCAATTCCACTGGACCATGTATTTCCTGATGGCTGCGCTGAATAAGCCGCGCTGGGACAGTTCTACCTTGTTCCCTGTAAATAACATTGCGATCGTGATAGGCAGTTGTCTCACGGCTGCATTCCTGTTCAGAGAGAAATTATCCGGTCTGAATATCCTGGGTATTATTCTGGCGGTGACTTCCATACTGCTCATCATGTTTTCATAAGTAGTAAATTTACCCTGTATGGCAGGAGAGTTTCAGGCAGGGAAATATATAGATAGAAAGGATTATCCTTTCCGGCTCACGGGAAGTTTGTTCGTATTGACTACGACCATTGTATTCATCGTGTATATCAGCACGGGAAATGGCATCACCATGTATACCGTATTCGGAACCGAATTGTTCCTGCTGCTCTTGCTCAATGCATTCAGTTGTTTGCTGGTGAAGCGTTTTGGTTTTTATATCAAACGCATGGTGTTGGCCTACATATTGAATACCACCTTGCTTTTTTTGTTGCATTATATATTATTGGACAAAGGTCCGGCGGCCTATAAGAACATCTATCCGACCTTGCAGGCGCTGATCTTTTGTTTTTTCTCCTCATTGATGTTGCTGTTTTTTTTGCGTACCATTGTTGATTACCTCAAAAAGGAATAATAAAGCCTATGCCAATTCGGATATATGTTACCGGCGGGACATTCGATAAAGAATACGATGAGATCAAAGGTCAGTTGTATTTCAAGGAAACACATCTGCCCGAGATCCTGAACATGGGCAGATGCACCGTTCATGTGGAGATAGAAACACTGATGATGATCGACAGCCTGCAAATTACGGATGCATTGCGCGGACTCATTGTAGATCATTGCCGCAAATGCGATGAGCAAAAGATCATCATCACGCACGGAACAGATACCATGGTGGAAACAGCGGCTAAGATAGCAGAAGGAAAGATCGACAAGACCATCGTGCTTACGGGCGCCATGATACCATATAAATTCGGCAGCTCCGACGGGCTCTTCAATCTGGGCTGTGCATTATCCTATGTGCAGACTTTGCCGGCAGGTGTTTACATCACCATGAACGGAAAATGTTTTAACTGGGACAATGTGCGCAAGAATAAAGTAGAGGGTTACTTCGAAGAGATACATTCCAAAGCATAAAAAAGCCCGCATGTTTCCATGCAGGCCTATATCTGTAAACTTTTTTTTTAAGAGATCACGCCTGTGATGAACAGGACGAAAGCCAATATGACGATACCGGCAACGGTCCAGGCAAAAATTTGCGAAAGCCGTTTGTATTTGTTCATATTGTGCACTACACTGCGATGTTGAAATAAGCGCTCTATCGCATTTTCGGTGCGCAAAAAGCTGGTCTCATTTTTCACCACATAATCGTAGGCGCCTGCGCGCATACAATCAATGGCAACATCCATTTTATCCTGTCCGGATATCATGATAACATCCACCGTTTCGTATTTTCTTTTGATGTGTTCCAATACTTCCAGTCCGTTCCGGGCAGATTTATTTACAGCATCCAGATGGTAATCGAGAATGACAATGGACGGGTTTTTATCCATATTATCATTGCATTCTTCACCCGTGCTGTATTTATAAATGTCGAATTGCGGGTATTTGGATCTGAGGTGATCCTCCATCATTTGTGCATGCATGGGTTCGTCATCTACGATAAAAACGACTTCTTTGTGCATAGTGGTCATTGAGTTTTTGGTTAGACAATATTACGCTATTTTTTTAATTGCATCTGCGAGCTCACCGAAGGCTTCCCGGCATCCGTCCTCCACTTCTCGTATCATCTGAGCGATCACTTCGGGTTTTTTCGCTTCACCGGCATATTCTTCTATCCGCAAAATGGATTCTTTCAGACTGTCGATACCCATATATGCCAGTTGCGGTTTTAAACTATGCGCTGTTGTTCTCAGGTTGATCCAGTCGCTTGCTTCAAATTGTTTTTTCATGGTGGCGATACTCTCCGGTGCAAGTTGCAGGAACATATTGATATACTTCACCATTTTAGTGCCGTCGTTGCGTGTGAAACTCTCCAAAAAAGAGAGGTTGATACGATGATAATCACTCATTTCCGTACTGTTTATTTTGTTATTACTTTACTCATTTTATCCAGCAGTTCATCCATGTTGAATGGTTTGCCCACGAAGGCGTTCATTCCGCTTTCAAAACATTTGTCCACTTCTGCTTTGATCACACTGGCGGTCATTGCTATAATGGGTATGTTGTGTACGCGTGCACTGCTATGTGTGCGAATGGCTCTTGTCGCTTCATGGCCATCCATTTCGGGCATTTGAATATCCATCAGGATAAGATCATAATTCCCGTTCTCAACCATTTCCACTGCCTCCCGGCCATTCTTCGCCACATCAACTTTCGCCTCCGGCAAGATGCTCTCTATGGAGTCCACAGCTACCATTTGGTTGAACTCGTTGTCTTCGGCAAGCAATATTCTGACATTTTTCAGTTTATTCACAGGAAGTGCCTGTAAATGTTCTTCTTCTTTTGGCACCTCGGCCTTGTTGACCACCTCATACTGTATGCTAAAACCAAAAACCGAGCCCTTTCCGGGAATGCTCTCCACCTGCATGTTGCCACCTTGCATTTCCACCAGTCTTTTACAGATAGCCAGGCCCAGACCAGTGCCGCCAAATTTCCGGGTGGTGCTGCTGGTCTCCTGCGTGAACATATCGAAGATCACGTTGAGTTTTTCCTGAGCAATACCTATCCCTGTATCGGTTACGCGAAATTGTATCTGAACGGTATCTTCCTGCACCTTTTCTGCTGCTGCATGTATGGTCACATTGCCCTGTTCAGTGAATTTGATAGCGTTGCCTGCCAGGTTCAGCAGGATCTGGGAAAGGCGGTAAGGGTCACCGGAAACAAACTGCGGCACATCTTCCTGTATGTCGATGCGCAGCTCCAGTTTTTTTTCATCGGCATTGATCTTCATGGTCTCGTATACCGATTGCAATTCCTGCCGCAGATCAAAGGCGATATGTTCAAAATTTATTTTACCCGCTTCAATTTTACTGAGATCTAGAATATCATTGATGATCACCAGCAGATTATCGGAAGCGTGTTTAATGGAATTGAGATATTTCAGTTGATCTTCACGCGGACCTTTTTCCAGCAGGAGTCTCGTCATACCCAGAATGGCATTCATGGGCGTGCGTATCTCATGGCTCATGTTGGCGAGGAACTGTTCTTTTACTTTTTCAGAATGTTCTGCTCGTTCTTTTTCCTGCTCCAGCTCTTTGGTTTTTTCCCGCACACGCTCACGCAATATCCGTTGCGCATCGGAGGAGTTGCGTTGTATCCTGCGCACGATATAATTCGCCACAAATGCGCCTACAATGAATGTGGCTGCATACAGGGCAATATTTTGCAATAATGCTGTCGAGATCAATATCGTCATCTTGTCAATTCCCATTACCATGTGCATATTTACTGATCTTTTGCACGAGGTCTTCTGTTTCAAACGGCTTGGAGATAAAATCGTCCATGCCACTTTCAAAACATTTATCTACCTCACTTTTAATAACGCTGGCGGTCATCGCCACGATCGGTGTTTTTCTTTTTTCTTCCGGGTCCATCTTGCGTATGGTGCGTGCTGCTTCATATCCATCCATGACCGGCATCTGCACATCCATGAGGATCAGATCATAGTTTCCGGCTTGTAATTTATCTACTGCTATCTGGCCGTTCTCTGCAACATCTATCCGCGCATTGGAAAAATAAGATTCAATGCTGTCGATGGCCACCATCTGATTGAACATATTATCTTCCACTAAAAGGATATGCAATGCATTTTGCATCAGGGCATCATCCACTTCAATATTTTTCTTGTTGTCGATGGCCTGGGCAGGATCGCCAATGCGGAAGGGGAGTTCCACAATAAATGAACTGCCTTTCCCTAAGGCGCTTTTCGTCAATATTTCCTCCGGCCAGATCGGTTAGTTTTTTGCTGATGCTGAGTCCGAGTCAGTTGCCGCCAAATTTCCTGGTAGTTTGCTTTATCTGCTTGCGAGAAACTTTCAAATATGGTCGCCAGTTTATCTGCAATGCCAACACCGGTATCTTTTACTTCAAAAGAAATATGTGTGTTAACGCCATCGTTGGAAACTGTTTTGCAGAGTACACTTACAGAGCCCTGCTCCGTGAATTTGATCGCATTTCCAGTGAGATTGATCAGAATTTGATTCAAACGCACAGGGTCGCCTTCGATACATTCCGGTATGTCGTCTGCTATCTCGACATAGAATCCGATATTTTTTTCATCGGACTTGAATTTCATGATCTCGCCCAGATTATGCAGCAAATTGCGCAGAAGGAAAGGCACAGATTCCAATTCCATTTTCCCTGCATCGATCTTGCTCAGGTCGAGGATGTCATTGATGATCACGAGCAGATTATCGGATGACTGGCGTATGGCATTGAGATATTTAAGCTGTGTCTCTTTGGGCTCTTTTTCCAGCAACAAGCGCGTCATACCCATGATGGCATTCATAGGCGTGCGTATTTCATGGCTCATATTGGCCAGGAATTGTTCTTTTGCTTTTTCCGATTGCTCTGCGCGTTCACGTGCATTTTCTGCCCTCACCTTTTCTTCTTCTAATTCTGCCGTTCGCACCTGCACCGTTTTTTCGAGTTGTGCAGCGCGTCGCCTCAATCTCCTGTTGCGCAAAAAGTTGAAGAGCAGGATAAGCACTATGCCGATAACGCCGGCGCCGATGCGGAACCAGAGGGTTTGCCAGAAAGGTTTTTCTACAACAAAATTATAGGTTACTTCATCGCTCCAGATTCCATCCGCATTTTGTGCGCGGACGGCAAAGGTGTATTTACCCGGTTTGATATTACTGTACGTTACACTGGTATTATTCTCCAAATTTTGCCAGTCGTTGTCATATCCTGTAAGTCGTACCTGATATTGAATTTTCTCATGCACCGAAAAGAAAATGGCGCCAAAATCAAAGGTCAGATTATTTTGATCATAGGGTAAATGCAGGTTCACCGGCAGACTGAACCAACCGCTCAAAGAATCGCAAAACGGCAGCCAGTCGGTTGTTTCATAGAACAAACGCATATTGCGCAATTCCACGATGGGTTTGGTGCTGCTCACCACATCCTCATCGGGATTATATCTGAACAAGCCATCCACCGTGCCAAACCAAACATGCCCTGCTTCATCTGCGTAGATGGCGTTCGGCGTTGTTTTTATTCCGGTAAATCCGTCGTAAGCATCAAAATGTTTAGTGGAGATGGTTGTGTCTGCATTAAATATCAACTGGTCCACACCGTCATTCAAAGCCACCCATGCATTGCCATGCATATCAAAGGTCAAAGCATAAACATTGTTGGAACTCAATACATCATTATCGGTGTAGTAAGAAAATTGTTCCCCGTCGTAACTGCATATGCCGCCATCCGGACTTCCCATCCAGATATTCCCTTTGGCATCTTCGCTGATACAGGAAATATGATCGTTGATCAGGCCATTTTCGTAATAGGTGAACAGCACAATACTGCTGTCGGTGCATTGATAAACTCCGCCGCCGTCGGTGCCTACCCAAACCATGCCGTTTTGCGCACGGTATATCGCATCAACCGATACCGGAGATTCACCATTGAAAATATCCAGGGGTTCTAAAATGCCCAAATGAAAATCGATCGGTGTTTTTTTATCCGCATTCGAGAGGGCGCTGTAATATCTGTACAAGCCGGCATTGTCGGTGCCGATCCATAGAAAATTATCAACAAATGCAAGCGATTGGACGATACATTTATCCGGAAGACCCGAAATACGAAAATGCGTACTTTGATTATTGTGATATAAAATAAAATTGTTGTTTTCGTCAACGGCAACTACTTTATCATTTCCCGAACGCGCAATAGCTGTTATCCTTGAATTTGAACTGAATCCGTTGATACGCGCATCGGATGCATACATATTTCCATGTACAGGATCCGGACGCAATTGCTTTAATCCCGTGGAGGTGCCTATAAGCAGGCCATCCGCAATGGGAACAATACCTGTGGTATAATTATTTTGCAGCGCGGGCAGGTTGTTGAAATTGCTGAAGGCGCCATCGTAGAACATGTACACGCCATTATATGCACTGCCGATCCAGATATTTCCCTCGCGGTCTACCATGAGGGAAGTTGCCGGCTCGTCCGGGTTTTCGGAATTGAAAACAAAAGCTTCTTTATGATCTAAAGCATCTTCACTGTCGACGTATTGTTTTTTAATTACAGAAATACCGCTGTGCGTTGCGATCCATTTATTGCCATAATGATCCACAACACTTTTGATCGCTTTAGGGCCACCTGCCATCATAAAGTTGCGCATACCCAGTTCCTGCTGATCGCCGGAAACGGGGACTATACTGTCGCCCTGCAGTTTGTATAAATTGGGGAAACTGTATAATAAAACGGTTCCGCTGCTGTCTGTGAATATTTTATCGATCTTTTTGACCGGGCTGTTGGCATATTGCAGAAATTCAAAGCCATTGAAGCGGGTTACGCCATGTGTTTCGGTGCCTATCCATAAATTTCCTGCTGCGTCTTCGAAAAAACAATTGATGGTATTGTCGCCCAGGCCATCATGTTTATGATAATTCACGAAGGTTTTACCGTCAAAACGGGAGATACCGCCGTCCTGAGTGCCTATCCAGATATAACCGCGGGAATCCTGCAGCATGCAGCTGACAGAAATACCTGCCAATCCATCGTCAATGCTGAAATTCTTGAGATAATACTGCTGTCCTGTTGCTTCCGTAGCTGCGAGGAGGAGCACACACAGTATCCAGGTTATGGTAAAGCGCATTTTCACAAATAGGTATGCGGGAATTCAGTCCCCGAGGGTAAAGGTGAACCTCTTTTCGTGTTCCGGAACATAGCTTTTTTCATGGTATACCACATTTCCGGAGCTGTCAACCGATACAAATGTAGTTAATCGCGTGCCGTATTCCGGCGTTTTTATGAACATGGCCGACAATTGTTTTTCGAGTGCAAATGGCACTCCCGTTTGCGGAAGTGCATCGTCTGCGGCCAGTGTTCTGTCGAGCATATATTCTATAAAATCTGCCTCAGCTCCGTTTTGTGCAACAAGCGTTTGAAATTGTTCCATGCTTCTGGTAAGCTTCGGCCAGGGTGTATTTAAAAGGGCATTGCTCAGGCCGTATGTGCCGGGAGTCAGGGTGGTGATCACATTTGTGACATTGGCATAGTGGAACATACTATCCCGGTCGCCATACAGAAGGTTAAATCCGTTGAATCTGTTTCCCACGCTTTGTAAAAAACGATGCATTTGCTCTAAACTGTATGTTTTATTCAGGAAATGCACGGGAATGATACCGCGGGAGGGCACGTTTTCTTTAATATTCCGCAGGTCCCGGTAGTTGGTTATCGCCGCAAAGCGCCCTTCTTTCGACATGCCCATCCATGTCCCGCCATCTTTCAGATCGCGGCCGGCGAGGATATGCGGATCATCTTCCCACCAATGCAAAGCGGCAGTGGGCCGGTTATAAAATTCGTCTCTGTTGGCAACGAGCAGGAAGGGGAGATCGGTGTGCACTCGCCATGCCAGATTGATCAGGCACATAGTGTAAAGTTACCCAAACAAGACGGAAAGCTGTTCACCCCTGGTAGGCCGGCTGGCGGGTGTTGTTGTCATTATCGATCCGGCGAATGGCTCTTTCTGCCCTGCGGCGGGCAACTTTCTTCTTGTATTCAAACCATTTCTGCCCGCGCATTTTGCGCATCAGGTCGTCAAATTTACGCTGGAAGGTCAGATTGTAAACGCCCTTGATCTTGAGTGCAAGGGTGGGGGCGATGGTGCGGACAGATAGGCCGAAACCGCCTTCCACGTATTCTATATGATGCCAATAGCCGGCGGGCATGTAAAGCGTATCCCCGAATTCGAGAACAGTGCTCACGCCTTTTACATATTTCAGACCCGGATAGGTATCAAAATCAGGTTTATCGATATCTACAGTGGAATGCACATTGAAGGGCAGTCGATATAATAAAGTGCTTTGGTCAGGCGCAAACAAAACAACACGTTTTCTGCCCTCAAATTGTGTGAGAAAAACATTGCTCATATCAATATCCTGATGCATCCGTGTGATGGAATTTTTCGGACCAAAGAACATGAAGGGCAATTTGATATATTTTTTAGCGATGTCGGGATAACCGAAATCTTTCAATAATTCCGGTTTGTATTTAAATACCGGAAACAAGAACAGACGCAGATCGGTGGGTTCTTTTTTTATGAGCTCCAGATAATCGCTGAATTTCATTTTTGCCGTTGGAACGGAAAGCGTTTCGCTGGGATCGGCTTTGGAACTGCTGTACAATCCCACTTCAATATCACCCATAGCCTCTTTAAAAAAATCGTACGTCCATTTGTTGTAAGCGGGGTATTGCTTCCATAGCCCGCGTAAAACAACGGGTTTTTGCTTTTTCACATACTCGCGTATGAACGTTTCGCGTGTGATCTTTTCACCGTCAATAACAGGAATCGGGGTCTGTATATCCAACTGCATATGTACGGGTTTACCGGTGTAAAATTACAATAGAACAGGAGGAGTAAGCGCCAACAAATATCAATTTTTCTTAAATGTTATTTGTTTGCACATCTTTTCTACATGTGCAATATAAGAATTTCTGTCCTGCGGTTGTTAGCCCTGCCTTCCTCCGTATCGTTGGTATCCACAGGCTGTGATTCTCCAAATCCTTTAAATAGTATTCTTTTATCGTCAATACCGTGATCCACGAGATACGCTTTGACGCTTTTTGCCCTTGCAATGGATAACTGCATATTATCGCCATCGGTTCCAATATTATCGGTATGTCCGTTCACCTGAATGTTCATACCCGGGTTTCGGCGCATGAGTTCGAGGAGTTTATTTAATTCTGTTTGCGAAACGGGTAATAAGGCTGCTGAGTTGGTCTCGAAGAAAATATTTTTCAGTGTGATGGTCTCGCCTGCATTGATCGGTTTCAGGTTGACGAATAAGGTATAAGGTTCAGAGGTCTTAGCGTTCTCCAGACTGAAATTTTCAGAATGAAATAAATATCCTTCTTTCTGTACATATAAGGCATAATCCTTACCGATAGGAAGTACTACGAGGAATTCCCCGGTTTTCGGGTCGGAGCGGCTGGTTACAATGATATCGCCCGATTCGAGGTCGATCAGTTGCACATTCGCTTCGAGAAAATCCAATGTTTTTTCGTCGCTCACATATGCTTTCACCCAGGTCACCGGGTCGGCCTGCACGTTTTCGGGCAGGGTAAAGGAATAAATATCGAACTGGCCCAGTTCATTTCCGCGGTCGCTGCTGAAATAAGCTGTTTTGCCATCGGCAGTGACCGATAAGCTGATCTCACGGCCTTTTGTATTGATGGGATATCCCAGGTTCACCGGTTTGGTCCAGTGATCTGTCTCATCCAGCACACTTACGAAAAGATCGGAATTACCCATGCCGGGATGGCCGTCGCTGCTGAAATATAATGTCCTGCCGTCCGGATGAATAAATGGGCATTGTTCACTGAACTCCGTATTGATCTCCGGTCCCAGATTTTTTGGTTCTTCCCAGTATCCGTCTTCACCCAGATGCGAAACCCAGAGGTCGTAACTGCCATAGCCGCCGGGACGGTGACTGCTGAAATACAAACTGCGGCCGTCGCCGGATATGCTCGGTTGTGATTCCCAACCGCCGGTATTGATGATGGTTCCGCAATTTTCCGGAATGGTCCATTGGTTGCCAACGCGATAAGAATAATACAGATCGCAGGAACCGTAACCACTCACCACATTATCGCACATGGTATAGAATAAATAACGGCCATCGGCACTGATATTCTGCGCTCCTTCGTTGAGTTCGGTATTCACGGGTTTTCCCATGTTCACCGCTTTGCTCCAGGTGCCATCATCCCGTTTATAGGAGATATAAAAATCTTCATTCTCATCGCTGTCGGGTATCATCGGGTCCGGCGATTTTTTAGGTGGTAAACGGCGGGTTATCACCATAATATTTCCATCAACGGAAACGGACGGGAAATATTCCGGATAATCGGAGTTTACACTGTCACCTAATGAAACAGGTTCAAAATCCACCGGATGTAAAACTGCTTCCTTTGCGAACGCATAATTTTCTTTCTCCCGCATTGCTTTCATGCGCAGATCACCTTTGATGCCTGGATTTTCCAGATAAATGACAATATGGTCGTATGCATCTTCATATCTGCCCATGTTCCCTTCCACTTCTGCTGCTCTGGAATAGATCCACACATCGCCATCCGGCTGCAGATCTATTGCCGCGTTGTACGCTTCTGCCGACAAACTATCGAGCCCCATATTCATATAGGTATCGCCCAAATAGCGATAAGCGGTCACGAAATTCGGTTCCTCCGCGATGGCTTTGAGGAAATTTTCCGCAGCAACGGCCAGATTGCGGCCCATGGCATTTTCCACACCCGCATCCAGATATTTCAAGGCTTTTTTAGATGCATTGGCCTCTGTCACTACCTGCCCCGACAAAATGGTAAGGACACCAAACACGCACAGTATAGATAGTACAGCTTTTTTCATGATGTATTAACGATACCCTAAGGTAATATAATATGTGCTATCCTATTGTTTATTCCTGCTGAAAACAGTGAATAACATGACAAGACTTGTGCCAAGCACCATCATGAAGAGGAGTGATTCTTCCACGCTGCTGATCTTCAGTTCATGCGGCAAACTCAGGAAGAGTAATATGCTGATCAATCCGCGCGGAGAGTACAGCAATTCCGGCATGAATGATTTATTGAAGAGGCGCAGAAAGATCAGCCGGACAAAATATATGGCAAAAAGCATACAACCGGCAATGATCAGGGTCTCGACATCCAACAAGGCATAGATATCAATGATAAATCCGAAGATGAGGAAGAAAAAGGTTTTGATAAGAAATACACCTTCGGCGGTTATGCGGTGCAGAAAATCAAAATCGCGATGGAATTTTTCATTGTTGAATTGATTCTGAATGAAGGGTATTTGAATTTTGGTTATGTTCTTTATGATCAATCCAAAAAACATGACCAAAATGAGTGAAGATAAATTATACTGTTTGCCGACAGCGTACAACAGTATCATCACCGTGATGATGAGGATGAATTTTACATGATGCCCGATAGATTTCATCAGGAATAACAGGATCATACAAAAGGCGAAGGATACCAGGCTCACCAGAATGATCTCCAGGGTAAAATGCCCGATCGCAACAAAAGATAGCGCCTCATAGGCGATCGCATAATGAAAGAAGATAATGCCAAAGATGTCGGAAAAGGAACTTTCAAAGGTGATGAATTCTTTTTTTGATTCAGACAAACCTTTGGCGGAGGGTATGGCAATAGCAGAACTTATCACACTATAAGGAATGGCATTGACCAAACACACATGAAAGGTCTCCTCCGTGAAATATTGAAAAATAAATGCAATGCCAACCGATGTTGCCACCATGATAAGGACCGAGAGTAATAATGCATTTAATATGGTCCTGTTCTTTTCTTTTTTGTATTCCAGTTCCAGTCCGCCTTCAAACACAATGAGGATCAATCCCACCGTGCCCAATGCCGGAATAATATGCAGAAAATTGATGGTCTCTATCTGATAATAATCGGTGAGCATGCGCAAACCGATACCGGTGAGCAACAGCAGCAGGACGGAGGGGATACGTGTTCTTCGTGAAAAAATATCGAAGAGGTAGGATATCACCACCAGGATACACAAAATGATCAGTATGATGTTGTTGCTTTCCATATGCCCGGAACAGGGCGCTCTTTCAACGCCCGTTCCTGAAAATGGATTTAGCGCGGGAGGAGTTGCCTGTCGGGCAAATATACGGAAGGCAGCACATGGGTTATCCCCAAAAAAGAAAAACCCCCGCAGATGCGGAGGTTTTTATGTGCACATTTCTTACTGTTTATTTCATAACATCCTCAGCGGATTTATGGTGATCTTCTTTTTTATACATATCCACCGCAATGGCTGATGCCACAAAAATGGATGAGTAAGTACCAAAGCCGATACCGATAAAGAGTGCAAAAGCAAATCCCTGAATATTCTCATTTCCGAATATCAATAAGATGATGATGGAGAGGAGCGTGGTTCCGGATGTCACCAATGTTCTGCTCAATGTCTGGTTGATGGCCATGTTAAATATTTGCGGCACCGTACCTGCCTTACTTTCCCTCAGGTATTCCCTGATCCTGTCGAATACCACCACCGTATCGTTGATGGAGTAACCGATCACCGTCAGGATCGCCGCGATAAAGGCTTCGTTGATCTCCAGCGAGAAGGGCATGACATTTTTCAATATGGCGAAGAGCGCGAGTACCATGAACGCATCATGCACGAGGGAAACAAGCGCGCCAAATCCGAATTGCCATCTGCGGAATCGCAATAAGATGTAAATGAATATGGCGATGAGCGCCATGACGATGGCCTTGATCGCGGAGGTTTTTATATCTTCCGCTATGGTCGGCTCCACCTTCATTTTACTTTCTTTATACACCGCATCCCATTTTGCATAATCAGTTCCCTGCGGATACATGGGTGCCAGATGATTGAATAATTCAACCGCAACCAAACTATCTGCATTCGGGTCCGGACTGTCGATCATGTAACCTGTAGTGATACTCAGTTTATCACTCGTACTAAATGTTTTTACCTGCACACCCGCATCCATGTCGTGCAGCATCTCGCGCACTTTTTGCGGATCTACACTATCATCGAATTTAACCGTATAGTTTCTTCCTCCTTTGAAGTCGACACCCAGATTCCATCCGCTGCTGAAAATAAAGACCAAACCGATGATGGTGATCGCACCGGAGAACATATATCCGAAACGGCGTTTGCCGATCAGATTGAGTTTTACATTCTTGAAGGCGTGTTTAGTAATGCTGTTGAAATACTTCACCGGACGATCGCGTTTAGCTGCCCAGTCGATGATCAAACGGCTCACCAAAATGGAAGTGAACAGGGATGAGATGATACCGATGATCAGGATAACGGCAAATCCTTTTACAGGACCTGTGCCAAACTGACTTAAGATGATACCGATGATCAGTGTTGTGATGTTGGAGTCGATGATGGCAGAATACGATCCGCTGAAACCATCTGAGATGGCCTTGATCATACTCTTTCCTTTATCGAGTTCTTCACGTATCCTTTCAAATATGATAACGTTCGCATCCACGGCCATACCCATCGTCAATACCAAACCGGCGATACCGGGAAGGGTGAGTGTTGCGCCAATGGATGTGAGCACACCAAAAATGAAGAAGAGGTTGGCGAACAAGGCAAGGTCAGCGACCATACCGGCCGATGCATAATAGAATACCATGAAGGCAACCACCAGCAAGAGACCAACGATCAGTGAGATAACACCCACGCGGATGGATTCAGCACCTAAAGAAGGTCCTACGGTATCTTCCTGCACAATGCGCGAAGGCACGGGCAGTTTACCTACTTCCAGGATATTGGAAAGGTCAGTGGCTTCTTCTACAGTGAAGTCGCCGCTGATGCGGGAATTACCACCGGCGATCGCATTTTGGATCACAGGGGCAGAATATATTTTATTGTCCAGGGCAATGGCAACGAAATTGCCTATGTTATCTGAGGTGATGCGATACCATTCGCGCGCACCATCCGATTTCATGCTCATGGAAATACCGATCTTACCGTTGATAGGATCGCGTTCCGGGCTTGCGCTGCGGATCACACTGCCATCCAATAAAGGTTCATCCGTATCGAGAGAAGTTTGTAATGCATACAGGTGATAGGTATTCGTTCCTTCAATCGGTTTAGCGGAAAGCATGAAACGCGTATTTACCTTAAATACGGATAACACTTCATCCATGCGGAGGTAGTGCATCAACTGTGCTGTATCTTTTTCACTTACTGCACCAATTGCTGCAGGATCACTGGGTTGCAAAAGAATACCGGCAATAGGTCCGGCATCCTCAGCCAACGGATTTTCTTCCGCTGTGGCAGTATCTATTGCTGTGCTGTCAGAATCAACAGCATATTGATTGAGAAAATCGGTGGATGAATCATTTGCAGCGGCGGCATTTCCGGTGCTGTCGTTCATCATAGTGGTATCATTCGCGCTTACTGCTGTTTCTATTTCGCCGTCACTTTCCTCGATGGCTTTAGCAATGTTGTTCGCCTGATTAAGGGCACCGCCTATCTCTTCATATTTATAGGTGAGATAAAATTCGAGGTTAGCCGTTGATTGCAGCAATTCACTGGCGCGTTTCGTATTGTCCACACCGGGAAGTTCCACCATGATGCGTCCTGTGCTTTTTTGCAAGGTCACATAGGGTTGTGTCACGCCGAATTTATCGATACGTTCTTTTAATTTGGTATAGGTAGAATTGATGCCGTCATCGGCAGCATTTTTCAACCAGGAGATCACATCCTCATTGGTTGAGTTGCGGGGAAGATCGTCGATGTTGTCGGTAGTGGTGAACAAACTCACCAGACTCGCACCCGGATTGTCCTGCAGATAATGATCCGCGAACAATTCGATGAATTCCCCATCGCCTTTGGCTTCATCCACACGGGCTTTGTCGAGTGCGGAGATGAATTTCTGGTTCTTCTGATCGTTACCCAGTTGTTTTACGAGGTCGTATTTGGAAACTTCCATTACAACGCTCATACCACCCTGGAGGTCAAGACCGAGGTTGAGTGCGCGCTTTTTTACTTCGTCGTAATTGTACTTAACAATACCTATGTTGTAGACATTGTCTGCTGCGTGTTCTGTGAAAAATTCATTCTTTTTTTCGGCAATGGCAATATTGCGTGCTTCACCGCTTAAGCTCGGATCGATATTGCTTATCGCATAGGATTCCGCTTTTTTCTCATGAGCATTTGCTACCCATGTAAAGGAAAGCTGGAACAAGCAAACCAATACCATCGCGCCAAAAAAGAACTGAACGAGGCCTTTTCCCTGCATATGAATCTATAGTTGAAGTTGTTTAATGTTCGAAATGCCTTTTGTACAGGCGGGTGCAAATATAGGGGGAAGGAACGAAGATTTACAGGTTTTCAGGGGTTTTTACCGAAATGAAACGCATCTGCACATAAAAACAAATGCCACCAGAAGGTGGCATTTGCGAAGTGATTTCAGATATGTATTATTCTGCTTTTACCAGTCGCACACTGCCCGTTTGTGTTCCTTCTTTCAGGAAGTTGAGCATATATACTCCTGACGGTTGACCCGCTCCAAACGACAGGGTGTTGACACCTTCGCTGAGTTCAAAACGCAGCACCACGCGACCTGTCAGGTCTGTGATCTCGGCGGCATCTGCCATATTATTGTTGGTGAACAGAATGGTGGTTTGCCCTTTGAAGGGATTGGGTTGAACAGAAACATTATCGGTAAGTTCCTGATTATCAATAGCATTACACAGGAGAACTGTGATGTAAGATGATTCAGAATGGGTATCGGAACCGATCGCGTTGGTAGCGGTAAGAGATACATCATACACGCCGGGAACGGAATAGGTCACAGTAGGATCCTGTAATGTGGAAGTTGCGGGTGTTCCTCCCGTGAAACTCCAGCTCCAGCTGCTCGCACCAATGGAATTATCTGTAAAATGCACGGTCAGCGGTGCGCAATCTTCTACGTTGTCAGCCACAAATGCTGCGGAAGGTGCTGCATTCGCGTCATCGTAGATATAGAATTTATCCACGCCTGCCTCTACCAGATGGCCGGTTGCCGGCTGGTCGGAAGTGTGGAATCTGAAGGTCATGGTTGAAGTGATATCGATATAATCCGCGATATGGATCTCCGTGGGCACCCATTCGCTCATATCATCTGCCAGACCATTGGTAACGTCAACCAGAACCTGGGTAAGACCATTATTTACATAGATCTTGAAAGTGTCGTTCGGTGTTCCCGTGCCGCCACCATTGAAGAACCAGCGCTCATAGCTGAGTACGGGGTTCAGATAGGTACTCAGGTCGCAGGTTGGGGAATACAGGTCAACGGTTCCGTTATCCACGTCATCGCCGCCGGCGCCGCCAGCCGGGTTGTTCCCTGTCACATAAGCGAGGTCGCCGAAGTCATCAGAGGCATCTTCTCCCGGGTTACTGGGGAAAGGTCCGCTGAATGTGCCTTCCGGAACTGCGCGTTCCCACAGTCCGCTGCTTGCGGTATTTGCGGTTGTCCAGTCCTTATTGAACAGAAAATCATCGTAGTAGCCGCGTTCGAGGGAAAGACCAAAGGTAGTTCCCGGATTCACATCGATCTCTTCAGCATTTGTGATATGTCCCCAATGTCCTGCATATAAGGTATAGGAATCATCATACATGGAAGGGAAAAGAAAATTGCCTGATGCATCCGTTGTTGTGGTGAAGCTGTAGATATCATTTTGGATCAGCACATCGGCACCTTCAATGCCGTCGCCGCTGGCAGCATCCGTGATGGTTCCGCTCACAGCAAAAGTGGGCAGTTGTTCCAGAGCAGCATCCACCGTGGTGACAACACCATGGGAAAGGCTAACGCCTGTTACCGATTGCGGAATATATCCCGCTTTGGTAAAGGTGACATCATATGTTCCTTCGGCATAAATACCTGAATGATAATCACCGGTAACACTCGTTGTTGCATCCACGCCACCCGTAAAGCTCACTTCAACGCCAAATATCGGAGCAGTGGTTGTTGCATCGGTCACATTACCTTCTATGTAACAAGCCTGAACGTATGTGGGTTGCAATATGAATAATCCTTCTTCGATATCAGAAACCACGATCACACCGGAGGGCAAATAAGGCATGATGCCCCAGGCTCCGTTAAATCCGTCGCCGCTGAAGGGTGAAGTGTCGTAATAACCTGTTTTGATCATATTATCGGGATAATGCGCATCGGTGATGATCGCACCATCGCGATACCAGGCAGTGGTAACAAATCCATTCAAATACCACGCATAGTGCGGAATGGAGCTGGTGCCCGGAGTCGCGCGGAATTCATCCAGAAATTTTATATCTGCCAGATCACTTACATTGTAAGATGCAAGACTGCCATTGGAAACCTCATCGGTTGTAAATAAATAGTTGCCGTCATCGCTCAGAATAACATTATGTGTGAATTCGCCCGGTGTGGACTGTGTAGCCAATAATACCGGGGATGTTTTATCGGAAATATCCCAAACAGAGAACCATCCTTCATAGATGTTCGACGCCCATAAGGTATCGCCCCGCGCATATCCGTGGTGAATATACCATTCATCCACAGCACCGAGGAATGGCGGGTCCAAAGGATCGGCAGTTGCATCCAGCATCACATCTCCGCCACCATACACATTCGATCCGAAAACATGCACTGTGCCGAGTTCATCGCAATACAAAATATGGGATGTATTCAAGCCGATACCTGCAGAGGTGAAATTATATGTTACAGGTCCCGGTAAACCGCTGAGGTCGATACATAATATACCGCCGCCACCTTCATTGGCAACGTAAGCATAATGATCCCACACGCCGATCTGGCGCCAGATACTGTTGACACCATCTACAAATTGTACTTCCACCGGATCCGTAGGATCTGTGATATCTACGATAGAAGTTCCGTCATAAGTACCTACAATGGCATATTCATGTCCGGCTCCGTCGGCCCAAGCCCATACATTCGAGCAGTCCACCGGGTAGGTGAGGTGGCCGAGCAGTTCCATATTCAATTGTGTGAAAGCGGGGGTTGTAAACAGGATGAGACCCGTTACCAGAGGAGTAAATCTTCTCATGTTCAGTGATGCTTTTGGATAAGTTGCCAAAGGTACTTAAAAATTACCCGACATGACCTATAAACGGTGCCGGGGAGATCCTGAGGTCTAAATTTGGAATAAACCGGTCGGAAATTAACATGTATATGACATTAGTCGGGATGGGTGGCGATATAGACACGCATGGGTTGCCAGTAAAAATCATCCCAGCCCTTGGCGAATGCGTCGTACATATCAGCAGGCACCTGCCGGTGTGTGAAATGGATCTTTGTTTGTCCGTTCTGCAATTCTTTAAATACAAATTCAATTTCGCTCATATGTCCTTCGGGCATGTCAGATGCGTGCCAACTCTGCACGATGCGTTTTCCTTTTTCCAGAACAAGATTGTTGCCTGTTATATAATCATCATAAGCGGAAAATTTTCCACCCACTTTTTTGCTGACCTTGGCGGATGCTCCGGAAAATGCATTATGCACCTTTTCATCCATCAACATGGTATAGAGTTTCTCCGGTGAAGCAGCGAATATCTCCTGTTGTTTAATGGTTCTTGTGCGCATGGAGCATACGGTTTATTTTTTTCCTTTTTTGGCAACTGTTTTTGCAGCCGGTAATGCCTGAACATATTGCATGGAGATCTGCGCAAGCTCCGGCCATTTGTCAGCATGCTGTGGAGGTACATTATACCAGCCTGCCATGGATCTTCCTTCCACCGGAGTGAATACATGCACTCCTTTTAGTCCGCTTATTTTCTTAAAAGCCTCTTCTGTGAGTTTGAATACCAGATCATCTTTCCAGATCATGAGTACAGCCTTTCCGTTAGGCGCTTTTATACATCGGGCACCGAACATAGCGCTATCCTTTGCACCGGGTAAAGTTTTCAGCAGAGATTCGAAGACATCAACATTTTTTGCCATACCATTCAGTTTACAGAATAAAAATACAAATCCCTTCTTGTACATGGAACGCTGAACAGGACATAAAAAAGGAGCCCTACCTGTGTAAGACTCCGGCTGCACCGAGGGCGGGGGCAGCAATTAAGCTTTTTGGGTATGTGTTTTACAAGTGCTTACACCTATCATCGCATATATAGGACAAAAACTGACGATCGAGGTGAGCAGAAATATCCCGCCCAATACTAAAAGGATCAAACCAAAGGTTCCCGTCACTATATTCGTGAAATAAAGGATCGCAAAGATGGCTACGATCAATAAACGAATGAACCTGTCTGCATTACTCATGTTCTTTTTCATGTCTTACATTTTAGTTATGTATTGAATAAGCAGGGCAATGCCGGTGGCCATGGCGATACAAATAGCACATACGAGGATCCACTTTTTTACCTGTTTTGCCCGCATGGTGTAAAGGTAGATGGCGGGGCAAGCAGATATCGGTGACTGCGGTCACATCAATGCAGAATTTTAATAGCTCCGGATAGTTGCGCAACCTGACCATCGGCTTCAAGTTTTTTCAAAATACGTGTCACTACTTCCCGGCTGCTCGCAAGATCACCTGCGATCTCGCGGTGGCTTATCGGTATCGTGTCGGTTTGTAACACGCGTGCGCGCTCTTGCAAATATTGCATAATGCGTGTGTCCAGTTTATTGTAGATAAGGGATGTTATGGTATGGACCAGATCTGCATAGCGTGTATTGTATTGCGCAAAGAACAACATATTGATAGAAGGAAATCGCTGCATCCAGTCGCGCACATCTTCAATGCGCAATAAAATAACCTCTGTTTCTTCTTCCGTAATGGCAGTGATCACACTTTTTTCATTATTCATTCCGATGGAAAAACTCATGACGCAGCTTTCGGCAGGCTGTATATAATACAGCAATAATTCTTTCGTGTCTGCCGTAGTCATAACACGAATACGCCCTTTATACACCAATGGAATGGTTTTGATATACTGACCTTCATGTATGATGGTTTGATGCGCAGGAATGGTCAGGAAGGAACCCTGTGCAATGATCTCATGCACGAGGTCGATGGAAAGTCCGGGGAATAAACGTTTGATATCTTCTATCTGCAAGTCCATATTATTTCTTTTTGCGTATGGCTTTTAATGCTTCTTTATCAGAAGATGTTATCTTTTCTGTAGCTGTTGCAAAGGCAGTGCCGGATAATTTCTTTGCATGCGTATGTAAAAATACAAGTGTCTTTTCGGGATACACGATCCCGCATTCGCGCAAACACCAGCCCACGCCTTTTTGCACAAAATAGGCATCGTCGGGAAGCAGGGGTTTTACCAAAGCGATGATCTTATTAAAAGAAGGGTAGATGGTTCTATGTCGCGCATAATCTAATAAGCTCAGTACGGATTGCCTGCGTTCCCAGGGATTTTTTGATGTGTTCCAGGTTTGTAGTTGTGCATATACTGCTGCGGGAATTTTCTCATGCAATAGTGCGTAGTGATGTGTGAGCTGGTCGCTGTGCGCCCAATTATCGACCCGTTTTACCCAGGTCTTCAATTTCGCGAAGATATATTCGGGATCCTCTTTTGGGGCATATTTATCTACATAAAAAATGGATTGGGTCATGGCATCGTGCCAATCACTTTGTTTAAAAATATATTCCCACAAAAGAAACTGATCCTTTGCGCTTGCATCGCGGAAACTATATCCTTGCCGAAATAATTTCCTCAGTTCGGGCATGGGCATCCCGGACATACAGAATTTGGTACCGATATATTTCTGCAGGTCGAAATAGGCGTTGGGGTCAGGTGGCACTTTGCGCAATTGCAATGCATCTTCCACTTCGCGCAATGCTTTTGCTTTTTCTGTCGGCTTCATAAGATTAATTAATGTGCAATTAACAAAGTTTAACCGGTAAAATTACTTCCTGCCTGCGGTGCATTCTATTTTTAACGCCAAAGAAAGGTCTATGAAATATATGCATTATGCAGGATTGCTATTGGCAGGTATGCTCATGTGGAATCGCATCCTGGTTGCCCAGATCGCCGGTCCTCCGAGCGGCGACAATCAAAAAGCAAGCGTCACGCAATATATGGGTCCGGTGAGTATTACCGTTACGTACAACTCACCTGATGTGCATGGGCCGAATGGCGAGGACAGGGCAGGACATATCTGGGGTGAATTGGTTCCTTTTGGATTTTCCGACCTCAGTTTCGGATACAGCAATGCTTCCAATCCCTCGCCCTGGCGCGCGGGCGCAAATGAGAATACGACCATCGCATTCAACAATGACATATTAGTGGAAGGAAAGAAACTTTCAGCCGGCACTTACGGATTGCATATGGTCCCCGGTAAAGATTCCTGGGTGATCATATTCAGCAACACCTCCGATGCCTGGGGAAGTTTTTTTTATGAAGAGAAAGATGATGCGCTGCGCGTTGAAGTGAAACCGCATCCCAATGCATATACGGAATGGTTGAATTACACCTTCGCCGACCGCGGGCCCGATCATTGTACTTTGGAATTGCAATGGGAAAATCTGGCCATACCGGTGCAATTCAAAGTGGAGAATATACAAGAAGTATATTATGAGAAAATAAAAGGGCAGCTGATCGGAACGCCGGTTGGATTCGATTATAAAGGATGGGCAGATGGAGCAAATTATCTGGCTTCTGTCAATTATAAATTGGATGAAGCGTTGAGCTGGGCGATGAACGCGGTGCAAGGTCAATTTTACAGCAACGAGAATTTCTACACGCTGAGTACTGTTTCCAATGTATATAAAGCGATGGGAAATATGCAGGAGAGTGATAACTGGATGCAAAAAGCAATAGCCAGTCCGTCTGCTTCTGCATTAGACATCCATATGTATGCACGTGGCCTGCAGGCACAGAAAAGAAATGACGAAGCATTGCAGATATATAACCTCAACTTCAGCAAACATCCGGATGAAGTGCTTACTTGTTTGGGTTTAGCGCGCGGATATTCTGCTACCGGCGATTATAAAAAGGCGATAAAATATGCAAAAGAAGCACTTGCCTTGCATCCCGATCCACAGATCAAAAAAACACTGGAAGACGGTATCGTGAAATTGGAGAAAGGGGAGGATTTTAATTAGTGGGCAGGGACAGGGGCAGGGGCAGGGGCAGTATGTCTTAATTACGTGTACTCATAATTGAATCAGACATAGCCCATAGCTCATAGCTCTTCGCTAAGTCGCAGTCGCAGTCGCAGTCGCAGTCGCAGTCCTGACTTAATTATGAGTACTGAAAATAATAACGGCCCTGACAAATGACGCAGGAGCAGCATGTTTTAAATAAGCGTACTCATAATTGAAACAGACATAGCCCATAGCTCATAGCTCTTCGCTAAGTCGCAGTCGCAGTCACAGTCGCAGTCCTGACTTAATTATGAGTACTGAAAATAATAACGGCCCTAACTCCTAAGTAAGTGAACTCATAATTGAAACAAACATAGCCCCTAGCTCATAGCGCTTAGCTAAGTCGCAGTCGCAGTCCTGACTTAATTATGAGTACTGAAAATAATAACGGCCCTAACCCTTAACCCCTAACCCCTAACTCCCTTCCTTTCAAAATTTACCTCAATAAAAAAAGCCCTACATATCGAAGGGCTTTTTTATTGCTTACTGCTTATTGCTTCATTTATCCAGCGCCGCTATTTTCATTTTCTGGAATGTGTCATCCTGTAACGCATCCAGTGCGCGCATATATGCTTCGTCTTTGCTGTTGCTCACTATCCAGTAAGCTTCGAAATCGTAGAGGTCGCGGGCAATGACCGCTTTGATCACTGTGCTGAGTTTATCTGCGCATTTATCAAAGTCCTCTGCATTTTTTTCCACGCTGTCTTTTTCTGCATAGGCGAAGAATTCTTTCCATAATTTATCGTCTACAACAAATCCCTTGTTGAAGGCAAAAGCATCCGCATATTTTTTCTTCAGATCGTCGCGGTGTGCATTCACATAGGTGAGGGAGAATTGATTCACAATCCCTTTGCCCACCACCTCAGCATAATAATCGGTAGCCCAGCTGGTATCGAGTGCGATGTACAGGTCGGGCATGATACCGCCGCCACCATACACCAGGCGATGACCGGAAGTATAGAATTTCAGTGAATCGGGATATTGGAACGAAGAATCTGCCGTTAGCTCACCATCGCGATATCTTTCATTCAATTCATTGTGGTATGCTTCGAGCCCGTCATCGTACGGTTTTTGAATACAGCGTCCGGACGGAGTATAATATCTTGAAACAGTAAGACGGATGGCAGAACCATCGGGCAGGTTGAATGATCTTTGAACGAGGCCTTTGCCGAAACTGCGGCGACCGATCACCAGCGCTCTGTCCCAATCCTGCAGTGCACCTGTCACGATCTCACTGGCGGAAGCAGAACCTTCGTCAATCAGAACGATCACTTTACCGCTCAACATAGTGCCTGCACCGGTAGCATATGCATCCTGGCGCGGATAAGCCCGGCCGTCGGTATATACGATAAGTTTTTTCGCAGGCAGGAATTCATTGGCCATATCAATGGCGGCATTCAGATATCCGCCACCGTTCCCACGCAGGTCGAGAATAAGATTTTGCATGCCCTGTCCTTTCAGTTTGCTAAGTGCAGCAGAAAATTCATCGGTAGTTGTAGCGGCGAACTTGCTCACGCGGATATATCCGGTTTCGGGTGTAGCCATATATTGGGCATCGATACTATACAGTGGGATAACATCCCTGGTGATCTTGAATTCCAATGGTTTTTTAGAGCCTTTGCGTTCTACCCAAACACTCACCCGGGTGCCTTTTTTCCCGCGCAGGCGGTCTGTAACGCCTTTATTTGTCATGCCGATGCCTGCCACCATTTCCGTGTCTATCTGCACGATCTTGTCACCGGCTAAGAGGCCCACTTTTTCACTCGGGCCACCGGAAATGACGCTCACCACAACGATAGTATCGCGCAGGAGGTTGAATTGTATCCCGACACCTTCAAAATTCCCTTCCAGAGGCTCATTCACTTCCTCCAGCTCTTCTTTGGTAAAATACACGGAATGGGGATCCAGCTGGGTAAGTACTTCCACAATGGCATCTTCAACCAGTTTGCCTGCATCCACATCATCCATATAGCGGTCGTCCACAATGGAGAGGAAACGATCGAATTTTTCCAGTGCATCTGCCTCCGACATGGTGCCGGTCTGGCCTGTTTGGGCAAAGGAAAAGCCCGAAATCAAGATTAAAGTAAACAGTAGTAACGATCTGAGTCTACGCATCATATTCTGAGGTTTGATCTGTAATTTGTTCAAAAATACGTGTTTTGCAACACCTGCTTTTTGGGTATAAACGATAATCATACCAATTGCAGTTTGTCTTAACAAGATTTAACCGCCCTGTCGTAAAAAAAGTGCGCAAGCCATCTTACCCGGTTCCGGCTTATGCACAATTCATCGCAGATTCAGGGAACTGTCTGCAACGGTAAATGTTCATCTTTGTGTAAGATGCACCGGAAAGCCGTTTTCTTCATGATCATCTCGACTTTTTTATTCGGGATCATGAACGTGCTTATCAAATATCTCTCCGACATCCCCAGCTACGAAGTTGTATTGTTTCGATCTGCCATCAGTCTGGTGATCACTTTTTTCATGCTGAAGCGGGCAGGGGTTTATCCATTCGGAAAGTCGCGACGCATTTTTCTGCTGATGCGCGGTTTAGCCGGCAGCACCGCCTTGCTCATCTTTTTTTATACGCTGCAGAATCTGCCACTCGCAACAGCGGTGACGGTTCAATATACTTCACCCATCTTCACCATCATCCTGGCGGCATGGATCGTGCATGAACCGGTTCGCTGGCAGCAATGGTTCTTTTTCTTTTTGTCGTTTTGCGGCATACTGATGATACGCGGACTGGATCCCGGCTTCGATACCAAATTCCTTTTATTGGGATTATTAGGGGCTGCTTTTTCCGGTATAGCATACAATGCAGTGCGCAAAGTTGGTGATGCAGAACATGCATTGGTGGTTGTGTTCTATCTGCCCTTGTCCACCTTGCCCATTATCACGCCTTATTGTGCAACGCATTGGGTCATGCCGCATGGCTCGGAATGGCTTTTGCTTTTAGGTGTTGGTATTACCACTCAATTTGCACAATTATATATGACGCGTGCATACCAGATGGAAAAAGCGGGAAGTATTGCGAATTATGCCTATCTGGGTATTGTATTCGCCTTGCTGTTCGGTTATTTCTTCTTCCACGAACATTTTTCAGCAATAGCGATAACCGGTATGGGGATCGTGATCTTCGGTATCCTCCTGAATTTTCTGTTCATTCAGCGGGTCACCAATTTCAGAAGGTTTCGCGTATATATCCGGAATTTCCCCGGATTGTAAGATCATTTGATATAGGTGAGATTTTCCTCTCCCTGCGAAATACTCACTCTCGTGTCATCGGATGCTTCTACCGTGCCTATGATACGCGCATCGATCGCATAATGCTCTGCGATGGCAAGCAGATGTTCGGCAGTTTGTACATCGGTGTATATTTCTAAACGACATCCCATATTGAACACACGGAACATCTCATGTAAGGAAGTGCCGGCATTTTCTCTGATCATCCGGAACAGAGGAGGCATAGCAAAGAAATTATCCTTGCGCACATGCAGCTTGTCGATGAAGTGCAACACTTTCGTCTGTCCGCCACCACTGCAATGAATAATGCCATGCAGATTCTGTCTGTGCTCTTTTAATATGGTTTGTAATAAAGGAAGATATGTACGTGTAGGTGATAAGACCAACTTCCCGGCATCTATTTCCAAACCATCTTCAATAAAAACCGGATCAGTGAGGTGCATTTTGCCTGTATACACTACATCATCGGGAATAGCCGGATCGAAACTTTCCGGATATTTTGTCGCGTAGCTGTGTGCAAATACATCATGCCGTGCAGAAGTGAGTCCGTTACTTCCCATGCCGCCATTATAGGATGATTCATATATGGACCGTCCGTAGCTGGCAAAGCCCACCACCACATCACCGGGTTGAATATGATTGATCACCAGATCGCTGCGGCGTGCCCGCGCAAAAGCGGTTATGCCGACATCAATAGTGCGCACGATATCTCCCACATCAGCGGTTTCTCCGCCGGCATGCTGAATATGGATACCTTGTTTTTCCATATTTTCAAGAAAATCCATGGTGCCGTCGATCACGGCCGCAAGCACCTCACCCGGAATGCAATGCTTATTTCTGCCAATCGTAGAGGAGATGATGATATTATCTGTAATACCCACGCAGGCCATATCGTCCAGGTTCATGACGAGGGCATCCTGGGCTATGCCTTTCCAAACGGAGAGATCGCCCGTTTCCTTCCAATAGATATAGGCAAGAGAACCTTTGGTCCCGGCAGTATCGGCATGCATGACGTTACAGAAAGCCGGATCGCCATTGCTCAGGTCGGGCAGGATCTTGCAGAAAGCATTGGGGAATAATCCTTTATCGAGCTTTTGGATCGCTTTGTGTACCTCTTCCTTCCCGGATGATACTCCGCGCTTGCCGTATTTGTCCTCCTGCATGCCGCAAAGGTAGGCAAATAGCCTGTTTTGCGCCTTGCCCGGCGAATGTAAAATATACGTTTAATTAATATGTAGTTGCCTTTTGGGAAACATTTTCTTAATGCACCGATACTAACTTGCCTGCCATCCCAAGGCCTGCGGGAGCGCAAGTGGAAGCTATCCCGGTCTTGGTATTCAAAAGCCGTGTTCCGGGCATCTGTTAATTTTGCTTCAGATGCAAGGAGATTTAATATGGCTAACAAAGTGAAGGGAAAAGACAAGGTGAAACCTAAGTATATTGAGAGAGACCTCAGTTGGTTGTCGTTCAACGAGCGGGTATTGCAGGAAGCAGAAGATGCGCGTGTTCCGCTGAATGAACGCATCCGGTTTTTGGGTATCTTTTCCAACAATCAGGATGAGTTTTTCCGCGTGCGCGTGGCGGTATTGCGGCGCATGATGCGGCTGGAGAAGACGCAGCTCAAGCAATTTGCCTCCAACCCGACCAAAACCCTCAACCAGATACAGAAAAAAGTATTGGTACTGAAAAACAGGTTCGACAATGCGTATCTGCAGATCCTGGAAGGCTTGCGCAAGCAAAAGATATACATTCTGAATGAGCGCGAATTAAAACCTGCGCAGGGCGAGATCGTGCGCGCGTATTTTAATGATCAGGTGCAGCAACGCTTATTTCCTATTATGCTGGACCAGAATAAAAGGTTGCCGTTGTTGAACGACCAATCTATATATCTGGCCGTACGCATCGTGAAAAAGGACAGGCCTGCCGCTACCAGATACAGTCTGATCGAAGTGCCGGATGGAGAACCATCCCGCTTTTATATTTTACCGGATGAAGGTGTGAAGAAATATGTGATATTCCTGGATGATATCATTCGCTATAATCTGCACTCCATTTACAATATTTTCAATTATGATTCCATTGAAGCATACACCGTTAAAATAACGCGCGATGCCGAATTGGATATAGACCCCGATCTCAGTCAAAGTTTATTGGAGATCATACAAAAGAGTGTAAAAAAGCGGACCAAGGGAGAAACTACCCGCTTTATTTACGATGCCGCCATGCCGGAGGAGATGTTGCAATTCTTTGCAAAGAAAATGAAGATACAGCGCACCGATAGTATCATTCCGGGTGCCCGTTATCACAACTTCAAGGACTTCATGAATTTCCCCGACCTCAACCGGAAAGAGTTATCTTATTCGGCGCGTCCGCCATTGCATCATCCCTTGCTGAACAAAAATGCAAGTATCACCAGTGTGTTGCGCAAGCAGGATATTTTATTGCATTTTCCCTATCAGAGTTTCGATCATATCATCGACCTGTTGCGCGAGGCCGCCATCAACCCGAATGTGCGCAGTATTCACATGACCCTGTATCGCGTTGCAAAAAATTCCAGCGTAGTGTTGAGTCTCATCAATGCAGCGCGCAATGGCAAGGAAGTTACGGTGATCATGGAATTGCAGGCGCGTTTTGATGAAGAGAATAATATTTTCTGGGCTAACCGGATGCAGGAGGAAGGTGTGAATGTGCAATTTGGGGTGAACAATCTGAAGGTGCATGCAAAACTCTGTCTGATCACACATGTGCACGAAGGAAAGCATGTGATGTATTCCATCATCGGCACCGGCAATTTCAATGAGAGCACCGCCAAAGTATATACGGATCTCTTTCTGCTTACCAGCAAGCCGGAGATCACGAGGGAAGTGCGCAAGGTGTTCGATTTTTTTGAGAACAGATTTGAGTTTGGAAAATATAAAAACCTGTTGGTTGCACCTTTTAATTTGCGGAAGAAATTGAAACAACTCATCAACCGGGAAATAAAATTTGCCAAAGAGAAGAAGCCGGCATCTTTATTCTTTAAAATAAATAACCTGGTAGATAAGGAGATCATTAAAAAATTATATGAAGCGAGTAATGCAGGTGTGCAGATACGGCTTATCGTGCGCGGTATTTGTTCCCTGGTTCCCGGTGTTCCCGGCATGAGTGAACATATCGAAGCGATCAGCATACTCGACCGTTTTCTGGAACATCCGCGTATTTTTTGTTTTGGGAACGGCGGCAAGGAAGAGATATATATCGGTTCGGCAGATATCATGGAGCGCAATCTCGATTACAGGATCGAAGCCTTAGTGAACATCTTGGATAAAGATGTGCGCAGGCAGATCCGCGAAGTGCTGGACCTGCAATGGGGTGATACGATCAAGGCGCGCCAGCTTACGCAAGGGCATCTGAATGAATATCGCTCCACCAAAAAACATGAATCGGGTTATAGAAGCCAGGTCGCATTGTACGATTATTATACATCTTATTTTGAAGGACTAAAAAGAAAGAAGTGATCATTCACGGATAAACTGAAATGAAATTTGCAGCAATAGATATTGGAAGTAACGCGATCCGCTTGTTGATCGAGAATGTGTACGAAACACCTAACGGGCCGGTATTTCATAAGGATTCACTGATACGTGTACCCGTGCGCCTCGGCGAGGACGCATTTTTAGATGGCGTTATCTCCAAAGACAAAACGGATATGCTGATCAAAACGATGATAGCCATGCGGCATATCATCGATATACATAAAGTTACGGCCTTTCGTGTTTGTGCCACCAGTGCCATGCGCGATGCACGCAACAGCGATGAGGTGTTGCAGCGTGTGCAAAATGAAAGTGGCATGGAGATAGAGATCATCAGCGGCGATAATGAAGGAAAGACCATTGCGGAATTTCCGCTGGAGCAATTCGGATTGGATAAGAACGATTATTATCTCTATATTGATGTTGGCGGCGGCAGCACCGAACTCGCTTTTTATGGCCGTGGTCATCTGATCGCGAACAGATCTTTTAATATCGGAACATTGCGCTTGCTGAACGACCAGGTAAAAGAAGATCAGTGGAAAGAGATGCTCACCTGGATTCGTCGGCATAAAAATCAAAATTTTGAACTTGCCGCCATTGGCGCAGGTGGAAATATCAACCACGTGATGAAGCACTATGGCAAAGCAGGGAAATTATATCTCACCATGTCTATCCTGAAAAGGGTGATGAGTTACATCGATGAAATGAGCATGGGCGAACGCGTGCGCACCCTGGGTCTGAAACCCGATCGCGCTGATGTTATCGTTCCCGCACTGCGCATCTATGTCAACGTCATGCGCTGGGCGGGCATCGACCGCATATTCGGTCCCAAGCAAGGCCTCGGCGACGGACTCATCTCGCATATGTATTTTGAGTGGAAAAAAAGTAAGAGTAATTAGGGGTTAGGCGTTAAGGGTTAGGGTCGTTATTATAAGCAGTACTCATAATTAAATCAGGACTGCGACTGAGACTATGCTATGAGCTAGGGGCTAGGGGCTATGTCTGTTTCAATTTAGAGTTCACTTACTTAGGAGTTAGGAGTTAGGGGTTAGGGGTTAGGGGTTAGGGCCGTCATTATTAACAGTACTCATACTTAAGTCAGGACTGCGACTGCGACTGTGACTGCGACTATGCTATGGGCTAGGGGCTAGGGGCTATGTCTGTTTCAATTATGCGTTCACTTACTTAGGGGGTAGGAGTTAGGGGTTAGGAGTTAGGTCCGTTATTATTTTCAGTACTCATAATTAAGTCAGGACTGCGACTGCGACTGTGACTGAGACTATGCTATGGGCTAGGGGCTAGGGGCTATGTCTGTTTCAATTATGCGTTCACTTACTTAGGGGTTAGGGGTTAGGGCCGTTATTATTTTCAGTACTCATAATTAAGTCAGGACTGCGACTGCGACTGTGACTGCGACTCTGCTATGAGCTAGGGGCTATGTCTGTCTCAATAATGAGTACACTTAATTAGGACAAACTGCTCCTGCTCCTGCTCCTGCCCCTTCCTATTCACAACCCATAGCCCATAGCCCATAACCTTCCCACAAAAAAAACGCCCCTCCTTTCGGACGGGGCATTTCGCTTCAGGTAAATTGTTACTATTTTTCTATTATCTGGCTATGATCAGTTTGGAAGTTTGCTGTGCACCTTCTGTCTGAACCGTTACGAAATACAAACCGCTTTCCAGCGTGCTGCAATCGAAAGTCAGTGTATTGGTACCGCTTACCACGTTCATGGAAGCTGCGGGCATCACTTCGTTGCCTGCTACATCGGTAACATGAATGTTTGCATCAAAAGCCTGAGATGCAAGCATGATCACATGCACTTCATTTTTAGCAGGATTCGGATAGATCGTGATATTATCCACACCGGCTATCTCAGCAATGGCTGTAGAGAGATCCAATGTTTTGGTTGTTGTGCTTATATCACCGCAAGTTCCTGTAGCATCCAATGTAACATAGTAGATGCCGAGATCGGGATACGTATATGTAGGGTTCGCTTCAGTAGAATTTGCACCTGCATCACCAAGATCCCACATATAAGAAACTGCATTGGAAGAAAGGTTGTCGAACGTTACCGACAAACCCGCATTACTTGTGCTGAAGTTCGCGATAGCTTGTGCAATGGTTCCTGCTGTTTCACCATAGTTGGTATTTTGCGGATCCCAGTTAGCCCAGCACAATGTCCAGTCTTCGTTGCCGAAAGCACCACGGTATGTTGTAGGCTCGAAACCGGCGAGGAAAGGATCTGCAAAAGAAGCACCGCTCAAAAGTGGTGAACCTGCAGAAGGAAGGAAATTAGGAGAAGTTACATTATATGCATCGTTCAGCATTACGTCGGTAGAATTCGTAAGTACTTCATTGTTGAAAGAAGGCGTTGTGAACCAACCTTCAACATCCCATGTACTTCCTGCCGCAACGGCGAAATTGGTGGTCATTCCGGCGATGATGGTGTTGCGGATCTTTAATTGATCAGCATCACAACTTGCTTCACAAAGTGCGCCGTCGATCAATACACCTACAGGATATCCAATGATAACAGAATTGAAAATATCAGTAGAAGTATTTCTGCGTAAATGCGCACCGCGTTTGTAGTTTGCATTTATTACGTCACCTGCGTTCTCAATAGCACCAACAATGGTCACATTGCTGAAGGTAGGATCTGTTTGTGGTGTATTGGTAGTTCCTGTACCGTCATTATCACTTTCGAAACCGTTAGAACCGGAAACGTCAGCGATGTTCGGGTCGCGCTTAGACAATAAGAATTGGCCTGTTCCCTGGAAACCGAAGTCTGTATCAAAATCATCATCCCAGCCTTTGTATGCGATCATATGATCTACACGAACTGTTCCGCCGAACCACTCATAAGAGTCATCACCGGAAAAGCTCACCATAATGTGGTTGATGGTTGTTCCATAACCTACACCACCGAATGTCAGACCATTGATCTCATTATCCGGAACGAAAGCGATACCGGGATATTCGATGCGCACATAGGTCATGCTACCGCTGTTATCTGCAGGATTGGCACCACCGTATTGTCCGTCGCCGAACTCATTGTCCACACCACCTTCGATCACACCAACACCGCCGGGAACATTGATAGGCGCATTGCCGAGGAGAATAACACCACCCCAGTCGCCATAGTTGCGCGAACCTTCCGGTTGATTACTTGTGAAAACGATAGGTTGGTCAGGTGTTCCATTCGCGTATATTTTACCGTTGCGGCAAACGATGAGTGTGCCTTTAGAATCTTTATCGCCACGGATAATGGTTCCCGGTTCAATATTCAGGATACCGCCATTTTTCACATAATAAAATCCATTGATAATGTACACAGTGTCGTTCACTAAATTGCGTGTCACTCCGTCCACAAAACCACTGAGGGTCTTTGTTGGTAATTGCGCCTGTGCAGCTATACCGGTGAAGAAGAGCGCTACGAGTAAAAATTGCAGTTTTTTCATAACGTTTTTTTGATTGATTAAAATTTATAGTTGATAGAAAAAGATATGCGTGTTCCCGGGTTAATACTTCTGATCACATTGTCACCGGCTTCTGTGAATTTCCCATCTGCATCATCATCCTGATAGAAGATATATGGCTGACTCAACAGGTCGCTCAGGTTGATCTTGAATGCACCGCGATTCTTCGCAAAGGGCATGCTGATCTGTCCATCTATTTGTGCTCTCGGGTCTTCAAAGATGTTCGGATATTGCGCATTGCCATATTCCGAGATCCTGCGGCCGATCTGATTGAATAACAAGGAAGCAGACCATCCGGTCTCCGGATCCACATAGATCAGGCCCAGGTTGATCACGTAATTGGATTGTCCCTGCAGCTGACGTTCTGAAGTGCCTGCAAGTGCAGTATCTGCAATATGCAGAATGGAATTAGAACGCAGCAACGCCAGGTTTGCGCTAAAGGTCAAATTGTTTAAGAACTTATTATTATCACCAATGAAATTCAATTTCTTTCTGATCTCACCTTCCACACCTAAACAAGTGGCAACAGAGTCGTTGATCGGTTTCAATTCGATCAGACTGCCAAAATAAAATCTGCGGCCAATGGGATTATAGAATTTTTTATAGAAAACACCGCCGCTGATGATCTGTCCTTCACCAAAGAAATGTTCCACTTTGGCATCTGCATTGTAAATATTGGTTGCAATAAGATCAGGGTTACCCGTTACGCTGCTGTTCGTATTGATATCGTAGAATCCGAAAGGTGCAAGTTCACGCAATTCGGGCCTTGCAACCGTTTTGTATCCGGCTACGCGAATGTTCGTTTCCTTGGACAGCGCATAAGTGATATTCATACTCGGCAGAAAATCAAAAGGAAGGCCCACGCTGTCTGTTTCTGCTGTATTTACTTCCACAGGTGACGGGATCGGACTGGCAGAATAGTAGAAGGAGTGCAGTATCTGGTTGAAGAATTCTGCACGCACGCCCCATGCTACACGCACCTTGGAACCCAATTGGTTGTCAAACATCACATAAGCGGCCTTGTTATATTGATGTGCAGTGTAGCTGTCGCTCGGGTTTGTGATCTCATCTACATAAAAAGTATTGGCATTGAAATTTTCATCGGATAGCAGTTGATCGACGGGTGAACTAATAATGCTGTAATAATCCGGATTCAGATAAATGGAATTGGAAGCCGCAATACCCATTTCGCGGGCATCGAAAGAGCGGTTTTTGTCCATATAGCAAACACCGGCGCCAAACACCTGCTTGCTTTTGCCTATCGTAAACGGATAGGTGAGGTCCAGATTCGCATTGTATGTTTTTTCACTCAGGTAAGAATAAAAAATACCTATCGTGTTGGGTGATGCAAAAGGGGAGGGGGACATCTGGAATAAAGTATCACCGGGAAATGCGGGTATGATATTCTGGAAATAGTTCACAGTGCGGTAATCGGGTTGATCGCGCACCAGTGTATTTGTTCCTGCACCCCATTTTACTTTTACCTTGGAACCGTTGAAATAATGGTCGCCGTTCAAAGTAATGGAACCCAGTTTATTGGAATTGAAATAATAATATTCATTGCGCACGTTCACCTCTTTACTGTAATTGATGCCTGAACGCATGGTGGTCAGGTCCGTGCTGTTCACACTATAAGAATTCTTCAGACTGAATTTATTGTTGTCATTCAATTTGAAACTCAGGTTGAGCAAGCCACCCCAGAGGACATTATTGCGATATTCGTCGTCATTGTATGCATACAGCGGAACCACTTTGCTGTCGAAGTCATTGCGTTCGGCATTGGTGGTGCTGAAACTGTTGTTATACGTAACGGCTGCTATCAATCCGAATTCGCTGATCTTACCCACGGGTTGAACGATACCACCACTTAACTGGTAAGCCTGATCCACCGGTGAAGAAGGATTTGAGAATGCACCCCAGGGCGCCATGGATTTACCCAATTCTGCTTTTTCGGCTGTTGTCAGATCGAGCAATGTGCTGCGGTCGACCGGGAAATTTTCCGGCAACGCGCGCGTGCCATCATCCAGACCCAACCATTCGGTTTTGCCGCCCGGGTAAGTATAATATTCTTTAAATGTGCTTTGCGTATTATATCCTGTACCTGCTGATACGGAGAAAAAGTTTTCTTCGGGAATATCGCGTGTGCTCAGCATGATGATACCACCGGCAAAATCACCGGGAAGGTTCGGTTGTGCTGCTTTATATACAACGATATTATCCAACAGGGCAGAGGGGAAGAGGTCAAAGGAAAAGGCCTTTCTGTCGGGCTCCGTACTCGGCAACACATTGCCATTCACGAGTGCAAGATTATATCTGTCGCTCAGGCCGCGGATAACGGCAAATTTTCCCTCGGAAATAGTGGTTCCGCTCATCCTTTTCAGTACATCACCTGTGTTATTACCGGGAGTGCGTGTAAAAATGTCGCGGGATATCACATCCGAAATAGCGACAGCATTTTTCTGGAAAGTGGTCATCGCATTGATGTTTTCCAGATGGGGAGTGCCTTTGATGATCACCATAAGGGAATCTCCGAATACGCTGGTCAATTCCGTTTCCAAGGCCACATTTACGGTGGTGGCGTTATTGGCCTCCACTACAACACCCTCGATGAACTTGGTCTGGTAGGAAACGTAGGTGACCTGTAATTGATAGGTTCCCGGGGGAACATTTGAAATCCGATATGTGCCGTCAATATCTGAGCTGGCTATGGCATCTGCCATATCTATTACCCGCACTGTTGCACCAACCAATGTTTCTGAATTGTTAGCATCAATGACAATACCACTGATGGTTCCCGTTTGGGCAGAAATGAGGTAGGTTGGAAATAATAAAGTGAGAATAAGTAATAACCTGAAGCGCCTGGTCATAACATTATAATTTTCTGCAAAGGTGGGCGCTGAATATTACCTATGGATTATAGTAACATTACTTAAACGTAAAGCATATATAAACAAAAATGCCCTTATCCCGAAGGGATAAGGGCTATAGGTTAAACTGCAATTTACCGTAAATTTACATAAATTTTTTATTCTAGTTACTTACCACAAGTTTTTTCGTGATGTCCATGCCTTCACCTGCAACATGTACCAGGTAAATTCCTGCATCAAAATTGCTGACATCTATGGTAGATACGTTGAATTGATTAGCGACAATACCGTTTTGGCTATATACGATACGACCAGTCATGTCCATGATCTCAATACGGCTTTCGGAAATACTTTCAAAGCTTATCGTGATCAATGAACTGGCAGGATTCGGGTTTAGCTCCACATATTTTTCGTCCGTGATAACCTCATTTGCCAGGCGCATAGGCAGTGTTGTAAATGTTTGGATCGGTAAATAGGTAGAAAGTGTTCCGGCACAATTCGTTGCTACACGGTATTGATAGGTGGTGGATGACAATAAGCCGGTAATCGTATAGTTCAAAGGAACGATGCCTGAAACCGTTGTCCATGTTTTTGTTCCTGATTTGCGGTGCTGTAATTGATAATCAGGTTGCAGAACAGGGATCTACCAAACTTATTATTGCTGAACTGGAAGTAATAGAGCCGGCGGCCATACTAACAGGAGCTGAGCAGCTGCTAGTAGCAGCAGATTTGCTTGCTTAAGCACTGGATTCAGCAGTTGTCGGACATTTTGCCCTGATTTGAAATTGATAAGAAGTGCTGGCAGCAAGACCTGTAAAAGTGAATGGTGCATCCCCAATATTTACGGGTGCGGTAAATGTGCCTCCTGTAATACGATAACGCACTTCATATGAACCTGCAACCGGATTGTCTATCCAATTTATTGTGACACTACATCTGGTGATGCCTGAAGTTGAAAGACCTGTAGGTTTGGCAATTTTAATATCGTTCACTGTGTATGTTGCATTTGCAGAACAAGTATTGCTTGTTACAGTTACAGTATAGGAGCCCGGATTTACATTGCTAATATCCTGAGTTGTAGCACCGTTTGACCAGAGATACGCATATGTTCCTGTTCCACCGGAAGGTGTGATGTCGATAGCACCTGTCAGCGGACAAGATGAAGCGGTTACTATGCCATTTATGGTAGGGTTACTGCTGATATGCGGCGTACTATATGGTGTGTTTTGACAATCAAAATTCACCCAGGGCTGATCTGTCCAGTTGTCGCTTGTGCTGAATGCGCCTTTATAGGCAACGTTGGTAAAGAAGGGATCTGTAAGAGGACCTGTAAAATCGGCTCCACTTGCAGCGGGAGAACCAACGTTCGGACGCGGATCAGGATTTGCGAGATTGAAGGCATCCACCAGGTTAACGGAAGAGTTATTTACATAGGTAACATTTCCATGTGCACCGGCCCAGATGTCGATATCGAAACCTGCTGTGCAACTTGTGCATAAATAATCATCCGGATGTCCGGAAAGGATACAATTACGCAATTTCAAGCTGTCATTATTGGCATTATCTGAAGTGTTACTTCCTTCAATTTTGTACCCTGCTTCCGGATAACCCATAATGATACTATTGAAAATGGAACATTGTGTATTTCTGCGTATATGTGCACCTCTTTTATAGTTTGCATTAATTACTGTTCCGGTAGTTACTTTAGGCCCGGCGATCGTTACATTGGAGAAAAGCGGCTTTGTATAAGGTTGGTTTGATGTTCCGGTACCGTCGTTATCACTTTCAAAACCGTTTGAACCGGAAACGTCAGCAATATTGGGATCGCGGAGTGCATAGGCAAATTGTACTTTACCACGAAAGCCGAAATCTGTATCGAAATCATCATCCCAGCCGCGATATGCAATTAAATATTTTGCGTTTACACGTCCGCCGAACCATTCATACGAATCATCACCGGAATATGATACTTGTATATGATCAATCTGTGTGCCACTGCCAACACCACCCAAGGTCAATCCGTTTATTTCATTATCCGGCAGAAATGGAATACCGGGAAATTCGATACGGCAATAAGAAAATATACCGGAATTGTCTGTCGGATTGGCACCACCATAATGGCCATCGCCTTCAGGTGTGTCCACACCACCTTCAATTACGGCATCACCGCCAGGAACATTAATAGGTGCTTCACCCAAAATGATCACACCACCCCAGTCGCCATAGTTTCTGGAACCGGCCGGTTGGTTTGAAGTGAATACAATAGGTTCGCAAGCTGTTCCTTGGGCTATTATAGTACCGGTTTTGGTAATAATAAGTGTGCCTTTGGAAAGTTTGTCCCCTTTGATCAAAGTACCTGCCTGGATGGTAAGTGTGGCTCCGTCTTCGACGTACACAAATCCATTCAACAGATAGATATTATTATTGGTCCACGTTGTGTTCGTTGTTATTTCACCACTTACCGTGATGACCTGCGCATGAGCTGTTGTGAACCCGAGAGCTATGGCAAGACAACCTAATAAAAATTTTTTCATTGTTAGGTTTTTTGTAAGCGCCAAAGCTATGTGCAGGTGTTTAATGCCTTATGTCTATTGATTTAACAGTGCATGACCAAAATCTGACCGCAGTATCATGTTACAAGAAGAGATATTAAATCCTTGAAAAGATTTTTATCCCCATATTAATTTTAAAATGGGTCAAAAACGTGTTGTAGTACAATAATTCTTTTTAGTAAGTAAGGACGGCGATGTAGAAGTTGAAGCCACTGACTGTATAATTCAAAACGGGTACACATGGCTGTGGCACAAAATTTACAATTACCTGTATTATAAACGGAATATTAAAAAAAAAGGATAATTCGAGTCGGCAGGATAGCAGAAACAGCGGTTACCGCATTCTTTGTATTAAGAATTTTGCACAGCACTGAGCCGGATCTCACCAATGCAAGCTATGGCATAACGTTTGATATATTCCCTGATCCTGCGATAGTGGTCCAAAATGTTGCCATTTTCTTGCACCAATTCATTTTCAGGAACAAGCAATTCTCGTATGCTAAAATTCCCGGCTTGGTGTTTGGGTGTTTTGGGGTGTATAAATATTACGAGATCCAGTTTCCCGGACATCGGAGCCTTTTCCAGCTCATATTCTGTGATGCCATCCTCGGCTAATACGATCTCAGCTTCGGCATGTCCGTATATGTGCCCGTTGCTATAAACATGTAGTTTTCGGTCACTATAAAATTGTAAATAACCACTAAGTATGATTGCCATACCACTGAATGCCTCTTCTGAAACGATCAAAACGCTTTGCGATTCCATGTGTTTATTCAGCGACTTAACAATAAATTAACTTTAGTATAATGTTTACTGGTAAAAGTAATATGAATGCACAGATTTCCAAATATGGACTTAAAAAATTATTCATTTTGGGTAAATCCAATATGCAAAGGGTGGATCTGCTTATGAAAATAATCGCGCATCGAAACTGTTTTTCATTTTGTGCACACGCCTTGTGGATTTAATATGCACTTAACCTGGAGCGTGCAACTTTCCACATTTTATTTTTGATAGAATGATAAGTGCAGTGATGTATAAGTCATGTGCACAGAGAGCTTGAAAAATGTACTCTTTTTACAACAAAAAAATCTTCATATTGCTTTGATCTTTTCCCTACATTAAATTGATAATAAGCGGTTCTGTATAATGTTAGCTTAGTGTATTTATAGGATGATAATAGGATTACCTTAAATAAGAGGTAATACCCCCGTTGGAACTTTGCAAAAAGCTTCAACATGGATCGCAGAAGTTTACTCAAAGGCATAGGGACCTTGTCGGTTGCCGGATTGCTGAACAGGTCAACAGGCCTTTCACAGATCATTCAGGAGGCAAGCCTGTCACCAAATAAAGTATTGCGCATTGCACATATTACGGATATGCATATCAGCATGGATAAGGTGGCATTGCAGGGTGTTGCCGATTGCCTGCACCATCTGCAAAGTTTGTCGATACAACCCGATATCATTTTTAATGGTGGCGACACCATCAACGATGCACTCCTCCATACCAAATTGCAGGTTGGCCGTCAGTGGAAAGCATGGAACAGCATATACAATGGAGAGTGTAACCTGCCCATGGAGACCTGTATCGGGAATCATGATGTGTGGGGATTATATACTGCAAAGAAGGACCCGATGTACGGAAAGAACTTTGCACAGGAAATGATGTGCCTGGATTGCCGCTATAAAAGCTTTGATAAAAATGGCTGGCATTTTATTTTGCTCGACAGCACCCAAAAAAAACGCAACGGCGTTTGGTACACCGCCAAATTGGATGAAGAACAAATGGAATGGTTAGAAAGGGACCTTGCTTCCGTTCCTGCAGAAACTCCTGTTATGGTCATGTCGCATATTCCCATTTTAAGCGCAGCCGTATTTTTTGACAAAGTGCCCGTGCGCTTTGGGAAATTTCATATTCCGGGTTCCTGGATGCACAGCGATGTGAAAGAGATCACGGCATTGTTCGATAAATATCCCAATGTGAAATTGTGCATCAGCGGACATCTCCATCTCGCCGATCACGTGGAATACAACGGCGTGCATTATTACTGCAATGGTGCCGTATGTGGCGACTGGTGGAAAGAGCCCGTTTATCAAAATACCCATGCCGGTTATGCCATCATAGATCTGTATGATGACGGCAGCTTCCGCCATCAGTATCTGCGCTATGATACCGACGAGCCGAAAGCAATAACTTCCGTGCAGGGGTATTGAGCACGGTAAATCCATACCTTTGTATGGAATGGATTTTCGTACGCGCTTTCATCCCGATCCCATTGCCCAAAAAATAAAACGCGGGGAACGTATCCTGTTTGCAGGTTCCTGTTTTGCAGAGAACATCAGTTCCCGCTTGCAAGTATATACCTTCAACTGTTTATACGATCCGCTGGGCATAGTATACAATCCCGTTTCACTTGCAAAGCATTTGGAGATGTTCCTGCAAAATAAAGAGATCAGCCCCGACGAACTATTTTTTTTCCATGGAACATACCGGCACTGGCAGGTGCACAGCAGATTATCAGCACCGGATAAGCATAAAACGCTCTCGGATATGCGCAACGCCATTGCAGAGGGACATATTTTTTTACAGCATACCGATGTGCTCATTCTCACTTTTGGAACGGCCATAGCTTACATGCACAAAGAAAACAATGTATTGGTAGGGAATAACCATAAAGTTGCGGGCAACGCATTTGATCGGGTATTTCTCTCAGTGGAAACATGTATTTCCGCGTGGCAAGAATGTATACAGAGGTTACAGGAACTGCGACCAAACATGCGCATACTATGTACGGTCAGTCCGGTGCGCCACCTGAAGGAAGGAACCATAGATAATACGCGCAGCAAAGCGGTCTTGCATTTATTATGCAAAGCATTGACGGAACAATATGATCATGTATCCTATTTTCCGGCTTATGAATTACTGATGGACGACCTACGGGATTATCGCTTTTATGCTGAAGATATGGTGCACCCGAACAGCACAGCAATAGATTATATCTTTTCGGCATTTGCAGAAGCCTGTATCGATTCCGCCTTTCATCCGGTCATGCAAAAACTGGATGCCATACATGCTGCTATGCAGCATAAAGCCTTTCACCCGGATTCAGAAGAACATAAAGCATTTAAACAAAGGATGCTGAACACAGTACAAAAACTAGCTGAGGAATATCCCGATATGGCACTCGATAGTGCTTTACATTATTTTATGGATTGATATATGGAAAGAAATAGAAGCACTGGATCCGGTTTATGCTTCTGCATCACTATCGGCATCCTGCACAATAGAATCCGGCAATTGCTTCTTTGCCTGCACACCTAATTTGCGCAATTTCTCAGCCTGCCCAATTAAATTACCGCTTCCGTCCTTCAGTTGTTTCATCGCATCATCATAGCTCTTTTGCGAGCGGCCGATATGTTCTCCGATATTTTCCAGATTCTCAATAAAACCGACGAACTTATCATATAAAATGCCGCCGCGTTCGGCTATGGCAATGGCATTTTTATTCTGCTCGTCCTTCTTCCATAATTCGGAGATCAGCTTTATCGCGGCTATCAAATTAGTAGGAGAGATGAGAATGATGCGTTTCCGGTAGGCATAACTCCAGATATCCCTGTCTTTCTGCATGGCGAGCAAATAAGCAGGCTCAATGGGAATGAACAACATCACAAAATCCAGACTGTTGATGAAATCCTGATAATTTCTTTTGCTCAGTTCATCGATATGCGCATAAATGGCGTTAATATGATTTTCCAGTTCCTTCTTCTGTACTTCGGCATCTTCACTGGAGCTGAAACGCTCATATGCGCTGAGGGATACTTTGCTGTCGATGACCACTTTTCTTTTATCGGGGTAGAGGATGACAAAGTCGGGTTGCATGCGATTTCCGGCTTCATTTTTCAAGGTATTGCCGGCAGCATCGCGGATGAACTCCTGTTTTACATATTCACGGCCTTCTGTGAGTCCGCTTTCCTGTAAAATATTTTCCAATATCATCTCTCCCCAATCGCCCTGTGTTTTGCGCTCGCCTTTCAACGCTTTGGTGAGGTTATTTGCGTCTTCCGAAATTTTGTTGTTCAATTGCACGAGATCCTTGATGCGCTCTTCCAGACTGAATCTTTGCTTGTTCTCCTTCTCGTATGTTTCTTCTACCTTCTTCTTGAATTCTTTGATATCATTATTCAACGGATCGAGTATCTGCTTGATACTCTTTGAATTTTCCTCCGTGAATTTTTTGCTTTTATCTTCCAATATCTCGTTGGCCAGATTTTTAAATTGGGTAGTGTATTTTTCGCCTAATTCTTCTATTTCTTTTTTTATGGTGGCATTTTTTTCTTTCAGCACTTCATTCTCTCCGTTCAACTTCACGAGATGGTTTTTTAATCTTTCCAACTCTTCCCGGTTCTGCTTATCTGCCGAAAGTAATTCCGCCTGTTGTGCATCGCTGTTCTCTATCCTGGTACGTGCAGAGGCGAGTGCGATCTGCACCTGTTCTTTTTCTGCAGACAAAGTTTGCATTTTTTCATTTTGCTCCTGCAGGCGCAGCTGCACATCGCGCAATTGACTTTGCATGGCTTGCATATTCGCCTCGGCCTGCAGCGCCGCCTGTTCCTTTTCCCGGTAGGCAGAACGGGGCATCATATCCTTTTCTGCAATGGCTTTGCGCAACACCCAGGCAATAATGCCGCCGATGACCATTCCACCCAATACGTAAAGCAGTATTTCCATTTCCGGAATGAAGATAAAAAAATAAAGGCGACCCGGTATGGGTAGCCTTTTGTAGCGAGAGAGAGACTCGAACTCTCGACCTCAGCATTATGAGTGCTGCGCTCTAGCCAGCTGAGCTATCTCGCCTTGCCCCGTCCGCAGACGGACCGCAAAGATAGGCATTGCACAGGTAATTTTACACGCACTGGCAAAAGAATATCAGAACAAGGTGCTCACCGGAATATCTTCCAAAGTACAGTAGCTTCCGGCCCGTATACCTTTCTCGGTTTGTTGCAGGGTGGCACAGGTATGGATATTGTCATGTTCAAAGAATAAATACCAATTTTTTTCCAGGGCCTCTTTCAGAAAGCTTTCTTTTTCTTTTATGGTGATCAGCGGACGCACATCATATCCCATCACATAGGGCAGGGGAATATGCGCAGCACTGGGCAGCAGATCGGCGCAATACACTATGGTTTTATCATGAAAGCGGATAACGGGCAACATCATGGCCTCGGTATGGCCATAGGTCCATATGGTGCTGAAACCCGGAAAGAGTTCTTCATCCTCCGACAAAAAATGAAGGACGCCCTGTTCTTCCAAAGGCATGAAATTCTCTTTCAAAAAACTCGCCTTCTCGCGCGCATTCGGATTTTTTGCCCAATTCCAATGTAATTCATTGCTCCAGTACCGCGCATTCGGAAAAGCGGGTTCCAGTTTCCCTTTTTCATTTCTTTTTACAGCACCTCCGCAATGGTCGAAATGCAGATGCGTAAGAAAAACATCTGTGATATCTTCAGGCAGTATATGCAAACCTTTTAAGGCATTGTCTAATGAATAGGGACCGTGCGGTTCATAATGGCTGAAGAATTTTTCATCCTGCTTATTCCCCATACCGCAATCGATCAGAACCACTCTGCCTTCAGCAACCACAAGCATGCAGCGCATGGCCCAGGTGCAGAGATTATTTTCATCTGCCGGCACCAGATTATTCCAGATCTTTTTAGGCACTACGCCGAACATCGCACCTCCGTCGAGTTTGAACAGCCCTGTATGTATCGTATGCAATTGCATAGGGCTAAAGTACATAATTCAGTGCAATTCTGTCAGGAAAAAGATTGGTAAAAGGGAATGCGCACGCGCCCTTTGGTGGCCATGACAATGCCATATTGAATAGTAGAATAAACGGGTTTGCGGCGCATCAGGAATTGCACGATGAATCCCCACCAGAAAAATTGATCGATGCGCCGGTATCTGGTCTTAAAACCATATTGCTGCAACAGGGTTTCGATACATTCCACATCCGGAACACCGTTGATCATGCCGCTGGCATCCTGTCGACCCGCAATAACGGTAATACATACATCCGGAATATTCTGCAACAAGGTGCGCATGCCTTCCAGTGCTGCGTATTCCGCTCCGTTGATGGTCAGATTGATATGGCGGATGCGCTGTATATCGATTTGGTATTTTTCCACCAGTTCATCCAGGGTGTACAATGGAACGCGAATATTTTGTTCCGTAAACGTTACGGTCTCGTCAATGGGAAGATCTGCCAGTTGATTCCAGCTCGCTTTTTCACCGAGCATCAGATCCGTGCTGCCACTTCGGTTGTGCAATCCGGCCTGTATCAGTGTGCATGCATATTTTTTATCGGCACAGATCTGTTCTGCTATATTATGATTCTTCGGATCGGGATCAATGCCATACACCATCCCTTTCGCGCCGACTTTTCTCGCCATAAGAAACAGGTCGGAGGTCACCGGAGCGCTCATGTCAAATCCTGCCTGTATACCAATGCTTCCTTTGTGCAGCGCAGGGAATTTCAACGCAGCATCTATGCGAATAAAAATGCTCCAGAAAATATGTTTGATGAACTTCGGCATAAGCCGCTTGTCAGATGAGTTTCTCGCGCAATGCAGCCATTTTCAATGCAGTAACTGCAGCTTCATCTCCTTTATTTCCATACTTGCCGCCACAGCGATCCAGGGCTTGTGCTTCCGTATCGGTTGTGAGTACGCCAAATGCAACCGGCGTGGAATATTCCGTGCTCACCTGCATCACACCTTGTGCAACGGCATGTGCAATGTATTTATCGTGATCGGTCTCACCTTTTATGATACAGCCCAGACAGATCACAGCATCCAGTTCGCTCGATTCGAGCACCATTTGTGCGGCCTGTGGCAATTCAAAACTGCCGGGAACATAATAGGTGAAGATGTTTTCTTGTTTTACACGGAATTTGAGCAAGGTATTATAACAGCCTTGATATAATCTCTCCGTAATAGCCGTGTTCCATTCAGAAACAATGATGGCTATGCGGTAAGCTTCCCCGATAGGGACCTTCTCTTCGGAAAATCCGGAAAGATGTTGATCAGCAGAGGACATTACGCACCGATTTTAGATTCGGCGTAAGCGATGTCGAGGTCGATGTTTTGGCCTTCCTGAGAAAGCGGATAATCTTTTTTGATCTTTTTATACATGTCCAAGGCACCCTTATAATCCTGCTGGTCCATCATCAGATCGCCGGCCATTTTATAATAAAAGGGGCTTTGTAAATTATTTTGTGCGGCATCGCCTGCTTTGCCGTATAAAGAGATGGCTTTTTTAAAGTCGCCTTTATCCGCATACGCATGGCCGAGCAATTCATAGGTGCGGCCTGCGATCTCGTCGGTCTTCGGATCAAAGCTCTCGAGTTGTTTTATCGCCGCATCCAATTCTTTCTTCTGCATATAACAAACACCGGCATAATAATGTGCGAGGTTGCCGGAAGGAGTGTTGCCATATTTATCTATGATGCTGAGGAATCCCATGGAAGTGCCATCGCCGTTCAATGCCAGGTCGATGGAGTCGGCATCAAAATATTTTTGCGCTGCGGCAATATTATTTTGCGCATTCAGCACTTTGGGTTCGAAGATCAGTTTCTTGTATCCGAAATATCCGGCAATGCCGATGACGATCACCGCGAGTATACCCACAATGACATTGCGATTCTGCAGGAAAAAATGTTCTACTCTTTGATACAGATCTTTTTCAACCTGAACGTCAGCATTTTGTTTTTTGGTCTCAGCCATATGTCTCTAGTGTAATAATATTAATCAGTGATAAAGGGATAATCTTCTTGTGTGTAAATATGCTCGTATACCGCCGCATCATCCGGCCAATCAGAATTTTCTGCAAATTCCACGCAGGTCGCGATCTCTGCTTCAATGCGCTCTTCCATCTCCTCTAGTTCTTTCTGTGTGGCGTATTTTTTTTCTAATATTTTCTGCATGGTGGTCTCCAGCGGATCGCGCATCTTGTATTCTTCCACCTCTTCCTTGGTGCGGTATTTCGCAGGGTCGCTCATACTGTGACCGCGGAAACGATAGGTGCGAATTTCCAGGAATGTCGGGCCTTCGCCGGCACGTGCGCGCTCAACTGCTTCATAAATAGCGGCGTGCACCGTTTCGGGCTGCATGCCATCCACAGGATAACCGGGCATGTCATACGCCAGACCTTTTTTATAGATATTCAACTGGTTGGTAGTGCGCTCAACGGAAGTGCCCATGGCGTAGCCGTTATTTTCGCAGATAAATACAACCGGTATCTTCCACAACATGGCCATGTTGAATGTTTCGTGCAGGGAACCCTGACGAACGGCACCATCTCCAAAGAAACACAAGGCCACATTATTATCGCCTTTATATTTTTCTGCAAAACCGATACCGGCGCCCAGTGGAATTTGCGCACCAACGATACCATGTCCTCCAAAGAAATAATGTTGCTTGCTGAAAAAGTGCATGGATCCGCCTTTTCCCTCCGTACAACCGGTCACCTTGCCGAACAACTCAGCCATGGCTGCATCGCAGGAAATACCTTTGGCAATGGCCAGACCGTGATCGCGGTAAGCGGTGATGATGGGATCCTCCGGACGGATGGCAGAAATAGTTCCTGCCGCAACAGCCTCCTGACCGATATATAAATGGCAGAATCCGCGGATCTTTTGTTGTCCGTATAACTGGCCCGCTTTCTCTTCAAAACGGCGCATCTTCAGCATCAATTCGTACCAGTGCAGGTAGGTTTCTTTTGTTATTTTTGAGCGGTCCATCAGTAGCCGAAAAAATCGAACGGCAAAGTTAAGCAAAGAGGGCCACAATCAATAAAAAGGGTGTTTCTCCGCAATCTCAAGATCAGGCATTTCAAAAATTACACTTCGGGGAGGCCACCTTGCGGGCAGGTTTCAGCTGATTACAGGTCCGAATGGCTCCGGAAAGACCAACCTGCTGGACGCCATCTACTATCTGGGGCTCTGCCGCAGCTACTTTACGCGCTCCGATGCTTCTGTCCTTTATACCGGGAGCGACTGGTTCAGGCTCGACGGACTTTTAGCGGAGGAGGGAGAGGAAGTGCTGATCACCTGCAAATACCGGCCGGGAACAAAGGAGTTCCTGAAGAACGAGATTCCATACGAGAAGCTCAGCGACCATATCGGGTTTATCCCGGTGGTGATGATAGCGCCGGATGATACGGATATCATTCGCGGTGGCAGTGAATTGCGCAGGCGTTTTCTCGATGCAGCTATAGCGCAGTCGGATCCGGAGTATCTCAGGCAACTGATGACATACAATAAAGTGCTGGCACAGCGCAATGCATTGCTGAAAAGTGCGGGTGATCAGGCTGTGCTTTCCATTCTGAATGCGCAATTGTCGGGTCCGGGAGATCATATCCATGCCACGCGAAAAAAATATCTCGAACAATTCACGCCCATCTGTTCTGGATTGTATGCACAGATAAGCGGAGGAAAAGAAGTGCCTTCCATTGCATACAGCAGTGGATTGGAAGAAGCGGACATGACGGCCTTATTAAAAAAACATGCATTTGCCGACAGAGAGGCCGGTCGCAGTACGGCGGGCATACATCGCGACGATCTGCAATTTCAACTCGATGTAAAAGCATTGAAAGAATTCGGCAGTCAGGGTCAGGTGAAATCATTTTTGATCGCCCTGAAGCTGGCGCAATTTCAATTGATGGCACAAAACGGCATGCGAAAACCCATTTTGCTGTTAGATGATATTTTCGAAAAGCTGGATGCGGCGCGTTTGGATATTTTATTTTCCATTTTGCGCACAGAAGATTTCGGGCAGGTATTTATTACCGATGCCGATCCGGACAGAAGCGATGGATTTTTAAAAAATGCGCGGTTGGAACATGCTGTGTATGATGTGCGGGAGTTGCTGAGATGATCAAAAGTGATTGAAGGCTTATTGGCGTTCCTTTTGGCGGGGATTTCATGTTATTATATCATACAGCTCCGACCAAGCCGGAATACTGGTGCAGACAATTCTTCCTGAAAGTCTTGAATTTCTGGATGCAACAGAGCAGGCGGATCAGTTATACTTTAGGGTGGAGGGTGAGAGGTCACCACAATATCCGGATCATACACTGGTTACCAGTAATTATTATAAATCCCTTTATCAATTGATTGAGCAATATATTGGACGGAGATACCACAAGGTTTTGGTGCGATAGATTAGGCTGGATAGTTGTATTGCAAAATGCAAGGCAAAAACCCAACGACCAGTATTCGTACATCAGGTATGATGCATTAGGAAGAATTGTTGAAACAGGACAATTGGAAGAATCAACTGAAATGAGCTTTGCCATTGCAATGGATAAGGATGATTTATTAGAATGGATAGCTATGGGAACTTCGAAGGGAGAAGTTGCCGGGAAATATTATCTTAAAAAGTTCCGCGGCTCTCATTATGATCGCGGATTGGCCAAAACAAAGAGGGTTTAGTTTTTTAGGAATGCGGTATAAATTGCAACAATTCCATTGCGAACAATTGGCTGACTGTATCCGGTAAGGTAATTCATTCAGTCAGCAAGTTGAAAATGTCGGAAAAGAAATTATTGCATTGAGCTTAATCGGATTGGCATTTGTGTTATTAGGAAGTCGTAGGTATTAAGTGAATCATTAATAAAAAAAAGGCAGGCTTTGATTAATGCGGATCGGAGATATTAAAAAATTTTAATTTATATCCTTCAAGAACTTTGTACATTAAAAAGTTGGCCCGGACATTCCAATTCTTCATTGTCTTATATACTTTGCGATACTGAAATTTTCTATTATTTCTCCATTCTGTCGACTCTGCTTAATGAGGGTATTTGTGACATTTAGCTCTATCATTCCAATTTATCTTTTCCGATATTGGTTATTAAAAAGTCATGAAAGAGTATTCATTTTTCGTATTATTTGACAAATTCATTTCTGAATCTAAATCTGGAAAACGTCTCAAGCCTGATGGATTCAAAATCAAAACAGGTACTATTGACATGTACCTCGTAGTAAGAAAATCTCTCTGGGAATTTTCTGATCTGGATAAATTTCCACTTCGCATTTGTCAGGTATCTAGAACGAACATGCGTGAGCATAAGACGGAAATATTGTATTGGAAGAGGTTCTATGGCAGGTATAGTCAATTTCTTTATGCTAAAGGTTGTTTTGACAACTATGTCGGGGCCCATTACAAAGTAATTAGAACCTTTTTTAATTACTTAAATAGGCAAAAAGGGATATCGACCGGTGAGGTTCATAAACAGCTTTATATTCGGACCGAAAAAGTACCAATTATTGTCTTGGATAACCATCAATTTCATTTCTTATGCTATGACGAACAGTTTAGCGCTTCTATACCTGAGTATTTGAAAAGAACTAAAGATATCTTCCTATTTGGTTGTTATACCGGATTACGCTACAGCGACCTGATGGCTTTGACAGCAAAGAACGTACAGTTATCAGAAGGAAACCACTATTTAGTTAACAAATCAATTAAAACCAGGACAGAAACACGTATTAAACTCACAGGGTTTACCCTCGATGTTCTAAAGCGGTCAGGTACTAAGAAGTATCTACTACCACGTATAAGCAAGGCCAGACTTAATAAAAATCTTAAGGAATTGTTTGAATTAGCAGGCTGGACGCATGATATCGGGAAAACAAGGGAAAAGCGAGGTGCAATACAAAGCATAAACAAAAATGGTAAAACTTACAGATTTTGCGATCTTGTGACCACACATACTATGCGTAGAACTGCTATAACTCTCCTTTTAACTCAGGGGATGCCCGAGATCATGGTTCGTAAAATTTCAGGTCATGCTGCAAATAGCAAAGAATTTTACAAGTATGTCCACTATTCTCAACAGCTAATCGATAAAGAACTAGATAGAATCTATATTTCGATGCCAACAAAATAAAGGCCTTAATGGAGATGTTTTCTCGCAAAAAGTGTTATTTTCGACAGCATTAGAATATGGCTCAACCTTTGAACATAAGGACTTTCAGAACTTTGGTTTACTATCCGTTCGGGATGGTAATGCCGGGTAGATCTTACCAGGCTGGAAGTGAAGATGGATATAAGTTTGGGTTTAATGGGAAAGAATTCGATCCTGAAACATATGGTGCTGGCAATATATATGACTATGGGTTTAGGATTTATAATCCAAGATTAGGTAAATTTCTTACCATTGACCCTCTTTTTGGAAATTACCCATGGTTTTCCCCATATCATTTTGCTGGTAATAGCCCAATCTTAAATATTGATTTAGATGGGAAAGAAAATGAAGCTACACAGCCAGGTACTCAAAATAGCGATCCAAATGAGGCTTTTATTGGTGACAATCCATTAGGAAGGCCATCAATTCCTCCTGCAGCTGAAACGGTAGCTGAAAGTAAAATAATACTTGATGGTGCTAAATTGCTTTCTACTGCAAGTAAAGGTGTTTTTGCTACAATTTTTTTCATTTTTACGCCTGTTGAGTGTGGGAAGGGGGATGTAATTTATAACAATGGGACTTTGGTAAATCCAATAATTACCTACAAAGACCCATCCGAATATACTGATGATGAATTAAAAGCTGTCCGGGGTAGACTACTTAATGGAACCGCTACCCTCCAAGATCGATTATTGATGGATGAGGTTAACAAAAGATTTGGCGTTGCAAATAAAAATAGTAATGATGCAATAGGCGATTTTACAATTTATCAAATAACAATCAATGGTTCACTTTATAAAATTGGGAAAGCTGACTTAAGTCGAACTACAGATGGCGTACCAACTAGAATCTATCAGCAAGTTAGAAAATTGCGTTTAGAAAACCCAGATGCTGTTATTGAATACAGAAGGCTTTTTGATTATTATAATATTACTACAAGAGAAGCCAAAGAACATGAATGGGATGTTCTGCAGGATTGGGTAACGACTTACAATAGAATTCCAGTGGGTAATCAGAGAAGCTACTCTAAGGACAAACAACATTTTGAAGGTGATCCTGCAAACTAGATAATTTTATGAGATTTTATATAAGTTCAGTATATTCAGAGCTAGGATATTTTTTCGAAATTGAAAATAATATCACATTAGATGTAATAAAAAACATTAATCAAATGTTGAAAGATGATTGCAACTTTAACCTGGGAATAGATAAAGAAAATTACGATCTTGGAATTTTCATTGACACAAAACCAAATTTATTAAATGTAATTCTTAGTAAGCCGATGATAAGTAGAAAATATAAATCAGTAGATTATAAAGTTTTGATTCCCTATGAAATTGTAGTCAATTCTGACAATGTGAACAAGACATTCTTAGAATTCCTTTTTACAGGAATTCAAAGAATATTTGATATTTATACAGGGCATTATAATAGTAATATAATAAAAATAAAAGAAAAGATAATTTCCAAATGGGCTTCCTGAAAATTGCAAAATTATAGTTAATCGGGCAACTGCTCAATTAAAATTTGGTATGAGTCAAGTTTGTGTTAAAAAGAAAAGTCGATAATTCGTTCGATTTTAGATTTATGTAATTTTATGTATGTGATGAAAGATTTTCCAAAATCAGAATTAGTTATAAATACCAAATTTGGGAAGCAAAATCAAGAAATTAAAATTTACAGAGAACAAGATCGCGGCTATCAAAATCTAACAGAAACAATAGCACTGATTAGCGCTATAGCTTGTTGGCATCAGCAAAGGTGCGAATGGCTCGTTTAGTAGCTCGGTTGTCCAATTTATGTTAAATTTGGTTGGTTTTGAGGTGGCTTATAATTCCCATTCACTCTCAAAATAATCAGAGTAAAATCTCATTTTTAATGCCAAATCAGCGAATTTTGTCCAAGTTAAACTATGAAATTACCCGTAATAGCAATAGAGTCTAATGAATTGGATTACTATCCGTTTGGGATGGTAATGCCGGGTAGATCTTACCAGGCTGGAAGTGAAGATGGATATAAGTTTGGGTTCCAAAGTCAAGAGAATGATCCAGAGTTAATAAATGGAGCCATTAACTTTAAGTATCGAATTGAGGATGCAAGAATTGGACGATTTCTAAGCATCGATCCCTTATCGATAAAATATCCCTTTAATAGCCCCTATACATTTTCTGAAAATAAGTTAATTAATGGCCGTGAATTTGAAGGACTTGAATTCTTATTTGGGCTATTTGATCTAGTGAAATTCTCTCCTGCATTAGAAAATAATGCCGTCATTCCAAAAACTGCTCCAATAGAAACTCTTGAAAAGATTGGAGACGTTGTTGTAAGACAAGGAAAA
>JAWKLB010000015.1:0-78670 GCA_041392955.1 Chitinophagales bacterium | reverse complement strand
TACAGCCCATGATTCATCTGTCTCTGTTCCACCGTATGTATGTTCCCAAAAAATATCCGGTGCCTGAGAGAAAATATTTATTGAAATAAAGTAAAGTGTTATAGTAAAAAGTGTTTTCATGTTACGCAAGTTACAAAATTAAGCCTACAGATCGCGGAAACCGGTGTGCTGAATACATAGGGCCCTAGGAAACTATTGTTTTATTGCGAACCTCGCTTTTCCCCTCAATTAATTAGCTTTACTAAACAATTCCGCCAAATGAAAAGATCGTTACTCGCCCTTCTACTCCCTGTTTCTGTTTACGCACAAAATAGTACGATAAATACCCGATTACTGGACTCACTGCATGCAGCCAATATCAAATATGTGCAGGAGCAATTGGCAGTAAATGCTTATCTGCAAGAAGGCGGACTTCCCTTGCAATTTGCAACGATACATGGTGGCACCGTGCAGGCGCATGTGCTGCGGAACGGTATGCCCATGTTCTATACAACAGACAACCTCAACAGCGCCAAAACAGATGGCGCCTATAATGTATGGCCCGGCGGAACAGCAGGGCTCAGCCTGACAGGTTCCGGTATACAGATACGCGAATGGGATGCAGGTAAATTGCGCACCGACCATCAGGAACTGACAGGGCGCGCAAGTATGGGCAGCGGTCAGACAACATCGTACAGCAGCCACAGCACACATGTTGCCGGCACTATGATCGCAAGTGGTATTGACCCGGATGCAAAAGGACATGCTTATCAGGCCACCGTGAAAGGCTTCGACTGGGATAATGATATCGATGAAATGACAACAGAGGCATCGGCAGGTATGTTAATGTCGAACCACAGTTATTCTTATATAGCGGGTTGGTATTACAACGGCTTTTCCCATCAATGGGAATGGTACGGCGATGGCGATATCAGTCTGGTGGAAGATTATATTTTCGGAAATTATCTGGATGAATCACGTGATGCAGATCTGGTATGCAACGCGGCTCCTTTTTATTTACCCGTTATCGCCGCTGCAAATAATCGCGGTGAGGATGTGCCAACCGGAGAATCGTACAAATTGATCTATGATGGCAGCACGCACTTTGCTAACGGAAGTGAACCACAGGCAGATGGGCCGTACGATTGTATACCCGGTGGATTGGGTACTGCAAAAAATGTATTGACCATAGGTGCGGTGGATGATATCCCCGGCGGATATACCGGACCAGGCGATGTTTCCGTTGCTTCTTTTTCGGGTTTCGGGCCATGTGATGACGGCAGGATAAAACCGGATGTGGTTGCCAATGGTATCAGCTTAAAATCATGTACTTCTTCTTCCACCTCTTCCTATGATTATTATTCCGGCACGAGCATGGCAACACCAAGCACTACCGGAAGCATTGCTTTATTGCAACAACATTTTCATAACCTCTTCGGAAATTATATGTTGTCCGCAACCGTCAAAGCGTTGGTGATCAATACTGCAGACCGCGCACAAACAGCATATTTCGGACCGAGTTATGCAACCGGTTGGGGATTATTGAATACCGACGGTGCAGCATTATTACTGAGTGATGTGGTGGATCATCCCATTCGCTTACAGGAAAATACTTTGAACAACGGTGCGAGCTATACCTGTGAAACCCATAGTGATGGCACGACACCTATTCGCGTTACCATTGCATGGAATGATCCTGCTGCTTCCGTTCCTGCTGCAGCGTTGGACCCAACAACAAAAATGCTGGTAAATGATCTGGATCTGCGTCTTGTGCGTTTAAGTGATAATACCACCTTTTATCCCTTTCGATTGGATGCAGCCAATCCCGGCAATGCGCCGACCATCGGTGATAATATTACCGACAACGTCGAATATGTGTATCTCGCAGTGCCTGCTGCAGGCGATTACCGTATTGTGATAAATCATAAAGGAACTTTGAGTGGAGGACATCAGGATTATGCATTGGTGTTGACCGGACTGAGTTGCCGGGATTATGCCATCACGGTGAATGCAACTATTGATGCACCTGCAACCTATACATTACCAGATGGAAGTGTGGTCAGTACCAGTGGAACATATATCACGGCTTTACCTGCCGCATTCGGATGTGATTCTACCATAACAACAAATCTGACCGTCAACACAACTGGATGCGAAGTGCCAACAGGTATATTTTCCAATCATATCGGAGTGACCAGCGCACAAGTGCATTGGACCGCTGTTGCGGATGCATTGAAATACCAGGTATATTATCGGTTCAGCGGTGCTGCTTCCTGGCAGAAAAAAAATACCACTTCCACAGGAATAAAGTTAAAAGCATTGACACCCGATGCCGATTATGAATATAAAGTTAGAGCAGTATGTCCGTCGGGCAACAGCGATTTTTCTGCCATATACACCTTCACTACATTGCCTCCCAAGGAAGGTGATCCGATAGTAGAGGATGTTATTATCTATCCGAATCCGAACAACGGTACTTTCCATGTTACGCTTCCGGTCTCCGGTGATGAACAAGTGCGCTGCGTATTATATGATGTTACCGGCAAAGTATGTTCAACACACTTGGTGCAGGCAGCAGATGGAATATGTGAGATACAAACAGATCATGTTCCGGCAGGATTGTATGTATTGCAGATATATACGAATTCCATGCAGTATTCCGGCACCATATCGATCGTAAAATAAATTACATGGAATACCCCATCATACCACCACTCATTAAACAGCATTTGCTGGAAAAGACCGCTGCGATGGAAAGTGGCAGGCGCTCTGCACGCATAGCCGCCATATTCTGTGTGCTCTTCGAATTGTATTTTATCACTGTGGTTGTAAGCCTGTTTCTCGGGTTCCTCAATATGTTCCCTTTCCATGAAATACCCACACCGGTATTTGCCTATTTTATAAAAGGGTTCATGTTTTTTGTATTGACCATTGTGGTGGTTGGCCTGATCAACAAGCAGGTGAGAATACAATTGGGAGAACGCGCGCCGGAAGCACTGAAAAACAGAGGACTTGTTCTGAGTATCACTATTGTCCTTTCGGCTGCTGCATTAGCGGCAGGATATATTATAGGGACAACCTATCTGCACCTCGAATTTGGCTTGCTCTTTTTTCTGCGCTGGTTCCTCGCCATTATCTCCATTTTCGTTGTCATGCTTCCCTATTATCGCGCTAAAAGTGTACGGGACAAATATCAGAATGCATACCGGAATATGTTCATACAGGAAAGTATTTCCGGCATGGGGAAAGCGATAAGCTATGACCAGAAAAATTATATATCCAAAGAGATTTTTGTAGAAAGCGACCTCTTTCCCTGTGAAACCATTTTCATGTATTCCGGCTCGGACATGTTCCATACTACAGAACAGACATTCAGCGGGAGCCGGCTCGATGTAAAACAAAAAGAAGTGCACACGAGCAATGGCAAAACAGAGACCAAAGTGACCGATCTGTTCAAAGGCTACTTCTTTACGGCACCTTTTAATAAAAAGATACATGGAGAAACTTTCGTGTTTCCCGATCTGGCCAGAAGCTTTGCCGGCGAATTATACGGGGAGATGATCAACAGCTTCGTAAAGAGAAAGAATTTGCAGTTGGTGCGTTTGGAGGATCCGATTTGAGCGCGACTTTGCTGTGTATGCATCAGATCCCGTGGAAGCTAGATATATTTTGAGCACTTTTCAGTGAGCGTATCAATGTATTTAAAAACTATTTTAACAGGATGTGTATTTTTCTTTCCGCAATTATGTATGTGGTCAAAACGGATGTATCTTACCAAGCCGGCATTATTTTTTGGAAATGCGGCTGATGCACACAGGATAGAAACAATATGGTCAGTTGCAGGCATTGCTGACCTTGTCAAATGGTGCTTGGACAGGAGGATTTGGGAAAAGGGAGGTGAGTTATAAAATGATAAAGTATTAAAAAGGAGAGAAAAAGGTTTTGAACTGGGTTCTATGGATGGATTGAATTTCTACACAATAAGTTGTGAGGTCTCAGATACTGAACAAGAGTCGTCGCACCGCCGGCAACTTTTATAATTTTTACATACTTTCCCAACTTTTTATTTCTTATTTACTTCGCTGTTCTGTCAGGTCGCATCTGACAGTTGGGTTAGTATCGTTTGGGGATTAACCTTTGATGTTTGATCTGATTAAATTTAATGTTTACTACTAAAGCTTATTCGTTCTTTTTCCTTGATGAAAAAGAACCAAAAATCATGCGCCGCGTCTCCGCGTGCTCAAATCCCCAAGCCTTCTGCGCTAAAAGAAATGAAGGCCGGATGTTTTTTCTTGCATTTGCTATTTTTCTAAATATTGCTCAACAAGAATTCGTATCGCAGGCTGCATTTCTTTTGCCTAATTACTGTTTCTCTCTGATATACTAAAAATGAATGTGACACTTCGCTCAATTATGATCCGCTGTGGGCACGCTGCGTTCGGCAAGGATTACCTACGTTACGCCGAGGCGCGTCCCCGTCTGCAGTTAAGTTCTTTAATATGCATCATAGATTTTGATCCGGTGGTATTTTCAGGTGTTTTTTATGAAAACACTCTCCACTTTCCCCAGTATCCTTCGGACACTCTCCACTCTCCATTTTCCACTCTCCACTCTCCAACTTTATAATTTCTTTCACCCTTTCGCTTTGCTCAGCTCGATCTTCATCGGGCGGCTGAAACTTCTCTTCCTGAAATGAAGGTTTTGTCCGGTCGATACCGCTGATCTGCTGGATCTGTCATGCAGGATCTGTTTCAGGTGCAGGGTGTCCTGCAGATGATTCGAACATGCTATAGCTTTACCGGTCATAGTGGCAATCAACGATCTCCGGCATCATTTCAATTCCTTCACCACGTTATCGCACATAGAACTTTGTCCAGATATACTCCCAGGAAGGCAGTTATGCCATAGCCCAGTTTCAACGGATTCACAACCAGATGACTGGCTTTGATAAGGCCCATGGAATCCATCTTCTTCATACGGACGTGAATGGTACCGGGAGAGACCCCAATTTTCTGGGCCACTTCGGTAAATGGCATCATCGAATTCTGCATCAACAGGTGCAGGATCTGGATGTCTACTTTATCGATTTCGTAATTATCTGACATATTCTATGCGAATTTTGCAATGCATCTGATTTGGCAAAATTATTAATAATATCTCAATGAATCTATTTTTTTTAATAATTTATTTGCAAAACTAGATCTTTAATTTATATTTCTGTTCCTGACCTTCACAGGTTATTGTTGTGGGCAACAAGTTCTCTCTATATGAATGCTGCATGATGAGGAGCGTGCAGCATTTTTTGCACCCTATTCTAGCATAAATCTTACATTTATATGCAACGTTTGCGGGGCTTTTACCCGTAAAACAGAGCGATAACCATGCGCAAAGGTCTTGACCAGTATGTTCTATTCTTTCAGAGTTCTCTGTTGCACCTGAAGCGCAACCATTTTCTCATCGTTTTCTGCTGTTCTTTGCCGCCATAACTACCGGATATATAGGCGAGCGTTATGGTGTCAACCTGCTCTTTTTGATCCCGAGTATCTGGGCAAGGTGAATTTCACTAAAGGCTTTCTTCTGGGCATAGCTTTCAAGGGTTTATCGTGTGTGGAACGTGACCAGTTATATCCCCAACGCACATTTTTCCTTTTCTGGCAACGTTGAAAAGACCCTTTGGTGTTTACTGTCTCAACAACGCCATACTTCCCCATTCTTTACCATAGTGTATCTATGTGCTGTAGGCTTCCAATCATATGGAGGCGCATTGAGTCTTGGTGCTCCTGGATTGCGGATCGCCGGTTTTGTTGCCGGCGTGATCGGCATGCTCATCTTATCCATGGTGTACTTCTTCAGAACCAATAAGGACATTTTTCAGATCGTAGGTATCATTAAAAAGAAACGGCCTGAGACCTTACAACTGGACCCGAGGAACCCACACAAAAAGAACTCGGCATACGCAATCATATCCACAGCGGAGTATTTTCTCAATCACACTTTGCGCTGGAGGCATACGCGTTCCACCGAACATTATCCGGCTTCCGTTATCCGTTCGGTATATAAACAACACCATGCCAACGCGCTATTTATTGAAATGACATCCATCTGCATCCTGCTGCTGTTAGGCATGTTCATGGATCACCCGATCGTGCGTATTCCCGCCGGCGCCAGCATTCTTTTGCTCTTCGCCATTTTTGTCGTACTGGCCGGTGCATGCTGCCTTTACGTATTGGCTGGGCAGATGGAAGATCTTTTTTTGTAGTGGTCATCATTGTTGTCAATGCATTGATGCAAAGCAATGTATTATCCTACCGGAATAAAGCTTTCGGATTGAATTATAATATCCGTTCTCCTTATTCTCTACCGGCACTCGATAGTCTGAGCAGTGCAGAAAATGCAGCACGCGACAAACAAAACATGTTGGGCATTCTCGAGAACTGGAAAAAGAAGAACAGTGTGTCCGCGAAAACCAAAATGGTATATATCAATTAAAAGGGCGGCGGGTTTGAGGGGGCCTCATTTTGTTTTTTCGGTTTTGCAGGAAGCCGACAGCATCACACATAGCGAACTCCTTGCAGTATTGTCCGCTCATCACAGGAGCATCGGGTGGAATGATAGCAGCGGCCTATTATCATGCGAGCGGCCGACAGGAGCTATGCATGACGGTTCATCGATCTGTATATGCGGATGCTTATGCAGATGATATGTCGGCGGATATACGAAACGCCGTTTGCTTTACCATTGTGGTGAACGACCTTTTTTATCCCGGCAAAAATATTCTATAACGGGCATACATACCGGAAAGACCGCGGCTATATGTTCGAACAGATACTCACGAGAATACGGACGAACATATTGGAGAAAAACTCGGCGATTATGCCTGGAAGATGAAAAAGCGATGCGCATTCCTATGATGTTGCCTTATCCGAGCATCAAACGATGAACGCAAATTGTATATCGGGACACAACCATTCAAGTTTGGCGTAGCCGCAGAACAGGATGCGCCAATTCAGCAAACCGGAAGTAGGCGGGACGGATATGGGTCGCCATCTCCGGGCCGGATGATGCCAGACAGCATGTCCTTCACGTCGGTATTGCGCATGAACTTTATCTTCCCCTATATACTGCCGAATGTGAGTTTGCCCACAAACCCACAGATAGAAGTAATGGATGCCGGGATACGCGACAACTTTGGTATCTCAAACCCTACGGCATCCATTGCCGAATTTTCGGATTGGATAAAAGAAAATACCTCCGGTGTCATCGTGTTCAATATCCGCGCATTGGAATGCAGGGAAAAGCCATCAAGACAGAAGGCAGAACAAAGGCCTTTCGCAAGGTATGCCGGGCCTGTCGAAAATCTATATGCAAATTGGGTGGAAATTCAGGATTATCAGAATGAGCAATTGCTGAGTAACCTCGATCGCATCCGACAACAAACTGGAAGCGATAAACTACTGAATACAAACCCGGGGCGAATAACAACAAGCGTCCTGAGTCTGCATCTCTACAGCACGCGAGAAACAAGACATCGATGATGCTGTGAACAATGCGTATAATACGGGAAGCATATGCGCGACTGCAATTTTTACTTAAACCACACTAAATTTTTTTATTTGTGTTTAACAGCGCAATGTTCTCCACATGGAAAGTTTGCGGAAACATCTACAGGTTGAGGGCAACTACTTCATATTTTTCAGAAAGCAGTAAGATATCCCTGTCTGCGTAGCGGGATTGCAACTCACATACACGATCTTTTTTGGTTGCAGTTGCAGCAACATCTTGCATACATCGCCATGCATACTGCGCGCGGCGGATCGGTGATGACCACATCGGCACGACCGTGTTGTGTAATAAAATCTCTCTGTAAAAAACCCCGGATATGTCACCGCAACAAAAGTGGTATTGGTGATGCCAGCATTCAGTTCTGCATTGCTACGTGCATCGGCCACAGCAGCTTCTATCCACTCTACGCCGATCACCTTTTTACATTGTGCAGCTGCAAGTAATGCGATGCTGCCCAATCCCGTATAGAGATCGTAAGTACCACATCTTCAGTTTGCAAATCAGCATACTCCAATGTTTTTGCATATAATTCACGAGCCTGTTCCGTATTTGTCTGAAAAAAAAGACTTCGGACCCAGGCGATACTGAATATGTTCTATTTGCTCTGTCATGAATGGATCACCGGCATAACACTGCACTTCCAGATCGTAGATGACATCATTTTGTTTTGTGTTGATACAATATTGCAGGGAGCTGATCTCAGGAAATGTTTGTTTCAAATGATCAGAGTGCTTTCGGATAACCATTTTGGTTTATCTTGAGCAACCACAAGTATCACCATGAGGTGCCCAAGGGAAGTATTCCGGATAATGATATTCCGCAGATAGTCCTGTTCAAGGCGCCTTCAGGTCATAAAAGGCGAGTGCATGCACTATGCCGTATGCCTGACCGCAAGGCGGATCTCGTTGGAAGGTGCCGGTTGCAGATACAATAATCCACATTGAACACCGCTGGTAAATTTTTTGCGCACATGAAATCATTGAGCGCCGGTGATCGTCTAACGTTATATCCTTGTCAACGCCGGACCTTCAATATATCCGCCGTGCGTAAAGGTGAATTCCACTTATTCCGGTAGTATTTATCGTGTGGTGATGCAAGAATGGGTTGTATCCCGGGTAAAGTGGTCACTTTACCGATGCGACGCATGGCATCTGCAACCAGTTGTTGTTTAAATTTCAATTGGGTGGCGTAAGATACATTTTGCCAGGTGCATCCGCCGCAGGTATCGAAATGCGCGCAAAAAGGTTCTACCGCATGGTCGAGCGGGTATGCCACACCAATGGATATCCCATCTCATAATCGCTTTTCTTATTGAGCTGCACATCCACCACATCGCCCGGAACGGTGTTCTCACAAACAATACTTTGCCATCCATGCGCGCCATACCATTGCCACCGTCGGCAACATCGGTGATAGTAATATTTTCGCGAACCGGAAGTTCTTTGCGGGGCATAGAGGCAAAAATAAGCAGAAAGAAGAGAGGATCATGCAGTATAGAAAACAGGAGCGGCAAACGAAAAAGTTTTGATAAGTATATCTACCCCTTTCATTACCAATATCGGGTTCTCCTAGGAGAATGGTTTATCGTCCAGATGATCTCCAATATATACTCACCGGCCGGTAATGGCCATGTTGAGAAGGTGAATGTATTCATACCGGGCTGTCCTCTGCACGCAGAATACATTTTACCAAACCGGACTATCTAGATCATACATGAGAAAATCCATTTGGGCTACCTCGCGTGGCAGTCTAGTCAACACTAAAAATAACCCGTATGGGATTGGGATAAATATGTGGTTTGCAGGTTTTATTTCCGGAACACTCACGTTGGGTAACAATGGCATCATCAAACCTGCTATCCAGGTGGCATTGTTCTAGTTAAACGGGAACCCTTCGCCATATTTACCAAAGTTGCCGCTCACCCATACTTCTCCCGGATTATTATACTTCCGTTGTGAGCCGGTATACCTCCCCACCGTTCGTAAGGGTCCTGTGAGCACATTGACATAAGAATCCACCGGTGTGGATGCGAACTATATTGCTGTATGCACCCTTAAAGGAAATACAGCTCAAACCGGCATACACCGTAGGAGCAGTATGATCGGGCACGATAATTGATTGATCACGCCTCTTGCTTACCGGTATAGGAGATATTCGGATAACCGAGGTCCAATGTATCATCACCGATGATATGGGCAGTGATGGTAAAATCGCCATATCCAGGTTCTCTCTATAATACCGTGATAGATACTGCAGAACCAAGCTGAAGGGTCGAGGGTATTTCCAACGAATTGTATTTTGCCATTTTCATAAAAAAGCTACCGAGGATACGCCCGTCATTTGTATCAAAGGTATGTGTTCCGGGTACTGACGTGCCTGTGGAGGAACGTTATGAAAGATATCTGCGATGCCAAATGTATTTCCACATCCGTTTCCGATCATCCAATGCACCCGTTGGCATGCACGACGAAAATGGTATCATTTGATCGGCAAAAATTTCTATCGCTGAGGAAATACATGTCCGACTATGCGAAGTGCTTCCGCCTCTCACAGGATTTAAGTTCCGGATAGGTGCTCCTCCAAAGAAAATATTGTCATGGCACAGCACCCATGTCACCACCTGCATATGTAATCTTATCCAGATCCATTTGCCAAATGAGTGTTTCACTAAAGCCCGTTTGCCAGGGTTCATCGGGTATGATGAGGTTGATGGTAAAAAATAATTCATGTTCTGTGATAGCTATCATCGGAAAATCAGACCAGCGGTTATTGTCTTTCGGTCAAGTAGTGTACAGATTCCAATTCCCAAGTGGGTCGTTTGTTGTGGAGAATCCGAGAATGAGATACGTATTTTTCCGATCGAATCCCGCTGGCAGTGGTGATAATGAATTTATCGTTCACAGGATCATAGACGACTTTGGGATCGAATTTAATATCGGGAATATCCAGTGTGTCGGCAAATGCCGCAAGAGATAAGGTTTGTAAAAAAGTCCCATCCATATCATAGATATAAATGGATGAATTGATGACAGAGATTATTTTGCCGCCATTGGAAATGGCAAGATCATTATCATTCGGCACACTTGTTCCATCAAATTGCTCTCCCAACCGATCAGGTATCAGGATCAGACAGAGCACCCAGGATGGTGCTGAACCTGAGTTTTGGCAGTATATCCATTGCCATATAATTTTTCCTTGAGATCGATCAGATATCTTCTGTAGCTATCAGAACCCGGCGCGGGCATTTACTGCCTGTAATGCAGGTTGCCAATCATTTCTGATCTCAGAAACACGAACGGTTGCCCTTTTGGCAAAATACTGTATTTGTTGCGCAGAAACACCGTTCACAACAGCCAGGGACAAGAATATAAAGCATATTTCCGCATATCTGATCTCTATCATGAAGCATTTCACATTATATGCAGACATGATTCAAGCCACTTCTACTTTCCGGTTGGAATGTTGGAAGCGCTTATCCATTTTTTGAATGGCCATTTCCATGCACTCTGCAGTTTTATCCCAATGAAAATGCGCGCGCACATCTGCCACATCAGCTGCTTTTTGCATGTATGCTGCTTTATTTTCCAAAAAATACCGCATGGCATTCGTTATACCATCGATCTGTTCCGGATCAAAATATATAGCATGTTCACCACCTACTTCTTTCAAACTGCTTCTGTCTGATGAGATAATAGGAATGCCGGCATATCGCGCTTCCACCACCGGGATCCCGAATCCCTCAAATAAAGACGGGTAAACGAGGGCGTCAGCAGCACCAACGATACGTGTGAGTTCTTCTAACTGCACATGACCCGTAAAAACAACATCTTCCTTGCTTTGCATTTGTTCATATATGCGCTTTGTCTCCTCTGTTTTCCAGGCCATGCGACCTGCAATGACCAGTTTGTGTTGTATGCGATCATCTTTTCTCAACGCATCATACGCTAGCAACAAACTATTAATATTCTTCCGCGGATGTACCGAGCCAACATAAATAAAATATGGGGTACCATGTGCATACTGTTGCCGCACCGCCATTTTTTCTTTTTCATGCAGCGGCTTATATAAAGGATTCGCTCCATTTGGTGACACATCCACTTTATCCGGGTCAACCCGATAATGTTGTACGATATCTTTTTTGGAGAATTGAGAAACGGTCAGGATCCGTTTGGCCCTATGTGCAAACAAGGGTGTGAACTTGCGATAATATTTGCTGACGATGCCGGGAGTATGTTCCGGGTAGTGTTCGAAGCCCAGGTCGTGTATCACCAACAGTGTGGGTACATGTGATTTTAAGGACAGAAAACCATCCGGCGAAATAAAGAGGTCCGGTTTATATCTGCGGAAGATCTTTGGCAAGGAATAATCGAACCAAAATTGCCAGAGATAGGGATGCCTTGCAGGCGGCCACACTTTTAATGGGATCACGTTTTCGCTAAAGACAAAAGACTCGTCATAATCGCGATCGAATAAAAATAAAAAAGTGTGTTCGGGATGTTGCCTCGTAAGGCGTTGCATGGTTTCAAATGTGTACCAACCGATGCCTTCCAGTTTGTCCTTAATAAGGAACCTTGTATTTACAGCAATAAGCATGTAATACTTTTTTCAGGTGAAACAATATGGGTAAAGGCGTAAAATTGGTTTCCGACACGAATCTTTAGCGTAGAAGTCTTATCCCCGGCGATAATTTGAAGCAATAATACCTAATTTTAGCGCATAAACAAAAAAATGCGGAAAAATTTTATCACCAATCTGGTCTTCCTGCTCTTGCTGAACCTGGTGGTAAAACCGCTGTGGATATTAGGTGTTGACAGGACCGTACAGAATACCGTCGGGCCTGAGGTGTACGGGATGTATTTCGCATTATTCAATTTCAGTTTCCTCTTTCAGGTTATCCTCGACTTTGGTATCAACAACTACATCAACCGGCAGGTAGCCATGCAGCCGGAAAGGCTTTCCGATATGCTGTTCTCGGCACTTGGCGCAAAGCTCTTGCTGGGCTTGTTATATACCGCTATACTCTTCCTGTCTGCATACGGTATCGGGTTCAACGGAACGCAGATACATCTGCTCATTGGCCTTGCGATCCTGCAGATCTGTATGTCGTTTTACGCATTTTTCCGCTCGAATATTGCGGCCCTCCAATTATTCAAAACAGATGCTGTGTTATCGGTTTTAGACAAAGCCATTACCAGCATTTTATGCGGGGCAGTGTTATTGGGATATACGGGATCGATGCATATGGACATTGCATTATTTATCGGTATACAGATAACAGGATATGTATTTGCCATCGCCGTAGCATGTATTATTTTATTCGGACGCAGGATACCTATTCATCTGCGCATGCAAAAGGAACTGGTGCGCAAGATCATACGCAATGCTTTGCCTTATGCATTGCTCGGGTTTTTAATGACCGCCTATTATCGTATCGATGGAGTGATGCTGGAAAGATTGCTCGGCGCACAGGGAGATTATCAGGCCGGTATTTATGCTTCGGCCTTTCGCTTATTGGATGCATTGAATATCATTGGATTTTTATTTGCCGGTATACTCATGCCCATGTTCTCTCGCATGCTCGGTCAACAGCAGGACATCAAACCACTTTTAGAACTTGGCTTTCGCATGATGCTGATCTTTTGCGTTCCGGCCGGCATCACCTGTATTTTTTTCCGCAATGATATCATGACCTTATTATATGTGCAGGGTGATATGTATTCAGCTTCTATTTTAGGCTGGCTGATGGTGAGCTTCATTTGTATCAGTATCACGTATATATATGGCAGTTTACTTACCGCACACGGCAGTATTCATATACTGAATTATATCAGCTTTGCCGGGATAGCCATGAATACCATTTTGAATTTCATACTCATCCCCAAAATGCTGGCATTGGGTTCTGCCATAACTACCGTAGCTACACAAGTGCTTATTCTGTTGGTGCATATCGCCATCACACAACGCATATTTGCTATCGGACCGGAGTGGAAAAAATGGATGCGCGTGATCGCATATACCGGTCTTGTCATCGCTGTCGGCTACCTGGGTTCCACACTCCACCTGCCCGCGTTATTTGCATTTCTCGCAGTGGGCATCCTGTCTTTTGCACTGGCATTTCCGGTTGGTTTATTCCACTTTTCTGAATTGCGCAGTTTCATAGGCGGTATGGTGCGGAAAGGCAGCACGGAAGCCAATTCTGATTGAGTTTTTCTACTTTTGCAGTCAAATTTGTTCTATGAGCCAACCTAACGATATGATCCGGCTGTTGCAGATCGCATATTCCTGGAGAAAACCCATTCTCATTGTTACCTTTCTCATGGCGGTTGCCAGTTCACTGATATCCTGGTTCGGCATGCCCGATTATTACAAATCGTCGGTGACCTTATATCCCTCCAACCCCATCATGACCGACAGACAGGTTCTTTTTCAGCAAATCTGCGGGAGAGATAGAGATCGATTATTTCGGCAGTGCGGGTGATGTGGACAGAATTCTCACGCTGGCATATACGAGTGATATCGTGGATTATATCATCAATAAATTCCATCTGATCGAACACTACGGGTACGATTCTACAAAAACGCTGGCACGTTATAACACCAAAAAGAAATTTTTGAAGAATTACAGTGCCATGGAAACAGAACATGGTGCTATTGAGATCGCTGTTTGGGATCAGGACAAGAATCTTGCAGTGGACATGGTGAATGAAGTAGTTCAGGCTATAGATGATCACAATAAGGATATGATCCTGCGCGATAAGCGTTTAGTTATTGATACATTTAAAAATCAGGTGGCGTTAAAAGAAGAAAATGTCACCTCCTTACAAGACAGTATATTGAAATTACCGGCTTCCACCCCTGCAGAAACTAAAATGATCCTGGATGCCAAACTTACCAGTGCTGTGAACGACCTGACAGAAACCAAGCAGATACTTGAACAGAATATATTATCTGCAAGCACGGATTTCAGCACCATGCATATAACGGAAGCGGCATATCCGGCCATACGCAAAGACAGGCCTAAACGCTCCATCATTGTCATTGGAGCAACCCTGGGCACCTTCTTTTTTATGCTCATACTCGCTGTTATCAGCACAAACTATAAGCGCTTAAAAAGCCAGATCCGTAATGGATAAGGTTGTCCTGGACAAACCCGAACGCAATGTTTTCTGGACCGCAACCATTTTGTGTTGCGCTTCCATTATTGCCGGTTTTCTGAGCGGCGAAGCTTTATTCTTTTTGGCTCCTCCGGCTTTTTTATTCGCATATCAGATGATCATCAATTTCAAGGTGATCTTTTTTGTATTGCTGATCGCTACTCCATTTTCGATCGAATATTACGCACCGAGCGGATTCAGCACAACGCTGCCCACGGAGCCGATCATGATCATTTTCATGCTGACCTTTCTGTTCTTTATTTTCCTCAAACGCGATCTGTTCGACAGGCAATTCTTATTGCATCCTATATCTGTTGTCCTTTATATTCATTTTACGTGGATCCTGATCACAACCATTTTCTCTGCGGATATAGTTATTTCACTGAAATATGTGCTTTCCAAAACCTGGTATGTGGTCAGCTGGTATTTTATTGCGGCTTTGGTCATTAAGGATCTCGACAGTTTCAAAAAAGCATTCTGGTGTTTATTTATCCCCACCTTTTTTCTCACCATCTATACTATTTATAATCATTGGACCTATCAGTTCCGGTTTGCAGAAGTGAACAGGACCATGGTGCCCTTTTTCAGGAACCATGTGAACTATGCGGTTTTCCTGGCCTTGATGACTCCGCTCACGTTTACCGTAGCACATTGGTATGAGCGACATTCCTGGCAGCGCATCATGCTGAATATTGGCAAATTTTTACTGCTGGCCGGCATTTATTTTTCCTATACGCGTTCATCCTGGATATCGGTAGCGGGAGCTTTTGCCGCTTATTTCATTATCCGCAATAATAAACTGATGTGGGCAGCAAGTCTGGCGGTGATCGGTGTGATCTTTTTTGCCTGGTATATGTTGCATGATAATAAATATCTGGATTATGCACCCGATTATAAAAAGACCATCTATCATTCCAATTTTACAGATCACATGGAATCTACTTTGACCCTGGAAGATGTGTCGAGTGCGGAACGCATTTATCGCTGGGTAGGTGCAGTGCATATGATCCATGCGCGACCTGTGACCGGATTTGGACCGGGCTCTTTTTATTTTAATTATAAACGGTATACGATCAATAAATTCGAAACCTATATCAGCCGGAATGACGAACATTCCACTGTTCACAATTATTATCTGCAGGTGACGAGTGAACAAGGTTTTCCGGGTATTGCGATCTGGGCCACCCTGCTTTTGTTCGTTCTGTATTACGCACAAATGCTGTATACAAAACTCACCAATAAGCGATACAAGGGTCTCGTCATGGCAATTGCACTATCTTTTATCACCATTTTGATAAATATTTCGCTGAGCGATCTGATCGAAGCAGATAAGATCGGCACCAGCTTTTTCTTCTTTATTGCATTGCTCGTGCAAGTAGATCTGTTGCGCAAAAGATATCCCGATCTGCCGGAAAGTATTCCGCAGATATGAGCAACCGCAAGCATATATTATCTTTTTACCGGAAATATCTTCACTGACAGGACCGTGATGTCATCATTGATCGTGCCCAGAGATCCTTTAAAGTGCAGTATTCCTTCCATGATATGCCTGTTCATGGTGTGTACATCGAGTTGGTAATTAGCTTTTGCCAATGCCACCAGATCATCGAGCGGATATACCTGATCCCTTTCATTCACGACATCGGTCAACCCATCGGTAAAACAAATGATGGCGGTCTCGTCAATAATCGGGATCTGTCCCATTTTCACATTGGGCAGGCTGTCGAACATGCCCAGAATGGTAGTTCCTTTATCCAGAAAGGAAGAGCCATTCTTGTTTACGAGTATGGGCGGGTTATGTCCGGAGTTGACATATTTTAAAATGCGGGTAGCCGTGTTGAATTTTCCCAGAAAAAGGGTAATAAATTTCTCCCCTTTGGTAGACATCAGCACACCTTTATTCAACTCCTGCATATATTCCTCTATGGTAGTTGGATTGCGCTTGGTTAATTCCCGTATTTGCGCCTGAAAATTCGCCATTAAAATAGCAGCGGCGATTCCTTTTCCGGAAATATCGGCAATACAGAAAAAGAATTCTTCCTCACTCAGCTGCATGTAGTCGTAATAATCGCCGCCAATATTCCTATGTGGCATATAAATGGCATCCATGGCAAACAGGTCATTCACCGGAAGCGCATCGGGGATCAGCATGGACTGTACTTGTTCTGCCACTTTTAGTTCACGCTCAAACGCCTGTTGTTCCAGCTCTTTTTTGAACAGGCGTTTATTTTCGATAGCAACTGTGATGATATTCGTTACCGTTTGCGCGAATTTGATCTTATCCTCCAGCGGTTCATAGCTTTCCACTTTGGGATTGCTGATGAGCAGATAAGCGAGCGGCTGGTCTTTATGATGTACCGGAATAAGAATATCGAATTGTTTGAGATAATCCGGCAAGGCACCATTCAAGGTTGCCATATGGGTAAGTTTCTTATATGGCAATAAAACGGAAACAATATCGGGATTCAACTCAAAAATGAATTTATTGCCCAAAACGGGCTCCCAATCGCCGCCATTATTACTGAACAGCAGCATATTTTCCACGCCGATCTGATCGTGGAGTGTGCGATGGAATAATTCGAATAATTCTGAAGCTGAAGTATTCGAATTGATGGCTTTGGTTATCTGCAATAAACTATCGATCTCCAGTTGTTTTAATTTCAACTGGTTGCGCAGCATATCCATAACATTCAAACCCGCAATGGCCATTGAAGCGAAAGTTACCTATTTTTTAATATGCCCCCGATTAATTTTCCCACTTGCCACGCACGTCCAGCGCATCGCGTAATCCGTTGCCAACCAGAAAGAAGGATAACACAAGCAAGGTAATGGCGAAACCCGGAAGCAAAGGGAGATACGGATCGGTGATGAGGTTATCCTTGTACTTTGAGATCATCAATCCCCAACCCGGTGCCGGTGGTTGAACACCGATACCTAAAAAACTAAGTCCTGCTTCCGTAAGTATCGCATACGCAAAATTGGCGGCAGTAATAACGATTACCGGGCCGGTGATATTGGGAAGTATATGCCGGAAAATTGTGCGCATGTCTGAAAATCCAAATGCTTTTGCCGCGGTGACATATTCCATTTCGCGCACCTGCATCACCTGCCCGCGTACTATGCGTGCAATATCTACCCACATGGTCAATCCAACGGCAATGAATATGGTATAAAACTGTTGGCCGAAAGCGAACACGATCGGAAAAACAAGCAATAAAGTAGGTATGGTCCAGATCACATTAATGCCCCACATCACCATATCATCAACGGGTACCTTTTTAGCCGTGCCTTTTTTTCTCCATTTGAAACGGGGCGGACTGCGCTTATAAAATCCTGCGATAGCACCAACCGGAATTCCGATCAACAGGGCAATACATACAGCAACAATACCAACGGATAAAGAAACACGAACACCTAAGAGGATCCGGCTGAGATAATCTCTTCCCAGATCATCGGTACCCAAATAAAAGGTGCGGTGCAGAACACACTGTGCACGAAAACTTTTTTCCGAGTGTATGTTATCCTGTATGCGTTCAAAATCGGAAAGAGGCATACGCATTTCCATGCCTTCCATATCCTCACCCAAATATCTTTTCAGCACCACCGTATCGTCCTGCACCTTAACCCAGGAAACGGGCATAAGCCTGTAGTTATTCTCGGCTCCGGAAATACCTTGCTGTAAAAATGGTGTATGTTGCACGGATCGTCCCAGGGGTATTTTTATCAGGTCGACCGTGAAACCCGGTTTTTTAAATGCGATCTCGTTGATCTGTTCATTTGCGTACGGCGTTTTATCCGGTGCGATCCAATGGGCGCACAATGACAATATACAAGCGTACAGGATCGTGACAGTTCCAAATAATGCCGCATTATTTTTCGCAAAACGGTTCAATGCTTTTGCTTTCTGCTCATTGCCATTCTCCCAACGTGCAGCTATGCGCCGACACCAACGTCGCAGCAACCAAATAGCGGGAACATATAAAATAAAAAATAACAGCAGGGTGCGCCATGCCATCGCAAACAAACCCGGTATCACCTGCAAGATAGGCAGCTGTGCGATATAGGCATTGAGCAGTGCCAGCAGCAGGAACAGGACCAGGACGATGCATATCGTTCTCCATATCCTTTTTGTTGCTGAACGCTTTATATGCATAGCTTATACTTGTTCAGAAGATATATCCGCTTTACGGCCTTTCCAGGTATAGGTTCCAAAAACACCTGCCGGTGCTATACAAATAATATACAGGATATGCGCCATCTGCATAGGCAGGAACAACCAGAGCAAATTTTCCCTTCTGAAAAAACGCATGACCGAATACGTGAACAGAGTATCGATGCAGATCTTCACCAGAAATTGCCACATGGCGGCTTTCAGCAAAACCGGAAAAAACAATCCGGCGATCAGATCGGCAATGATGGAGAGATGAAAAAGATATACCAGGATCAAAATAAGCGTGATGCGCTTGTCCTCATAGTGCACTGACTTGCTGGTCCACCGCATACGCTGTTGCCAGAAATGTGCGAGATCGGGTGCTGCATGTGTGTATACGATACTGTCTTTATTTTTCAGATAGGCGATGCGGCCCGGATATTTTTTAGCCAGTTTATGCATGAGCATCATATCATCTCCGCTGGGTATATGATCATTTCCGGCATAACCATCCACAGCAAGAAATGCCGCCCGGTCGTATGCCAGGTTTGCACCATTGCATAAATTATAAAATCCATTCGAAATAGAAGCAGCAGCTATACCCACCAGGCTTAAAAAATCGAGGGTCTGGAATTTTCCGAGAAAGGTATCGTCATAAAAATAACTGACCATCCCCGCGATCATAACAGGGTTGTGTTTTTCATAATAAGATACGATGGTAGGCAACCAATTCACGTTCACATGGCAATCGGCATCTGTTGTTACAATGAGGGAACCACTTGCCATTTCCACTGCGAGGGTTATACCTCGTTTTTTATTGATGCGGTTATGTCCTTCCGGTCCGAATTTTTCGCGCAGGGAAATATATTTCAGATCGATACCTTCAACACTGCGGGCAATTTCGGCGGTGCGATCTGTAGAATAATCGTCCACCAGGATCACTTCGATCAGGTCCTGACGATAATGTTGTTCCTTTAATCCGCGCAACAAACCGGGCAAGGTGCGTTCTTCATTCCTTACGGGAATGATAACTGTAACGCGGGTATTCCATGCACTGTTCGCCGGAAAAAATTCGGGGAGTTTGATCCAGCCATAGAGAAACCAGATGATAAGGAGCACATAAACAGCAGTGCACAGTGCGATGGCCCCAAATAACCAGATCATGTACAAAAATATCCAGAACAGAACGTAAACAAAGATTTAAATGCATTTTCGGGCATATACCGACAGAAATTGTCCGCATATCATCCTACATATACCCGGTGCACGCCCGTCCCTTGCAGGGATGTGCTACATTGTTCGCAATTCCTCTTCAATAAAGGGGTTTAGTTTCTCATCGATGAAGTAATGACCTCGCTGCAGTTCCACCAGGGTGCAATTATCCAGGCCATCAGCAAAAGCTGCGCCTACGCTAACCGGGATCACCTCATCGCGTATACCAAAAAACAGGAAACAACGGATGGCATATTTCTGAACTTCTCTTTTCACAACATCTATATCGGGATTGAAACGCGACATACTGATCCAGGTGTCATATAAACGCTGTCGTTTTTCCCGAGTATTCATATGATTGGTGGTGAATTTGTAAAGCCATGGACTCAGCATGCGCAGGGCCCTTGATATGCGAATAAAAGCAAAGAACCAACCCGGGTGATCGATGGTAGTATGAAAAAGTTTTCTGCCCCATGCAGGATATACGGCTACATTGTATATTTTATTCGTTTGGATGCCGTCGCTGGCGAGTAACCAAAGCGCATCCATATCTTTCGCAAAAGCTGCGGTAAGATACAAGGCGCATTTACCACCCATGCTGAAACCCAGGACAGAAAATCTATCTATACCATTTTGTTGCCTGCATGCATCGACAATCGACAAGAGGTCCGACACCGCAAAGGGTTCCTCTTCATTCCACTTTGTTTCCCCATGAAATGGTATATCAAAGGCGTATATCGTATAATATTGGCCGAGGGAAGATTCCAATGTGAGAAAACTGGTGGCATTCTCACTAAATCCATGAAATGCAAATAAATGCTTTGATCCGGAACCAAAGCGGATATAATGAATGGAAGAATTGCGATATGTCAGAAATGCTGATTCCAATCCGGCAAAATTAGACCCAGACCCGGTACATGGGTTTGGCAAAATAAAGGAAGCACATCCACCATCATTTTTTATTCTGAACGTTTTCCATGATCTCTTCCATCATTTCCATCTGAATACGTTGGATCTCCAATAATTCCTGTTGCTGATGCATGATCAGATGATCGATCTTCTCATGTAACATGCGGATCTCCAATTCTGATTTCAGGTTTACCATATAATCATTACGTGCACGTTCCCGGTCTTTTTCTTCCTGGCGATTCTGACTCATCATGATCACCGGAGCCTGCATGGCGGCGATACAACTGAGCATCAAATTCAAAAGAATGAACGGGTAGGGGTCCCAACCCTTATTGTGATACCAAAATGCATTGACCGCGATCCAACCCATCAAGAAAACACCAAAGAGCAAAATGAAGGTCCAGCTTCCGCCAAAAGCAGCCACTTTATCGGCAACACGCTGACCCATGGTAGACTTCGTTTCATCTTTATCGGCCAGCTTATCCGAAATGATAGAGCGATCGGCGAGTGCATCCACTACCGTTTTTTCCAGTGTACTGAGTTCACCCGTTTCCTTACGCAGATAATCCGATATGTATTGTTCTCTGAATCCGTTGAGTTCACTCATGGACATACATTGATCTTTTTTGAATTGCGGATGCTTTTGCTGTATGTAGCGGAGTATGGTCTCGCGCACAAATCCGCCTGAAACTTTTTCTGCAATGGGAAATTCCACTCCGGAGATATCACTCACAAAGGTGCTTTTGGGTCTTTTACTTTTTTCCTGCATGGCGGGTATTTTACGAATAAAAATACGTCAGATGTAATTCTCCCTATGCCGCAGCGGCCGGCAGCACTTATCCACATCGGTGTAATTTCGGTGGATTGAGATAACTTATGCAGCATCTCATCCAAAGTTTACCTATATTTGCATCCTGAAATGCAATTTCAGGCCGGCATCAAAGAACTCTCCTTTACAGCGCAGGTCTCATATTTTTCTAACCAATTTACTGATTTGACGTTATGCCGAAGGATAATTCGATAAAACATGTATTGATCATTGGCAGTGGCCCCATCATCATCGGGCAAGCCTGTGAATTTGACTATTCCGGATCACAAGCCAGCAGGAGCTTGCGCGAAGAAGGGATCACCGTTTCACTGATCAATTCCAACCCCGCTACCATCATGACCGACAAGGTAACCGCCGACCATATATACCTCTGGCCGTTAAAAGTTGCATCTTTCGTGCGCATACTGGAAGAAAATATTGCATCCGGAACACCTATTGACGCTGTATTGCCCACCATGGGCGGTCAAACGGCCCTCAACCTGGCCAAAGAGGCCTTTGAGATGGGCATCTGGAAAAAATACAATGTGCGCCTGATCGGGGTGGATATCGAGGCCATTGACCGGGCCGAGAACCGCGAATTATTCCGGCAACTCATGGTTGAATTGGGCATACCGGTTGCAAAAAGCCATATTGCCAATTCCTTCCTCGAGGGGAAAGACTTTGCACAGCAGATCGGATTTCCGCTTGTGATACGCCCGAGCTTCACCCTGGGCGGTACGGGCGGTGGTTTTGTAAAAAGTAAAGACGAGCTGGATGCTGCGCTGCAGCGCGGACTAACGGCCTCACCTACGCATGAGGTGCTGGTAGAAAAGGCCGTTTTGGGATGGAAAGAATTTGAGTTGGAATTATTGCGCGACACCGCGGATAATGTGGCCATCATTTGTGTGGTGGAAAATCTGGATCCAATGGGTGTACATACCGGAGATAGTATTACGGTTGCTCCCGCGATGACGCTCAGCGACACCTGCTATCAGCACATGCGCAATCTCGCCATCCAGATGATGCGCGCCATGGGCAACTTCGCAGGTGGATGTAATGTCCAGTTTGCACAAAATCCGGAGACCGAAGATCTCATTGCTATCGAGATCAACCCGCGGGTGTCCCGTTCATCAGCGCTTGCATCAAAAGCTACGGGTTATCCCATAGCGAAGATCGCAGCGAAACTTGCTATCGGATATAATCTGGATGAATTAAAGAATCAGATCACGAAATCCACTTCGGCATATTTTGAACCCGCTCTGGATTATGTTGTAGTAAAAATGCCGCGTTGGAATTTTGATAAATTCCAGGGCGCAGATGACACCCTGGGATTGCAGATGAAAAGTGTGGGTGAAGTGATGAGCATTGGCAGAAGCTTTCAGGAAGCGTTGCAAAAAGCGTGTCAGAGTCTGGAAAATAATAAGATAGGACTGGGTGGCGAAAAAGGATTTTACAAATCGAGCCAGGAGATCATCGAGAGCCTGGCAAAACCGCACTGGGACAGAATATTCAACATTAAAAAAGCGATGGACCTTGGTGTGCCGGTGCGCACCATTCACAACCAGAGCCTGATCGATAACTGGTTCCTGATGCAGATCCAGGATCTGGTGAAACTGGAAAAAGAATTGCGCAGATATCAGCTGAGCAATATTCCTTCTGCACTTTTGCGCGAATTGAAACAGAAAGGTTATTCTGATGTGCAGATCGCGAATATTCTGGGCAATTGTACCGAAGAAGATGTATATGCGCACAGAAGATCGCTGGGTATAAAAAGAACTTATAAACTGGTGGATACTTGTGCCGCGGAATTCGAAGCCCAAACACCGTATTATTATTCCACCTTCGAAGATGAGAATGAAAGTATAAGCAGCGATAAGAAAAAGATCATCGTGCTGGGTTCAGGACCTAACCGCATAGGACAGGGTATAGAATTTGATTATTGTTGTGTGCATGGTGTACTCGCCATTCGCGAAAGCGGATATGAAGCCATCATGGTGAATTGCAATCCCGAAACGGTAAGTACCGACTTTGACATCGCCGATAAATTATATTTTGAACCGGTATTTTGGGAACATCTGTGGGAATTGATCGAACATGAACAGCCGGAAGGCGTGATCGTTCAACTCGGCGGACAAACTGCTCTGAAACTTGCCAAGCAACTGGAAGAAAAAGGCATTAAGATCATAGGCACCAGCTTTGAGCACATGGATATTGCCGAAGATCGCGGCCGCTTCTCCGATCTGTTAAAAGAATTGGAGATACCCTATCCCGAATACGGTGCTGCAACAACTGTAGAAGAAGCTGTTGAAGTGGCGAACCGCATCGGTTATCCGGTGCTGGTGCGCCCCAGTTATGTGTTGGGCGGACAGCGCATGCGCATTGTGATCAATGATGAAGAACTGGAAAAAAGTGTGATCGGCATCTTAAAACATTTCCCCGACAACCGCATCCTGATCGATCATTTCCTCGATCGCGCAGAAGAAGCAGAGATAGATGCGATCTGTGATGGCGAAGATGTACACGTGATGGGCATCATGGAACATATCGAACCGGCAGGTATTCACAGCGGGGACAGCAGCGCGGTATTGCCGCCATTCAATCTGAGTGCATCCGTGCTGGAGCAAATGCATGCATATACCAGAAAGATCGCATTTGCACTGCACATACGCGGTTTGATCAATATTCAATTCGCCATTAAAAATGAAAAAGTTTATGTGATCGAAGCCAACCCTCGCGCTTCGCGCACCACACCTTTCATTGCAAAAGCATATCAGATCCCTTATTTAAATGTTGCCACCAAGGTGATGTTGGGCGCAAATAAACTCAGCGATTTCACGTTTGATAAAAAGCTCAACGGCTTCGCGATCAAAGAACCGGTTTTCAGTTTCGAAAAATTCCCGAACGTCAACAAAGAACTCGGACCCGAAATGAAATCCACCGGTGAAGCGATACGTTTTATTGCCGACCTGGAAGATCCATTCTTCAGGGAAATGTGGTCGAAGAAGAGTATGTTTTTGTCGAGATGATGGGTGAAGATGAAAAATGAAATATGAAAGATGAAAATGACTCCCTTTGTTATACATTAAATACATACATTTGAGATTATTAACCCCTAAATTTTTCTCATATGTTTTTATCTTTAAATCACAAGGAGCTACCTTTTTATCAAGCTGCACGAGCATTAACATTGACCGTATATTCAATAACCGCTAAGTTTCCGAATAAAGAAGAATATAATTTGGTCAGACAAATAAACCGAGCCGTTATTTCTGTGCACTTAAATCTGGCTGAAGGATCATCAAGGTCCTCTATTTTAGAAAGAAGAAGGTTTTACGAAATTGCCAGAGGTTCTTTAGTCGAAATTGATGCTGCAATGGACCTTGCTAATGAACTTGGCTATCTTGAAGGCATAGAAACTAAACAACTCAATATCGGATTAAATACCTGTTTTAAGCATACTAGTAATTTAATAGCCTCCTGTCAGAAAAAATGATATTTTTTACCTTTGTAGAAAATTTCACCTTTCATTTTTCATCTTTCATCTTTCATATTTTATATCTCTATGTCCGACCTCGCTTGGATCGCCCTTATCATCATCGTTTACATGGTTGCCATCAAACCCATGATGCAGGGTATGCTGAACCAAAAGCCGCCTAAACAGAATGGGAATAAAAAACCTGCCGATACCAAAGCCGGGAGCCGGGATGGCGATTATGTAGATTACGAAGACATCAGCGACACTAAATAAAAAATGCCGGTCTTTGACAGACCGGCATCCGAATTATATCAATAGGTTATTCTTACAATCCGAGGGTAACGCCTGCTTTCAAGTAGGCAACATCCCATCCCAATTCGGCAAACACGCCAAATTTTTCACTGAACATATACTTTCCGCCAAAACAAATGGCATCATATAAGTTCATGTAGGTATCTTTTGAATCCAGGCTTCCATTGTAGAAAGGATCAGTATCCTTGTACTCATAGGTTTGTGCCCAAAGTCCGATACTGAGTCCGCCGTACAGATCCAGATTATCATTATCCAACATAAAATGGTATGTACCTCTTGCACCGATCACAAAGTTTGACCAGCTGTATTCCCAGGAATAGCCAACATAGTCATATCGGGCAGACGCTGAAGAGTAACCGGCAAAACCACCAATGCCTATGATACCAGGCCCCAATTCGATGGAAGTTCCCTGATCGTATGAAATGAAAATGGTAGGCAAACTGCTGTGATCTGCACCGGTAACATAAACGTAACCATAGTAACCTCCAAAACCAATACCCAAGTTCAGATGTTTTGTTCCTTCATCAAATGCCTGGGCTTTAACAAGTGAAGATGTAAGCAGCATTGCGCTTATCATCATAACAGAGAGTAGCTTTTTCATAAGTCTAGTTTTACAAAAGCTAAAGGTATGCTATTTACACTGTGTCGTAGCTTTGGGAAGGCATATTTTTTTATGCACAGTTTAGAAACAAAAACGTGCGGCCAAAGTCACCAAAGGGAAGCTGATTTTTCTTCTTGCAGAACTTATTCCGGCAGCTTACCTACCATCTGCATGGGCACTACCCAGGCGTCGAATTCTTCTGCGCTGAGGTAACCCAATTCCACGGCAACTTCTTTCAGGGTTTTATGTTCTTTATGTGCTTTTTGTGCTATCTCCGCAGCTTTGTAATATCCGATCCTGGTGTTCAATGCCGTTACGAGCATCAAAGAATTGTCGACATGTTTTTTGATGTTTGCTTCAATAGGTTCTATACCCACAGCACAATGATCATTGAAACTCACACAGGCATCACCGATAAGACGTGCGCTGTGTAAAAAATTATAGATCATCATGGGTTTGAAAACATTCAACTCGAAATGACCCGTTGCGCCGCCGATATTTATGGCCACATCATTTCCCATAACCTGAGCAGACACCATGGTGAGCGCCTCACATTGCGTCGGATTCACTTTGCCCGGCATAATGGAAGAACCGGGTTCATTGTCCGGAATATGGATCTCGCCGATACCGCTTCTCGGACCCGATGATAACATGCGAATATCATTGGCGATCTTCATTAATGAAACAGCCACTGTTTTCAATGCACCATGTGCCTCCACGATGGCATCGTGCGCAGCCAGCGCTTCAAATTTGTTTTCGGCGGTGACAAAGGGAAGGCCGGTCAACATTGCAATATTTGCTGCAACGCGTTCGCTGTATCCCTCGGGTGTATTGATACCGGTACCCACTGCAGTTCCGCCCAGAGCCAATTCACTCAGGTGAGCGAGTGTATTTTTTATAGCGCGCAGTCCATGGTCCAGCTGCGAAACATATCCGCTTAGCTCCTGACCCAGGGTAAGAGGTGTCGCATCCATAAAGTGCGTTCGGCCGATCTTGACAACATGCATAAATGCTTTTGCCTTTTCAGCCAATGTGTTGCGCAGTTTTTCTATGCCGGGTATCGTGGTGTCCATTAATATGGCATACGCAGCAATATGCATTGCCGTAGGGAAGGTATCGTTGGAGGATTGCGATTTATTTACATCGTCGTTCGGGTGAACAGATTTTTTCTCGTCGAGCAGACTGCCACCGCGCAGCACATGGGCACGGTACGCGATCACTTCGTTCATATTCATATTGCTCTGCGTTCCGCTGCCTGTCTGCCAAACCACGAGAGGAAACTGATCAGCCAATCCGCCGGCGAGTATCTCATCACAAACGGTGCAGATGCTGTCGCAGGTCTCCTTGCTCAACACACCCAATTCGTTGTTGGTAATTGCAGCGGCTTTTTTCAGATAGGCAAATGCGCGGATGATCTCTTTCGGCATTTTATTGATATCGGTCGCGATCGGAAAGTTCATTATGGATCGCTGGGTTTGGGCGCCCCAATATACTTCAGAAGGAACGTTTACGGTGCCCAAGGTGTCCTTCTCAATACGGAAATCTGTCATTTCATTAAGTTTAGGAATGAGGAATAAGGAATTAGGAATATACTCCTGATCGTCTTATCAGTATTAAAATTTATTATTTATGCAATCTGTCCATGCTATTCATCAAAGCAGAAATCTGCTTAAAGAACAATTTAACTGTCTCACCTAGTTCAAATAGATCATTTTTATCGCAATAACCCAAGTAAATTGCAGCTTCAAATGCAGCTTCAACTTCAACGATAGAACTTCTGGAAATTTCGTAAAATCGTTTTCTCTCCAAAAGTGAATTTCTTGAAAACCCTTCTGCCAGATTTAAAAAGGCAGACAATGCTGCTCTCCTGATCTGTTGGGTCAAAATAAATTTCTCATCCTTTGGAAAAAATTTGGTTGCTCCATAACATAGAGCCAACATCTGTTTACTCACTTCATAAACAGGAAACTGTTTATGCTTCAACTCTAACCACATTTTCAAATATTTCGGATTAAATAATACACGTAATCATTTCCCACACTCCATCCTACTTATTCCTAATTCAATTACTCCATATTTATCAATTATTCCTCATTCCTTATTCCTCATTCCTCATTCCTTATTCCTTATTCCTCCTTCCTCACACCGTCATAATCTCCGTCTCCTTCCCATGCAGATGTTTGTCGGTTTCGGCGATGTATTTGTCGGTGAGTTTTTGGATGCGGTCTTCGGTGTCTTTGCCCATGTCTTCCGGAAGGCCATCGTTCTTTAATTTCTTGATCTCTTCATTCCCTTCTTTCCGAAAATTGCGGATAGAAACTTTTGTGGCTTCACCCATATGTTTGATCTGTTTAACCAGATCACGTCGCCTTTCCTCAGTAAGCGGCGGCATAACAAGGCGCAACATCTCACCGTTGTTTACCGGTGTCAGGCCGATATTTGCAGCGAGGATCGCCTTCTCAATTTCGCCCAGCATCTTCTTATCCCATGCTTGAATAGTAATAGTGCGCGCATCGGGAGTGGCCAGATTGCTCACCTGATTCAATGGAACAGCAGAACCGTAATAGTCTACTTTAACCCCATCGAGGATGGAAAGGTTTGCGCGGCCGGCGCGCACATGCGATAATTCTACCTCTAAATGCTTAATGGCTTTTTGCATGTTGTCTTCAACCATGTCAACCACCATTTGTAATTCGTCTTCGTGCATAAAGCGTATGCTTTTTAGTGAATGAAAAATGTTATCCCGCGCTTACCAGGGTACCTACCTTTTCGCCTTCGAGGATCTTGCGGAGATTCCCGCGTGTATTCATATCAAAAACGATGATCGGCAATTTGTTTTCCTCACATAAGGTGAATGCTGTCGCATCCATTACGTTCAGATTCTTGCTGATCGCGTCGCGGAATGTAAGCGTATCGAATTTTACTGCTGTGGGATCTTTTTCCGGATCGGCGGTATACACGCCATCTACCCTCGTGCCTTTCAGAATGACATCGGCCTCGGTTTCAATGGCGCGCAAACTGGCTGCCGTATCTGTTGTGAAATAGGGATTTCCCGTTCCGGCGCCGAAGATCACGATGCGGCCTTTCTCCAGGTGGCGTATCGCCCTTCTGCGTATATACGGCTCACAGATCTGTTCCATTTTTATGGCAGATAAGAGCCGGGTATACATGCCCAGATTCTCCAGTGCACTCTGCAGGGCCATGCCATTGATCACAGTAGCGAGCATACCCATATAATCGCCCTGCGCCCTGTCAATACCACTGGATGTTCCCTTCATTCCGCGGAAAATATTGCCTCCGCCGATCACGATGGCGACCTGCACGCCGGCGTCAACCACACCCTTGATATCTTCAGCATATTGTTGCAGCCGTTCCGGGTCGATGCCGTATTGCTGGCCGCCCATCAGGGATTCACCGCTGAGTTTCAGCAGTATCCTGTTGTATTTCAATAGCATGTGGCAAATATAAGAAGAATACACTTCCCCGAACCGCTGAAAGCCTGTATTCAGGGGCTGTGCGGCTCCTTTTCATGGCTTGCCGCCGGGTATATCTCCTGATGCATAAAATCGCGGGGGAAGTCCTCATCTCCCGGAAATCCCAACTCTATGTCGCGGCCCGAATAAGGAATGTAATTTTTCCTGAACAGGTAATCCCATAGACTCAGGCTGATGCCAAAATTGACACCATAGGGCATATTGGCCGGAAGGTCTTTGGCGTGATGCCAGATATGCATCTGCGGGTTATTGAAGATGTATTTCAAAGGTCCCAGGGGCAGGTTCACGTTGGCGTGATTAAAATGACCGATAGTAAGGGCGAGCATGTTTGCCATGAGGTAATCGTTAATGCCGAAACCCAGCATGGCGAGTGGAATATACTGGATGGACTTGTATACCACATTTTCCATCCAGTGATATCGCAAATGCGCTGCAAAGCCCATTTGTTTTACGCTGTGATGCACCTTATGGAATTGCCAAAGAAAGCGGTTGGTATGCAGCAAGCGATGTGTGTTCCAGGCAATAAAATCTTTCAACACAAATGCGAATATCAGTTTCAACCAAAGTGGCAATGCATGCACTTCAACGGCGATACCATTTGTGATACCCAACAAACCAAGGCCATCATTGAATAAGGTCACCACCACATTGGAAATGGCAAAAAAACCGACGAGAGAAAACAGAAAAAAATTAACGAACATGTAAAAGGCATCGAGAAAGAAATCCTGTCGTATCCATTTCTGTTCTTTGCGCCAGGGGAATACGATCTCCAGCATCCAGAAGATGAGACTCAGACCAATAAGCCAGTAGAAATAATTATTCCAATCGGGATGCAATACTTCATGTGATAAATAACGCCAGTACTGACCAAAGGAACCCAAAAAAATATCTATATACCTCTGCATAATTCCCAGTAAGCGATCACAAAATTAGCAGTAATGGCGGGTACAAGATGTGACATCTGTCACCGGCTGAGCTTCAATTGTCGTACACCTTCTCCCCTCTTTTCAACCAAATGCCCCAGGATTTTGAATAAGCATGTACTTTATTGGTTTGCATGCCGTTCGTATCCACAACGGGATTTCCCGTATTCACCCATTCGAAAATTCCGCCATACAAATTCTGTACATGAATGAATCCGGCTTGCATCAGAGAATCGGTGATCTGCTCACTTCTGTAACCAACGGAACAGTAGACGATATATGTTGCATTTTTATCTAAAGCGGCAATGCGTTGCCTGGAGAAATCGTCGTATCCCACCCAGATAGCTCCCCGGATATGACTGACATTATATTCTGCTTTTTCACGCGCATCCAGCCAGATCACATTTTCTTCTGTTTTGGCATCATTTACTTCTACTTCCGGAACGTCGTGGACCAATAAAGTAGAAAGCAGCATGTCATAATTTTTATCGCTGACATGCGCCTGTGCCACAGCGTTATTCTGGAAGAATAACAACATGGCCAACCCGATAAAGGATCCGGCTAAGGACTTTATATATGTGCGGATATACTTCATAGATCCATGATCTCGCTCACGATCATAAAAATACCGAATGCGAACAGGAACCATCCAAATGCGCCTTGCAGCTGACTGGATCGTATCCTGCCCGATAACAGATTACCAAGAAATATGCCTAAAGCAGTGAGTGCAATAAAGATGGCTATGAAGGCCCAGTCGATATCGGCATGCATCTGTAAGGAACTGAAAAATCCGACGAAGGAATTCAGGCTGATGATCAGCAAACTGGTGCCGATAGCGCGGCGGATGGGCAGTTTTGCAAACATGACCAGAGCCGGTGTGATGAGAAATCCGCCACCTACACCTGCAAAGCCCAGGACAAATCCCACCATCGCACCCAACAACATCAACATGAAGGGGTGCATGCCGCCATCTCCTTGCGGCGCATCTTCCCCGTGCCTGCTTCTGATCATTTTAAAACCGGCAACGGCCATGATAACGGAAAACACTGCCAATACGATCAGATCTTTTGTAAGTGTAATATTGCCGATATGCCCCACCTGTTCGGGGATATTCGGAAGTATCACATTGCGCACCAAAAAGATGGATAATACAGAAGGGAACGCAAAGAATATTGCCGGTCGCAAGTAAACATTTCGCTGCCGGATATTTTGCAACGTGCCTATGGCAGCGGTGAAACCTACGATGATGAATGCATAAGTTGTAGCCGGAAGCGGTGCATATCCGAATAAATAGATGAGAATGGGTATGGTGAGTATGCTTCCGCCTGCACCAAATACGGCAAGGGCGAAACCTATGAGCAATGCGCTGAAATACCCGACTATTTCCATAAAAAATGGCCGTTGATATGCTATCAACGGCCACAAAGGTAGGTCTTATATGCGCAATGCCCTGTGACGCTCGTCACAGAAGCAATTGCTTGTTATTTTACGTTGCCCATTAATTTCCGAACAAAAGGAGAAATGATGATCAGCACAACACCTGCGATAACAGCATACAATGCAAAGTGGGCATATCCATTTGTATAAGAAACCAATCTGTCATAATTAGAAGCATTCGGATCATCCGTTGCGATACTCGCTCCAAACAAACCGGCTACATATTGTCCGTATGCACTTGCCAAAAACCACATACCCATCATCACCCCCTGCAATCGAATGGGCGAAAGTTTTGTCATGATAGATAAACCAATTGGCGATAAGGACAATTCTCCAAGTGTAACAATAAAATACGCCAATGTGAAAACATCGAGTGATGTCATACCATCGGAACCTGCGAATAATTTTGTAGCGGAGAACACATAAAAAGCTCCACCTAAGAACAAGAATCCAAGCGCAAATTTTATCACGGTGTTGGGCTCAATTTTTCGCTTGTTCATCGCTATCCATATCAAACCCAAAATAGGCGCAAATATGATCACGAAGAGCGAGTTGGCGGCATTGTTCACTCCGTTCGGGTCCAGGGGAATAAAGCCCATGAATTCATTCTTGACATTTTTTGCTGCGAAGATGGTGAGCGAACCGCCGGCTTGCTCGAATATGGCCCAAAATAAAATGGAAAAGAAAATAAAGCAAAGTGCCGCTAAAAGTTTCTTTACTTCCGCCATCGTATGCTTGGTCATTTCATAGAAGAGATAAATCAAGCTAGCAGGGCCAATGATATACATGAACCAATTCACATATTCCGGTGTGGACACCATGGTCATTATAACGGGAATAAGCGCAAGTCCACCGATGTACACCGCATACTCGTACCATTTTTTCTTTTTGCTTTCCGGATTATCATTGCGGAATTGCGCGGGGGGTAAACCGATTGGTCCCAACTTTTTGCGCGTGTTCACAAAAATCAGAAGGGAAATGGTCATCACTACGGCCACCAGACCAAATGCCACATTCCAGCGCATATCTTCCGGTACGATATTTCCTAAAAATGTTCCCTTACCGATCGTAACACAGGCAGCACCGCCAAACAGTGCGCCTATATTAATACCTGAATAAAACAGAGAAAATCCCGCATCCCTGCGCGCATCACCATCGTGGTATAACTGCCCGACCATGGTAGAAATATTGGGTTTGAAAAACCCGGTACCGATGATATTAAAACTGATACCCAGGAAAAAGTATGCGTGCGGATCAATCATGAGTATAAGAGAACCTGTGATCATTAAAATTCCGCCCCAAAAAAGTGACTTGCGAAAACCCAGGATCTTGTCGGCGAACAAACCACCGATAAACGTAAAGGCATAAACAAACGCTTGCGTTGCACCATATTGCAGGTTGGCCGTTTTCTCTTCCATGAAGAGTTGATCTATCATGAAAAAGGTAAGCATACCCCGCATCCCGTAGAAGCTGAAGCGCTCCCACATCTCGCTAAAGAACAATGACCAGAGCTGCTTCGGGAATTTGCCTTTAAAATCGCGGATCTCTTTTAATGCAGGATCCATTTTCGAGGATTCGTGATGTTGTTCGAATACCTCGTCCATTGGTTCACTCATATTTCTGTTTTATACTGTTATCAATGAATGCCCTTCATCATTTTTTTCAAACGCGACGCCAAAATAAATAAAACAAAAGAGGCTGCGCCACTCATAACAATGAATACGGTAAAGAAAGTGTATAAATTATCTACTTGCATACCGAAAATATGCGGCCAATGCGTAGGCAAACCGGCACCCTCTAATGTTTTTAGTTGTTCCGGTGTTGCCGTGGTGGTTCCATTCAATATAGGCAGCAGATCTATACCGTTGCCGGATGCTTTTTCAAATTGATCTGCACTCGGCGGGATCAGGGCAGAAAGAGAACCTGCCAACTTATTCGCAAATGCATTTGCCAGGAACCAGGTGCCCATCAGCAAAGAAGCAAAGCGCACAGGGGCAAGTTTGGAAACCATGGATAAGCCGATGGGTGACAAACACAATTCGCCCATAGTGTGTAATACATATAAGGAAACAAGGAACCACATACTTATTTTAACGGATGCATCTACACCATGCACGCCAAATGCTATTACTATATAACCTAAACAGAGCAGTAACAAACCGATAGCCATTTTAAATGGTGAAGCCGGCTCCATTCCTTTTTTATTCAAGGTAACCCACAGCATACTAAATAAAGGTGCAAGTAAGATAATCCCTAAGGGGTTAATAGACTGGAACCAACTCGCGGGAAATTCTTCCATTGAAAAATTGCTTATGATTCCTGTGGCATATAAGATCACAACTACAATACTGATAACTGCTGTTACAATATTTCCTGTACGCTTGGTCCATTCAAAAAACCATGTCAATCCCTTCATTAGGTAGTAAACAGCTACCAATATGACCAAACTGATCAACCACCCGGGGAGGAAAATATGTATATCTCGATTTGTATTCCTGTCGGCAAATAAAGTAAGTGAAGCACCTGCCTGTTCAAAGGCACTCCAGAAGAAGATCACGAAGAAGGCAAGAATAAAGATTACCCAAATACGTGATCGCTCATCTTTATTTAAGGAACCATCGGTGATGATCAACATAGGCACTGCGATGGCCACACCAAATATTGCGGAGAAGATCAGATCGAGATTTGCCACCCAATACATCACGGCAAATAATCCCGCTGCAACTGCAAGCGACATGATCACTTTGCCGGATTCGAAGTTCGGTGTTTCTTTTGCGGCGGATTGGCTATTTGCATCCAATGCATTTGCGTTGGATCCACCGCCTTTATTATAATAGGAAGTGGGCATACCGATCGCCTCTCCGGACGGTGTGACCAAATATTTGTTTTTTAATAATTCAAAGGATAGCGATGAAACCAACATACCAATACCTGCTGCCAGGAAACCCCATCTGAAATCGGCCACATTGCCGGTATCGCCGAGACCGCCACAAATAAGCGGTGAGAAGAAAGCACCCAAGTTGATACCCATGTAGAAAATGGTGAATGCCGAGTCGACACGCACATCTCCTTTCGGATATAATTGGCCTACCATGGTGGAAATATTGGGTTTGAAGAATCCATTACCAATAATGAGCAAAGTGAGTCCCATGATCATCACCATCTTGGCCATGGATAAATTATCGAGCATGGATCCGCTGGTGAACATGAGGAATTGACCGATGGCCATAACGATACCACCAACCAGGATCGAACGGCGGTTACCCCAGTATTTATCTGCAATGTATCCGCCCAACAGCGGTGTGAGATATACCAGTCCGGTATAACTGCCGTACATATTGGATGCACTTTCGTCGCTGAATAATAACGCCTTGGTAAGGTAGAGCGTGAAAATGGCCCGCATACCATAATAACTAAAGCGCTCCCACATCTCTGTGAAAAACAAAACATATAGTCCTCTGGGATGGCCTGTGGTCTGACTCTGAGACATAAAGTGGTTTTTTTGGTGTGCTAAAGATAAAAATGTTTTTCAAAGCCCTATCTGCGGCAAACTAAGCCTGTTCAAGCCTTCTATTGCCTGCATGTTGCTAAAACAATGCCATATAGTGTTAAGATATTAACGAGGCCCTCCCTGCGGGAGGCAGGCACAAAGACCTAAGGCGCCGGGATACGCAAAGACCGGTGGGCCTTTGTGTTATGGCATTCTTAATCTGCACAGGTAAACACCATAAAATACACTGTCCATTCTTATTCACTTATTCTTTATTCTTTACTGCTCCGCCCTGCGGCTGATCCACCTGCCGGTCGATATTCCTCTCTCATCTATTGAATATTCTTCTCCCGCATCACCCTGTTCAACCAGCGGAGTAAAATGAACATCATAACAGAAGCGGCGAGTGCGAGCAATGTATTTGTTAAGAAGAAATTGGATTTATCCTCATATTTCTCCCACATTCCGGAAAGGATGCCTGCGAATTTATTCCCGACCGAAGTGGAGAGAAAGAATCCACCCATCATCAAAGCGGTAAGTCGCGGGGGAGATAATTTGGACACGAGCGATAAGCCCATCGGAGATAAACATAATTCTCCTATAGTAACAACAGTATAGGTGCCATACAACCAAAAAATACTCGCTTTATCGTTATCGATATTCACCGATTTAACGGCACCCACCATGACCAAAGCCGATAATGCCGTGATCAATAAGCCAATGGCGATCTTAGTTGGTGTGGTTGGTTCTTTTTTGCGTTTGCGCAAAAATGACCAAATGCCAACTACCAAAGGCGTGAATACGATCACCCAGAATGGATTCACAGATTGATAAATCTCTGTGCTCACAAGCAATAATTCAGAACCCTTTTCAGGTCTTTTATTTTCGGGTAGATTTTTAAAATAATCATGTGATCTTTCGCGCAAAGCGATCATCTCTCCCATTTCTTTTGCAGCTGCTTCATCGGTGGTTGCATTTTTTACAGCTTTCAAACTATCTATATATGCTGCAAAAGTGGCCGCGTCATAATTTACCGATGCATCATATTCCGTCACCTGTGCCATATTCACCTTTTCTGCTGCACCGGAAATGAACGCAGGCATTTCTCTGTTGGAATAATCCTTTGCCCAAACCGTCAATGCATCACCATTCTGATGAAATACTGCCCAGAAAATGACCAGACAGGCGTAAACCGATAATAAAGCACCGATCGGCCCTTTGTCTTCTTTATTTGCCTTGAACCACATATACAGGAAGAAAAAGATGACGGGGACACATCCGATCAGGAAAGCATCATTGGTATCCGTTCCGAAAATATTACCATCCGGATTGGTTGCAGAAGTTATGCCATTAATAAAATATCCAACTAAACCGAAGAGGAACATCGGCAGGATCACGGTTGCGAATATTTTCCACAAAGGCAGGTCGCCGGGTTGTGTCGGTTTGCGCACATCGGCACTTCGCACCTTTGATGTACCGGCAGCAAAAATGATGAGACCGAGCACCATGCCACATCCTGCCAACATAAAAGCAAGATTCCAGCCATAGTTGATGCGCATGAATGCTGCGAGAAAATTGCAGATAAAGGCGCCGATATTTATCCCCATATAAAAAATATTGTACCCGGCATCTTTGTTCATTTTATATCTGTCGTCATTATACAGATTTCCGACCAGCGTGGAAATATTCGGTTTGAAAAAACCATTTCCCAAAATGATCAACAACAGCGAAACATAAAATGCAGTTGTATCGTGGATGGATAAACCGAAATATCCCAATGCCATCAGAGAGCCGCCGATAAAGATCGACCTGCGATATCCCAACAGGCGATCGGCGAGTAGGCCACCGATAAAAGGTGTTAGATATACGAGCCCGAGATAGGTTCCGTATATGTCCGATTTTTTTGCGGCGGCAAAACCCATTCCGCCGTTATCCCAGTTATCGAGCATGTACAGGGAGAAAATGCCAAGCATCAGATAATAACCGAAGCGTTCCCACATCTCGGTAAAAAAGAGCACATAGAGTCCTCCCGGGTGTTTAGCTGTTTTAGTCATGTATGTCGATTTAAAAAGAAGATCAGGCTTCTTTCCGGGTAGTTTCCAACTTGCTGTTGCGCCTGCTGTAGCTGAAATACACTACGAGCCCTACGGCCAGCCAGATAAGGAAACGCGCCCAGTTGGTCCAGCTTTCGCCGGTGAGCAAATACAAGCAGGCCAGCAGGCCTAAAACGGGGATAAGGGAGAAATTCTTCTGATACGATGCGTATGCCATATAGGTGGCCACCAAAATAAAGGTGAGCGTTGGAATACGCAATCCAATATTACCGGAGAGATCGAACGTGGATCTCAATCCATCTGCATTATATATTGCGATCAATACCCACGCAAGTACATATAATGCAGGTACAATATATTTTCCATTGATATAGGGAACGCGGAATCCGCTTTTCGGGCGATCCGGATCATTTTGTAAGACCAATACGCCACCACATACCAGAACAAAAGCAAAGAGTGTCCCGATGCTGGTGAGCGATAATACGATATCCAGATTTAGGAATAATGCAGGAATGGCAACGAGCAATCCGGTGAGTATGGTAGAAAAAGATGGTGTTTTGAATTTGGGATGTATGCGCGAAAATATTTTCGGCAATAATCCATCGCGGCTCATGCTCATCCAAATGCGCGGTTGACCAAGCTGAAATACCAGCAATACACTTGCTGTTGCGACCACCGCACTAATGGAGATCACATAGGCCAGCCAATTCACGCCCGCTTCCTGAAAAACGAAAGCCAGCGGATCTTCCACATTGAGTTTGGTATAATTCACCATGCCGGTCAGCACAATGGAAATAAGCACATATAATATGGTACAAATGATCAATGCATAGAACATACCACGCGGCAGATCGCGCTGCGGATTTTTACATTCTTCAGCGGTGGTAGAAATAGCGTCAAAACCGATGTAAGCAAAAAACACGGCGCTCACACCTTTCATGACACCGGCGAGTCCGTTCGGTGCAAAGGGCGACCAATTATCGGGATGCACATAAAAGGAGCCCAATACGATGACCACGAATATCACAACGAGTTTTAGCAAGACCATGATATTACTTGCAGTACGACTTTCGCGTATACCGCGAAAAACGATGGTGGTTATGATGATGACAATAAATAAAGCCGGCACATCCAATATGACTTTCAACGGTCCCAATGCCGGTGCATTTATCCAGGCGTGATATCCTGTAAGTGCATTTGCATCTGTGATCTGATCTATCGCCACACCATTGCTCAACTGATTTTGCACCTCTAAAAAAGCCCGATGAGCACTCGGATAATCCATGGTAAGAAAAGTCGGCACATGCCAGCCAAAGCCCTCCAGAAGATTGCAGAAAATAGCCCACTCCAGAAATAAGCGGCAACGATATTTTTCCGATGGCATATTCCATGAGCAGGTCCCAGCCTATGATCCAGGCTATGATCGCCGAAGGCCACGTATGCATAAGTATACGCACTTCCGGAGATCGGCACCGTGGAGGCAAATTCTGCATAGCAGTAAGCTGCCAATCCGCAGGCCAGAGCCGTGAACACATACAGGAAAATGATGGCAGGGCCACCGTCAAAGCTGGCATTTCCGACTGCAGTGAAAATACCGCCACCGATGATAGCCGCGATCCCGAATGCGGTAAGGTCGCGCGTTGTCAATGTCCTGTGGAGTCCGGTGCCGTGGCCTGCATCGCCTGACGCTTCAATATCGCGCAGTGTGGATGCTATTGTTTTCCGCCTGAAAAGGGTGCTCATGTGCGGTGTAAGATAGTAAAGTCTTTTAAATGGAGCTTATGGTAACTGATGTTGAATTGTTAAACTGTGATGATCTGGTAGTCGCAGGAGCAGGTGCAGGAGCAGTATTTTCTAAATATGTTTTCACTTTAATGATCGCGACCGGCGCTGTCCCCTATTACCAATAACCTGGAACTAAGAACCTAGAACTTAGAACCCGGAACTTAATAGTTTGTTACCAAGCTGCGTTATGCCTGCGGAATGAAAGTGGAAACAGGAGGAGCAAAGAATGTCTGATGGTAGGCGCTTGGCCTACTGCAGGCAGGGATCACCCGCAGGGTGGAGGAATAAGGAAAGACGGTTGTAGTGATAGGAAAATGGCAGGTGGTACATAGAGAACGAAATTTAATTAGTTGGAAATCAAAAGTATTGATCACGCATTGCCAATTACAAAGCGCATTCCAATGAAGTAAAACAGCATAAATACGGCAAATCTCCATTAGAAGATCATTGGCACATCAGCTAATTGGCTCATTGACACCTTATCTTTGCGCCATGGCGAAGAACAAGAAAAAGAAGTTTGCCGAGCTGGATACTTTCGCGAATGCCTTTCAGAATTTCGGGAATTATAAGGACCCGCATCTGATCAATAACATGAAAGAGCGTGTGGAGCTGAAGGGCAAATGGAACAGCGATTATTTTCACAACAATAACCCTCTTGTGCTGGAACTCGCCTGCGGGAAGGGAGAATATACGATCCATATGGCGCTTGCCGATCCGGCCTATAATTATATAGGAATAGACATCAAGGGGAACAGGATATGGCGCGGGGCAAAAACTGCTATAGAAAAGAATATTGCCCATACTGCATTTGTACGCACCACCATTAATGTGCTGGATTCTTTTTTCGCACCCGGTGAAGTTGCAGAAATATGGATCACTTTTCCGGATCCGCATCTGCGCAAGGGAAAAGAAAATAAGAGGTTAACGAGTAAGTTCTTTCTCGACATATATAAAAAGGTACTAAAACCGGATGGTATTATCCATTTAAAAACGGATGATGACACTTTATATCAATTTACACTGGATACGATAGCCGAAAACGGATGTACATTGCTGCATTCGGGCGATGATATTTATGCAGCGCCCTTACAACATCCTTTTTTGGAGATCAAAACATTTTATGAGCAGATGCATTTAGAGGGTGGGAAGAAGATAAAGTATGTGGCGTTTATGTTAGGGTGAGCTTTGATTAATAAGTTTGGTTACTGTCGTTTACTTTGAGATGAAAAATGAAAGATGAAAAATGAAAAATGTCCGCCGGTAGGCGGATCACCCGCAGGGTGGAAAAATGTCCGCCGGTAGGCGGATCACCCGCAGGGTGGGAAGATCAGTGATGAGTAATTAGTTAGGGGTTAGGGGCTAGGGGTTATGGGCTAGGGGCTAGGGGTTATGGGTTAGGAGTTAGGAGTTAGGGCCGTATTTAACAATGAGTACTCTCAATAAGAACATACTGCGACTGGGATTTTCGATGGACATTTCTTATTAACTTTCACTATTAAGATAATTACTTGTAAATAAATTCACCATTCCCTATTCACCTCCAAAGGGGTCCTACGGACATTAACACCCGAATAGTTCCTGCAGACATTCACTTTTCCTCCTCCACAATATCGTTCATCCACTCAATCTGTCCAGCCAATCGTTCAGTTCGTCCAGATCGCGGATGCCGGCTTCTGATTCTGTACCTCCGGTGATATAATAAGCTTCGATGTGGTTTTGTATTTGCGGTAAGGCGTGTTGCTTGCCTTTCAACATACAGGCCGGGTGTGCATCTCCGGTACATGATCCTGAAATGATATACAGAACATCATTGAATACATGTTGATCATCTATTTTTTCTGCATGTATAAATTTCGGCACGGGAATATGCGCATATGCCTCCAGCATGTTCGCGTCGATCTCTATGGCATAAGGCGCCATGAAGGAAATGATATTTTCCGCATTATCCATATCCTGTCCGCGCAGGTCGGCCACGATATCGGGACCGCTCACCCAGTCGCGGATCTCCAATGCTTTTTCCGGGGAGATATATGCCGGATCATTGGGGTTGAAACAAAAACCGAGGTACTGCACACCATACGCAGAAAAATTGCGCGCATCCGTGAGATTATTTACCGCCGCTGCATAAACAGTTTTTGAAAGCATGGCACAAAAATAAGCCGCATAAGTCCGGTTTTAGAATTGCACTCTGAAATCGGGCACCCATTCATCCCAGGCATATTGTTTGTCATCATACGAGATATAGTACATTCCACCTTCAGATTCAAGCACTTTGCCGGGCAGCCAATTCCCCTGTGCGTTTTGAATAAGTGCGGGGATCTGACTGGCATGCAACACACATTCGTATGTACACCATTGTATCTCGCCATTTCTATCGCTTTGCAATTCCATAAAATCATCATCTACATCCAGCACCGTTCCGGGTTTATCCTTATAGTTATCCAGCCATATTTCTGAACCGGCAGGATAGTGTACAAAATAGGGTTTTCTCCATTCGGAATCTAAAAATTGAATTGGTAGATAATCTGCGTAGTTGTAATAACGGCCTGTGTACTTTCCATTTTCTTTTCCGGTGATCTGAACGGTCACCCAATTATTCAAGTGTTTTGCAAAAACATAATCACCGATCCGGAGGCTTGTATCGGGAAGGTCCAGAACAGGATCCCCGACAAAAGCCACACACACAGCATCCGAAACAGAGGAGTAAAAATCAGGACGCTGCCTGTCAATAAATTTCAAGCCCTGTGCAATGCCGAATTTTAATTCCCCTAAATCCACGTTCCCGTTTTTGTCGGCATCCATCAAAGCATCGCCACTAAGCCCGTCAATGATCTTTTGTGTAAATGTCCAGTTGCCTGTGCTCCAGTCTGTATAAAAACAGGAACATAATGCGATCGCCTGTTTATCTTGGGCCGCAAATGATTCTGCAACAGCTACCAGGCCGCCGCTTTTACAACAGTCAGCCATCAAGATCATTCTATCACCATGAAATGCAGGGATAAAAACATCCGATAAATAGGCAATATTAAACCCCGAATTTGAAGGGTGGTTTGCGGAGATATCTGAATTCGCAAAATATATCGCATCTGCATTTGCATTATATCCGTTAAACCCATGTCCCGCGAAATAAAAAATAAACTGGGTATGCGCATCAGATACTGCAGCAATTTCCATGAGGGCATTTTGCATATTTTCCAGAGTCGCATTCTCATCATATAAAGTAGTGATATGATCATCCGGAATACCATATGCACGGAAGGCATCTGCAAGCTCAACATCCTTTCTGTGATAGGTGTCGAAATTACCCAAGGAAGCATCGGCATAAGTAAGAACGCCGACAATAAGCACTCTGGCATTTTGCGGATCTATCCATGTGTTTGCCGCAGTATCTTGACCGGGTATCTCCGGCATGGATCTGCAGGAAAATAATAACAGGGCTGTTGCAGTGATCAGATATGCAATTCGGCGCCACATGGTTGACAGATATCATTCAAAGGTACTTAAACCCAAAGAATGATTCCGGATTATTTTATCCGACCTGATTACACTTTTTATCACTAATTTAACCAGATGGCAAACAATGAAAATTTCTTCGATCTCGTATGGCAGGTGGTGCGGCTGGTGCCGAAGGGAAGGGTGACGAGTTACGGGGCCATCGGAAAATATTTAGGCACGGGTTTGAGTGCGCGTATGGTGGGATGGGCAATGAATGCTGCACACCATGCCAAGCCGAAAGTGCCTGCACATCGTGTAGTGAACAGAAACGGATTACTAACAGGCAAACATCACTTTGCTACTCCGGATAAAATGCAGGAATTACTGGAAAAGGAAGGCATACAAGTGAAGGATGACAAAGTGGTGGAGTTCAAGAAATTGTTTTGGGATCCGGCGGAAGAACTCGAGTTTTAAAAATTATAAAATTAAAAAGAGTATATAAAAATTATAAAGCATATAAAAGTTATAAAATGGGTGGATTGAACAGGATTGAGCCTCCGCTGCGGGAGGCAGGCAAAATTGTTTTGAGTCCTGTAATCTAAAATTATCCAACCCCATACTGCTTATTGCTTTCTGCTTACTGCTTATTACTTATTGCTTTTCCCCTCACCACCGTCCGCCGGCACCGCCGCCTCCGAAACTGCCGCCGCCAAAACCACCGAATCCGCCGCCACCACCGCCGAATCCGCCAAAGCCACCACCCCAATAGGTTGTGCCGCCACGCGTGTAGGTTGTACCGCCGCCCTTATTTCTGCGCGAAATGATATATAAAATAATGATTACAATAAATATCCACAGGGCCAGATTCTGATAACTGTTGTCGTTGCCCTTTCCATACGCATCACCGGCATCGAATTCTCCGGCAAGTGCCAACATGATGGCATCGGTGCTTTTATCTATTCCGGCATAATAATTCCCATCCTGAAAATCAGGGACCAGAACATTTTGGATGATGCGCCTGCTGATCGCATCTGTAAGTGCCCCTTCTGCCCCATATCCTGTAGACAACCATGCGGCATGATCATCCATGGCGAGCAATAACACTACACCGTTGTTTGCACCCTTTTGTCCGATGCCCCAATATCTCCCGAGGGAAACCGTAAAATCACTTATCTCATACGGAGCGGTTGTTGGCAAAGTGACCACCGCAATTTGCGTGGACGTGCTGTCGCTATATGCTTCCAGTTTTTGTTCCAATGCCGATATCTGATCCGGTTGCAGAACATGCGCAAAGTCATTTACCAAAACCGGCGGATATGGTTTAGCAGGCAATTTATCGTCCGGCACCTGCGCGCTCAGCGAAAAGGCCGTCCATATAAAGAAAAGAAAAGCTGTGCTGTATCGTCCTATCCTGCCCATCAACTGAATGTGATCTCGTCGCTTAATTCATTAATATCGTCGGGCTGCAACGGAAAATATTGTTTTAATTGCTCCCCAACGGCATGTATCGCAGCTGTTAATCCGGGCACATAATTCCCGGCGGAAAAATCAGCGAGCATATTGTGTATGATTAGATCCCAGAAATTATCCGGCACCTGCGCATGAATCCCCGCATCGCCCAGAATCGCACATTTTTTATCGGCGGTGGCAATATAAATCAGCACACCATTATGCGCCTGCGTATCCTGCATCCGCAATTTGCCGAACCAGTATTGTGCGCGTTGCATAGGCTCGCCGGGGCAGGATGACTCCAGGTGGATGCGTATCTCACCTGAAGTAATTTTTTCAGCCGCTTGTATGGCTAATATAATTTCCTGTTGTTCGGCAGAAGCAAAGAAGTTTTCTGCTTTTGACATATCACTTATCCGAAAAATCTACTTTCGGTGCATTTTCAGAACCGGCTTGTGCCTGGAACAGACCTTTCTTCTCAAAACCATAGTAGGACGCGAATAAACTGTTCGGGAATTTCCGGATAAAGGTGTTGTAATCGCGGACCGCTTCGTTGTAATCGTTCCTGCTTGTGTTGATCCGATTCTCAGTACCTTCCAGTTGCGATTGCAGGTCCAGATAATTTTGGTTGGCCTTCAGATCAGGATATCTCTCCACCGTGACCAATAACCTGGAAATGGCAGAACCCAATTCATCCTGTGCAGCCTGGAATTGTTTCAGCTGTTCGGGAGTGATATTCGAGGGATCTATAGTAATGCTGGTTGCTTTGGCACGCGCTTCTACCACTTTGGTAAGTGTTTCCTGTTCATAATCGGAATATCCTTTTACGACTTCCACCAGATTTGGGATCAGATCCGCACGTCTTTGATAGGCACTTTGCACATCGGCCCATTTCTTCTCGGCAGTTTCATCCTTGGTAACACCGTTGTTTTTAACACTTACGGCACAACCGCCTATGCCCAGAGCGAGAACCAGGATAACGATCAAAGCCATTGCCCAGCCGGGGATCATCCCACGGGAGGGGTTGGCAGGAGTTGTAGTTGTCATAGTCTGTTTTTTTGGTATGGTAAAGATACTGTTTTACGGTTTGTAGGTGTAGACGATTCAGCCCGGGGAAAATTGTAATTGAACCTACCGGTCAATTTCGCAACCGGCAGATGCGTATAGTTCTTGTTCTACTTAGACCCTGCGTGATGAAATTAAAGCAGTTTATTCGGGCTCAGCACAAATCAGCGTAAATTAGCGTGTATAAATTTATACTATGGCTAATCAAATCGAAGAATTCAATGCATACCGCAGTAAAATGAATGATGTGATACTGGGTAAACAGAATAAAGTAATAAACCGCTTATTCAACCTCGATACGAACACATATGCCGAAGGTGCACTACCTGTAAAAACCAAAGAAATGCTCGGGCTTGTGGCAAGCATGGTTTTGCGCTGTGACGATTGTATAAAATACCATCTGGGCAAATGTCATGAACTACACGTTACAACCGAAGAAATGTATGAGATCTTTGCCGTTGCCAATATTGTCGGAGGAACGATCGTGATCCCGCATACACGCAGAGCCGCTGAGTATTGGGAAATGCTGATGGGCAATTAATCAGCTTTTTTACATAACAGCAGCACCAGTTCTGTATATTTGTTCCATTCATCTACCTACCACCAAATGGCTACTTCTTCAGATAAAAAACTCTACCTGCTTGATGCATTCGCATTGATTTTCAGAGCCTATTTTGCCTTCTCACGTAATCCCTTGATCAACAGCAAAGGACAAAATGTTTCTGCGATAACCGGTTTTGTGAATACGCTGTACGATCTCTTAAAGAATACCGATTCTACCCATATCGCAGTATGCTTCGATTCGCCGGAAGCCACACAGCGCGAAGAAGTGTATGCCGATTATAAGGCTAACCGGGAAGAAGCACCGGAGGATATCAAATTTGCTGTGCCTTATATCAAAGAGATCGTGCATGCTTTTAATATTCCCCTGATCGAAAAAGGTGGTTACGAAGCGGACGATATCATTGGCACCCTGGCCAAAAAAGCAAAAAAGGCCGGTTATGATGTATACATGGTCACTATGGATAAAGATTATGGCCAATTGATGGAAGACGGCATCTATATGTATCGTCCGAGTTATACCGGCAAAGGCTTTGACACCCTGAAGCTACAGGACATATTGGATAAATGGGAAATAGAAAGACCGGAACAGGTCATTGACATTTTAGGATTGATGGGTGATTCTGTGGACAACATTCCGGGTGTTCCAGGCATCGGTGAAAAGACTGCAAAAAAACTGATTCAGGAATATGGCAGCGTAGAAGGTGTACTTGCCAATACGGATAAAATGAAAGGCAAGCTGCAGGAGAATCTGACCAACTTCAAAGATCAGGCGCTTATGTCGAAACATCTGGCAACTATTTTGCTTGATGTACCTGTAGAATTTGAAGAAGACAAACTCATTATCGAAGAACCGGATAAAGAAAAACTGGCAGCCATATTCCAGGAATTGGAATTCCGCCAATTGGGCAAACGCATTCTGGGCGATGCCTACACGGTGAATGTGGAGAAAAAAGGAGAGCAGCTCGATCTGTTCGGCAATCCTATAAAAGGCAGTGCGAAAGTTTCAGATGTGGCAGATGCTCCGCAGGAAATGGTTGGCGGAAAAGACATCAGCAATACAGAACATGTATATCATTTGGTCAACACCGAAAAAAAGATCGAAGACCTGATCAAAAAACTGGAAAAACAATCTATCATTTGTTTCGATACAGAAACAACAGGAATAGATGCAAACAACAGTGAGCTGGTAGGTATGTCGTTCTCCTGGAAAGAACACGAAGGATATTATGTGCCATTTCCGGCCGATCAAAAGAAAGCACAAGCATTGGTGAATATTTTCAAGCCTATTCTGGAAGACAAAAAGAAGACCATCATAGCGCAGAATCTGAAATACGATTATCTGATCATGAAATGGTATGGTGTGGAGATAGCGGGTAAATTGGAAGACAGTATGATAGCACACTACCTGCTGGAACCCGAATTGCGGCATGGGATGGATTATCTCTCAGAAACGTATCTGGGATATACACCGGTAAGCATTGAAACCCTGATCGGAAAGAAAGGGAAGAACCAGGGCACCATGCGCGATGCCGATCCGGCAAAGGTTGCGGAATATGCAGCTGAAGATGCGGACATCACTCTTCAACTGCATAAGAAATTCAACCCGATGCTAGAGAAGGAGGAACTCAAAAAATTATATGAGACCGTTGAGATCCCGCTCATTCCTGTTCTGGCCGCCATGGAATTTGAAGGCATCAATCTGGATGTCGATTTTCTTGCCGATTATTCCAAAACACTTGCAGAGGATATCGAGATCACCGCAAAAGAAATTTATAAAATGGCAGGGGTCAAATTCAATATTGATTCTCCAAAGCAATTGGGAGAAGTACTATTCACCAAATTGAAGATCCCCTACGAAGGACAAAAAACAAAGACAGGTCAATTATCAACCGGCGAAGATGTGCTCACCCGTCTTGCTCCGAATAATCCGATCGCCGATCATATTCTGAATTACCGCGAACTGGGGAAATTAAAATCCACTTATGTGGATGCACTTCCCGCATTGATCAATCCACGCACGGGAAGATTGCATACCACTTTTGCACAGGCAGTTGCTTCCAGCGGACGTCTGAGCAGCAATAACCCCAACCTGCAAAATATTCCGATACGCACCGAAAGGGGGCAACAGGTGCGCAAGGCATTCATTCCGAGAGATAAGGATCATCAGATACTCAGCGCCGACTACTCGCAGATCGAGTTGCGCATCATTGCAGCACTGAGCGAAGATCCGAGCATGATCGATGCCTTTAAAAAAGGAATGGATATCCACTCTGCAACAGCAGCGCGCGTGTTCAATGTGCCGATCAACGAAGTAACACGCGAGATGCGCGGGCGAGCGAAGGCGGTGAATTTTGGTATCGCATACGGACAAACTGCCTTTGGTTTATCTCAAAATCTGGGCATACCCAGAGCCGAGGCCAAAGAGATCATTGACAATTACAATGCACAGTTCCCCGGGGTGAAACAGCTGATGGAAAGCAATATTGAATTTGCGCGTAAACACGGCTATACACTTACTGTACTTGGCCGTAAACGTTATATCAAGGACATCAACAGCGGGAATAACACCGTGCGGTCACAGGCAGAACGCATCGCGGTGAACAGCCCCATACAGGGTAGTGCGGCCGATATGATAAAAGTTGCGATGATCAATATCCACCACGCATTGAAAAAAGAAAAAATGCGATCGAAAATGTTGTTACAGGTGCATGATGAATTGGTTTTCGACGCGCATAAAAAAGAATTGGAAGCATTAAAAGAATTAGTAGTTCGCGAGATGGTGCATGCCATCAAGCTCAACGTACCCATTGAAGCTGAGGTTGGAATGGGCGCCAACTGGCTGGAAGCACATTGATCTATGTCGAAAGAGAATATCCGGTTTCAACGCTTTGTGGTCATCATAGCCTGTGTATTGCTATTGGTGAAATTTGCCGCTTACCTGATCACACATTCCAATGCCATTCTCACTGATGCACTCGAGAGCATAGTCAATGTGATCGCTTCGGCTTTCGGTTTGTACAGTCTCATTCTGGCAAGCCGGCCGCGCGATATCAACCATCCATACGGACACGGTAAAATTGAATTTATCTCAGCGAGCATTGAAGGAAGTATGATATTGATCGCCGGTATCATCATTATCGGCAAAAGTGTTTTCAATATATTCTTTCCGCACAGCATACAACATATTGGAGATGGTATATTACTTGTAGCATTTGCCGGTTTGGTCAATTTCATTATCGGATATGCCTTGGAAAAAAGAGGCGTAAAAGCGAATTCACTCACCCTGATCGCAGGAGGAAAACATCTGCAAAGCGACGGATGGACAACGCTCGGTTTATTGATCGGACTCGGGTTGCTGTATTTTCTCCAATATGTATGGATAGACAGCGCCGTTGCCATTCTCTTCGGATTATATATTTCCTGGGAGGGCTATCGCATCGTGCGGCGCTCCATTGCAGGAATTATGGATGAAGCCGATATGGAATTATTGCATTCGATCATTGACACGCTGAATAAAAATCGCGAAGAGAACTGGATAGACATACATAACCTGCGCATTATAAAATACGGCTCTACCATTCATATCGACTGCCATCTTACCGTTCCCTATTATTTCTCTGTAAAAGAAGGACATGATGAATTGGAAAAGATGGAAACACGGATCCATCAACATCATGAAACTTCCAGTGAGTGGTTCGTGCATGTAGACGCCTGTGTTCCACCGGACATGTGTCGCATCTGCTCTAAAAAAGATTGTAGCGTCAGGCAGGCCAATTACACGCACAGGGTAGAATGGAACATGGAAAATGTATTGAAGAACAGGAAGCATGGATTGGAGATGGAATGAGAAATCATTTAGAAGAAGAGAAGCCTTAATTAATTATAAGTATTCTTGGATTGGGATGACTCCTGAAGAAGTCACAGTCGCAGACGCAGTTTCTTCTAAGATGAATTATGTATGTTGATGAAGATTACTCTATACATGAAGAAATGGAATAAGGAATGAGGAATAAGGAATAAAACGCATTGCTACATAATATCGGCCCTAACACCTAACTCCTAACCCCTAACACAAAATCAAGTCGCAGTTTCTTCATAGGTGAACGATATAATAACGGCCATAGCACTTAACTCATAGCTCATAGCAATATTGTTTCGGCCCTAACACCTAACTCCTAACTCCTAACCCCTAACTCCACCCACTTATTCCGCGCCTAAACCTCCTCCCCGCTTCGCACATCGCTATGCGACAATATCCCCTGCACGATGAGGAATTGTGCTGCGATATAGGTGGTCATTATGGCGAGAGATGCATAGTTAAATGGCTTGTAGAAAGTGTTTATAGCGATCATGGAATCAGAGAGAATAAATAATGCTGCACCGATGAAGGCCAGGCGATAGCTCAACATATTTGTCCTGCCAAAACGGTCCATAGCCGCAATGAACATCAGCGTGATCACCAGGGCGTATATAATAACGGGAACAAGCATATCACCTAAACCGGGAATGATCAGCGTCAATAACAATCCCGAATACAATATAACCGGCAAAAAGACCCAGCTTCTTTTGCTGAATGCAGAAACTGATTTAAACATACTCTTCCTGAATTGCAGAATATAAAAGATATGTGCCAGCAGGAACATGCCCAGGCCTAATGTAAAATAGATCTCTGCATTAGCGGTATATAGCAGAAATGCATCACCGGCCCAGCTGAAGAATAAGGCCATGCACAGGGTTGCGATACTGCGCAGCTCTTTTTTTCGTTGGATAAAAACATAAGCCATCAACAAAGGCATCAGTGCATATTTGGTTATGCGATCTACATCCGTATTATGGTGATCCAAAGCGACTAGATGCACTATGCCGAATAAGAAATACAGGATGAGCAAAAGAGGCATCTTTTTCATACTGCTATTTGTTTATGGAATACTTTGCGAAAGGGAATAAATACAACAGCACTCAGTGCACAAATAGCCAATACAATAATGTGATCATATCCGGTCCTGTTCTCTACCAAACCCGACCTCCACGCATACATATAAAAACCAAAGCTCAATGCCAACCGGAGAAATTCAAGATAATATGCCACAGGGCGGGCCTCCAGCATAATGCCTACGGATGTTACGGACAATAATACCAATGCCATGCATAGTACTGCAGTGCGCACATCGAAATGGTCAAAGGAAAATAAAAATACCGATGTGAGACCCAGGATCAATACAAATTGGGCAAACACATAATAATTCAAACCCACCGGAATATGTGTATCGAATTTCCGTGCTGTTTGCACGGTAACATCCGGAGGTTTTTGCGGTCCGCCCAGTTCTTCCGGGTACCATCCCGGTGGCATGAACAATAATTTCATTTTAGCCGCAAAAGAATGTGTGCGGGACAGGTCGCTGAAGAGGTCACGCCAAAAGTCGAGTTGTGCGCGGAGTGGATTCCAGGTATTCAGCGGCTTGGTGATGCCATATACCACTTCCTCCTCTTCCTTTTGAAAAGTACCGAACATACGATCCCAGATGATAAGTGTTCCGCCGTGATTCCTGTCTATATATTTAGGATTGCGGCCGTGATGCACGCGATGGTGAGAAGGCGTATTAAAAATATATTCAACCGGCGCCGGCAAGGTATGTATCGTTTTCGTATGGATCCAGAATTGATACAGTGTTTGAAATTGGGAAATTACAATGAACATGACCGGATCAAAACCGATACATGCCAGGGGAAGATAAAATGCAAAGGATCCGAATTTCTGAAAGGCGCCCTGCCGCAAGGCAACGCTCAGATTATATTCTTCGCTTTGGTGATGCACAACATGTCCGCCCCACAAAAAATTGATCTCATGCGCATAGCGATGGAACCAATAATAAAAGAAATCGATGCCGAGAAATAACAACACCCAGGTGATCCAGGTATCCGGAATATCGAAAAGCCGAACGGTATCATAAATCCATGCGTAGATGCCCACAACAAAGGCCTTCAAAAACGCACCCGTCACCTGCTCGGTGATACCTGCATTGATATTGGAAAGCGCATCATTCATGCGATAATATCCCGTTTTCTTCAATTTATCGATCAGCAGTTCAACCCCGATCAATAAAAAGAAAACAGGAATGGAATACACGATATAATTGACCGCCTCCACCATACGCAGGTATATGACAAATCTATTAAAAAATCAACAGCAGCGGTTTGATATATCTGCATTTACTTCTGCAAAATCTGGTAATTTCACACCATGCGCTATTGGTATTTTCTTTGTCTGTTCATCCTGGCCTGCAGCAACAAAAGCGAGCCCCTTGCGCCGATCGCAGAGCAGCCGGACTTCACACGCGACAGTGCACATACCTATGGGGTCATGGGTGATTCTGCCATGGTGGTTTCCGCACATCATATTGCTTCAGAAGTGGGCGCCCGCATCCTGCAACAAGGGGGTAATGCGGTAGATGCTGCCATTGCCGTTCAGTTCGCGCTTGCTGTGGTATATCCAAATGCAGGAAATATCGGCGGTGGTGGATTTATGGTGATACGCATGCAAAATGGCGAGATGAACAGTCTGGATTTTCGTGAGAAAGCTCCTGCTGCAGCAACACGCGATATGTATATCGACGAGAAAACAGGTGAGGTAGACAGAAATAAGATAGAGTCCACGCAACTTGCTTCCGGAGTACCCGGCAGTGTGGATGGCATGTGGGAAGCACATAAAAAATATGGTTCACTGCCCTGGAAAGATCTGATACAGCCGGCCATCGACATTGCATTTACCGGTTTCCCGTTGACCGACATGCAGGCTGCTGATCTGAACAGATTGCAAAAGGAATTTAAAAAGGTAAACGGCAAAAAACCATATTTCATAGGTACCTGGAATGCCGGGGACACCATGCAACAAGCCGATCTCGGGTATACATTAGAAGCGATCCGCGATAAAGGCCGCGACGGTTTCTACACAGGTTCTGTAGCTGAAAAGATCGTGCATGAAATGCAAACACATAATGGCATTATCAGCATGGATGATCTGGCGGCGTACCATTCGGTCTGGCGCACACCGCTTACCGGCAACTACAGAGGATATACTATCATCAGTATGCCGCCTCCGAGCAGTGGCGGTGTGGCCCTTATTCAATTATTGAATATGGTGGAACACTTCCCTTTATCAGAATGGGGATTTCAATCGCCGTATGCGATGACCTGTATGGCGGAATCGGAAAAAAGAGTGTATGCCGATCGCGCTTCATGGTTAGGTGATCCCGATTATTTTCAGGTTCCTGTGGATACGCTTATTTCGAAAGGATATGCGGCTTTGCGCATTGCAGATATTGATTCCGTGCGCATGACACCTTCTGCCCAAATTCAGGCCGGCACTTTTTCCATGCATGAGAGTGATGAAACAACGCATTTCAGTATTGTGGATGCCTCGGGTAATGCAGTTGCGGTAACTACTACATTAAATAACAGTTATGGTTCGCGTATTGTGGTTGCAGGTTGCGGATTTTTATTGAATAACGAGATGGATGATTTCAGCGCAAAACCCGGTTCGCCGAATTTATACGGACTTATCGGTGGAGAGGCAAATGCCATTGCACCCGGCAAGCGCATGTTGAGCAGCATGACACCAACTATTGTATTGCACAATGATTCGCTGTTTATGGTTGTTGGCACTCCTGGCGGCAGCACGATCATCACCGGCGTATTCCAAACCATAGTGAATGTCATAGATTTCGGGATGACCATGCAGGAGAGTGTCAATGCACCGCGTTTCCATCACCAATGGCTGCCCGATGAATTGCGGGTAGAAAATGGGGTAGACAGCACCTCTATCGCCGCCTTGGAATTCCGCAGATATCGCGTACTGACCAAAGGCCCCATGTGCCGGGTTGATGCCATTCTGGTATATCCGGGAGGATATCTGGAAGGCGCAGCAGATCCGCGCGGGGATGATGCTGCAGTGGGGTGGTAGAACAGCGCTAAAAATTATTTATCTTTAAATAAAACCCGGCTCATGAATAAAAGTATTCTCTTTCTCATTTGCCTGTTGTATAGTTGTACAAGTTTTTCCCAATATTTCATCACATTGCAACCCGGCCCGGGGGAAGGCAAGGATGCAAAGGTTTGGAGCAATGAACCGGATAGCAATTTTGGTGATGAATTAGAATTGAAAGCCAATGCCTGGACTTGGAGTGGTGTTCCGGGAATTGAACGCGCCTTTCTCGCTTTTAATATATATAACATTCCGCCGAATGCCGAAATTTGTTATGCAAAACTGAGCCTGTATGCAACGGTCCCGTGGTCGAGCCAAACAAACTCTCAACTCAGCGGCTCCAATGAAACCATTTTACGCCGTGTAGTTGAATACTGGGATGAACACGAAGTGACTTGGAACACACAACCTGCAACCAGCGAACTGCATGCAGTTGTTTTGCCTGTTTCTGTATATGCATATGAAGATCTGGTAGAAATTGATGTAACAGATCTGGTAAAAGACATGATCAGCGATCCGTTCAGTTTTGGATTTGCCTTCCAGCTGCAAACAGAAGAGCATTATCGCCGAAGAATATTTGCCACCAGTGATACAGAAGATCCTACGCATTATCCAAAACTGGAAATCTGTTACAACATAGATGAGATGGACGTGCAAGGTGAAAACAACAACGCGATACACGTAACTCCCAATCCATTTCAAAATGCACTACACATTACTTTTCCTGCCACAACGGGAGATGATCCATTGATTATTATTCAGGATATGTCCGGACACACTTTTTATCAGAAGGCTATCCCGGCTCATGACATTTCTGCATCTACCCTGGATCTTACAGATATCATTCCGGCTGAATTCCACGGATTATGTATCCTCAGCATTACTTCTGAAGGGAAAAAGTATATCAGGAAACTGGTAAAGGAATAACGCTTATTTCCTCGCAATGACCAAGAGACGATCGCCATTGCGATTGAACAACTTTGTAAACGGATAATTTACAAGATGTATGAGGTATTTCATTTTGTATTCAGCACCGCCGGATTTCATATTCAATTCTGATGGTTTTTTTATTCTATTTACCACCTGAACATCCGAAAAATATTTTCTAAATAAAGCTTTAATTGTCTTTGGTGTATATTCATACAGATGATAGGGATTGTCATAGAATTTTTTCCTCTTTCCCAACAGGCGAAAAAACAGATTGGCAAAACCTGTCGACCATAAGTTAAACGTGGAAGGCACCACAACAATAGCAACACCACCGGTCTTGAGCATGGCATACATATTCTTGCTCACTTCAGATGGGTGGGTAAAATGCTCATAGACGTCGCCTCCATAAATACAATCCCACTTTTCGGCATTAGAAGTAAGGTCAATGGTTTCAAAGTTCCCGCAAACTGCCCGGATGCCAAATTTTTCTCTTGCTTTATCTACCGCAGACTGACTGAACTCAATACCACCCACTTCCATTCCCAGTTCCCTGGCAGCAGAGAGCATATGACCCATGGCGAATCCGATCTCAAATATGCTTTTGACATCCGGTTTATAAGCAAGTATATTTTTTTGAATTGCTTCTTTATATAAATTCTTATCCAGTTTATCCTTGCTTTCCTCATACGTCTGACCTGTTCTGTTTAAACCATGCTGCCCGGTCTCAAAATAATCATCTGCATACAACAAAGCCAGTTCTTCATCGTTCGGCTTCGGGTCCATTGTGATCAGGGAGCAATCGCGACAACGCACCAAAGAAAATTCCTTGTTATTCCAAAAGTAATAATATGGAGTGTGCTTGAAATGAGTATGACCGCAATTCTCACAATGCATATGCTGAATTCTCTGGTTTTAGCCTGTCGGCTCGGCATAAAGATAATAACTGTACTCCCGAATGGGCCTCAATTCCTACCTTTGCATACTTATTGATCAATACAATGGCATTTACAACACATTATCGCACACACCATTGCGGGGAATTGCATTTAGGGCAGCAAGGTGAGGAAGTAGTTTTAGCAGGCTGGGTGAACAAAAGCCGCGATCTGGGCGGCATGACCTTTGTCGACCTGCGCGACCGCTACGGCATCACCCAATTGGTATTCAATATGGAGACCAATGCCGCATTGTGTGCCGGCGCCCGCAGTCTGGGAAGAGAATTTGTGATCCAGGTGCGTGGACGCGTTGCCGAACGATCGAACAAGAATCCCAACATCCCTACCGGCGATATCGAAATATTGGTGCAGGAACTGACCATACTCAATGCATCTCAACTGCCGCCATTTACCATGGATGATGAGACCGATGGCGGAGAAGATATCCGCATGAAATACCGCTATCTCGACCTGCGCCGGCCACTGATGCAAAGAAGACTGATGCTGCGCGCGCAGATGCTCACTGCCGTGAGAGAATATCTGGATGCGCAAGGTTTTGTTGAAGTGGAAACACCAAACCTGATCAAATCCACTCCGGAAGGAGCACGCGATTTTCTGGTGCCCAGCAGATTACAACCCGGCTTGTTCTATGCCCTGCCGCAATCGCCGCAGATATTGAAACAATTATTGATGGTGAGCGGTATGGACCGCTATTATCAGATAGCGCGGTGTTTTCGCGATGAGGATCTGCGCGGTGACCGCCAGCCGGAATTCACGCAGATCGACTGTGAAATGAGTTTCGTGCGTCAGGAAGATGTTTGGGAAATGTTTGAAGGCATGACCAAACATGTATTCAAAAAAACAAAAGGCATAACATTACCTGCATTTCAACGATTGCCCTATCTGGACGCGATAAAATATTACGGTACCGATAAACCCGATCTGCGCTTTGACTGCAAGATCATCGAGTTGAATGCATTGGTGCAAGGCAGCACCTTTGGTGTTTTCAATACCATATTGGAAAATAAAGGACTCATCGCCTGTATCAATGCAAAGGGATGTGCAACTTACTCCAGAAAACTCATTGACGAACTGACTGAGTTCGTAAAAGCTCCTCAACGCGGAGCCGGCGGTTTGATCTATATCAAATGTGAAGCCGATGGTAGTATAAAATCATCCATAGATAAATTTTTCACCGCAGAACAACTGCGTGCCATCTGCGAAACCTGCGGCGCGGAAAATGGCGACATGCTCCTCATCGTTGCGGATAAAATTTCTAAAACGCGCAAGGTGCTGGGTGATCTGCGCCTGGAAATGGCAAGACGCGAACAATGGATAGATAAAAATGCATGGTCGGTTTTCTGGGTGGTAGATATGCCTTTGTTCGAGCCGGATGAAGAAACCGGTGAACCGGTATTTGCGCATCACCCGTTTTGCGCAGCACACCCCGACGATCTGCAATACATGGATTCGGAACCGCTGCGCGTGCGCGCACAGAGCTATGATATGGTGATGAACGGCAATGAAATATTAAGTGGAAGTATACGTATCCACGACAGGCCTTTCCAGGAAAAAATTTTCAGCATACTCGGATTTTCGGAAGAAGAAAAAGAAAAGCGCTTCGGATTTATGATGAATGCGTTTCAATATGGTGCACCTCCGCACGGTGGTTGTGCTTTCGGTTTCGACCGCTGGGTGATGTTGATGGCCGGCGGTGAAACGATCCGCGACGTGATCCCATTCCCGAAAAATAATAATGGCCGCGATACCATGATGGATGCTCCTGGGGATGTGGAAGATGAACAACTGAAAATAGTTGGCATCAAAAAGATCTGAATGGAGATTCAAAACGAGGCCACAATGACGCAAAGGCTCGAAGAAGGCACAAAGACTTAGTGCACCTTGGTGTCCTGGCGTCCTGGTGGTCTCGCTTATCTTACAAAGTTTGTATGAACTTTACAGATGCATCAATATCTGCATGCAGAAATCTGTCTTCCGTATTAAACGAAACCACCTTTCTGTAATCGGTATATAATTTTTCGATCTGCACAGAACTCTTACCCGGCCGGCGATATTCAAAAGCCTGCGCTGCGGTCAATAATTCAATAGCCAAAATGCGTTCGATATTTTCAACCACCCGCAAACATTTTGTAGCCGCATTGGCACCCATACTCACATGATCCTCCTGTTCATTGCAGCTGGAAATGGAATCGACACTTGCCGGCGTACACAATTGCTTATTTTGAGAGACCAAACTGGCAGCTACATATTGCGGTATCATCAGGCCGGAATGCAGGCCTGCATCCTGCGCAAGAAATTCCGGCAAGCCGCGTGCACCGGAAAGCATGCGATACACGCGTCGTTCTGAAATATTGCCCAATTCACTCAATGCGATAGCCAGGAAATCGAGCGTGAGTGCCAGTGGCTCTCCATGGAAATTACCTCCACTCAACACTAGGTCTTCATCTATAAAAACATTCGGATTATCCGTTACACCATTTATTTCCCTTTCAATGATCGCAGTGCAATGTTCCAGGGCATCGAATACGGCACCATGTACCTGCGGAATACAACGGAAAGAATACGGATCCTGCACTTGTTCTTTTTCCATGTCAAAAAGTGCACTCCCTTTTAATATATTTTGTATCTCAGCCGCGACAATCTGTTGTCCTTTTTGATTGCGTATACGATGAATGGATGCATGAAATGGTTCTGCTTTGCAAGCAAAGGCATCTAAACTCAGTGCAGCGATCAGATTTGCTGTGCGCATATATCTGCGCGCTCTCAATATATTGTACACTGCATACGCGCTCATGAATTGCGTTCCGTTCAAAAGTGCCAGACCTTCTTTGGGTTGCAGCTTCAAGGGAGATAAACGATGTTCGCGCAAAACCTCTGCAGCATTTCTTCTTTCTCCCTGAAAAATAACTTCGCCCTCACCGATCAAAGCCATGCTCATATGCGAGAGCGGACAAAGATCTCCGCTTGCTCCTAATGATCCTTGTTCGAAGATCACCGGCAATATGCCATAATTGTAATAATCGATCAATCGCCAAACCGTTTCCACGCTTACACCGGAATTACCGAAACTGAGGTTCTGTATCTTCAGCAATAACAGGAGCCTGCATACTTCATCCGGAATAACGGGCCCCGTCCCACAGGCATGAGAGCGTATCAGATTATATTGCAATTGTTCCAATGCTTCGGCGGGAATTTGCACCTTACACAATGAGCCAAATCCGGTATTCACGCCGTATATCGCCTTACCACCGTCTGCTACTTTTTTATTCAGATATTCCCTGCACGCACGCACCCTTTCGCGCGCTGCATCGGAAAGTGCAAGTGTATCGCCCGACGAGATCAGATGTTCAATGGTATCGAGGCTGAGTTCGCCGTTACCTATCTCAAATGTTGCCATAATGTGTACCTGCAAATGTAAGCATCTCCTTCTGCACATGCCATTCGGCTACAGCAGGCTTATATTTGCAAGATGTCCGACATTTTGGAATTCAGGGGAGTGAGCAAAGCCTTCAGCGATGTACAGGCACTGGACGGCATACAATTCAGCATTCCTGAACATTCGGTTTTTGGCCTGCTCGGACCCAATGGTGCAGGTAAGACCACACTGATACGCATCATCACCAAAATATTCGCAGCCGACAGCGGCACCATACTATTCCGGGGAAAAGATATCCGCGACATCCGGCATGCAGAGATCGGTTATATGCCGGAAGAAAAAGGATTGTATAAAAAAATGAAAGTGGGCGAACAACTCATCTACCTCGCTGCATTGAAAGGCATGCCCAAACGCGTGGCAAAAGAAAACATGCTTTATTGGTTCGAACGGCTGGACATGCACAACTGGAAAGACAAAAAAAGTAGGACCTGAGCAGGGCATGCAACAAAAATGCAATTCGTGGCCACCGTGATGCAAACCGCATCTCTTATTTAGACGAACCTTTTTCCGGTTTGGATCCGTGAACAGTGAGATGATCAAAAATGAGATCCATCAATTGAGCAGTGAAAGGCGTTACCATTTTTATTCGCACACATCGCATGGAACAGGTGGAGAAATGTGCAGAGATATTGTTCTCATCGTAAGACCACCCAAGTGATACTGAGTGGTGCAGTTGCCGCCATTAAAGACTGGTTTAAGGAAAATATATTCCTGGTAGAAGCCGACAGAAGTATAGAACCGGAGGATGCGCCTTTTACCATTGTCAGGGCAACTGAAAAAGGGCAGTATATCCAATTACATGATCAAATGCAGCCTAATACTGCGCTGGTATGGCTCATCGAACACCAATATGCCGTGCGCACTTTTGCCGAACAGCTTCCCTCCTTACAGGAAATTTTTATTCAACAGGTAAAAGAACGAATCGATGCGTAAGACCTGGGAGATCATAAAAAGGGAATATTACACACGGGTGCGCAAACGCTCCTTCTTATTATTTACCATACTCGGACCTATTTTTCTGGTGGGCCTCAGCTTAATGCCTTTATTATTTATGCAGATGGGAACCTCATCGAGGCATATCATTGTGCATGATGAAAGTGGATTATTCAGAGCCTTACCCGATAGCAGTAACACGTATTTCTCCTTTGCACATGCCGACCTTTCCATCGAAGAGCTCAAAGAAAAATACCGGACACTCGACAACGGGTACGATGCTATCCTATATATTCCTGATATAGAACCAGAATATCCAAACGGCATTCAACTTATCAGCGAAGAGCAGCTGGGTATCAGCACCCAAATGTACATTGAAAATATACTGGCCGATAAGCTGGAGGCATTGAACATGGAAACGCGCCATATCACGCGCGATGAAATTTTACGTCTGCGGCCCAAGGTGACCATTAAAGATACCCTACTTACCGATGATGCAGGTGAAAAGGATGCCAATACCACGATCGCAACAGCAATAGGTTATATCATGGGATTTTTGATCTACATCGTGTTGTTGATCTACGGCACCATGGTGATGCGCGGTGTGATGGAAGAAAAGACAACGCGTATCATTGAGGTGATCATATCCTCTGTGCGGCCCTTCCAGCTCATGCTGGGCAAGATCATAGGCATCGGACTGGTGGGGCTTACGCAATTTGTGATCTGGGGTATTCTGCTGATGCTTTTTCAGACCATTGCGTCGGTGGTCTTTCTGGATCATTTCATGGATATGCAGAATATGCAGGCCATGCAGGGTGCGACGATGGACAGCGACATGTCTTCAATTGCCCAAACCATAGAAGGATTACAACATATTAATTTCACGACCATTATTTTACTGTTCATCTTTTATTTTCTGGGGGGATATTTTTTGTATGCATCTTTATTTGCCGCGGTTGTTTCACTGGCCAGCGAAGATGACGGATCGGATATCCAGATGTATGTATTTCCTCTCACCATGCTCATACTGGTTTCTATTTTTATTATGATGAGCGTGGTACATGCGCCCGATTCCCCTCTGGCTTTTTGGGCTACTCTGATACCATTTACCTCTCCCATTGTCACTCCGGCCATCATTCCTTTCCATCCGCCGGCCTGGCAGATCGGATTGTCGATGCTATTGCTTACCGGTGGATTCATAGCGACCACTTTCCTGGCAGGAAAAGTATACCGCACGGCTATTTTGATGTATGGAAAAAAGATCCGCTTAAGGGAATTGCTGCGCTGGTTGTTTTATAAGGGATAAAAAATAGCGCCACTGCCATGACGAACAGTGACGCACTTTTCTAAACGCTGCGTGGGACTTAACTTATTTTACCAGGATCATATGTTTGCTGTCGAAATGTTCTCCGTTGAGTTCAAGGGTATAGTAATAATTTCCGGCGGTCAGTTTGCTCGCATCTATAGATACATCTCCCCTGCCCTTTGGCAACTCCATGGTATATAAAATAGTGCCATCGGTGTTGAAAATGCGCAATACTGCATGATCCACTTCGTCCGGAATAAAATACGGTATCACGGTTATGCCGGTAAACGGATTGGGTATATTTTGTCCGAGTGATGCTTTTTGACTATCACTACCTAAAGTGATATATGATGTGGTAGACGCATCAGAATTGGTTTCTGTGCTTTGCATCCCTAATAAGTTCATTACAGATCGCATTTGTTCCTGCAGGGTTGTAATTGTTTGCTGTTGTGCATTTACCAATTGGGTGAGGGAAGCATTCTCTTTTGTAAGGCTGTCAACTGAAGCATTGGTTTCCATTCTGTCGGCGTCTAATTCCTGCACTGCTTTTGTTAGCGGCACTACAAACTCTGCATAGCGCAAGCCCAATAATTTCCCGCTTTTATCTACCGCACTGCAATCATAACCGATCTCCTGAGCAGCCTTATCCACTTCCTGAGCTATAAAACCGGTGAATTGTATCTTTTCAATATCATATTTCCCGTCATAGGAAACAGTATCTGTCACGCCCATCCATGTATTTTCTTTGTCGACATCAAAATGATAAGTAACCGGCCGGAGCAGGTTGATGAACTCCAAACCCGGAACATTTTCCTGTACATCGTTTTTAATGCGTGCATCGCTAAATGCCGTCCAGCTCACCTGGCCACCGATCGAGCTGACAAAACTATTTCCAATGCGCGCTTTATTACTTGCATCCACTGTAGTATTATATCCTACAGCTGTCGAATTAGATTGCGTGCCGGAGGAAACATTGGCGCTGTAACCCACCCCGGTATTATTCGATCCTGTGCTGACGGATTGCATGGCGTATGATCCGAGACCCGTGTTGGCGCTTCCGGTAGTAACATTATAACATGCAAGTTGTCCAAAACCGGAATTATTATTTCCAATGGTATTAAAATATATCGCCTTATAGCCATTTGCAGTATTGTTTACACCGGTAGTACTGGTATACAATGCATTTGCACCGGTTCCTGTATTATTATCACCGGTGGAAACATGATCCAACGCGCTGTATCCAAAGGCCGTATTATTCGAAGATGTTGTTGCAGAACCCAATGCGGCATGTCCCATAGCAGTATTATTACTGGCAGATGTAATGGCACGTAATGCATATACGCCAACACCAACATTAAAATTACCCGTGGTCAGAAATTCGAGCGCTTCTGTACCTACTGCCACGTTAGAAAAACCTGTTGTAATATTATTGGCAGCATAAGTGCCTACAGCCGTATTTGCATGGCCGGTGGTGTTGGCATACAATGCATAAAATCCCAGGGCTGTATTTTCATCTCCGGATGAGTTATTGTGCAAGGTTTGATAGCCTACTGCAGTATTATCCGAACCTGTGGTATTTGAAAATAATGCATTCTGTCCCATTGCTGTATTATAATCTCCGGTAGTGTTATGGTATAAAGCGCTGTGCCCGTTGGCGGTATTATCATTACCGGTTGTGTTCAGAATCAATGCATAGCAACCTGTACCTGTATTATTTATACCTGAGGTGTTGCTTAATAGCGCTTGTGCTCCAACGGCAGTATTAAAGTTTCCTATAAAATTATTTTGCAAAGATTGATAGCCAATTGCAGTGTTGTTGTAACCGATATTGTTGCCAAACATGGATAAGGTTCCAAAGGCGCAATTACCGTAGCCGGAAACATTATTATATAACGCTTTATATCCGACAGCAGAGTTTGATTCTCCACTCGTATTATATTCCATTGCGAAATTACCTACTGCAACATTATATATACCAATATCATTACCGGGTAGTGCAGAATAACCAACCGCCACATTGTCATAACCACTTACATTCGCCATTAAACAATTACTTCCGATCGCCGAATTCCTATCGCCGGTTGTATTTGCATTCAAGGAAAAATATCCAATGGCAACATTGTCGATTCCCGATGTATTGACATATAAACTATAATTTCCAATTGCTGTATTGTGATCACCGGTTGTATTGAGCGACAAGGAATTAGCACCAACTGAAACATTGCCGGAACCCGTTGTATTGTTCACCAAACTTTGATAACCAACGCCCGTATTTGCATTGCCTGTTGTGTTGGAAAGCAAGCTGTTGCTTCCTAATGCCACATTGTAATTTCCGCCGGTATTATACCTGAGTGCGTTAGACCCGGCAGCAGTATTGAAACTGCCATTTGTATTTGTAAAGAGCGCGTTTGCACCAAGTGAAGTATTATTTGTGCCAAAGGTATTTGAATACATGCTCAGATAACCGATGGCAAGATTTTCATAGCCGGTTATATTGCTGGCGAGGGCGGAATTGCCTAAGACAGTATTTGATGCGACATCGCCGGCGCCTACTCCAACGGTAAGTACATGAATTCTTGCATCAGCGGCAACATCAAGTAGTGCCCCTGGTATGGTTGTTCCAATGCCTACAGATATCCCGTTATCATATATAGTCCCATCTGAAAGAGAAGAACCATTCCATCTCGGAACCTTACCGATACCCAAGGAAGTAACCTTCGGATCAGTTTCATTTGTTACCACCGTGAAATTCGGATACACACCCGAAATACTTGTAGATCCCGCTCCTCCAATTGTCACCGTTTGGTCCGGCGCCGTATTGTTGATCGTTGTTCCGGAAATATAAATACCGGTTCCGGGAGTATATGTTGTGTTATTATCCGTAGATGTGATCGTAAAATTCGGATAGATCCCGGTAACTGTTGTTGCTCCGGCACCCGATAAAGTAACGGTTTGATCCGGCGATGTATTAGTGATCACATCACCAACAATATCAATACCGGTTCCGGCAGAATATTCCGTATTTGTATCGGTAGAAGTAATTACAAAATCGGGATAAGTTCCGGTAACTATGGTTGAACCCGCACCTGTTAAGGATACCATTTGGTCGGGTGCAGTATTTGTAATTACGTCGCCTGTAATATCAATGCCTGTTCCGGGGGCATATTCTGTATTTGTATCGGTAGAGGATATCGTGAAATTCGGATAAGTACCGCTTATAGTTGTAGCGCCGTCAGCGGTCAACACCACCGTTTGATCGGGTGCGGTGTTGGTCACGGTAGTTCCTGAAATATTTATTCCGCTACCTGCCGCATAGGTTGTGTTACTATCGTTTGCCCAACCTAAATTTCCTGCACCATCTGTTGTAAGCACTTGATTGGCCATTCCATCGGCGGCAGGCAAAACCCAAATTTTATTGACATTGATGTTATCAGGAGCCTTGAAGCCGACATAATTTGTTCCGCCGGCCGCAAGCTCCATGAACCGAATTTCAGCTGTATTACCCACACCTACACCATAGGGATTTATCCGCAAGGCGGAAGGTCCAACTGAAGTAATATCCAATGCTGCACCGACCGGATTAGTTGATCCAATGGCCAGTTTGCCTTTTATATACCCATTTCCGCCACCCGTCATCCACCAAACCTGCACACCGGTGGCATCCCGAAACTCATACCTGGAATTTGTTGAGCTGAAAAACAAACCATAATTCTGATTGCCACCATAGCGAAAAGCATAATGATCGCCCCCTACCAGATAATCTGCCGTGCCCGTAAAACTCAGATCACCGGTGCTGCTGAATGCGCCAAAATCCACACCGGATCCAAACTGGGTCGAACCAACCACCTGTAAATTAGCTGTGGGCGTCAGGGTCCCCACACCCACATTTCCGGTCACAGGGAAAGTATTTGTTTGCGCCGTTGCTGTTGCATAGCATACCAGCAGCACCGGAATTAACCATGTGTATTTCATGTTTTTCAGATTTACCGCAAAGAAAATATAACCTCCAGGTGGCGTAGAACGAAAATTTTTAATTTTGGACTAACGTGGCGGCCCGCGGAAGTAAACACTTTCAAATCAATGCTTAAAAATGATCTGCGCATGCTCATATCTGCGCTTACCCCCGCAGAAAAGAAAAACTACCGTTTATACTGTGGCAGGTACCGAGATGAAACAGATGCTGCCTACCTGGCTTTATTCAACATCATTGATAAAAAACCCGAGGGCACAGAAAAGGACTGGGAGAGCCAACTGAAACTCGAAGCGGGAAATACCGTCAACTATGCTAAGTTGAAACGCTATGTTTACCACAGCATATTGAGATTCTTGCGCATACATAACACAGAACAAACTTTATTGCATAAGATCATAGAAGCGGTAGAAGAATCATTTATTCTATTGCAAAAAGGATTATTCAAACAGGCAGAAAATTTGTTGAAGGAAGCACGCTCTATTTGTGTGGATGATCACAACGACCTGATGCACATATTTGTCATTGATAATTTATTGCATCTGGTAAAGATCAGCAAGGATCCCAAACTGAGAAAAGAAATTGACACAATGTACAGGGAAGACAGTGCTAAGCTTATTGAAAATCTGGAAAAACGACGGAAATTGGATATGATCAATAATCAATTTCGCCTTATGTTCTCAGAGCATGGCGAACCACGCAATGCGGAAGACAGGAAAAGGTTGCTGCACATTTTAGCACAATGTGACGATACTTTACATTCTGACAATGAGGATCTGGAGTTGTCCCGGCTTAACCTGAAATTTTATTTTGAAAAATATAGCGACCATCCTGCACAAGCGCTCGCCTACGCCGAACAAGCATTTAACATACAAACACGCACACGTGATCTCGGCAATGTAATTCATGGTTTTAACAATCTGCAATTGCTGGGAACCATCTTAGATTTGAGTTTCCGCTTAGATGAAAGCAAAGCAGAGTATTACCTTGGTTTAATTAAAAAAATACGCACCGCAAACTACACCACATCTCAATATAAAAACCTGATCCTGATAAAGTATGAACTCTACAGGCACATGCGGAACAATGTTGAAGCCGGCGCAACAGAAATACCGGAAATGGAAAAATGGATCCAGAAAAACCGGACACAGTTGGAAGAAACGCACTATGTTTTTCAGGTATATTATGTGCTGGCTACATATCATTTTCATTTCCTGCATTATGGTCGTGCCGTGGAATACATCAACCGGATTCTCAACACTAAAATGGTGCGCGAGCGCCTGCCTAATTTGTATGGCAATACCCTATTAGTGAATCTTATTAACCAGATGGAATTGGGCAATATTGAAGTAATGGAAAATTTATTGCGCACAACGATTTATAATTTGAAATCACTGCAATTGTTCAATGAGCCTGAGCAAATGGTAACCACTTTCGTGAAAAAATTCCTGCAAACAACTTCCAGAAAAGAAAAAACAGAACTCCTGCTGAACTTAAAAGACCAGTTTACTGCCTTACAAGCCACCTATACCGGAAGCAGCGAGATCCACACCGTATTAAATGAGGTTTGGATAGACCACAAGATCAGCAGTTTGCTTTTACCGCAGGATCAATAATCTGTCGGCATCCAGGCGCAGCATAATAAAGACCATGATGGAAAATGCGATGACCGAACTTCCGCCATTCGAAATAAAAGGAAGCGGAATCCCGATCACCGGAACCAGCCCGATGGTCATACCCACATTGATGGCGATCTGCAAAGTAAATATGCTTGCGATACAATACGCATACGCACGGGAAAAGGGTGAGCGCTGCCGTTCGGCAATATATAATACGCGCAGGATGAACACGAGATAGATGGCCAGAAATACAGCCGTGCCCAGAAATCCAAATTCTTCTCTATCGGATAAAAAAATGAAATCGGTGTCCTGCTCAGGCACCTGCTCCGATTGTGTCAAAGTGCCGTGCAGATATCCCTTTCCTGCAAATCCGCCGGATCCGATGGTCATGATACTTTGTGTGACATTATAGGTCGGATCTCCTTTGATCTCAATATCATCTTCTTTCCCCAGCGTAACGAGTACCCTCTGTGCCTGATAATCGGCAAGCACATGATGCATGATATAATCCGATCCGTAAGTGATGAATGCACCAAGCAATACATATAAGATCACCGGGCCCGCAGCCGGTCGGTATTTATTTTTTCGCAAAAAGAAAAATGCCACCACCATGCTCAACAAACCGGCAAGGCTGGCTATGAGTCTGAAATTTTCATTGACCAAGCCGAAGATCAGCAAGGCAAGGCCGGCAAAAAGGAGGATCAAAAAAAGCATTCCGGGTATCCTGTCTTTTCGGATGAGCCTGGTAGAAGAAAAAATATACCAGATAAAAATGCCTGCCGACAATACATATAAAATAATGATATGATCGAACAGCAGGGACAATACAAACGCAAGGCCTATGAGAACCACCACTACAACTTCATTGATGGAAAATCCTTCGCGATACATCACCACAACCAAGCTGGCATATACCAGTGCCGAGCCCAGGTCGTTTTGCATAATGATGATCAGCATCGGCAATCCGAATACCATATAAGCGATCATCTTCCTCCCAAAAGTGCGCGGCTTTCCTACGAAATTGCTCAGCACCTTCGCCAGCATGAGTGCTGTTGCTGTTTTGCCGAATTCTGCCGGCTGGAACTGAAATCCGCCTACCTGCAGCCAGCTTCTGGCTCCATTGATCTCATCGGCCACAACATACGTGATCAATAAAACCAAAATGACCAATATATATATGGGCGCTGCAAACTTTGTAAAAAACGTACTTTCAAAAGTGAGGATACTGAAGCCCGCCACCAGCGATATCGCCATGAAGATCATTTGTTTTCCATGTGGCAACGACAAATCAAAAAAGGAACTTACATCCGGATCATAACTTACCGCGTAAACCGTAAGCAAACCGATAAGCATGATCCCCAGGTATAAACCCAGCGCCAGCTGATCGATATTTTGCATGATGGATTTTTTCTCCCTCATTGTCTTTTAGGTAAGATCGCTTGTTGCACTACTTCGTGGTCTGCATCCGGTGCTGCCGGTTGCTCCGGTGCGGCCGGTTGGACAGGTTGTATGTGCGGTTTATCCATCAGGTTAGCCTGCATCATCCGATCTTCCAGCCACTTTCTTTTTTCGGATATCTCGCCGTGTAAATATTTTTCTACTACCAAACTTGCTATGGGAGCTGCATAACTCGCACCGGCGCCTGCATTTTCCACGATGATAGCGACAACGATCTTCGGCTGCTCCTCGGGAGCAAAACAACTGAACCAGCTATGGCTTTTACCATGCGGGTTTTCGGCAGTGCCTGTTTTTCCGCAGATCTGAATGGAATCGACCTGAGCGATACGCGCTGTTCCAAAATTTACCGCGCCTGCCATACCATGTTTTACGTAGGTAAATATGCTGTCGTTGATACCTGTTTCATGTTTAAACTGCAATGCCTGCATCAGTGAATCCTCATCATCTACCGATTTAAGTACGTGCGGTGCGATATAATAACCGCTGTTCGCGATGACCGCAATGCTATTTGCAGATTGCAATGGTGTAAGGATCATTTGATCCTGTCCGATACCCAAAGTGATACAATTCGTTGCCTTCCATCTACCCTTGCCATATATTTTGTCATAGTCCTCCGGATCCGGAACGTTACCGCTTGCCTCATTGGGCAGATCGATACCCGTTTTATGTCCGATGCCCCACAAACCGAGTTTCTCTTTAAAATCGGCAAGACCTTCTGCAGGCGTATCGTGCCCGTCTTCCATAAAATGCCGGAACACATTACAGAAATAAGCATTACAGCTATGACCGATCCCGAGCACAACGTTTGCCGGATAGGGATGGTGGTGACAACCAACCGTATGACCGCTCATGACATAACCTCCTGCACAACCATATCCCTGATCGGGTGAAAGTGTGCCTATCTCCATACTAATGGATGCCATGACCGGTTTAAATGTGGAGCCGGGCGGATAATATCCGGATAGTGCGCGATTATTCAAAGGTTTGGATGGGTCCGTTGCCAGTATACCGAAATTTTTTGTGCGCGCACTGCCCACCAGCATATTCGGATCATAGGATGGTGAACTCACCAGGGCCAACACTTCACCGGTTTCTGGTTCAATGGCAACCAATGCACCTCTTTTATTGGCGAGTAATTTTTCTGCGTACTGTTGCAGGTCGATGTCGATGGTAAGCGTGATGTTTTTTCCGGCAATAGGCGCTATATCCCTGCTGCCGTTGTCCAATGACCCTACTTCGCGCCCAAAGCGATCTATGACGATATTTTTATATCCCTTTCTTCCGCGCAGGATCTGCTCATAACTTTTTTCTACCCCGCTCTTGCCTATGATATCCGCATTCTGATAATAGCCATTCGATTTTTTGATATCGTTACTATCCACCTCTGCCACATAACCGAGCAAATGTGCTGCAGATGGATATACATATTTGCGCACCGGGCTGTTCGCGGCATAGAATCCCGGGAACTGATACAGATATTCTTCTATCCTGCCGAATTCATCTGCCGATATCTGCGAGAGAAATACACTTTCCCGCATGCGGCTGAAGCGCTTGGCCTCATCCATTTTCTTGATAAAGTATTCCTTGTCTACCCCTACGATCTCACAAAAACGCAGCGTGTCGATCTCTTTTACCTTGTTGGGAACCACCATCAGCTTATAACTCGGTTCATTATAAACGATGAGCTTGCCGTTGCGATCGAAGATCTGGCCGCGGTCCGGGTCGACTTGCTCCTTGCGGATGCCCCGGTCATCGGCTATCTCTTTGTATGTTTTGTCGACCACCTGCAGATAAAACAGGCGCACCAGATAGATGGCAAAGATGGCAATGATCAGTATCTGAACTATGATACTGCGCGGTTTTAAATTTTCAATGCCTGCCATGTAAAAAAGGAATAATAAAAATCAGTACAAAATTCGATATAACTAATTAAAAAAGTATGCAGTTCAAAGTATTTAACGTCTCACCCTTCCCGATGCCGTCAAAAACGCAAGAATGGTGATCAGCAGAGTACTGATCAGCGCACTCAGCAGGATCTTTAACAACAGAAATAAAATATCTCCCATCCAAAACACTTGTAATAAATAATATATAGTATGGTGAATGAGGATCATGGTAGAAGTGTACAGCAAAAACCAAATAACCCCGAGCTGCAAAAGGTTTGGCCCGTTCATATTCTCATAACCGGCAACTGGCGTATAGAATTTGATGAGGCCCGGCCGGAAATAGGCAATGGCCACACAAGCCGCGGCATGCATACCGGGTGTATTGGAGAACATATCTATCGTGATACCTACCAGAAACGCCAGCGGCATAAGCACCCATTTAGGTGTGTCGAAAGGCAAGAGTAACAGAAACATGGGATATACATAGGGATGTATATAGCTGTTCACGTTCAGACGATTGAGTACCAACACCTGAAAAGCAATAAGCAGGAGCAAACCGAAAAAGCGCAATATCCAGTTAAAAGCCTGCATCCTCGGCTTCCTCCACCAGCCCTTCCCGCTCGTCTTTCATGAGATCATTGACGATATATACATATTCCAGTGCACTGAAATTTACCGCAAGTTTTATCTGCAACGTATAATAATTGCTTCCCTGATCCTTGCCATAGCTTTCGAGTGTGCCTACCATGATATCCCTGGGAAACATTTCAGAGCCCACAGAAGTGACGATAGTATCTCCGGGAAACAAAGTGCCGGGTTCCGATACCTGAACAACAGCAGCATGTGTCGGATCTTTCCCTTCCCAGATCAAACTGCCTTGTGCACCATTTCTTTTAACAGCCACCCTTTTTACGAAACTGCTGTGCAATACACTCATCACAACACTGAAATTTTGTGACACCTTTACTACACGCCCGACGATCCCCGACGAAGTGATCACACCCATATCCTCTTTAACGCCCTGGGCACTTCCTTTGTCGAGTGTGATGAAATTATTCGCTTCGGTATAACTATTCCCGATAACCGTGGCGGGGATAAATGTATACAACGCCTTTCCGAGTGAGTCGGCAGCCGTGCTGACTTTGGCAGAATCCAGGCGTGTGGCCGACGGCAACAAAGCACGCAAGCGCGCATTTTCTGCCATCAGACTATCGTTCACCTTTCCCAGCGAGAAATAAGTGCGGAAATTCCCATAGGTGTCCTGCACATTGCCTGTAACGATATTCGCCGAATTGATGAAAGATGTTTTTTGAAAGCTGTTATATGTAAATACACAATACAGCGATATACCTTCCAGTAAGAGAAAAAGAAAAATCGCGTAATGTCTGATTATAAAAAGGAAGAAACTACGCATCAGGCATGTCCCGGTTAATTCATGAGCAAGGCCATATACTGATCGCGGTTCTTCAGGGCGATGCCGGTGCCACGTACAACGGCGCGCAGCGGATCATCTGCCACATGCACCATCAGCTTTGTTTTTTGACCAACACGCTTATCCAGTCCGCGCAATAATGCACCGCCACCAGTCAAATAAATGCCGTTGCGCTGAATATCACTTGCAAGTTCAGGTGGTGTGGTTTCCAATGCTTTCAGTATGGCTTCCTCTATTTTAGAAATGGATTTATCCAGAGCATGGGCGATCTCGGAATAGGAGACCACCAGTTGTTTGGGGATACCGGTCATCAGGTCGCGACCGCTCACCTGATAGTCCTCAGGAGCATCTTCCAATTCGGTAAGTGCGGATCCCACATTGATCTTTATGGCTTCTGCCGTGCGCTCTCCGATGAGGAGGTTGTGCTGACGGCGCATATAATCCACGATATCTGCTGTGAATTCGTCTCCCGCCACGCGGATCGACTGGTCGCAAACGATACCCGAAAGTGCCACAACCGCGATCTCAGTGGTTCCTCCTCCAATGTCAATGATCATATTTCCAACCGGCTCCTGCACATCCAGACCAATACCCAGCGCTGCTGCCATAGGCTCGTGTATCATTAGTGCCTCGCGGGCTCCGGCTTGTTCTGCCGAGTCGCGGACGGCCCTTTTCTCCACCTCCGTGATGCCTGAAGGTATGCAGATCACCATGACCAGAGAGGGCTTGAACAGGCGGTTTTTGGGGAAGATCATGCTGATCATACCCCGGATCATGGCCTCGGCAGCCTGAAAGTCGGCGATCACACCATCCCGGAGCGGGCGAATGGTTTTAATATTCTCATGTGTTTTCTCATGCATCTGCATGGCACGCTTCCCAACAGCAATGACCTTTTCTGTTTTTCTATCCATTGCAACGATAGAAGGCTCATCAACCATGACCTTATCATGCGCGATAATTAATGTATTTGCCGTTCCGAGGTCAATGGCAATTTCCTGAGAAAGAAAGTTGAATAAGCCCATGCGTTGTTACGTAAAGAGTTAAGGTGCAAATTTAATTTTTAGTTTGCAACTTGAACGGCAAAACAACACATAATTATTATTCTGCAGACACGATTTATTACTTACCATTTCTTACAACAGGTTACATCGAAAATGGCAACAGATTATCCATGTTTAAAATGGCGAATGCCACTCATGCACATGGCCATATTATGTGCATTGCAATAATCAATGCTTTCTTTATCACGCACACTTCCACCGGGTTGAATAACGGCAGTGATCCCTGCCTGGTCGGCTATCTCCACACAGTCGGGAAACGGAAAGAAGGCCTCGCTGGCCATGACAGCTCCTTCTGTGCTGAAACCGAAGCTGCGGGCCTTGGCTATGGCCTGCATCAGGGCGTCCACCCGGCTGGTTTGACCGGTGCCGATACCGATCAGCTGGCGGTTCTTGACCAATGCGATGCCATTGGATTTCACATGTTTTACGGCCTTTTCGGCAAAAAGCAGGTCGCGGAGTTCGGCAGGGCCGGCATGCCGGTCAGTCACCTGCATGAGGTCATCTACAGATACCGTCCTTTGGTTGCGGTCCTGCACGATCATACCGTTGAGCATGCTCTTGAATTGTTTGGATGGAAAGCTGAACATCTTTTGCTGTAGGAGTATGCGATTTTTCTTTGTCTTCAGTATAGTAAGCGCATCGTGTTCGAACGACGGTGCTATCAGAACTTCAAAAAATAAACTGTTGATCTTGAATGCGGTTTTTGCATCCATCGGATTATTACAGATCAATACTCCACCAAATGCAGAAACAGGATCTGCGGCAAGCGCTCGTTCATAAGCTTCTTCTAAAGTATCAGCTGCAGCAAGACCACAGGTGTTGGTGTGTTTCAATATGGCAAAGGTGGGCGTATTATTTTGTGCGAGATCATCCGCGAATTCCTCCATCAGGTAAACCGCACTTTCTATGTCGACCAGGTTATTATAGGAGATGTCTTTCCCGTGCAATTTCTCGAACACCTCGTTCAGCCTGCCATAAAAGGCCGCCGACTGGTGAGGATTCTCCCCATAGCGCATAGGCACTTTTGGTGTATAGCGCACAGAATGATTTTCATTGTGGTTGAACCAGGTGTAAATGGCATCATCATAGTGCGAAGTCAGGGCGAAAGCTTTTTTGGCAAAATAGGTGCGCTGTCCCAATTCTGAAACCCCGCCTTTTTCATCCAGCATCTTTTCCAGTGCCGGGTATTCATCTTTGGATGCAATGATCAGCACATCGCGATAATTTTTTGCAGCAGCACGGATCAGAGATACACCTCCGATATCTATTTTCTCAATGATCTCTTCTTCACTCACCGTATGGTGCACCGTTTCTTCAAACGGATACAGATCAACGATCACCAGATCAATAGTTGGAATATGATATTGACTGATCTGCATATTATCTTCATTGCGGTCACGCCGGGCAAGAATACCACCAAATACTTTGGGATGTAAAGTCTTCACTCTGCCGCCCAGAATGGAAGGATATTCTGTCAGGTCTTCTACTGCAGTGACCGGGATGCCGAGGCTCTCGATATATGCATATGTTCCACCTGTGGAATAGATCTGCACACCCAGTGCGTGCAATTTCTCTACAATATGGTCCAGCTTATCTTTATAAAAAACAGAAATTAGAGCCGTTTTGATGGCTACAGGATGATGCATGAATAGTTATTTAATGATATCGCAAATTTAATAGCGCACCGGCTAAATTTCATTGATAATTATCGCCGAAAAAAAATAAGTCAGCTAAGCTCTCCGGTTACTAATAATTTCTCCACAATACGAGGCAAATAGATGTATTCCAGTTCTCTTACTTTCTGTTCAACTATGGTGGCATCATCCGTTTCTTCCAGGTCCACCTTTTGCTGAAATAATATAGCTCCGTTATCGTACTGTTCATCCACAGCGTGTATCGTAATTCCGCTGATCTGCTCACCCGCAGCCACCACCGCTTCATGTACTTTTTTCCCATACATGCCGGGTCCCCCGAATTTGGGCAATAATGCCGGGTGCACATTGATAAAACGAAAGTTGCGAATGAGTTCCGCCGGGATCAGGGAAAGGTATCCTGCCAGCAGGATCAGGTCAGGTGTATATGCGGCCAACGCTGCAACGACCATGTGCGTACCCCGCATATCTGCATTGCTGAGATACAACATGGGGATATGATACTTTTCAGACAACTGTGGTATACCGGAAGTCCTCTTGTTGGTGACCAGCAAAACAACCTCAACCTGCGGATGTGCGGCAAAATAACGGATGCAATTTTCAGCATTGGTTCCTGCACCGGAGGCAAAAATGATCAGATGTTTTTTTTCACTGTCAGAATCCGAATGCATCGTGTATCACTTTATCAAAAAAAGCATCTGTATTCATGGCAGCATTCATTTTATGCATTTCTAAGGTAGATACGATAAAATTCGTATTCCCGAAGGCATCGAATTTTTTTGCGATGACGATGCTGTTCCCTGTCCACGGATTGAAGGCAAGTGTAATATTATCTTTTGCGGTCAATTCAGCTTCATATAATGGCTGTGCGCCGATCTGTACATTGATCGGTTTTACTACGCCGATGATACTCGATCCTTCCAATTCGGGCCAACCGGCTTCCTGCGGAACCAGATGTGCGCCAAGATCCAATAACAACGTTGTGTCGACCGGATTTACAAGGGATGCTATCGGTGTAAAATCCAGAAAATTACTCAGGGGATCGAAGGAAGAAGAAATATAAACACTCATGAACATCTTACCGCCATCCGTAAAAAAGGCATCTGTTGTTTTCTGAGCAAGTGAAAAAGAATTGTTCGCATCGTTGCTGAACCAGATAATAAGATCAAAAAGATCGAACACGCGCTCCTGTGTCAGGTTATCAGCCGATTGTTGCGTATACACAGCACCTGTTTTTTGGAATATTTGTATCGTATCAAATACAGAAATGCCATTATTCAGCATCGCATTCCCATAAAATGCTTCATTCACTGTGGTGCTGTATCCATCTACCAGCAACACATCACTATGCACCGGTTTGATAAAAACCGAATCGGAAACTGCAAAGGCAGATACGGCATTGCTTTGATCCACCGCTTGTATGTACAAGGTATTCCATGCATTGCTGACCATACCGCTTATTGTGCCGGATGCCACACTTGATGTATTCGGGTAGAAGTCGCAAACAGGTTCTGCAGCAAAAGGATCCTGCGCCTGAAAAACACCACTGGTGATACTCTTATCTATGACCAAAGGTGCACCTGTGGTATCATTCCAATAAATATGAAACTCTTTGAGATTCTCAGCGCCATCCGGATCAATGCCGGTCCAGAAGAATTTTACTACCGGAAAGGAACGGACCGGATTATTTATTCCCGGTACTATTTGTGCCGATGGTGGTGAATTCTTGACCGGGATCACCAGGCGCGCCGGCGACGGGTCACGCAAACCAATGTTGTCGATGGAACGGATGTAAAAAACATAATCGGCAGAATCCTGTCCCGGTTCGGGAGCAAGAATAAAGGTACTGTCCTGTCTTTCTGTATAGATCCAGATCGTTGCATCATCCGGAAAGGGTTCAAAGGTGAATTCGTATCCGGTGATATATCCATCCGGATCATCACCCCACCAATGCAGGGTAACTTCGCTTTCCAAACGGTCGTCGCCAAATCGAATGATGGTATCGATACTGGTTGCAGTTTCCGGACTGGTATTCTCCAGCAGATCACCCTCAAATGCGCGCTCGCAGGAAGCAAAAGCTAAGATGATCACAAGGGTAAAAACCGGTTGATACAAAGGGCTGCACCTCATTGCTGCGAAGATAAGGCTTCCCTGCAAAGGCGTATATTTGCCGAAGGTATAAAATGGCGGAAAAAGCATATTTCATACATCCTTCATCTATCGTAGAGACCGGGGCACAGATCGGCGCAGGTACCCGGATATGGCATTTTTGCCACCTCATGGGCAGTTGCGTCATCGGAGAAGAATGTAATATCGGTCAGAATGTGTTCGTAGGTGCACATGTGCAACTCGGCGACCGGGTGAAAGTGCAAAACAATATTTCCCTCTACGAAGGTGTTACCTGTGAAGACGATGTATTCCTGGGTCCTTCCATGGTATTTACCAATGTGATCAATCCGCGCAGCGCGGTGAACAGGCAACATGCCTTCCAGAGAACCATTGTGCGCAAGGGTGCGACCATCGGCGCGAACGCCACTATTTTATGCGGGATCACGATTGGTAATTATGCATTCATCGGTGCAGGTGCCGTTGTGACAAAAGATGTTCCCGATTATGCGCTGGTCACCGGAAATCCCGCTCGTCAAACCGGATGGATGAGTGCATTCGGTATAAAATTGAACTTCAACGCAGAAGGCATTGCCCTGTGTCCGGAAAGTGGTGAAAAATATATTTTGCTAAACAATAGCGTTCAACCTGCCTGATGTCCAAAACTTCTTTTGCTGTTATCGGATGTGGCCACATCGGCAAACGACATGCTGCCATTATTCACGGAAATGCAGAAGCAGAATTATCCGCTCTCTGCGATATACTTCCCAAAGACGAGCTTGGTTTGCAAGCATACGATGTTCCTTTTTTTCGCGATATAAATACATTTTTAGGATCTAATCCCGAAGTGGATGTGGTGAATATCTGTACCCCGAATGGACTGCATGCGGCACATGCCATCGCGGCGCTGCAAAGTGGTAAACATGTGGTGATCGAAAAACCCATGGCATTGTATGCAGCAGATTGCAAAGAGATCATCGCTACTGCAGAAAAAATGGATAGGCGTGTATTCTGTGTCATGCAAAATCGTTTTTCGCCGCCGAGCATATGGCTCAAAGACATTATCTCAAAAAATATCCTGGGTGATATTTATTATGTACAGGTGAATTGTTTCTGGAACAGGGATGCGCGCTACTACACAGGCAAGACGTGGCATGGCACAAAAGATCTGGATGGCGGCACTTTGTTCACACAGTTCTCGCATTTTATTGATACGCTCCTCTGGCTTTTTGGCGACATACATCATATCCACAGCGATCTGGCCGATTTCAATCATGATACATTGACCGCATTTGAAGATTCAGGTGTTGTGCATTTCCGCTTCAACCGGGGAGGTTTGGGAAGCTTTCATTTTTCCACTTCCGTGTTTGATGCAAATTATGAAAGTAGCATCCGCATCATCGGCTCTAAGGGCACGGTAGAAGTCGGAGGCCAATATATGAATGAAGTGAAATATTGCCACATTGAAAACTACACACTGCCGGAGCTGCCTCCTACCAATGCACCCAATAAGTATGGCGCTTATACCGGATCAGCAGCAAATCATCACTACATCATTCAAAATGTGATCGATGTATTACATGGCGACGCAGGAATTGCCACTACTGCCATGGAAGGCATGCTCGTTGTGGATGTGATCGAACGCATATATGCTGCCGGAAAATAAGATCACTTGTTATTCAGCGCATCCACGCGCAACACATCTGCATAGGTAAAGGCAAATGTTTTCCGGAAAAAGATAAATTTCTGAACAGTGAATGTCCCGCTCAATTCAAGCGGTATCTCATTATCTGTAATAAAGGCAGTGAGTCCACCGCCGAGTATGGCACCCAATTGCGGCAGCGTGGTTCCCATGGTGACGGGAAGTGTAAAATCCGATCTGCGTTTCACGCGCACTTTCTGATCAATGCCTGCATGTCCAAGTTCTTTGCCATCCACGTTCAAATGCATTTCCATGTTGCGTATGGTAGCACCAATGGGATTCGGATTATGTAATTGAATTTCCGCCCTGATCTCAGGATCGTCCACTACATGATCGACCTTGAAGTTGGAATATCCCTTGTATTGCATATTCTGCGAAACCGTGCA